>NZ_JBQGAE010000018.1:0-70671 GCF_056542645.1 Ruegeria sp. AB5
CTAACAACTTCCCTAAGATGCCCCCAGTCTCTCCTGAGCGTCACCGCCGCTGCCGCAGCGTCCCAGCACCTCAGCGCCGCCGGTGAAGGGGGTTCTAAGGTCTACCGAACACAGCCGCAAGCAGAAAAATCAGTTCTCGGTGCATTTTTTTGCGTTTCGGTGAAAAGTTAAACAATTTCATATCCTTAAAGACCTCTCGCAAAGTGATTTTAAGCCAGTTTGATGCGTCCCATTTTGAACAACACTCGACTCGGCACAGACCTGACAATGCCAAACCACAACATGTTGGGCTCAGCGGGAAACCAGATACAATCCAATCCGACTCAAAGCCGTGTCTGAAATCCCGCCAAATCGTTGACTCACCCGATTCCGCAGCGATTGGTGCAATCGTCTCTGCGCTATCCAGGCCAGAGAACAGGTCTGAATTGGCTGCACATTCAGAATCTCTGCGTTCCAAGTTCACTCTACTTGCGCATTCCTCCGCAATGCGGTCTGGTCTCCGAACGCATCCAAACGATCCAATGGCAGCAACCGCATGACTCTGGGCCTTTCCTATCCAATGGTGCGCACCGTCGGTCTGGACGGCGCATTGGTGACATTCGCAGGCAAAATGACCGAGGCCGCGAACCGGGCCGCCCTGGCGTATCGCGACCAGATCGATCACTTGGATCTGGACGGTGTCATAGAAACCTCCGCTTCGCTTGGGTCAGCATATGTGCGCTTTGACCCTCAGCGCGTTCGCCATTCAGAGATCGCTGACCGATTGAACCAACTTCTGAAACAGAAAGATTGGTACAGTGCGGCATTGCCGGATGGGCGAAGACTGTGGCGTGTTCCAACCGTGTACGGAACGGATCTGGCCCCTCAACTGGATGAAGCCGCAAACGTGGCAGGGCTGAACCCTGCCGAGGCCGTTCGTCGGCTCAGCCAGTCGCGGGTGCGCGTTCTGACAATCGGGTTCGCGCCCGGACAACCCTATCTCGGTCCTCTGGGTCCCGAGTTCAACATACCCCGCCTGCCAGAATTGAACCCGATGGTGCCCGAAGGTGCTCTGGTTTTGGCGATCTCGCAATTTGTTCTGTTTTCCGGCCCAACACCAACAGGGTGGCGACATATCGGTCAAACCGCCTTCCGGTGTTTCCGGCCTGAAATGGAAGAGGCATTCACCCTGAAGCCAGGCGATGAATTGCTGTTCGACCCGGTATCAAGAGACGAATTGGAAGCCATTCGCGCAAACAACGACACTGGCCTTGGCGGCGCAACGTGTCATGAGATTGTATCATGAGCCTGACAGTTCGACGCATCGGCCCCGCGTGCACCATTCAGGATCAAGGGCGAACAGGCTATCTGGATCAGGGGCTGTCCCGGTCCGGAGCAGCCGACATTCTGGCACTGCATGAAGGCGCGGCTTTGTTGCGTCAAAGCCCGGACCTGGCTGCGTTGGAAATGGCGGGCATGGGGGGCGAATTTGAAGCTACTCAGCCCGTCCGGGTGGCGCTGACCGGCGCGCCGATGCAGGCCAGCATCGACGGGTCTCAAATCGTCTGGAATGCATCACAATTACTGGACACTGGACAACGCCTGACAATCGGCCCGAGTTTGCAAGGAAACTATGGCTATCTGCATCTCGGCGGCGGTATCAATACTGACGTCTTTCTGGGGTCGCGCGCTACCCATCTGACGGCCAAGATCGGGCGCGTGGTTGAGGCCGGTGATCAGCTGCCTTCAGGGACAGATAGTGGTGAGGCTGGCAGCAAGCTGCACGTCACCGACCGATTCACTGGCGGTGTTCTGCGCGTCGTCGCCAGCTTTCAAACCTCGCTGTTCGATGACGCCACGCTGAACCGCTTCTCCCAGACCCAATTCCGACGGGGTGCACGCGCAAACCGGATGGGGATGCAGATGGAAAGTGACGGTGACGGGTTTGCAGCCAACGGGCAGTTGAACATTCTCTCCGAAGTGATCACCCCCGGCGACATCCAGATGACCGGAACAGGCAATCCCTTCATCCTGTTGCCCGAGTGCCAGACGACGGGCGGATACCCCAGAATTGCAACCGTTTTACCCTGCGATTTGCCCCGCGCAGCGCAAACTCCTGCTGGCGCGCCGATCCGCTTCGAATTCGTAGCGATGGATCAGGCCGTGGATCTTGACGCTGTCTTCCGGGCCGAACTTGCCCGCTTGCCGGGGTGTATTGAACCTTTGGTCCGCGACCCGCATGACATCCCGGACCTGTTGTCCTACCAATTGATCGGCGGAGTGATCTCTGCCACCGAGTAAGGAGACCTGTTGATGCCCCAAGTGGACCTGAATGCCGATATGGGCGAAAGCTATGGCCCCTGGAACATGGGTGATGATGAAAGCCTGCTAAAGATCATCACGTCGGCCAATATCGCGTGTGGGTTTCATGCGGGCGACTGGGATGTGATGGCAAAGACGATGACACTGGCCGCCGAAAACGATGTGGGTATCGGTGCGCATCCTGGCTTTGCCGATCTTCAGGGTTTTGGTCGCCGCAATATGAAAGTGCCCCACGAAAGCCTGCGCAATCTGGTACGGTATCAGCTGGGTGCTGCAAAAGGAATGGCGGCAGCGGTCGGCACCAAGGTGCGGCACCTGAAACTGCATGGCGCCTTGGCCAACATGTGCTCGGTCGATATCGACATGGCGCGGGCTTGTTATCAGGGCGCGCTGGATGTTGACCCGAATATCATCATCATGGTGCTGGCCGTAACGAAACAGGAAGAGGCCGCCCGCGCGCTCGGTTGCAAGTGGGTGGGCGAAATCTTCGCTGACCGTGCCTATAACGACGATGGTACTCTGGTCGATCGCAGCCTGCCCGGGGCGGTTATCCACGATGCAGAGATTGCTGGCCCGCGCATTCTGAATATGGTGCGCGAAGGGGCCATCATCTCCGAGTCCGGCAAACGGCTTGAAACCTCAATCGACACGATCTGTCTGCATGGCGACGGCCCGACAGCCGTGCAAATCGCCCGCTCGGTCAAAGAGACTCTGATCGCGGGCGGGGTCGATGTTAAAAAGTTCACCCGATAGACATTTGGTCGTAACACCCGTTGCCCAATTTCCCGCTGTTGCCCGAACAGGATTCAACGCATAGCATGCCTGCAAGTGCATGTTCTGAATACCGTTATTGTAGCAACACAATGAATAACACAATGAATCAAGCCACCGCGCTTGCAGCCAGATGTCCCGCAAGGAGGCGCCAATGTCTTTTGATCTGATGTCTTATGAACCACGAGGCGACAAGAAGAACTCGGACTTCTTCAAAGAATATCTGCCGATGATCTACGAGCGACGCACCAGCTCGGGCATCGCAGATCAGGTTGGGCCGATGCGCGCGATCGTCATTCAGGTCGAGACCACGGCCCTGTTTGACACGATGCTCGAACTGTATGTCATGACGCCCTATCGACATTCGGCCAGCTATCTCGGGCGGACGCACAAGTTCTCTATCCTGCATTCGCACCCTGACTATCCGGCGTTGATCCTGATGGCGCCGCTGAGCGAAAAATTTGAGGATTTCATCCCGCGCATAAACCGGATGTACCCGCTGGCCCGCAACACGCCCCAGACCCGGTATGTAGGAGAAGTTTTTGCCGCGAACGATCTTGCTGCGCTCAGCAAAACGCTGGAAGATCAGAATATCCGGTTTGAATACGCGGGCGATACCGAGAACCCGTTTTACACTCTGGACGGGTTTTGCTTTACGACCCCGTCCGATTTTACCTGCAACCGGGTCGGCTATTCGACCTTGGACTTCAACGACCCGGACAGTCTGGGCCTCGGGGATCGTGTCCTTCTGAGCGATACCGAGAAAGCCAGCCTCGATGTGGCCGCGACGTTTGGCACCGACTCGAAAATCGCACCTCTGATGCTGGGGGTCGATCACCTCGCCACCCGCGTTCTGGCGGGCGAGCGCGAAGATGCTATCCTAGAGTTTCTGACAATGGTGCCCTACTATTTTTGGGGGGCGTACAATATCTTCGATATGAACTCGTCGACCAACGTAAACCGCAACGCCAACGTGGACGACGACAAGAAATCCCCGGCCAAAGTGTTCACAGCCAACAACACGCCGTCCTTCGTGAACTCGTTTGCCAAACTGCCCATGCCGACCGAAGATTTCGTGCGCAATTTTGGTCGCCGCCTCCACCACATGGCCGTCGAGATTCAGGATGGGGATCATGGCGCTGGCGAGAAGAACGTCGACTACGTTGTCAACACATTGAAGGACAAGGGCGTGCCTTTCCTCGCGCATGTCGTGGGTGAGTGCAAAGACGACCCGAACCTGAAACAGATCTTTTCGAAACACTCGAAGAATACGCTGTTGATCACCGAATACATCGAGCGCTGCCATCACTATGACGGGTTCTTTACCAAGGACAACGTCGCGGCCCTGACCGCCGCTGCCGGGCAGGACGAGCAATACGAGCACGGCCATGTGTTTGACTGATCTGGTTGGATAAAAAAGGGCTGCGAAACATCGCAGCCCAGTCCCATCAGGAGAGTATATGTCGGGTCTTATGACGGCCCGATCATGAAACAGGTGACATTGCGGGCTTGCAACCGGCGGCAGGCCAGATCGGCCTGCTCTCGCGTCATGCCCTGGAACGTGGCCTCGAACCCTCTTGAGTTTTGGTTGACTTTCCTAAGGGTGCCTTCAAGCGTGGTCATTTCCGACAACGCGGTTTTCAGCAACACCTTCTCGGCCTCATACCGTGTCGTGTATCGGCCGACATTCACACCCCACAAATGCCCGCCTGACGTGGACAAACGCGTGACAACCTCTTGTTCCGGCTCAGGTTGTTCATCGGGCTGAGTTGAGGCCAGAACCAAATTTTCAGGCCGCAAAGCCGGACGCGTATCCGAGCTTTCCACCGGAGGCGCGGTAGGTGCGAGATCAGCCTCGGCGATGGCTGCTGCAATTCCGCTTTGAATGCGGTCCCGGCTCTGGTTCGCATTTTCGACCACAGCGCTTGCCACTTGAGTTGCGGCATTGGGACGGATCACCGGACGCAAACTGGATTTCGGCGCGCCAGTCAGACGCGCGACCTGTGTCGAACCGCCCAAACCGGTATTGCCCGCATAGGCCGGGCGCGCAGGTTTGCGGATCGGAGCACGCGACGGAGCCCGGCGAAAGCCAAGGTCCAGCAGTTCGGCCACTTTGGCATTGCGCGACGCACCCGACTTGCCACCGAACACGGTAGCGATGATGCGCTCATCCTTGCGCTTGGCCGACGCAACAAGGTTGAACCCGGCGGCACGGGTATAGCCCGTCTTGATTCCATCCGCGCCCTTGTACGCCGCCAGAAGTCGCCGGTTCGTGTTGGGAACCGTCTTGATCCCGGCATGGGTCGATTGGCGCGAGAACAGGTTGTAGTACTGCGGATAATCATACAGCAGATGACGCCCCAAAGTGGTCATGTCGCGTGCGGTGGACATATGCCCCGACTCAGTCAGACCGTGGGCGTTCTTGAACGTCGTCCGGCTCATCCCCATCGCCTTGGCGGTCCGGGTCATTCGGCGGGCAAATGCGGCTTCGGAGCCGCTGATCGCAATCCCGATGGCCGTGGCCGCGTCATTGGCTGACTTCACTGCCGAGGCTCGGATCAGGTACCGGAACGCAATCGTTTGGCCGGAGCGTAGGCCCAGTTTTGACGGCGGCTCCGCCGCTGCTGCCCGCGTGATACGAACCGGGGTGTCCAGCGTGATCTCTCCATTCCGCACTGCCTCGAACGCGATATAGAGTGTCATCATCTTGGTCAGGGAGGCAGGGTGCAGCCGGGTATCGGCATTGCGCGAATGCAAAACTTCGCCCGTTCGCGCGTCGATCACCATCGCCGCGTAGGGGGCGGCAAAGGCTTTGAGGGGCGCAAAAGAAAGCACCACAAAAAACGCTATGAGGAATACGCCCATCCGGGCCGGGACTGTCCACCGACTCTGCACGATCTTTGCCTCTGTCTGCCTCGCGCCGCCGGGTTTTCCCGGTCGGCTGAAATTATTTTAGTTGGTCCAAGGCTAACACAGGGGACCTCTAAATGAAACCGAAAGCTGGTGTTTTCGAGGGCTGGTTACAGCTGTCGGCGCCTTCTATATATAGACGTCGGCGCACGCCATCCTACCACATGCGCGAAGATGGCGGGATCATGGCCGAGGCTGCGTTGTTTTTTTCGGAACTGAGGCCGAACGGCAACATCAGCCGAGGTCGCGCACCAAATCAGCAACGTCCCCCAGATCCGCCAGTTCCCGGAATCTCGGGTGGCCAACCGGCACTTCGGCCTGTTCGACCTCCCAGACCAGGCCATGGGGAACATAGACACCCCAGCACCCGGCCTGTATCGGCGCCACCACATCCGACCGCATCGAGTTGCCAACCATCATCGCCGCCGATGGTCCGTCTCCGTGTTGTTCAAAGATAGAGCGATAGGTCTCAGCCGTTTTTTCCGAGACAATCTCGACCCCGTCGAACAAATCCCCCAACCCCGATTGCGCCAGTTTGCGCTCTTGGTCGATCAGATCGCCCTTGGTGATCAGAATCACACGGTGTGTATCCGCAACATTCTCAATCGCCTCGCGCGCGTGGGGCAGAAGCTCGATCGGATGGGCCAGCATCTCTTGCCCGGCTTCGATCAACTGACGAATGACCGAGGCAGGAACGCGGTCGTCGGTCACTTCTATTGCCGTCTCGATCATTGACAGCACAAAGCCTTTGATCCCGTATCCATAGTGCTGAATGTTACGCTTTTCTGCCGCAAGAAGACGCTCCATCAGTTGATCACGTTCCGCGTGATCTGCCAGAATCTGTGCAAAATGGGCCTGGGTCAGCTGAAAAAATCGCTCATTGTGCCACAGCGTGTCATCCGCATCAAAAGCGATCGTCGTCAGTTTTTTGTCCATTCCGAATAGGTCCGCTACCTCTTTATTCTGACGGCGTCCACGTTATATAAGCGCTCAGATAAACCCAATGCCTGAATCGGACTGTTGCGCGCGATGCTGGAAAACCCCTGGATGATGTCTGACAAATCAGATGACGACGGTGACGCGTCTGTCCTGCTGCAGACACGGCCCAAAACCAAGCGTCCCCCGCTGTACAAGGTGCTATTGCTGAACGACGATTACACGCCGATGGAATTCGTGGTTCACGTGCTAGAGCGTTTCTTTGGCATGACCCACGCACAGGCGTTCGAAATCATGCTGACCGTGCACAAAAAAGGCGTGGCCGTGGTCGGCGTGTTCAGCCACGAGATTGCCGAGACCAAAGTGGGTCAAGTGATGGATTTTGCCCGCAGGCACCAGCATCCTTTGCAATGCACGATGGAACGCGAAGAATAAAATAGGCCGGGTTGACCGGAATTGACCATGTCCCCTCGCCTTGACCTCGCCCTGAACAGCGGCCTGACCCTGTCTCACCCGCTGACCGTGATCGGCCCGACAACCGAAAACGACCTATCGGGCTTGCCGCGCAATGCTCAGGTCGTTCAGCCATTCAAACCGTTTCACGATTATTTTGCCAGCCAGGGTTTTGCCGTTGCGCCAGTGTCCGATGCGCCCTGCCACGACGCGCTGGTGTTTCTGCCGCGCGCCAAGGCGCTGGCCCGGTCCTTGATCCATCGCGCCTGCGCCCGTGCAAGCGGGACGATTGTTGTCGATGGGGCCAAAACCAATGGTATCGACAGTATCCTGAAAGATGTTCGCAAGCGGGTTGCCATCGAAGGTCCGATTTCCAAGGCCCATGGCAAGATCTTTTGGTTTCAGGCTGATGACGCCGCCTTTGTCGATTGGGCCGCACCCGAAACGCAGAGCGTGGGTGGCTACGCGACAGCGCCCGGTGTGTTCTCAGCCGACGGCATTGATCCTGCGTCAGCCCTTCTGGCGCATTCTCTGCCCGACAAGCTGGGGGCCCGAGTGGCGGATCTGGGCGCGGGCTGGGGGTTCTTGTCGGCGGGGGTGCTGAAGAGTGACCGTGTCAAGTCATTGCATCTGGTCGAAGCAGATTACATTGCACTCACCTGTGCCAAATCGAATATCACCGATCCGCGGGCACAGTTTCACTGGGCAGACGCGGTGACCTGGAAAGCATTAGAGCCCATCGATACCGTCATCATGAACCCGCCGTTCCATACGACACGCAGTGCCGAACCCGCGCTGGGGCAAGGCTTCATCAGATCCGCCGCACGAAACCTGACCCGCAGCGGAGACCTCTGGATGGTCGCCAACCGCCATCTGCCGTACGAGTCCACCTTGACGGAGGCCTTCACTCAAGTTCACGAAGTGACAGGCGACAATCGGTTCAAGGTGTTTCATGCCTCTCGCCCCCGGGTCTAAGCCCCGCTAACCTGCGCTTCAACTCAGGAGGATTCGGATGTCCTTTTCCATAGCTGGCAAGACAGCGATTGTAACCGGCGGGGCCAACGGGATTGGTTTGGCCATCGGACGCCACTTTGCCGATGCCGGGGCCAATGTGGTCTTTGCAGATATGGACGAAAAACGGCTGGTCGAAGAACTGGGCGAGCAGGGCGATGAAAGCAATATACGCTATTTCGCAGGCGATCTGCGCGAAAAGCTGACCATTGCCAACCTGCTGTCGGCCACGCTGGACGCGTTTGATCAGGTTGATATCCTGATCAATGGTGCCCGTCAGGTGATCCCGTCAGACCCGCTGGACCCTGATGACGACTCGGTCCGGACACTGTTGAACCAGAACCTGATGCCCGCCCTGCGTTTGAGCCAGCTGGTGGCCAAACGGATGATCAAACAGGCCGGAGACGATGACGACAACCCTGCAGGCTCGATCATTAACCTCTCGTCGATTGCGGCCCGGCGCACCCACCCGGACCTGATGGCCTATTCCGTCTCGACCGCCGCGCTGGATCAGATGACACGCTCGCTGGCTGTGGCGCTGGCCCCAAACCGCATTCGCGTTAACTCGATCGCGCTGGGATCCGTGATGAGCGCTTCGCTACAGTCCACGTTGAAAGAAAACCGCGATTTCCGCGACGATATCGAAAAGCACACCCCTTTGGCGCGGATTGCAGCCCCGACCGAACTGACGGAAACCGCGCAGTTTCTGGCCTCGGACGCCGCAGGCTTCATTACGGGCCAGATACTTACGATTGACGGCGGCCGCACCCTGCTGGATCCCGTCGCAGCCCCGGCGCATTGAGCCCCATGTTTGACACCGAGAAGAACACCGCCTCAGTCTGGTTCCGCCGATTGCGCGACGACATCGTCGCCGCGTTTGAGGCGCTGGAAGACAGTCACGACACCGGCCCCTTTGCCGAGGCAGAGCCCGGACGTTTCGAGGTCAAGGACACCAAGCGCCAGTCCGAGGATGGTTCGGACGCGGGTGGTGGTCTGATGTCGGTTATGCGCGGCGGGCGCGTTTTCGAAAAGGTGGGCGTCAATGTCTCAACCGTCTACGGGACACTGGGCGAGCGGGCGCAGCAGGCCATGGCGGCGCGCAAGGGTATTCCCGGCATGACCGAGGATCCGCGGTTCTGGGCCTCGGGTATCTCGCTGGTGGCCCATATGCAGAACCCTCACGTTCCTGCCGTTCATATGAACACGCGCATGTTCTGGACGCCGCATGCCTGGTGGTTCGGCGGTGGATCAGACCTAAACCCTTGCATTGAATATGATGAGGACACCGCGCATTTTCACGCCACCCAAAAGGCGCATCTGGACCCGCATGGACCTGGTCACTATCCACGCCTGAAAGATTGGGCTGATACGTATTTCTACATCCCTCACCGCAAACGCGCCCGTGGGGTCGGCGGGATTTTCATGGATGACTATTGCACCGATGACTGGCAAGCGGATTTTGCTTTGACCCAGGATATCGGGAAAGCTTTCCTTCCCGCCTTCCTGCCACTTGTCGAAAAACGTCGGGTCCAAAACTTTGCTGAGGCAGACAAGGACATACAGCTGGTGCATCGGGGGCTCTATGCCGAGTACAATCTGGTTTATGACCGGGGCACGAAGTTCGGGCTTGAAACTGGCCATGACCCGGATGCGGTGTTGATGAGCCTGCCACCTCTGGCCAAATGGGTCTGAGTGTCAGAAACCGAAATCCATGAAGTTGTCGAAGCAGTAGCTTTGCGCAGATGTGGCCGACATGTTCTCGCCGACCCGTTTGACGGTAATGGAATACCCCGGAGTGGTATCCGCCCCGGGTGGCGGCGTCATTGAGAATTGAACCGTGCGCACGCCGGGTTCGTAAGCGCGATAGATGTAGATGCGGGTCGGACCTGGAACGCCCAGAGTTCGGATCGCAAAGTCCCCAATCCCGCACCAATAGTTCACCGGGGCCGAAGAGCCGATGGCTTTGACCTCATAGATGCCCCCATCCAGCGGCGTGATTTCGGTCCTGTATTGCGGGCGTACATTGACGCCAAACCCCAGCGCATGTGCCAGCTGCGGGGCAAACATCATCGTTGAAACAACAAAGGCCTGGGCGAAACGCATCATCTGAACGTCCTGAAAAATCTATTGTAAATTGAGACTAGCACAAATACCGGCAACGTCGAGTGGTGCTGCGCATAGTGCCTGCGTGGTCAATCATATACAGAAAACTATATGCAACCTGCATGTGGTTGAATACCATCGGGATATCAACCAAGATCAGGTGTATTTTGAGTCAATCGTTTCCCAAGGACTGGTTTGATCTGTCGCCCGAAAAATATGCTGATTTTGGGGCGATGTTCTATCTGGCCGGGCTGACCAGGGCGCATCAGAAACGCACATTGGCGCAAGTGCTTTATGCGTTTGAGACACCTCTGAGGTTGGGACAGTACCACATGTTCCGCCAGAACGGCTTTCCACGGGGGTTCGTGACATTTGCCGGTCTCAGCCCAGAGGTGGAACACAAATATGGTGTTCAGGAAAAACCTCTGAGCGACAAGGATTTCACCAGCGGATCCTCGTTCTGGATCATCGATCTGGTTGCGCCGTTCGGACAAACGAACGAGATCGTAGACATTCTAAAGACAGAAATACCACACCCTAGGGTCCGTACGAACCGGGTTATCGGTGACATGACCCGGAACCGGATCGTAGAATGGACGCGGGACAAAACTGGTGATGTTCATATGAGGCTTTACCGGAAGAAGGAATTCGCGCGGATGCTGGAACAAAGCGGAGCCTGAAAATGGGATCAGTCACAATCTCTGGTGACATCACCGGGGCCGTTACCGGCGATCCGCCAAATCTGGCCAATGGTGATTTGGATCTGACCGGTGGGTTTGCGCTTTCCGCCAATTGGAGCATCGCAACGCAACCCGCTTTGGGAACGGCGACAATAGATGCCGCCGGACAATGGACGTACACGGTTGATCCCGGCGACTATGACGACCTGGACTTTGGCGAGATTGTCGAAGACACCTTTACCGTCCGTGTCACTGGAAACGAGGTCAACACGGATTTCGAAGTCGTTCCCTATGACCTGACACAGACAATAACCATAACGATCGAAGGGGTTTGCTTTACGGCCGGAACACTGCTGGAGACGGATCAGGGGCCTCGGCGGATCGAAACGCTTTCGGTTGGTGACTGGGTCCGAACCCACGACAACGGTTTGCAGCCGGTCCGCTGGATAGAAAGCAGTTTGATTCCGCCCGAGCGGTTGCACGACGACCCAAGTTTGCGCCCAGTGCGCATCAAACGCGGCAGCCTTGGACCGAGCACACCAACTCGTGATCTTGTGGTCTCGCAACAGCACAGGATATTAATCCGGGGGGCCAAAGTGGAACTGTTGTTCGGCGCGCCCGAAGTCTTGGTTGCGGCCAAACATCTTTGTAGCTGGCCGGGAATTTTCATCGACCGCTCGGAGCAGCCCGTGGAATACCTGCACATCCTGATGGATCGTCACGAAATCCTGCTTGCCGACGGGGCGCTGGCGGAAAGTCTGTTTCTGGGTGATGAGGCGCTGCACACCCTGTCATCAGACGGCTTGCAGGAACTTGCCTCCATTTTTCCGGACCGGGTGACGCATCTGTCACCGGGTTTCGGACATGCCGCGCGAAAGATCCTGCGCGCACATGAGGCACGCGCACTGGTGTGATCTCAGCCCATAGGACCGATCCGACCGCCCACATCCTCTGGGGCCAGCGCCACGGTCTTGATCACCGCATAGCAACGTGTTCCCGACTGCAAACCCAGAATTGAAACCGAACGGCGGGTGATCCGCGCAAGAACGACCCCTGCCATGGTCTTGACCGACACAATCGCACCCGGACCCTCGCCCGCCCGGATCGTGTCGACAGTCCCGCTCAAAACGTTCAAGGCAGAAAGACCCTCGGGCGGTTTGTTCGACAGGATGACTTCTTGCGCCGGGATGCGGATGCGCAACTCTGCACCTATCTGATGTGGGATACGGGGCAGGAACAACGCACTGCCCCCTGCATCCAGCTCGGTCAGCCCATCATCATGATGCGCCTTCACACGCACGCGCAACACCGCGCCAACGGCACGCACGCCGGCCGGGGTAACGGAAGGGTCGGCCAGAACCTCAGAGGCCGGACCCTGGCGCGCGACTTTGCCGTCCTGCAATGCCACGACGGACGTCGCCAACCGGGCAACCTCTGCTGCGGAATGCGTGACGTACAGGATCGGGACCGACACCTCATCCCTCAGGCGCTCGAAATACGGCAGGATCTCTGCCTTGCGGGCATCGTCCAGTGCCGCCAGAGGTTCGTCGGCCAGGATCAGGCGTGGGCCGGCCAACAAAGCACGTCCGATGGCGACGCGCTGTTTTTCTCCGCCCGACAAACCAGCCGGACGTCGATCAAGCAGGTGGCCGATACCCAGCATTTCAATCACCTTGTCAGGGGTCTCGCGCTTTGCTGCGCGGGGTGCGAACCACCGACCATAGACCAGGTTCTGACGGACGGTGAGGTGGGGGAACAGTCGCCCCTCCTGAAAGATGTAGCCCAGCCTGCGCTTGTGCGGCGGCAACCAGTGCCCGGTTTCGACATCGAACAATACCCAGTCATCCACCGCAACACGCCCGGCTTCGGGCCGCAGCAAGCCCGCCATCGCGTTTACGACCGTGGTCTTTCCTGACCCCGAGCGCCCGAACAGAACCGTCACCCCAGCGGGCGCGTCAAAGCTGATATCCAGTTCAATCCCGGGCAGATGCTGGCGCAAACGAACGGACAGGCTCATGACCCGGCCACCCGCGCCGCTGCGCGACGTCCGACATATTCGGACAGCAGCAAGGCGCTCATCGCCACAATGATCGATATGACCACCAACCGGGTCGCGGCCGCTTCGCCCCCCGGGACCTGCAAAAAGGCATAAACAGCCGAAGGCAGTGTCTGGGTCTGGCCGGGAATGTTCGACACAAAGGTGATTGTCGCCCCGAATTCGCCCATAGCTTTGGCAAAAGCCAAAACTACCCCCGCGATCACACCGGGCAGGATCATCGGCAGGGTCACTGTTGCAAACACCCATGGGCGCGAGGCCCCCAGCGTTGCCCCGGCCTGCTCCAACCGGGGATCCACCGCCTCAATCGACAAGCGGATCGCCCGGACCATCAGCGGGAAAGCCATGATACCGGCAGCCATTGCCGCTCCGGTCCAGCGGAAGGCGACGACAATCCCGATCTCGGCCAACAACCGCCCCATCGGTCCTTGAACACCAAAGGTCAGCAAAAGCAGATACCCGGTGACGACCGGCGGTAAAATCAAAGGCAGATGCACCAGCCCATTCAGCAACTGCCGCCCCGGAAAGCGCCATCGCGCCAAGGCATAGGCCACCAGAATGCCAAACGGCAACGTCGCCAGCGTCGCCCAGAACGAAACCCGCAGGGATAGCTTTAGCGCCTCGATCTCAGCGGGACCCAACCACTCCATCCTGATCACCTGCCCGGCAGAGAGAACCCCTGCCCTTCAAACACACGCGTTGCCGCATCGTCCTGAATATAGTCCAGAAAAGCCAACGCCGCAGGAGCGGCAGAGACGGTCGCCGCCGCCGGGTAGACAATCGGCGGGTGGGACCTGTCCGGAAAATTTCCGATCACGCCAACCCGCGTATCAGCCAGAGCGTCCGTCCGGTACACAATGCCCATCGGCGCGGCCCCGGTTGCAACCAGAGCCAACGCGGCGCGCACATTGTCAGTCTGGGCGATCTGATCCTGCACACCCTCCCACATCCCAAGGGATTGCAATGCGGCCTTGCCGTAGATCCCGGCGGGCACCGCATCGACCAGAGCCATAGCCAGAAACCCGGTACCAAGACTTGCCGCCAGATCATATGCGGCGTCAATCTCGCCAATCTGCGCGTTTTCTTTGCCCCCGATCAAAACCAAACCGTTACCCAGCAACGCAACACGCGATTGTGCATTGATGATCTGGTCGTCCTGCAGAACATCCATCCAGTCTTCATTGGCGGAGATGAACAAATCCGCCGGAGCACCCGATTGCAACTGACGCGCCAGAACGGATGATGCCGCATATGAAATCGTAATGGCCTGCCCGGTATGGTCTTCATAGTCGGCTGCAATCACGTCCAAAGCATTTTTCAAGCTGGCAGCCGCAAACACCAAAACCCCGTCTGCCCCGGCCCGCATCGGTGCCAGCAAAATCGCTGCAAGCACCAGAGCCGCCACAGAAAAACGGAAAGGGGAAGGTCGCGTCATGTCCACTCCAGCCTGGACGGTTTCAGTCTCTATCGGGGATATCGGAGGCAACAGGCCGCATGCAAGCGCCTTTCACCTGCTCTTGTCCCTTCAAGCATGGCATCTACCCGGCCTGATACTGACCAAGTGATGCAAGAATTTCATCCAAACCCTCTTGCACCTAACCGCAGGCTTGGCTAAATGCACCTTCACGGGTGATTAGCTCAGTTGGTAGAGCGCTTCGTTTACACCGAAGATGTCGGGAGTTCGAGTCTCTCATCACCCACCATCCCTACATGCGCTCGGAAACTCGTTGTTGTGCAGCCTTATGGAAAAGGGGATTGGGGACTTTCAATCTCGAACAAAACTTGGGGAAACGGCACACGTGCACGAATGATCTTCATGCTCGTCCGACAAGGCTTCGCAAGCCAATCAGGCCCCTTCGAACCGCCGGAAAGCCAAAGCGATCAGCCCGGCGATGATCATGTATACCAATGCCAGCAGCAACAGCGGCTCGTACACAATGAAGGTATCTGATCGAACACGCGACGAGACCGCGTATATCTCGACCACCGTGATTGTCGCCACCAAGGGTGTCGCCTTCAATTGCAGGATTGTCTCCCCGCCCAAGGTCGGAAGCACATTGCGCACTGCTTGGGGTAGCCAGATCCTGCGGAACATAGTGAAGCGTGGCATGCCAAAGGATTTCGCGGCTTCCAGCTGCCCCTTTGCAACGCCGGAAAACGCCCCGCGCATCACTTCGCCTTCGTAGCCCGCAAAGGATAGTGTCAGTGCAAGCACGGCGTAGGGCCATGCCTGGCGCAGGTACGGCCATAGCTCTGAAGACCGTATCCAGGGAAACTGCGGGAAAAGAGAGCCCAAACCATAATACAGCAACCAAATCTGCAACAGCAGCGGCGTGCCTCGAATGATGGTGCAGAAAATCCGGGCCGGCGTGGACAAGTACCAAGGACCAACCGCCTGTGCCAATCCCAGCGGCACGGCCAGAAGAAATCCCAGAACAGTTGTCACCACCAATAGCCATATCGTGGTCCAAAGACCCTGCAACGCCAGAGGGGCATATTTCGGAATCCAGTCCCACCGCAGCGAGAACGCGCACCAGATCACCAGCGCCGCAAACAGGAGCATCATGACGATCCGGTGCGGTTGCATAAGAGATCTGACGGTGATCATGCAGCGCCCCCTTTCAGGGAAGGTTGGCCACGTCGTGCCCATTTCTCGATACGTGCGAACACCACACCGGAGAACAGCGTCACCATCAGATAGAGGAAACCTGCCGCAAGAAAGAAGGTAAAGTAAGCCCGGGTGCTGCTGGCAGCCTGTCGCGTCTCCAGTGTCAGCTCGCTAAAGCCAACCACTGCAAGCAAGGCCGTATCCTTGGTGGCGATGAGCCACAGATTGGCCAGCCCCGGTGTCGCGAAACTCATCATCGCCGGGATCGTTACCCGACGCATGATCATGAAAGCTGGCATGCCATAGGATTTCGCCGCTTCGATCTGGCCGATTGGCACAGCCTTGATCGCACCGCGCAGCACTTCTGTGGCATACGCGCCCTGCACCACGCCAAGAACCCAGATGCCAGCCGCAATGCCGTTGATTTCAACCCGACCGCCCCCGACCGCCTCGGAGATCTTGTTGATGATATCACTGCCAACGTAGTAGAGGATCAGAATCAGCACCAGTTCGGGCACCGCACGGATCACGGTCGTATAGATGGCAAGAAGATCACGCGTGACCTTCCCGCCGTAGAGTTTGCCGTAGGCACCGAACAGCCCGATGACCAGCCCCATTCCAAATGCGCCAAAGGCAATCTGCAGGGAATTTGCAAGCCCGCGCAGCAGGTTGCCCCCCCAGCTTGACAGCGACAGCAGCTCGGCGGTGGTACCGAGGCCCAGTGTCTCGAACAGTCCGGTCACAACAGCCCCTTAGTAGATGCTGGTCGTGAAATAGCCCGAGGTGATTTTCTCGTGGGTGCCATCGGCCAGGATCGCCGCAATACCCTTGTTCAGCGCCTCCAAAAGCTCGGTTTCGCCTTTGCGCACGCCAGCGCCGACACCACGGCCCAGGATCGCCGGGTCATCCGCAACGGCACCCTTGATCTCGCAGCAGGCACCATTGTCCGAGTTCACGAAATCCGCCATTGCAATGCTGTCCGCCTGGGTCGCGTCGATGCGGCCCGCAAACAGGTCCTGATTGGCCTCATCCTGAGTCTGATACACTTTCAGCTCTGAGTCCTTGAAATACTCCTGTGCATAAGCCTGGTGAATGGTCGAGGCCTGAATGCCGACGATCTTGCCAGCCAGCGACTCGGGGGTCGGCTCGATGTCCATCGATTTGTCCGCCACGATCACTGCGGGGGTGTTGTAATACGCGTCACTGAAGTCGATGGATTTCAACCGCTCTTCAGTGATCGACATCGATGCCATGATCGCGTCGATCTGCTGGCCGGTCAGCGAGGGAATGATACCGTCCCAGGCAACAGGAGTGATCACGCAGTCCAGCTCGGCTGCGGCGCAGACGGCATTGATAACCTCGATTTCCCAGCCGACCCAATTGCCCGAGCTGTCAGGTGAGGCAAACGGTGGATAAGGTTCGGCTGCGATGCCGATCTTGACTTGTTCGGCTGCAACAGCGCTTGCGGTCAGAACGGCAACGGCAGAGGCCGCAGTCAGTAGTGATTTGAGTTTCATAGGTTACTCCCTGTTGATATTATTTGGTTTTTTAGCATCAGCCGACTGAACTGAGGAACTGTTTCAGCCGCTCGGATTGCGGATTGCCAAAGATCTCGGCAGGTGGTCCCTGCTCTTCGATGCGACCTTGGTAAATGTAAACTACGTGGTTCGCGACTTCGCGTGCGAATTTCATCTCATGCGTGACCAGCAGCATGGTGCGCCCTTCGGACGCCAGATCACGGATTACCGTGAGAACTTCACCAACAAGTTCAGGATCAAGAGCCGATGTTGGCTCATCAAACAGCATCGCTGAAGGATCCACCGCCAGCGCCCGCGCAATAGCGGCCCTTTGTTGCTGGCCACCTGACAGATAGGCGGGGAATGTGTCCTCTTTGCCGCCCAGCCCGACCCGGACCAACAATTCGCGCGCGCGTTCAATTGCTTCGGATTTTGGAACCTTCAGCACGTGTACCGGGACCTCGATCACGTTTTCCAGGAGTGTCCGATGAGACCAAAGATTGAACTGCTGAAACACCATGGCCAACTTGGTTCGAATTCGTTCGATCTGTTTCTGGCTTGCCGGGCTGCCATCGGCCCGCATTGCCACTTCCTCGCCGCCGATAATGATCTTGCCGGAACTCGGTGTCTCCAGAAAATTGATACACCGCAGCATGGTCGACTTGCCTGAACCGGACCCACCAATGATCGCCACGACATCACCCTGGTGCGCTGTCAGATCCACGCCTTTCAGCACCTCCAGATTTCCAAAGGACTTGTGCAAGTCCTCGACCCGGATCGCCTCGCGGCGTGTGTCCGGCTGGTGAACTGATGCGGCAGCGGCGGCTGTGTCCATTTATCTGTGCCCTCAATTTTCTGATTGCAGTAAGCCGCGAACCCAGTAATTATGCAAGCGTATAATTGCTGGACTCGGCAAAAAAGGAACCATCGTGCGCGAAGAACGCAAAAAATTCAGGCGCGAGTCGGCAGAGTCCCGGCAGGAAGCGTTGATTCTGGCAACGCTTGACCTGGTTGCAGAACAAGGCGTTCGCGGCGCCACTGTCCGGGGAATCGCCGAACGCGCAAATGTCACCCAAGGACTGATCCGTCACTACTTCAGCTCGAAGGAAGAGCTGATCGTTGCCGCCTACGAAAACCATATGAACACGATGACCGATCAAACCTTTGCACCGGCAAACGGTCCGGCAGTCAGTGCCAATGCCCGACTGGCCGCTTTCGTGAAGGCGTCTTTGACACCTCCGGTTGTCGATCCGCGTGCCATCGCACTTTGGGCCAGCTTTCTGAACAAAGTGCAGCGGGACCCGCAGATGAAGGCAACGCACGAACGCACCTACGCGTATTTTCGGGATCAGCTTGAAGGGTTGATTGCCGCCTCGCTGAAAGAAGCGAACCGTTCGGCATCCCCTGCCCGATTGCGGCAACTGGCGATCGCCTGCAACGCGGTAATCGACGGTCTCTGGCTGGAAGGCGGCGCCCTGCCTGATGCCTTTGTACCGGGAGAGCTGGTTGAAATCGGCATGCAATCGGTTTCCGCCATCATTGATTTGGATCTAACGCAGGAGAGCGAGCCCAAATGAGGGTCACAGCAATTACCAAACGGCTGGCCGGCCTTGGCGGCGGCAAATGGGAAGTCCACCTGAAAGCCCGGGCGATGGTCGAGGCCGGTGCCGATCTGGTGGAAATGACCATTGGTGAACCGGACGTCCCAACCCCGCAAGAATTGCGCGATGCAGCGGCTTCGGCTTTGCAAGCGGGCCGAACCGGGTATTCTAACGGTCGCGGCGAGGCCGGGCTGTGCGCGGCCATAGCTGCGGCCTATACCGCGACCCGCGGACGCAAGTTTCTGCCGGAAAACGTTCTCTGTTTCCCGGGAACCCAGACCGCGCTTTTTACCGTGATGCAAGGCGTTGCCGAAGCCGGGACCGAGGTGCTTGTGGGCGATCCGATGTATGCCACTTATGAAGGCGTTATTCGCGCCTCCGGGGCCGAACCCGTCCCGGTGCCGCTGCGCCCCGAAAACGGATTCCGGCTTCAGGCCGCCGACCTCTCCGCGCGTATCACACCAAAAAGCTGCGCCATATTGCTCACAACCCCGCACAACCCAACCGGCGCGATCCTGAATGCCGAGGATTTGCGGGAAATCGGCGAGCTCGCGATTAAGCACGACCTTTGGATTATCTCGGACGAAGTATACGAGCATCTGGTGTTCGAAGGCGCGGAATTTGTCTCCCCTCTCTCTCAACCGGATCTGGCGGACAGGGTCATAGCTGTCTCATCGATTTCCAAATCTCATGCCGCTCCGGGTTTTCGCAGCGGTTGGTGCGTGGGTCCGGCCGAGTTCTGCAATGCAGTGCTGCCGGTCTCGGAAACGATGCTGTTCGGAAACCAACCGTTCATTGCCGACATGACAGAAAAAGCCGTACGCGAAGGGTCGTCGGTCGCCGCAGGCATGGCCTCGCGCTTCGCAGCCCGGGCCGCCCTGCTGGAACACCGTCTTCACACCGAAACCGAACTGACGGTCCACAGCCCGGATGCGGGCATGTTCGCCCTGGTCAACGTCTCGGCCAGCGGAATGGACGGCGACGCCTATGCCTGGGATCTGTTGGCGCAAGGTGTTTCGGTTATGCCCGGCTCTGCCTTTGGCGAAAGCCTCAAGGATTGGGTTCGGGTCGCCCTTACCATCGACGACGACCGTTTCGCTATCGCGCTGGACCGTATCGTCGACCACGCAATCCGCAATAAACGGAGCGTTGCATGACCCATCAAACAGTTGGTGAGGTGCTGGTCGCCGAGCTGAAGCAACGGGGCGTGTCCTGTGTATTCGGCATTCCCGGTGTGCACACGGTCGAGCTATACCGGGGTCTTGCGGCCTCGGGTATCCAACATGTGACGCCGAGGCACGAACAGGGCGCAGGTTTCATGGCGGACGGCTATGCACGGGTTTCGGGAAAACCCGGCGTCGCTTTCGTCATTACTGGCCCCGGCCTGACAAACACATTGACACCCATGGCCCAGGCACGCGCGGATTCAGTTCCGA
The DNA here is from genome assembly GCF_056542645.1 of Ruegeria sp. AB5. Classification (NCBI taxonomy): domain Bacteria; kingdom Pseudomonadati; phylum Pseudomonadota; class Alphaproteobacteria; order Rhodobacterales; family Roseobacteraceae; genus Ruegeria; species Ruegeria sp. AB5. Next base: position 20,384 of record NZ_JBQGAE010000018.1, read on the forward strand.
TGTTGGTGATTTCGGGCGTCAACAAAAATGGCACGCTGAATCAAGGTCTTGGCCACCTGCACGAGTTGCCCGACCAGCATGCGTTGGCCAAAACGGTCGCGCTGGTGTCCGAGCACATCGCACATCCTCACGACCTGAGCGCGGCATTGGACCGCGCTTTTGCCCCCTTCTCGATGGGGCGGCCCGGGCCAACACATATCCAGATACCTCTGGACGTCGCGGGCCTGGCTGCGAACAGTACCCTGGCCGTACAAGACAATGCCCGACCGGCGCTGGATACAACCTTGATCCAACAGGCGGCAGACCAGTTATCGGCTGCGAGCAATGTTGTCATTCTGGCAGGTGGCGGAACGAAAACGGCCGGGGCGAACCTGCAAGCCCTGGCAGAACGCCTGGACGCTCCGGTGGTGCAAACGGTCAACGCACGTGGCCTAATGCACGGACATCCCCTTACGGTACCCGCCAGCCCCAGCTTGCAAGCTGTCCGGGACCTGATCGAAGACGCCGATTGCGTGCTCGCTTTGGGGACCGAGTTGGGCCCGACCGACTATGACATGTATGCCACTGGAAGCATGGCAAAGATGACCGGGCTGATACGCGTGGATATCTGCCCGGATCAATTGGCCCGCCACCGTGCTGACATTACCATCGAGGGCCACGCCGATGACGCCATATCTGCGGTGTTGACGTCCCTGCCGGGTAGATCAAATCGAGACCAGGGGGCCGCCCGTGCCGAAAGAACCCGTGCTGCAGCCCTCGAGGAAATTGGTCCGGATTATCGCGCGCAGGTCGAGATTCTGAACGCCATACGTCAGGCTGTACCGGATGCGCTGCTGATCGGAGATTCCACTCAACCAATCTATGCGGGCAATCTCTACTACGATCACGACCGCCCCGGCGGCTGGTTCAACGCAGCCACAGGATATGGCGCACTAGGCTATGGTATTCCTGCTGCTATCGGCGCAGCCCTTGCCGCGCCTGGGGCTCCGGTCATCTGCATTGCTGGCGACGGCGGAGCCCAATTCTCACTGCCCGAGATCATGGCCGCAGTCGACCAAAACCTGTGCATCACCTTCATTGTCTGGAACAACCACGGCTATGGTGAGATCGCAACCTCGATGCAGGCTGTGGATGTCGACGTGATCGGTTGCGACCCGACCCCGCCAGATTTTGCCGCCACCGCCGCATCATTCGGTATCCCTCATACACGCGTCCGACCGGATCCGCAGACCATTGCAACTGCTCTGGCTGAGGCCCGCAAATACAATTGCCCCTCCATCTTGGAAATCGAAATTGCCGGACGCAATCCGGCTCAGGAGTGACCCATGCGAAATCCGACCTTTGAGTTTACCCGCGCCATCACCCGTCGGCCCGCTTCGACCATTGCAGCTGGCCTGCGCGCCGAGGACATCGGCAATCCCAGTCTCGACGATATGATGGCTGCGCATTCGGCTTACGTGGCGGCCCTGCGCAGCACCGGCGCCGAGGTGATCGAGCTTGGGGCTCTCGAGGCATTCCCAGACGCCCAATTTGTCGAGGACACCGCGTTGTGCCTGCCGCAAGGCGCTATCCTCATGCGGCCCGGAGCCCCCTCTCGACTGGGGGAAGTGGCTGAAATTGCACCAACAATACGGGCCTGCTATGACGATGTTCGTGAAATCAAGGGCCCGGGTCATGTTGAAGGGGGCGACATCCTTGTCACCGACAAGGAAATCCTTGTCGGGCGCTCTGATCGGACGGACGCGGCTGGCGTTGCGGAATTGACCGAAATTGCCGACGAATGGGGTCACGCGCTGCGCGAGGTTTTCACACCGGAAGGCGTTTTGCATTTCAAAACCGATTGCTCGTTGATGGATGCTGAAACGATCCTTTCGACCAAGCGTCTTGATGCATCCGGCTGTTTCCAAGGCTACCGGGTCCTGCATGTGGCCGAAGGCGAAGAAGCTGCGGCCAATGCAATCCGCTTCAACAACCTCGTGCTGATGGCCTCAGGTTTTCCGCGCACAGCCGAGATGTTGGACAAGGCAGGCTATGAGATCGTTCAGATCGACAACACTGACTGCGCCAAGCTGGATGGAGGCATGTCCTGCCTGTCCCTTAGGTTCTGAGCCCTGAAACAGGTGACGGCACCACTGTCGCCTTCCCGGCAGAATTCCTCAGCGTGCGCGCATATCTTCAGATATGCACGTGCGTGTCGCTTTGGGAGAAACGCTTTAGGTTTTGTGGTTACGTGATTTGGGCAATCTAAGTGCATCTGTTTTGCAACTAGGGCAGGGTTCAGTGTATTGCGGATGTTTCGTTTTGCGGTGTACGAACAGGCGACATTGAAGCGTGAAGTCAACACTTGGGGAAATGCGGCCGTTGGCACGAACAGAGCCTCTCAACACACGCGAGCTCTCCAGAACGCCCAAAGACAGGTTGGCGACTGCAACGGCCGGGCGTTGCAACCGGTTGCAGCACTTGGCCGATAGTGCGTATTATCGTGGTATGAGGCAGTCCAAATCTCTTAGCCCCTCGCGACTGGGGGCGCATACAGAATGAGTGCGACCCTGAAAGACGTTGCAGCCCTTGCTGGCGTGTCGCGCTCGGCCGTTTCGCGCACCTTTACCGAAGGCGCCTCGGTGTCGGCCAAGACGCGCAGCAAAGTCGAAAAGGCGGCAAAAGAACTGGGATACAGCCCGAACGCGCTGGCGTCCTCGCTCACGACCGGACGGACAAAGCTGATCGGGCTGATCTCGAACAACTTTCACAACCCGATCTTTCTTGAGGTGTTCGATCAGTTCACCCGCGCCTTGCAAGAGCGCGGATTGCGCCCGTTGATTGTCAATCTGACGGACGAAACCGAGCCGTCCAACTCTGTTCGGATGTTGCGCCAATATTCGGTCGATGCGGTGATCGTGGCATCGTCGACCTTGCCGCCCAGCTTTGCCAAGGCTTTCCACGATGCAGGCGTGCCGGTCGTTCACACATTTGGTCGTTCCGCCACCTCACCCGAAGTACACGTCGTGGGTATCGACAACGTGGAATGCGGGCGCATGGCCGCGCGGGAACTGGTAGCGCGCGGGTATGATCACGTCGGGTATCTGGGCGGACCGAAAGATGCAACCTCGGCCATGGACCGGTATCGAGGGTTCATCGAAGAAGTCGGGCAGCATCCGCAGGTGCAGATGTCTCATTCTTTCGCAGACAACTATTCGTTCGAGGCCGGGCGGGCTGAAATGCTGCGTTTGTTGCAAGGCTCTCCGGCGGAGGGGTACTTCTGCGGAGATGACATCCTCTCAATCGGTGCGCTTTCGGCCCTCAAGGATCACGGGCTGACACCGGGTCGCGACATCGGCATCATCGGTCTGAACGATATGGAAATGGCCCGTTGGCAAAACGTGGACCTGACGACAATTCACCAGCCGATCAAACAAATCATCACAGCCTCGGTCGATCTGGTCGAAGAGATGCTCAAAGAGCCTCAGAGATACCCCGAGGCCCGGATTTTCCCTTGCCGTGTCATCGAACGGGGTACGTTGCGACCCCGTCCCTGACTATCGGAACATAGGCGGGCGGGCGTCTTTCCAGGCCCCATCCTCTTTACCCGATGCAACCGCGGCATGAACGGCTGCAATCGAACGCACGCCATCTGCTGCCCCAGGCAGCCCATCGCGCTGCTCGCCCCGGATTGCGTCCGCCAGATCGCAGTAGATATTGGCCACAGCCAACGGAAAGCCCTCGGGATGGGCAATGGCGACGCGGGACAGGCGCTGAACCTCGTCGTGCAGCCCGTCTTCACCCTTTTCGATGATCTGGGTACGCCCACCGACCGGGGTGTAAATCAGTTGGTTCGGTTGTTCCGACGCCCAGCGCAAACCACCGGTTTCGCCAAAGACCTGAATGTCAAACCCGTGCTGGCGCCCAATGGCGACAGATGAGGTCCACAACCGCCCGACCGTGCCATTTTCCATGCGGAAATTGACCATCGCGTCGTCTTCCAGTTCCCGGCTGGAGATGGTCGAGGCCATGTCTGCGGACAATGTTTTCACCTCATCACTACAGATGAAACTGGCCATATGCAGCGCATGAATGCCACAATCCGCGAACTGGCCCGAGACACCGGCCAAAGCAGGATCATAGCGCCAGCGGACACGCGGATTGTCAGCATCCGTGGCGTCGCCATGGTGGCCGTGGCTGAAGTTGGTGACAACCAGACGAACCTTGCCGAGGTCCCCCGCCCGAACCATGGCGCGGGCCTGACGGACCATCGGATAGGCCGAGTAGCAATAGTTCACCGCACAGATCCTGCCCGAGGCCTCGGCCACGCGCACGATTTCTTCGCCCTCGTCCACCGTCATGGTCATCGGCTTTTCGCACAGCACATTGAACCCGGCCTCCAGATAGGCTTTGGCGATTTCAAAATGGGTCGAGTTTGGCGTGGCAATCGTGACCAGATCAATCCGGTCGTCCCGGTATTTCTCTCCGGCCAACATCTCGTGCCAGTCTCCATATGCGCGGTCCGCAGCGATGCCCAGACGCCGAGCATAGTCTCGGCCCAAGTCCGGGCGATGATCCAAAGCGCCCGCCGCAAAGTCAAACATACCGTCCGCCTGCGCACCCAACCGGTGGGCGGGTCCGATCTGGCTGCCCTCGCCACCACCGATCATGCCCCATTTCAGCTTTGCCATGGTCATTGTCTCTCAATCAAATTGCAGGAGTGTGCGATCAGAAATCGCTGATGTCTTTCCATTGCCGCTGGTCCGAAGAGGCCAGCGCTGCAGCCAGCACCCGGTTGACCTCATGCCCGTCACGGAAGGTTGGCCAAATCGCCTTACCGGTATGGATCGCTTGAAGGAAATCCTTGGCCTCGATGATAATCTGGTCCTGATAGCCGGTGCCGTGGCCGGGACCCAGACAGAAGGGTTCATAATCCGGATGCGCCGGACCGGTCAGGATCTTGGTAAAGCCACGCTGCGCCTCGGGGCCTTCGCGCCGATAGAGCCACAGCGCATTCTGATCTTCCTGATCAAACCGGATTGCGCCCTTTGTGCCCGAAATTTCATAGGCGTACCCCATCTTGCGGCCCGTCGCGACGCGACTGAAATAGAGGTTTCCCATAACACCGTTTTCAAACCGGCACATCATCTGCGCATGGTCGTCATTTGTCACCTCACCGCCGGGCCGCAAGCGATGCACGGTTTCCACATCCGCCATGACCTGTGCAATCGGGCCTATCAAAGCCAGCGCACCGTTCACCATGTGCGGGGCCAGATCGCCGATCGTCCCGTTTGACATACCGGTTGTGCGCCAAGTGGCGGGGGCCGAGGGATCAGCGTAAAAATCCTCGGTATGCTCTCCGCGAAACCACGTGACATCGCCAATCTCGCCATCTGAAATCAATTGGCGTGCGTATTGGCTGGCCGGAGTTCTGATGTAATTGAAGCCAACCATATTGACGACGCCCGCACGGTCAGCCGCGTTCACCAACGTCTGACTGTCCTCAATCGATGCGCCCAGTGGTTTTTCGCACAGTACTGGCTTGCCCAGCGCAAAAGCCGCCTCGGCAATCTGGCGGTGGGTTTCCTGCGGAGAGGCAATAACCACAGCCTCGACCTTTGGATCATCGACCAGCGCCTGCCAGTCTGCGGTCGCGCGGTGAAATCCATAAGCCACGCGATAGCGTTCTGCGCTATCAGGGCTTGACGCGCAGATTACCTCAAGCCGAGGTCTGAGGGCTGTGTTGAACACGGCCCCAACGGCGGACATGGCGACGGAATGCGCCTTGCCCATATAGCCGCCACCCACGATTCCAATTCCGATTTCTGGCATCCGTCACGGCTCCGAACATACTATTTGCAACCGGTTGCAAAATCAGTATCGTGTGAAGCGATTCAACGCAAGGTCCATCTTTGCCAACCCCAGATTGCCGGAGGAACATGACGTGAGCGCTTTGCTAGACGGCATCAAAGGAAACCGTTTTGCTGTTTTCGGACGTGCCGGCATGGACCTGTTTGCCGACCCCATCGGGGTCAAAAGCGAAGAGGCCGGGACGTTCCATGCTGACCTGGGTGGGTCGTCGGCCAATATCTGCGCGGGCTTGGTTAAACTGGGCAGCCAGGCAGCGCTGATCACCTCGGTCTCGGACGATGCCGTCGGCCGGTTTTGTCTGAACCGGTTGGCTGAGTATGGCGTTGACGCTCGTTATGTCCGTATTCTGGGGGGCGAGTTTCGCACCTCGCTTGCGCTCTATGAAAGCCGAACCGAGAATTTCCAGAACGTCATCTATCGCAACGGCGCCGTCGACTTTCAGGTCACCCAAGATGATGTCGACCGGGTCAGCTATGAGGATTTCACAGCCGTCCTGTCAGCCGGAACCGTTTTTGCCTCGGAGCCGTCTCGCAGCGCTACTTTCCGGGCCTTGGAGAATGCGCAGAAGGCGGGGCTGCCCGTGATCTTTGACATCGACTATCGCCCCTATAGCTGGCCGTCCCCACAGGTGGCCGCGGATGTGCTGTCCCGCGCCGGAGAGGCCAGCGACCTGATCGTCGGCAATGATGAAGAGTTCGGCTTCATGGCCGGCGACATCAAAAAGGGGTTCGAAAAAGCCCGAGAGCTGGCGAAGAAACCGGGCCGGGTTGTCATCTACAAGATGGGCGAAAAAGGCGCCGTGACTCTGGCAGACGGGCAAGAGATCACAACCGGCATCTACCCGGTCAATGCAATCAAACCCGTAGGCGCAGGGGACAGTTTTATGGCTGGGCTTCTCGCCTCAATCGCGGCAGGTTTTACGCTGGAAGACGCCGTCATGCGTGGCTCGGCCTGTGCGTCGATCGTCGTCTCGAAGCCCGGATGCGCGCCCGCCATGCCAACGACCCCGGAACTGGATGCGTTTTTGGCTGATCATCCCGGCCCGACCACATAGGAGACCCCCATGCATATCGCGCCATATGACAATCAGAACAAACCTATCGTCGATGCCGACGACTCGTTGGTTCCGCTGAACTATTTCAATATCGTCAAACTGAAGAAGGGTGAGGCCTTCGAGTATCAGGTGCCGGGCTATGAGACCTGCATCGTCCCCGCAACCGGCAGCGTGGATGTCGACGTCGAAGGCGTGCCCTTCGCCAGACTTGGCAACCGAGGTGAGGATGTCTGGGATGGTGAGCCCGAGGGCGTTTACGTGCCGGTTGGTGCCAAAACACAGATGGTCTGCGTGTCGGACCAAACCGAAGTGTTCATCGCCGGGGCCAGATACGACAAAGTGCTGGATCCTTTTGACGTCCGCACCCATGACCTTGTGCAATACGGTAGCGACGACACGAAAACGCATCGCAAGATCAAGCACATCCTAGGTCAGAAACAGCACGACAAAGTCGGTCGCCTGTTGGTCAGCGAATTGTTCACTGTCGGTCAGGGCGGCTGGTCGGGCTTCCCCAGTCACAAGCATGATACCAACCGCTTGCCAGATGAAACACGCCATGACGAGACCTATAACTTCCGCTTCAAACCCAACTGGGGTTCGGGCCTGCAGATGCTGCAGCGCGAGGACAATGAACCGGGCGATGCCTACCACATCGTTGATGGTTCGACGATCTGCATCGACAAAGGCTACCATCCGTGTTGTGTGTTGCCAGGGTATGAGATGTATTATTTCACCATCCTTGGCGGTCTCAGCCAACGCTCGCTGGTGCAGTATTTCCAACCGACACACGCCTATCAGGTCGAAACGATCCCGGGCATCAAAGACATGATCGCCAAGTTCAAATGACCCTCGTCACACTGAAAGACGTTCTGCAACCGGCCTATGATCAAGGCTATGCGGTAGGTGGCCTTGTGACCCTCGGGTGGGAAGACATGCGCGCTTATGTAGCCGCAGCCGAGGCCGAAAACGTCCCCGTCATTCTACAGGCCGGCCCCAGCTGTCGTGAGCATACGCCGCTGCCTGTTCTGGGTAAAATGTTCCGGCATCTGGCCGAGAATGCCTCGGTCCCGGTGGTCGCCCATCTGGACCACGGGTATACCTTTGAAGAGTGCAGGATCGCCCTGGACAGTGGTTTTACATCGCTGATGTTTGATGGGTCGCGCAAGCCTTTGCAACAGAACATTGATGAAACCGCTGCCATTGCCGAAATGGCCCACACCGCTGGCATATCCTGCGAAGGTGAGATCGGCTTCGTTGGGTATTCCGGCGGCGAGGGCTCGAACGGAACAGTCCCCGATGAAGCCGCCAGGTTTGCCCGTGACAGCGGCGTGGATGCGATGGCAATTTCGGTCGGCAATGTCCATTTGCAGCAAAACAAGGAGGGTGGTCTGGATGAAGACCGCATCAACCGGATCGATGCGATGACCGACATACCGTTGGTCATACACGGTGGGTCAGGCGTGCCGGTCGAACAGCGAATACGACTCGCCCGTCAAACCTCGATCTGCAAGTTCAACATCGGGACCGAACTGCGTATGGCGTTTGGCGCTGCCCTGCGCGAGGCCGTCAACCGCGACCCGGACAGGTTCGATCGCGTTTCCATTCTGAAAGAGACCCACGACCCGGTTGAAGCCGCCGCGCGTGTGGTCCTGCGCGCATTTGGTGCGCCTTCGCAAGGTCAGGGGTAACGGGACCTGAAACAGAGCGGGCGTTACGCGTCCCGCTCCATGATCCACTCGACCTCGGGGGCTGCAACAAAGCGCCATTTCCGCAAAGGCCCGGCCATCACGTTCAGGTAATACATCTCGAACCCATAGGGCGCCCCGCAAGGGTGATGACCGCGTGGGACGGTCACGACATCGCCGTCGGAGACTGCCATCGTCTCATCCAACTGGCCGTCATCGGTGTAGACGCGTTGAATCCCAAACCCGTTGGCGGGGTTGAGACGGTGATAATAGATCTCTTCCAGATAGGTGATGCGGGGGTAGTCATCTTCATCGTGGCGGTGGCTGGGGTATGAGGACCAGTGACCATTGGGCGTGAATACCTCGGTCACCAGCAGACTGTCGGCGTAGTCCTCGGCCTCCATAGCGATGTTGTTGATGTAACGCGTGTTTACCCCTTTGCCGCGCTCGGTCAGGACAATGCCATCTGGTCCTATACGCCGTGCCGCGTGCCCGCCAGTGCCCGGGGCCGAACAAACGGCAATGACGCAATCTGTTTCTGCTACGGCTTCCCATTCGGTTCCGTTGGGCAGGTACAGGCAATGCGGCGGAGTTTTCTCGAACACGTCCATCCGATCACCCAGAATGCCCCAATCCTGACCCGCCCCGGTGATCTGTGCCTTGCCCTCGACCATCACCAGAATGACCTCACGATCCCCGGTCAACTCGGCAGCGCGATCACCCGCGCGCAAGTGATACAGGCCGAATCCGACATACCTCCACCCGGCCCCGGCCGGGGTGATATCGTGAACCTTGCCGCGCGAGCCAAAGGGCTTCTTTAGCAGATCTGCCATATTTGTCTCCTTGGAAGGCAGTCCCATCGACCGCCCGCTTCTTGTGTCAGGCAGCCTGTCGTGCATGCAGAGCCGAGAGTGCCTCGGCCAGTTGCGTCTCGGTCCAGCCTTCCGTGACCGCACGGCGCAGAATATCCGCCTGACTGTCTGGCGCATTGCCCCCGACCGGAGGGTCGGTGTCCAGATTGGTCGGGAACGGATAGCCCTCTGCCGTGGCCGCAATCGCCGCCTCCAACTCAGCCCCGTCCAACACCCCGCGTCGCGTCAAAGCGACAAGTGACGGGAACGCGGCCACTGACATTGCCTGACGATCCACAGCCTCCATCGCACGCCCGAAGGCCGAGGAGACCTGCAACAGATTCGCCATCCGTTGAATGTCCGAGCTGTAGTTTTCACCTGCCGCATGGAACAGGGCGGGGTTGAAGAACACCGCATCGCCCTTCTTCAGCGGCAACTGGATATGGGTGTCCTCAAAATGCGCCCTGTGAGCGGCATCGTGGAATGCCAAATACCCCGGTGGATATAGCTGAGAAAACGGCAACAGCTTGGTCGGGCCGCTTTCCACCGGCATGTCGCAATGCGCAATTGCCCCCTGCAGGGTCAGCGTGGCGGTCACAAAATGCGCATGGGCCGGATATCGGGCTGCACTGTCCACGCTTTGAAACCCAAGGTGATAGTCCCGATGCGCCTGTTGTGCCTTGGCACCGGGGCGTACCTGATTGACTTGCGCAGTCACTTGATAGTTCGGTCCAAGCCATGCCTCGCAGGCCGCGGCAATGGATGTGTTTCCGAAATACAGTGCAAACCCTTCAGGGTCGCGCATGCAGTGCTTTTGCAAGGCGTTCCAGACCCGGTCATTGGCACCCGACGCGGCAAAGTGATCGCCTTCACCGGCACCACTCTGACGTTCTTCGTCGATGATCTGGCGAAACACGTCCGTGGCCCGATCTATGACCGAAGTATCCGAATAGGCCCCTCTCAGAGCGATCACCCCGGCGGATTTGTCCAGCACCCTGCCCCATTCGGCCAGCAACGCCCGACGCATGTCAGGCTGTTCCAACACGGGGCGCAGTGCCTGCATGTCATAAACCGGCACGTTCTTTTCAACCCACTGGGCATGGGGCACGGCGTCGGTCGAAAGGGCCTGAGAGGTCAACACCTTGAATTCATCCAGATCACAGGAGTCCCGATCGAAATAGCCAACAGGTCCGAGGTCTTGGTTCACCATGATATGCTCCTTTCTCATGGCTTTTGGTGTTGCCCCGTGGGCTGAGTATTACGCCGCGATCTCCAGCCCTGCTTTTCCGCACACATCGAGAATGTGATCGTAACCCAGCTTAGAGTATTCGTAGGGCGGCGCCTTGGCCGGGTCCTGTTCGGCTTCAACGACGATCCAGCCGTTGTAGTTCATTGCCGTCAGCGCATTCGCGACCGACTGAAAGTCGATGCAGCCATCGCCGGGAACCGTGAACGCCCCTGCAATCACCGCATCCAGAAAGCTGCGGTTGTTTTCCCGTACATCCTGTACCACAGCGGGGCGGATATCCTTGAAATGCACGTGACGTACCCGATCCCCCCAGCGATTCAGGGTCGCCATCACGTCGCCACCGCCAAACAGAAGATGGCCAGTGTCGAAACAAAGGCCCACTTCGGGGCCCGAACCCTCCATCAGCCAGTTCACGTCATCCTCGCTTTCGATGATCGTGCCCATGTGATGATGATAGGCCATCGGCATGCCCTGGTCGGCCATCCACTTCGCCAGTTCGGTGATTTTGGCCGCATAGGCCAGAATCTCGTCTTTGGACAGTTTGGGGCGATCATTGACCGGGGTGCCAATCTGCCCCTGCACGGTATTCGAACACTCGGCATAGACGATGCACGGGCTATCGAGAGCAATAAACTGCTCAACCTGTTCGCGGACGGCGTCCCGTTCCGTCGCGACGTCATTGACCAGCGACGCGCCGGAACACCAGCCACCGCACAACGCGATATCATTGCCTTCAAGGTAGGCGCGCAGACCTTCCGTATCGCTGGGCATCCGCTGGCCGCGCTCCACGCCGGTATAGCCAATCTGGCGCGACTCTTTCAGCGCTTGCTCCATGGTGTAAGCCGCTGTCAGGTCAGGCAGGTCATCGTTCTGCCACGCGATCGGAGAGATCCCGATTTTCACGCTCATTTCGTGTTTCTTTCCTTGATGGCGACTTCGTAGGCCGCACGTTTTTCGTTCACTTCAGGGCGGATGCTGACCTCGGGCACTGCCACTTCCCACCACGTACCGCCGTATTCCGTCGAGGGGTACGGGTCCGTGTCGATGACCACCACATACGGCCCCTTGATGTCGCCGCGTTTGGCCAGCGCATCCTCCAGTTCATTGACCGAGCTGACCTTGACCGATGTGGCCCCCATCGCCGCCGCATGGGCGGCAAAGTCAATGGCTGAGGGCGTCTCGTGCACCGCGTGATCCAGCAGGTTGTTGAACTCGGCCCCGCCGGTCCCCATCTGCAAGCGATTGATGCAACCAAATCCCCGATTGTCCGTTATCACGACGGTGAACGACACGCCCATCATCGCGGCCGTCGCCATTTCCGAGTTTGCCATCATATAGGTGCCGTCGCCGGTAAAGCAGATCACGTCACGCTCGGGCTGGGCCATTTTTATGCCCATCGCACCTGCAATCTCATACCCCATGCAGCTGAATCCGTACTCCATGTGATAGGCTCCAGGCCGGGGCGCTTTCCACAACTTGTGCAATTCGCCGGGCATGGTTCCGGCAGCACACATCACGACCGTATCGTCGTGCGAGGCCCGCTGAACCGCGCCAACCACCTGCATGTCCGTGGGCAGAGCGTTCCCCTCACCCGGCGCGTCGGTCAGCTTGTCCACCTTGCCGAACCAATCTGCCTTGAGTGTGTCGGCAACCGGATCGGCGCTGTAGCCCTGCAAACTCTCGCCCAGTTCTTCCAGCCCAACGCGCGCGTCGGTTTGCAGCGGCATCGCTCCATGCTTTTCGGCGTCATAGGCGGCTGTGTTCAGGCACACCATCTCGCGCTCCGGGTTCGAGAACAGACCCCAGGACCCCGTGGTGAAATCCTGCAATCGCGTACCGACCGCCAGTACCAGATCAGCCTCGGCACAGACGTCATTTGCGGGTTCCCCGCCCGTCACGCCGACAGGGCCAAGGTTCAGCGGGTGATCCCAAGGCAGGGCAGACTTGCCCGCCTGCGTCTCGGCAACGGGGATGTTGTGCGTTTCGACAAAGCTCTGCAATGCATCGGTCGCGCCCGAGTAATGCACCCCGCCCCCTGCGACGATGACCGGGCGTTTGGCTGCCTTGATCGCAGCGACGGCGCGGGCAAGTTCCCCCGCATCCGGGCGAATGCGGCGTTGATACCAGACGCGCGGCTCAAAGAAGCTTTCGGGATAGTCATAGGCCTCGGCCTGCACATCCTGACAGAACGCCAACGTCACCGGCCCGCAATCGGCCGGGTCCGTCATAGTGCGGAAGGCGCGCGGCAAAGCGGTCAGCAGATGTTCGGGGCGCGAGATGCGGTCGTAGTAGCGGCTGACAGGGCGGAAGCAGTCGTTGGCGCTGACGGTCCCGTCGCCGAAGTTTTCGATTTGCTGCAACACCGGGTCCGGGCCACGAGTGGCAAAGACATCGCCAGGCAGCAGCAGAACCGGCAAGCGGTTTGCATGCGCCAATGCCGCCGCCGTCACCATGTTCGTCGCACCCGGCCCGATCGAGGAGGTCACAGCCATTGCCCGAGTGCGACGCATCTGTTTGGCATAGGCGATGGCGCAATGGGCCATGGTCTGCTCGTTGTGGCCGCGATAGGTGGGCAGGCTGTCTTTCACGGCATGCAGCGCCTCACCCAGGCCTGCCACGTTGCCATGGCCAAAAATCGCCCAGACACCGGCGATGTAGGGCTCACCAGCCTCGTTCATCTGCGCACCCAGATAGCGCACCAGTGCCTGCGCTGCGGTCAGTCGGATTGTCTTGCTCATGATAATCCCTTTCAACAGGAGCCCGCCTTATGCGGTCTGCCGTCCCGAGTCGTTTCTCGTCAGTCAGAGGGTGCCACCCTCCAACATTCTGCACTTTGGTTTTGGGTGTCCCGCCGTCTGCCAGACACCCGGTTTGATGCTAGACCGTACCGCCCAGTGACCCTTCAAGCTGGGCCATTTCCTGACCGCCGGCCATAAGGTCCTGCAGCTCTTCCGGGGTGATCTGACCGCGCTGCGCCGTGCCCAGTGTCTTGCCCCGGTTCAACACGGTGAACCGATCCCCGACCGCCATGGCATGGCGCACGTTGTGGGTGATGAAAACCACGGCAATATCTTGTTTGCGCACCCTGTCGATGGTTGCCAGAACATTCGCCGTCTGACGCACACCAAGGGCCGAGGTCGGTTCATCAAGGATCAGCACCTTGGCCCCGAAATGCACCGCGCGCGCGATGGCCACGGTCTGTCGTTCTCCTCCAGACAATGTGCCAACGGCCTGATCCGGACCACGCAGATTGATGCCCATCTTGCGCATCTCATCCATTGTGACTTTGTTTGCGTAGTCATGATCGAAGAAATTCAGCGGCCCGATCTTGCGCAATGGTTCGTTGCCCATGAAGAAATTGCGACTGACCGACATCAGAGGGATCATCGCCAGATGCTGATGCACCGTGGCAATCCCGGCCGCAATCGCGTCGCGCGGATCCTCGAAGCTGAGCGGATGACCTTCAAAGAAGATCTCGCCCTTAGTGGGCTTGTGAACGCCGGACATCGTCTTGATAAAGGTCGATTTGCCTGCACCGTTGTCACCCAGCAGGCAATGGCATTCGCCGGGATAGACATCAACCGAGACCCCAGCCAGTGCGATCACGCTGCCAAAGTGTTTTTCGATGTTTTTCATCTGAATGATGGGTTCGTGGGTTGTTCGCGTATTCATATCAACGCTCCCCCGTGATCATGCGACGGATATAGGTGTTCAGGATCACTGCGAACAACAAGATCACGCCAAGGAAGACCCGGAACAATGAGCTTTCGACGCCCGCAAAGAACAGGCCCTGTTGCACGACCCCAAAGATCAGCGCACCCAGCGCCGCCCCGATGACCGAGCCATACCCGCCCGTCAGCAGCGCGCCCCCGATGACAACCGCGATGATGGCCTCAAACTCTTTCAACAGCCCACGATCCGCCCCGGCCGAGCCGAACTCCATGACCTGACAGGTTGCAAAGACCGTGGCGCAGAACGCGGTGAACATGAACATGAGGATCTTCACCTTGTTGACCGGCACACCCGAATTCCGGGCGGCCTCGGCATCTCCTCCCGCAGCATAGATCCAGTTGCCGAATTTGGTTTTCGTCAACAGCACATGGCCGAAGATGATCAGACCAATGGCCCAGACAATCAGCATCGGAATACCGTCGACAACGGGCTGGCCCTCGCGTGTTCCGCGTTCAAAGGTGGCAATGATGCCGTTGTCGCCCATCCAGACAAAAAGCCCCTGCAGGATTTTTCCGCCAAAGATTGGGGCCAGCCAGTCCCCCTGCGCCGCGTCGCGAATGCCGCCTATGATGGTTTTGTTTTCGAAGGTTTGCGGCAAGTAGATGGTAAATCCACGCAGCACAAACAGCGCCGCAAGCGTTACGATAAAGCTCGGCAAACCTGTACGGATCACGATCCAGCCGTTAAAGGCGCCGATCAAGGTACACAGGATGAATGTGACAATGATCGATATCCAGGCCGGCCAGCCCAGGATCATCAGAAAGATTGCAATCATCATGCCCGCAAAGCCGATCATCGAACCGACGGACAGGTCGAACTCGCCTGCGATCATCAGCAGGCAGGCCCCAACGGCGATGATCATGAATTGGGCGGAAACAGTACCCCAGTTCATGACGCCTTGTGCGTTGAACATGCCGGAATCTGCGGCAAACAAAAGAAAGAAGGTAAAGACTGCGACGGTTCCAACGATCCCGCCCAATTCCGGGCGAATCAGCCAGCGGCGCAGCGCGGACATTTCCTTGACGCGTTCGTCAGCGACTTGGGTGGTGGACATGAGGTGCCTCCACGATTTCAAAGGTGCAGTTGTCAGAAAGGCGGGTGGCGCATCTTGGCGCCACCCGGTTCGGATCAGCGGTATTCGCCCGCATGTTCCTCGACTTTTTCAAGGGCGTCTGCGGTCACGAAACCGGGGCCCGAGTTGATGTTGTTGCCCGGCAGAACGCCATAGCGGTGGTAGTTTGTCAGGATTACGACCGGCAGGTAAGCCTGCAGGAAGGGCTGCTGATCAATACCCCACTGGATGGTGCCATCCTTGATGCCTTTGACGATTTCTTCACCCAGATCGAAGGTTCCAAAATAGATGTCGCCGGCCATGCCGTTTTCCTTAAGCGCCGCAACGGTGGGGTCTGCCGAAACCGGGCCCAGCGTCAGGATGCCATCGGTGTCCGGGTTCGCCGACAGATAGGCCAGAACCTTGTTCTTGATTTCCGCAGGGTCTGTTCCGCTGTCCAGCATCGCGTCGCCCAGCTCAACACCCAGGCCGTCGGCAAAGCCGCGGCACCGTTCGCCAACGGTGGGCTGTTGGATCGCATGGTTCACGCACAGGAACTTGGTGACACCGTCGCCCTTGGCGCGCTGACCAGCCGCGAGACCGGCATCATATTCGGGTTGACCGACATACATCAACGCCCCGACCTCACGGGCCTGGTCCGGTGTGCCGGTGTTCATGATGATGACATCGATACCGGAATCCACGGCAGACGTGATCGGGCCTTTCAGCACATCATAATCGGCCAATGTGGTGATGATCCCATTCGGACCCGAGGCTGCTGCCTGATCGATGATCCGCGCCATATCGGCAATGTCGCCCGTGGGCGGGTTGCGGTATTCAACCTCGACACCCATCTGATCGCCCGCAAGAGCAATACCGTTTTTGATGGTGTTCCACCAGCTGTCGCTGTCCGGGGCATGGCTGACCAGAACGTATCGCTCGCCTTCTGCTGCCGCTCCGGTTGCGCCCGCCAGGGCAACCGCGCTGGCCATCAGCATACCTTTGACAAATGTCTTCATCTTAGTTCCTCCCATTTGAACACTTTGTTTTCGACGAGGTCTCGGCCTCGCGCGTCCGGCTGCGCCGAATCTTAACAACTCCGGCCTTTGGTGGAGCTGCGCCTAGTTTGAGGGATTCGCATCATTTTGCAACCGGTTTCAAAATTTCTGCCATCTGGACCGGTACACCCGACTTTGCAGATCGCGTTGCGGCCTCGGCCATCGCAAGGGCGGCAACACCGTCGTCCAGCGTTACCGGTACGTCCGAACCTGCGACTGTCGCCTCGACAAACGCTGCCCATTCCGCCTGAAAGGCGGGCATGTAGCGTTCGAGGAAGAAATAGGTCGGTTTGGCACTGACAACGCCATCGGTGGTCGACTTGACGACCGTGTTTTCCAGCATGTTTTCGGCTTGCAACAGGCCCTTGGCCCCCAACATCTCAACCCGTTGATCATAACCATAAGCGGCACGACGAGAGTTCTTGATGACCGCGATGCGACCATCGGCATAGGTCATTGTCACAACAGCTGTATCGACATCTCCAGCTTTGCCGATTTCCGGGTCAACAATCGACGACCCAACCGCCGAGATCGTTACCGGAGCCTCGCCCATCAGGAAATTCGCCATATCAAAATCATGGATCATCATGTCCCGAAACAGGCCCCCAGATACCTTGACATAGCTGAGCGGAGGCGGAGCGGGATCGAATGAGGTGATCGATAGCATCTCGGTTTTACCGATTTCACCTGCATCAACAGCGGTCTTCATAGCCGAAAAATTGGGGTCAAACCGACGATTGAAGCCTATCATCACAGGGCGCCCATGGTCAGCCACTGCCTTCTGACACACAATGGCACGCTGCAAGTCAAGGTCCACCGGTTTTTCACATAAAACCGCCTTTCCCGCTGCAGTGGCTGCCTCGATCAGATCCGAATGCGTGTTGGTTGGCGTCGCAATCAGCACCGCATCAATTTCAGGGTCGGTGATAATCTGTTCCGAACTGCGCACCCCTGCGCCAAAGTCAGACGCAAGGCTGGCTGCGGCCTCGGGCATTGCATCCGACACTGCGGCAAGCGCGCTGCCACGATGCGCTGAAATTGCCCGTGCATGCACTTGCCCTATGCGCCCGGCGCCCAGCAATCCAACCTTCAACATTGCATGTCCTCGAATCCAGGTTTCGTGCGCAACAATGAGTCTCTTTGCAACCGGTTGCAAGAATTTTTTCACAAAACCGGAGTCCGGGTCAAGAAAGCTGGAAAAATCAACCCCACTTTCGATCTCTCTCGAAAGATCCAGCCGATATTCGTGGGGGCGTTCTGATTATGCGCAACAGAATCGGGAAGTACCGAAACACGGTCCAGAGCCACCGAATCTGGCGGTGACACGTTTGGTTTACAGGCCGGGATTATCGTCCGCTGCCGCTTGCATTCCACCAGACTCGCATATGACCGAAGAAATCATTGCCCGGCCAGAGGCATCAACCGGAATGTCCAACCGTGCCGGGGTATCAAACGACCGGTTGAATTCCGGTCCCCGGACGGCGCAATCGGCAACACCCGACGTACCGTTGTTTTCAGAGGTAAATGACGTCGACCGTGTATTGACCGCAGTGGGTTCAGCAGCGACATTCTCAGGTTGACGCAGCGATGAATTTAAGGACGTCGTATTGCAGGCACCCGTCCCGTGACAACCAACACCCAGGATCAAACGCATCGCGATCTCCCGATAGAAGATACCGGGACACTTATGGATCGCGTCTAGGCTGTCAATTCTGTTTGGTCACCTGCGTAAAGTCCAACTCGACCGGCGTTTCGCGACCGAAGATCGAAACCGAGACCTTCAGCTTCTGGTTCTCGTCGTCCACGCCTTCGACCATACCGTCGAAATCCTCGAACGGGCCGTCGTTGACTTTGACCTTCTCGCCGATTTCGAAGCTGATCATCAGCTTGGGCGCTTCTTCGCCTTCCTGAACGCGATTCAGGATCTGGTTCACCTCGGCGTCGCGCATCGGCATCGGGCGGCCCTGCGGGCCAAGAAAGCCGGTAACGCGGTTGATCGAGTTGATCAGGTGATAGCCCTGATCCGACATTTCCATATGCACCAGCACGTAGCCAGGCATGAACCGGCGCTCGGTCGTGACTTTCTTGCCCCGGCGTACCTCGATCACCTCTTCAGTGGGGACCAGTACTTCGTCGATATCGTCCTCAAGGCCCTGTTCAGCCACCGACGTGCGGATCTGCTCTGCGATCTTCTTTTCGAAATTCGAAAGAACGCTGACCGAGTACCACCGTTTCGCCATGAACCTGTCGTCCTTGTTTGCCTTGGGCAACATCCCGCGTTCCGGGCGCGCCCTGAATTTAAATCCTGTCGCGGCCTGTCCGCGTCATCCGGAATAAAAAGCGGCGCGCAGCCCGAATCGCCACACGCCCGTTCCGAATAGTTCCGTGTGAACTACTCTGAGATTCCGTGCTGTGCAAGGGGGGCTGCGGAGTTTCCGACCCGTTTGCCGGTTAGCTGAATGCGCCCAGGATCAGTTGCAACCCGCCGCGAATGCCCAGATCGACCAGAGCAAAGAACACAGCGGTCAGAGCAGCCATGATGAACACCATGACCGTGGTCAACAGCACCTCGCGCCGGGTCGGCCAGACGACCTTGGAAACTTCGGCTCGAACTTGCTGAATGAACTGGATCGGGTTGGTGGTAGCCATGTGGCGGGGTCTCTCTGTTAGCGGATAGGCCGGACATAGCCGGGCATTGCGGCAATTTCAAGGGCGGTTCGGATCAACTGTGCCGTGACGACACCACCCGGCTACGACTTGGGCTTGTCATCCCATTCATCGCTCAGGATGCGTCGCGCGTCACCCTCGGGGTCGTCGTATTGGTTCGAGCGGACTGTGTAGACAAATGCGACAAGGCCAACTCCGCCAAGAAAAAGGGAAACCGGGATCAGATAGGCGAGTACTTCCATTTCGGTTACCTCAGCCGTAGTGCGTTAAGTGACACGGTAATGGACGACGTCGACATCGCCAAGGCCGCGATCAGGGGTGTTGCAAGTCCGATCACCGCCAGCGGGACGGCAATCACGTTGTAGACAGTGGCGATACGGAAATTCTCGCGAATCCGTTTGGTGGCCTTGGTGGCCGTGTCGCAGGCATCCGCGATAGGCGACAGATCGGTGCCCAAAAGAACGATATCCGACGCAACGCGGGCGGCATCCAGGGCCGAGGCCGGAGAGATCGACACATGCGCTGCGGCCAGTGCTGCTGTGTCATTCAGACCGTCGCCAACCATCAGAACATGATGGCCCTGATCTCGCAGGTCCTGGATTCGCTGCGCCTTGTCCTGCGGCAGCGCTTCGGCAACCCAGTTCGCGATACCAAGCTTGTCCGCCAACGCCTGAACGGCGCCCGTCGAGTCGCCAGAGATCAGGATCACCTGTTTTCCGGCCTTTGCAAAGGCCGCGACAGCCTCTGCTGCGCCCGATCGCAGGGTGTCCGTGAAGTGGAAGGCAACAGGCGCGTTTGACCCAACAGCCAACCAAGCCGCGGTTTCGACACCTTGTTCGCCGCCTACCCAGGCCGCCCGGCCCAGTCTGACGCGCTGACCTCGGTACAACGCTTCTGTGCCATAGCCGGGCGCTTCGGTGATGTCGCGCAGGGCAGCGGGTTTGATCCCGGCTTTGCGCGCAGCCGTTGCCAGAGCAACCGATAACGGATGCGCGGATGCCTCGGCCAGCGCCAACGCAATTTCCAGGTCGGCACGGGTATGATCGCCAAGATTGACAAGTTCAGGCGCGCCGGAGGTGAGCGTGCCGGTCTTGTCGAATACAACCGTGTCGACCTCGGCCAGACGTTCCAACGCGGTGGCGTGTTTGATCAACATCCCCTTGCGGAACAACCGGCCCGACGCTGCCGTCGTCACCGCAGGCACAGCCAGCCCCAAGGCGCAGGGACATGTGATGATCAAAACCGCCGCCGCGATGTTCAAAGCCGTGCGCAAATCGCCGGAATAGACGTACCAGCCCACGAAACTGAGCGCCGACAGAATGTGCACGCCGGGCGCATAAAGCTTGGCTGCCTTGTCCGCCAACGACGTGTAGCGGGATCGCCCGGATTCCGCGATTGCCACCAGATCGGCCATACGGTGCAGCGAGGTGTCCTCGCCCACCGCTGTCGCGCGTATGGTCAGCGGGCCGGTTAAATTGACCTCACCCGCGCTAACCACTTGTCCTGCCTCGGCAAAGACGGGCAGGGTTTCGCCCGTCAGAAGGGACCTGTCGAGTTCCGATTGGCCCGAGACGATCTGGCCATCCACCGGCATCCGCCCACCGGGTCGCACGAGGATCAGATCGCCAAGCTTGAGGGCGGATACGGCAATCTCGTCTTCAACCCCGTCTATGACCCGAATGGCACGCGGCACTTCAAGCGCCGTCAGCTCTTCGGCGGCCGAACGAGCGGCCGCACGGGTGCGATAATCCAGATACCGACCAGCCAGAAGGAAAAAGGTAAGTGTCAGGGCCGCGTCGAAATAGGCGTGCTTGCCGCTGAGCGCGGTTTCCCAAAGCGATGTCGCCAGCGCCAGCAGGATTGCAAGCACGATCGGTACATCCATGTTCAAACGCCGCACACGCAATGCAGTCCAGGCGTTGGCAAAGAAGGGCTGCGCCGAAAAGGCGATCGCAGGCAGTGCTATAGCCGCCGAAATCCAATGGAACATGTCCCGTGTCGCGTCCGCGGCCCCCGACCAGACCGACACCGACAACAGCATCACGTTCATCGACGCAAACCCGGCGACGGCCAAACGCATCAACAAGTCACGCCCGGCCTTGTCGGCGCTTGTTGCGGACAAGGCACCCGCGTCAAGCTCATGCGCCTCATATCCCGCGCGTTCCAGCACCGGGATCAGATCAACGGCGCGAATTTCCGGCGCGGCCTTGATCATCGCACGCTTCAGGGTCAGATTGACCCGCGCGTCCTCGACCCCCGGATAGGCGTTCAGCTCCCGCTCGACATTTGCGATACAGGCCGAGCAATGGATGCCCGGCAGGGACAGCGCGATCTGCACATCCTTGGGGATTGGTCGTGCCGGTTCCGCAGGGGTCGCTATGCATCCTGGACAAGCGGCAGTACCAGAGGAGAGGTGCGCCGTCATCGCCTTAGCCGTTCACATGCAAGGGTACGCGTTGCGCGAATTCGGCCCCGGCGTCATCCCGTGCCACCAGACGAATGTTCCAATTGCCTTTGCCAAGGGTCGCAGGCGTCGCATAGGCGATACCGTCAAAAGTGAACTCGGGTGAGAAATCGTCGCGTACATGGGTCGCACGACCGACCACCGCCTGCAATTCTGCCACCTGCACCGGAGCCCCTGTGGCATCGGTGATGTGCAGGATCAGCAGACCGCCCGTGTTTTCGGCACGCACCTCCCAGCCCAGGGCCTGGTGCGCTTGCAGCCGGTCATTGAACTCTTGACTGGCGACGTAAGAGTTTTTCACTTCGAGGCCCGGAAAGGTTTTGACAGCGCTGTAGGCCAGCAGCAAGTTGACCGCGATGATGATCGTGAAGGCTCCTACAAACACCGCCAACGCGTGTTTTCCGGTGAATTTACGCTCAGACATGTTCAGTTCCCTCGTCCATTGAAGGTTGTGTCTTTATAGGCACGCTCGCCGCTGGTGATGTCTTCGACCCACATCCGTACCGGGGTCGTATCCGCACCCGCCGGCCCCGTATCCGGAGAGGCGATCAGATAAACCCGGACCAGTTGCGCCGTGTCGGCAGGGACATTCACAGTGTGCAGGTTCGTCCCTTCGATTTCCAGCCGCATGGCCGGATCACCGGTCAGCGACAAGGCGAACAAGCGATCTTCCCCATGTTTGTTGCGCAAGCGCACATCGTAGGTGTTGCGAATCGTTCCGTCGGACAAAGTCACGAAAGTGGGATTGCGCACCGGGGCCACGGTCAGATCGATGTCGGACCGGATAAACAATGCAAACAACAGCGCAAATCCGACAATCGACCACAGGGACGTATACATGATTGTGCGGGGGCGCAGAATGTGCTTCCAGACACTCTTGGGCGGTTGACCGCCGCGCTCACGGCTCTCATCGCTCAGCGCCATATAGTCGATCAGCCCCCGGGGCTTGCCGATCTTGGCCATCATGTCGTCACAGGCATCGATACACAACGCGCAGGTGATACATTCCAGCTGCTGACCATCCCGAATATCAATGCCGACGGGGCAGACATTCACGCAGGCCATACAGTCGATGCAATCCCCCAGCTCAGAATCCGCCGTACGCTTGCCCTTGCCGCGCGGTTCTCCGCGCCACTCGCGATAGCCGACGACCAGCGTGTCTTCGTCCATCATCGCGGCCTGAATACGCGGCCACGGGCAGGCATAGATGCAGATTTGTTCGCGCGCGAAGCCGCCGAACAGGAAGGTTGTGCCTGTCAGGATCAACATCGTCGTATAGGC
The DNA here is from genome assembly GCF_056542645.1 of Ruegeria sp. AB5. Lineage (NCBI taxonomy): Bacteria > Pseudomonadati > Pseudomonadota > Alphaproteobacteria > Rhodobacterales > Roseobacteraceae > Ruegeria > Ruegeria sp. AB5. The sequence goes on from NZ_JBQGAE010000018.1 coordinate 43,326, forward strand.
CACCGGATGTGCATTGCCGGTCACCAGATCGCGCAGCAATGTGGGCGCATCGGCGAAGTAGAACACCCAGGCCCCGCCCGTTGCCAGACCAATCAGGAACCACGCCGTCCATTTCGTCAGTCGCAACCTCGCCTTGCGGAGGTCCATTTTCTCTTGCCGCTGCAGGCGCAGACGCGCGTTCCGATCACCTTCGACCCAGCGTTCGACCAAAATGAAAAGATCAGTCCAGACCGTTTGCGGGCAGGCATAGCCACACCACACCCGACCCAGGGCCGAGGTGAACAGGAACAGACCCAGGCCAGCCATGATCAGCAGGCCTGCGACAAAGTAGAACTCGTGTGGCCAGATCTCGATCCAGAAAAAGTAAAAACGACGGTTTGCCAGATCCAGCAGCACAGCCTGATCCGGCAGGCTGGGACCGCGATCCCATCTGATCCACGGGGTTACATAGTAAATGCCCAACGTGACGATCAGGATAATCCATTTCAGATTTCGAAACGGGCCTGACACCCGCCTTGGAAAGATCGGCTCTCGGGCGGCGTATAAGCTGGGGGCGGGATCGGAATCGCTCACTGGCTAGCTCCAAACAGGGTCCTCTGGAATTGTCTTTTTCCAGATCACAGGCCCGCAAACATTGACATGGGTCAAAACGCGCATCGAACAATCATCTTTTATCGCGTGCGGCCCGCCTGCCGCCTGAGCCAGGTCACAAATGTCTTTACCGCCGGTCTAAGCGGTGTTTTTGCGGTTACAACGTGATATCCGCTGGGTTCCGGCTCGGCATGAAGCTCAACAAGACGACCCGCTTTGATATCCTGCTCGACGAAATGTCGCACCGTAGCCGTCACACCCTGCCCCGCGCGCAACCCATCCAGTAAAAGCGTACCGGGCAATGAGATACGGCCAGCCATGGGCGGGTGATCCACACCGCGTTTGGCAAGCCAGGTCGACGCCTCGGTGGTGCCGAACTCTTCCAGCCAGGGCAACTGGCTTAGCTCTTCCGGCGTCCACGATGTTTTGCCGCCCAACAGGCTGGGGGCAGCGACCACTACAAAGGGCGTTTCAAGAAGCATCTCGCACTCCACTCCCGGCCAGCCGCCGGATCCGTACCGGATCGCAACATCCACCCCACCCGGTGTCAGCGCAACAAGGTGGGGCGAAGGGTCGATGGCAAGGTTGATATCCGGGTATTCGGCCTGAAACGCCGGTAGACGTGGCATCAGCCATGACGCGGCAAAAGACGGCGTTAGCGAAACATGAACCGGGCGGGTCTCGCCCGCGCTCATCAAGTCTTCAACGGTTGCGCCGATTGACCCAAATCCAAGCTGCAGGGCGCGCGCCAGTTGGTCGCCCTCGGGGGTCAATGACAAGGACTTGCCGTCACGCTGCACCAACGCGACACCCATGTGCTTTTCAAGTGCGCGCAACTGTTGGCTAATTGCAGCGTGGCTAACATTCAAAACACGACCAGCCTGCACCACTCCGCCCTTTTCAGCAAAAGCTGAAAAGGCGCGCAGCGACGCAAGCGGAGGCATCTTCAACCAGTCCATATGTAATCCATACTTACATGTAGAAACAGCAATTGAGTCGCATTCAGCGCGCGAAAGGTCAATCCTTATTGGCAGAGACACTTCTGGACAGGAGAAAAGCTATGCTGACCGTTTTTGCCAGATCCTTCATGAATGCGACCCGTACCAACACATCTCAAATCCACGATACGCCAAAGCGGGACCGTCACAAGCGGCGCTGGTTGCCTGAAAATCACTGGTGGTTAGAGAACCCGCGCGATGTGGATCTAAAAAATCCTTGATACCGGGCTGAGTGCCGTATCTGGACCGCCGTCGAGCGCAGCCTTGTTGTCAAAAATTCGGCACCGGCTGTTCAGGAAACGCGCGAACAGATGGAACAGCCGGTGCCAGAACCTTCGGGCAGCAAGCCGCCCGAAGGTATTCTTGTAGCCTTACTGACCGCCACCCAACTGATGGACATAGGCCGATACCGCTCGGATCTGCGCCTCGGTCAGGCGGGTATCCCAGTTCGGCATCACGCCAAAGCGGCTGTAGACCACCGTTTCGGTCAGAGCTTCTTCGCTGCCGCCGAACAGCCAGATGGCGTCGGTCAGGTTCGGAGCACCTTGGAAAACGTCCCCCTTGCCATCCTCACCATGACAGACCGAGCAATTGTCTTCAAAGACAAGCTTGCCCGCCTGCGCTGCTGCGTCGTCGGATTGCGCATTGGTCAGCGACATCACGTACTGGACCACCTGAGTGATCTCGTCCTGTTCAAGAATCTCGCCAAAAGCCGGCATCTCGGAATAACGCGCATCGTCGCTTTCTTCATTCCGAATTCCGTAGCTGACGGTGTAGTGGATATCCTCCATCGTACCGCCCCAAAGCCATGCGTCATCCAGCAGGTTCGGGAAGCCCGGAGCACCTTGCGCACCCGAACCGTGGCACTGTGCGCACCAGGTACGGAACACGGCGCTGCCCGAGTTGATCGCGTATTGCTGCAGTTCGGCATCCTTCGAGATATCTTCGAGCGGGGTGTCCACCAGCTTGACGTTCCAGGGTGCGTTGGCTTCTTCAAACGCAACCAGATCTTGCTGAACTTCGGCGCGCGATGACCAGCCTGTGATGCCTGCGGTTGCAGATTGGACAAGGGGCCATGCCGGATACATGATCGTATAGATCACACCCCAGAAAATGGTCGCATAGAAGGTCCACAGCCACCAGCGGGGCATCGGGTTGTCGAATTCCTCGATGCCGTCCCAGGTGTGACCGGTTGTGTTTGGATCACCCGGCTGTTTTTCAGGTGTCTTGCTCATTTCCTCGCCTCCTCGGATTCGGCGGGTTTGTCTTGATGCCGGAACGGGATGTTGGCGGTGTCGCTGTATTCTTTGCTGGCACCGGGGCGGAACACCCAGATGATGATGCCAATGAAAAAGCAGAACAGCACAAGCAGCATCCAGCTATCCGCGAATTGCCTTAGGAGTGTGTATTCTTCCATTTTCCCCTCCTGTTATCGGCTTGCCACTGGGGTGAAGGTCGAGAAGTCGACCAGCGTACCCAGCATCTGCAGATAGGCGATCAGCGCGTCAGCTTCGGTCAGTTCCGGCTGACCATCGAAGTTGCGCACGTTGACCTTGTCACCATAGCGCTCTAGCAGACCGTCAAAGTCGCTGTCCGGGTCCGCCTGAGCGCGAAAATCCGCTACGGCGTTTTCCAGCATCTCGTCGGTGTAAGGCGTACCAACGACGGCATTCACAGCCATGATATCGCCGATATACTCACCATCGAGCTTTCGGTTTTCGAGGAAGCCATACTTTGGCATCACCGATTCCGGCACCACCGATTGCGCATCGCGCAGGTGGCGCACATGCCAGTCGTCCGAGTAACGGCCACCCACACGCGCCAGATCAGGTCCGGTCCGTTTGGAGCCCCATTGGAAAGGGTGGTCATACATCGATTCAGCCGCCAGCGAGTAGTGGCCGTAGCGTTCGACCTCATCCCGCATCGGGCGGATCATCTGGCTGTGGCAGACATAACAGCCTTCGCGGATGTAGATCTCGCGCCCCGCCATTTCGAGAGGGGTGTAAGGGCGCATGCCCTCCACCTTCTCGATGGTGTTCTCAAGATAGAACAGCGGGGTGATCTGCACGATGCCACCGATGGTCACGACCAGAAAGCTGAAGATCAGCAGGAGGGTCGCGTTGGTCTCGAGGATCTTATGTTTGTCGAGAATTGCCATTGCTCCGGCCCTCCTTATTCAGCCGGGACCGCGACGGTCAGGCTAGCCTCTTTGGCCGGCGCTTTCCGCACAGTCATCCACAGGTTGTAGCACATGATCAGTGAGCCAGCGACGAACATCACACCGCCGAGCGCACGCACCACATACATCGGGAACTTGGCAGCCACGGTGTCGGCGAACGAGTTCACCAAGAAGCCGTTGGCATCCACTTCGCGCCACATCAGGCCTTCCATGATACCGGTGACCCACATCGACGCGGCGTAGAGCACGATGCCAATGGTCGCGAGCCAGAAGTGCCAGCTGACCATCTGGAGCGAATACAGACGCTCGCGCTTCCACAGCACAGGCACCAGGAAGTACAGCGCGCCAAAGGTGATCATACCGTTCCAGCCCAGCGCGCCTGAATGCACGTGACCGATGGTCCAGTCGGTATAGTGGCTGAGGCTGTTGACGGCGCGGATCGACATCATCGGGCCCTCGAAAGTGGACATGCCGTAGAAGCCGACCGAGATCACCATCATCCGGATCACAGGGTCGGTACGCAGCTTGTCCCAGGCTCCCGACAGGGTCATCAGCCCGTTGATCATACCACCCCAGGACGGCATCCACAGCACGATCGAGAACACCATACCCAAAGTCGAAGCCCAGTCAGGCAGCGCCGTATAGTGCAGGTGGTGCGGACCGGCCCAGATGTACAGGAAGATCAGCGCCCAGAAGTGGATGATCGACAGCTTGTAGCTGAAGACCGGGCGTTCGGCCTGCTTGGGAATGAAGTAGTACATCATGCCCAGAAAGCCCGCAGTCAGGAAAAAGCCCACCGCGTTGTGGCCGTACCACCACTGGATCATGGCATCTTGAACGCCCGACCAGACGATAACCGATTTCGAACCCCAGATGCTGACCGGGATGGTCATGTTGTTGACCAGATGCAGCATCGCGACGGTCACGATAAAGGCCAGATAGAACCAGTTTGCCACATAGATGTGGGGCTCTTTCCGCTTGATGATCGTTCCAAGATAGACCGCCAGGTAGGCAACCCAAACAACGGTCAACCACAGGTCAACATACCATTCAGGTTCGGCATATTCCTTGGATTGTGTACCACCCAGAACATAGCCGGTTGCAGCCAGAACGATGAACAGTTGATAGCCCCAGAACACGAACCAGGCGAGGTTGCCCCCCCAAAGGCGCGCGGCGCTGGTGCGCTGAACCACATAGAACGAGGTCGCGATCAACGCGTTGCCACCAAAGGCAAAAATCACCGCCGAAGTGTGCAGTGGACGCAAACGACCAAAGTTCAGGTAGCCCTGAGCCCATTCAAAGTTCAGTACCGGAAAAGCCAGCTGGAACGCAATAAAGGTTCCTGCCAGGAACCCTACCACACCCCAAAAGGCGGTTGCGATCACGCCGTAGCGGACCACGTCATCCATGTATTCGCCCGAACGATCGACGAGTATATCTGGCTCTTCCGTGTTTCTAAGCGTCCAGATGAACAGACCACCGGCGATAACCATCACCAGAATCGCGTGCACCTGATACGCCAAATCGCGTGCATAGTTTGATCCGATGGCGGCAAACACCACGATCAGACCAAGCACCATCAGCTTGATGTAATTCGACATATTGCGTCCCTTTACCGTGCCCCGCGCAGATTTCCGTGCCGCGCGAAACCTTTTTGTCTGTGTGCTGTAATGAAGAAACGCGTCCGTGCCTGCTTTGATCTGAGTCAAGACACGTGTCGGTTTTGTGTGACACGCATGAAACAGTGAATGGGTTCCCAGATCACATTGCACGTCCTGCCCGGAAGACGAGGTCGAAATGGCTTATAAATCAATTCTCACAATCATGACCGAGATGAAGAGCGCACAAACCGCTCTGTCCCAGATGGCGGCCCTGGCCGAGGCACAGGATGGCCATGCCGAAGCCCTGTGCCTGGGTGTCGACCGCAGTCAGACCGGGTATTACTACGCCGGCGCAAACGCATTGATCCTTCAGGAGACGCTTAGCCGGGCCAATGCCGAAGCCGATGAACTGCTGGCCTATGCCAAGGAACATCTGCGAAAGACCGGGGCCCGCTGGTCCGCCGAAAGTGGGGTGGCTCAGATCGCTGATATTGGCCGTCACGTGGCTCATCGCGCCCGGTTTTCAGATTTGGTCGTCCTGCCCCACCCCTACGGCGAGGGGCGCGGAGCAGAAGCCGAACCGATCATCGAAGCCGCCATGTTCGAAGGACATGCACCGGTGCTGGTGGTCCCGAACGAAAGCGATCCTGTGTCGGCGCCGAAAAACATCGTGATCGCGTGGAATGAAAGTATCGAAGCCATGCGGGCTGTGCGATACGCGCTACCCTTCCTCAAACAGGCGGATCTGGCCCGCATCGTGGTTATCGACCCGCCACGTCACGGGCCTGATCGCTCGGATCCTGGTGGGATGTTGTCTCAGATGCTGGCGCGGCACGGCGTCAGATGCGAGATAGAGGTGCTCAGCAAAACCATGACCCGCGTTTCTGATATCCTCAATCGCCACGCCATGGACACAGAGGCAGACATGATCGTCATGGGGGCCTATGGTCATTCTCGCTTTCGCGAAGCGATCCTGGGTGGTGCGACGCGCAACATGCTGGAACAGTCGGCGGTGCCCGTGTTCCTGGCACACTGAACCAAAAAACCAGACGACCCCGGTTCACATCGCCGCTATCGTGATGAAACGACTCTGGCCTTGCGGCCCGATCGTTCCCAATTCCGCATGAAACCGATGGAGGCTTCATGCGGACCCTGATCGCAACCCTTACTGCTGCTCTGATAGTGGCTGCGCTCGTCGCTCTGGACGTTGCAAAACCGCTCGGAGCCCATCCGTGGTGGTCTCAGAACACGCTCGTCGTCGGAGCGCCGATCGGGCTGATCTTGGCCAGCCTGCTTGCACGGGTGTCGACGCCTGCAAAACGCTTGGGCTTTGGCATAGTGGTTACGGCAATTGCTTTTACGGTCGCGAAATTTGGGCAAACACAGTTTGCGGCCTCATATGCCGAGGATGCCGTCGCTGGAAGGCTCTGGTATTTCGGTTGGATCGCGGTCGGCGCAACGGCTGCGGCCACACTGACGTTCCTGGCGCAGGTCGGTCTTCGCAAGCCAGAATCAGAATAGTGGCGTGACGCTGCATACCCGTTCAGGCGGTTGGCCTGTCAGACCAGAAAGCCACCATCAGAATCGTCACCGGCCTCTTCCATAAGACGCCCGATATCCGGGATGGTCACGTGGCGCTTGCCTTCCAGAAAAATCACCTCGTCCCTCTTCAGGGCCGAAATCTGACGACTCACCGTTTCCAATGTCAGGCCAAGGTAATCCGCCATAGCCTCGCGCGTCAGGGGCAGATCAAACACAATCGGCCCCGACAGGCCCTTTTGCGTGATTGACGCATCCCGGCGTGCGATGATCGACAGCAGGCTGGCGATCTTTTCACGCGCCGTTTTACGACCAAGAACCAGCATCCATTCACGAGCTGCATCCAGCTCGTCCAAAGTCATCTGCAACAGACGGTGCGCAATGTGGGGCGTTTCGTTCATCAGGTCTTCGAACGGTTTCTTGCGGAAACAGCACATCACCAGATCTGTGGTGGCTTGAACGTCATAGGGGGCCGCGTCACGGCCGGGTCGACCGACAAAGTCGCTTGGCAGCAGGAGACCCACCATCTGAGTCCGCCCGTCCTCCATCGTCTGGGTCAGCGAGGCGATCCCCGACACAACCGAGCCAACGAAATTCATCTGATCCCCTGACCAGATGATCGTCTGCCCAGCTTCGAAACTGCGATAATACTTAATCTCTTCAAGGGTTTCCAGCTCATCCACGTCACAACGGGCGCAGACAGCGCGATGGCGAATCGGGCAGTCCGAGCAATTCGAGTGATCAAATTGTACTTTTACTGTCATTTGCGTTCCCATTTGATCTCTATCAAAGCAGACAAGTCATCAGCTTCTTTAAAGTATCGTCATGATAGAGAAATCACAATTGGCAAGACTTGGACTTTTTGACGCGAAAGTGCCGCGTTACACAAGTTACCCAACCGCCCCCCACTTCAGCAATGACGTGGGGTCTGATCGTTTTGGCGACTGGGTTTCCAGGATCAGACCCGGAAGCGCCGTTTCGCTTTATGTCCACATCCCCTTCTGCCGTCGCCTGTGCTGGTTCTGCGCGTGCCGCACGCAGGGAACGCAAACGGATAATCCGGTCATTGCCTATGTGGACGTTCTGAAGGCCGAACTGGACCTGCTGGCCGCGCACTTGCCCAAGGGTGTGGTTTTGTCGCGTCTGCATTGGGGAGGTGGCACTCCGACGCTGTTGAACGCTGACCTGATGCGCGATTTGGCGCAGCATATCCTGGGCATCGTGCCCATGGGACCCGACGCCGAATTCTCGGTCGAGATCGACCCGAATGAAATCGATGATGCACGACTGGATGCCTTGTCCGAGGCCGGCATGAACCGGGCGTCCATCGGGGTACAGGATTTCGACGACGAAATTCAGAAAACCATCGGGCGCATTCAAAGCTATGACACCACCCGCGACGTGGTGGACATGATCCGTGCACGCGGAATTACCAGCCTTAACGCCGACATCCTGTACGGCCTGCCCCATCAGACCAAATCACGCATGACCGAAAGCGTGCAGAAGCTGTTGTCCCTCAACCCGGACCGCGTCGCGCTTTATGGCTATGCGCACGTGCCCTGGATGGCCAAGCGGCAGCAGCTGATCCCCTCGGACGCCTTGCCAACACCAGAGCAACGGCTGGATCTGTTTGATACGGCACGCCGCCTTTTCATGTGGGACAATTACGCCGAGATCGGGATCGACCATTTTGCAACGCAGGAAGACGGGCTGACCAAAGCGCTGAATTCAGGTCAGTTGAAGCGGAATTTCCAGGGCTACACCGATGATCAGGCCGAGGTTCTGATTGGCGTTGGCGCCAGTTCGATCTCGCGTTTCCCGCAAGGATATGCACAGAACAATCCGGCGACCTCGGCGCATACCAAGGCGATCCGTGACGGTCGATTCTCAACCTCGCGCGGACATCTGTTCAAGGGCCAAGACGTGCTGCGCTCTCGACTGATCGAAGCGCTGATGTGTGATTTCAAGATCAGTTCAGCCGAAATCCTGCGCGACTTTGATGTGTCTGCGGCTGAATTGAATGCCATGTACAGCGCTGCAAACACGGCGTTCGACGGTTTGCTCAGCATCACGGAAGACGGGTTGTTTATCCCGCCCGAGGCCCGTGCGCTGACCCGAATGATCGCACGCAGCTTTGATGCCTATGACCTCAGCAAGGCAGGGCACAGTTCGGCAATCTGATCAGGCGGGATTTCCACGCGCCTACCCGATTTTCAACAGGGGCTTGACGCAAGGCTCCTGTTTTCTCCAAACTTGAGACGTGGACCACGAAACGGGTCCACAGCCTGAGGCAGGCGAAATCGCAGACAGCCGGTGCCAGCGCATTTGCGTAGGGTAACCCCTTTCGTGCAGCCACACTGCAACTTGAAAGAGGGACAGCACATATGCGCGTTTTCACCGTCCTGGGCCCCAGTCAATCGGGCAAATCCACTCTGGTCGAGGCCATCAGCCGCCTCGACGGGCGTCCCACAATATTCGACATCTGCGGAACCGTGCATTTGCACGGTTTTTCTTATTTGGACGAGCCGTGGTGCGCGGTTGACGTGGATGGCGGCGGCGATGCTCTGGCTTATGTAGGTCCTGCCATGGCAATCTCGGACGCTGCGGTCGTGGTCGTTCCGCCAGACCCCGATGCCGCGGTACTTTGTGCGCCCTATCTGCGGTTGGTCGAAGAAGCCGGAATCCCGTGTTTTCTGTTCATCAACCGCATGGACAACCCCAACGGCCGAATTCGGGATATCATCGCGGCCTTGCAAACCTATTGCACCAACCATATCGCGCTGCGGCAGGTCCCGATCCGCGAAGGGGACGCGATCATCGGCGCTGTTGATCTGATCTCGGAACGGGCCTGGAAGTATCAGGAGGGCCAGCCTTCGGCCCTGATCGAGTTGCCGCAATCGGTTGAGGATCGTGAACAGGAAGCACGCACAGAGTTGCTGGAGACACTATCGGATTTCGATGATCATCTGCTCGAGCAACTGATCGAGGATAAACAACCGCCCAGCGATGAGGTCTACGGTCTGGCCGCGCAGGTTTTGCAGAACCATCAGTTGATCCCGGCCTGTCTGGGGGCAGCAAGCCATGGCAATGGCCTGACCCGACTGATGAAAGCCCTGCGCCACGAGGCTCCGGAATTCGACATAGCCGCAGGGCGCGACGAAGCGGCCGACAACGCACGTGCAATAGCAGGGTTTGCCGACGTGAAAAAACATATCGGCAAGATCACCGTTCTGCGTGGTTTGGGCGATGGCGTGAAAGCCCATGAAGCTCTGGGCGGTGAAACGGTGGGCAATCTGACAACGCTGGACGCCAAGACACAGATCGGATCCTTGGAGGCTGGACAGATCGGGCTGGCGGTCAAATCCGATCATCTCAATCCTGGCTACATCTACGACAGCCGCACGGCCACGCCGCTGCCCGACTGGGCGTCGTCGCACCCGATAGCGCATCGGCAGGTCGTCTCACCTGCTCATGAGCGTGACGACGTGCGCCTGTCGAACGCGCTGACCCGGCTGGTCGAGATCGATCCGGGGCTTCATCTGGAACAGGACGAGCTGAGCGGCCATTCTGTTCTGGGCTCACAAGGGCCACAACATATGCGGCGTGTGTCCGCCAAACTTCTGGAAGATTTCGGCATCGAAATCGAAACCGACACAGTGGAAACCGCCTATCGCGAGACCATTCGGACACCCGTCGAACACCGTCATCGGCACCGCAAGCAATCTGGCGGAGCAGGCCAATTCGCCGATGTCGTGATTTCGGTTGCGCCCCTGCCCCGCGGCTCGGGCTTTCAGTTCGACGAAATCGTCAAAGGCGGGGCTGTTCCAAAGAACTACATTCCGTCTGTTGAACACGGGGCAAAAGACGCGCTTGTGCAAGGGCCTGAAGGCTTCCCGGTTGTCGATGTCAAAGTGACCCTCAGCGATGGCAAGCACCACAATGTCGACAGTTCGGACTATGCCTTCCGCACAGCCGGTAAAAATGCGGTCCGCGAAGCCCTGCCACAGGCCAAGCCTGTGGTTCTGCAGCCAGTTCTGAACGCCGAGATTCATTTGCCGTCAAATTTTGTTGGTGATCTGGTGCCGACGATCAGCACGCTGCAGGGGCAAGTTCTGGGGTTCGAAGGCAACCCCAACGCATCTGGCTGGGAGATCTTCAACGCTCTGCTACCGGCCGTAGCGCAGGATGAGCTGCATCGCACCCTCGCCAGTGCAACGCGTGGTACTGGCTGGGTCAAACTCAGCTTTGATCACTATGAAGAGCTGCGCGGCCCCGTGCCAAAATCCACCGCGCGGGAAAAGGCCAGCGCCTGAGAAACGGCAGCGCGGGCGTCAGCCCGCCGCTGCGATCAGTTCACGGGTATAGTCTGTTTGCGCGTTCTCAAACAGGTCTTCTGCCGCGCCCATTTCAATCACGTCGCCATTGCGCATGACGATGACCTTGTGAGACATGGCCCGCACGACCTTCAGGTCATGGCTGATGAACAAGTAGGCCAGCCCATATTTCCGCTGCAGATCGCGCAGAAGATCGACGATCTGAACCTGTACCGTCATGTCCAACGCGCTGGTGGGCTCATCCAGCACCAGCAATTTGGGACGCAACACCATTGCCCGCGCGATTGCGATGCGCTGACGCTGCCCACCCGAGAACTCATGTGGGTAGCGGTCCATCGACCCCGGATCCAGGCCCACCTCTGTCATCACCTCAGCCACCAGCTCGCGCGGGGCGCGGTGGGGGTCGACATTGTGAATGGCCAATCCTTCCGAAATGATCTGCTGACAGGTCATGCGCGGGCTGAGGCTGCCGAACGGGTCCTGGAAAACGATCTGCATGTCCTTGCGCAACCGCCTCAACTCGCGCGTTGACCAGCGGCGAACGTCCTGATCGCGAAACGTAATCCCGCCCTCAGAGGCAATCAACCGCATGATTGCCAATGCCAGCGTTGTCTTGCCCGAACCACTTTCGCCGACGATCCCCAACGTCTCGCCGGCCCGAACGCTGATCGTGGCGTCATTTACCGCCTTCACATAGCCCACGGTGCGTTTCAGGAAGCCGCGCTGGATTGGGAACCACACTTTCAGATGATCGGTCCGCGCGACCTCTTCCGCGGTCGCGTCCACCGGGTCAGGCTGGCCGGACGGCTCTGCCTCTAGCAGCGTGCGCGTATAGGGGTGCTGCGGGTTGTCGAAAATCTCGGCCGTGGCTCCGGTTTCAACGATCTCGCCATCTTTCATAACACACACACGGTCAGCAATGCGCCGCACTATGCCCAGATCATGCGTGATGAACAGCATCCCCATATTCTCGGATCTTTGCAATTCGGCCAGCAGTTCCAGAATCTGCGCCTGAATGGTCACGTCCAGTGCGGTCGTAGGCTCATCCGCGATCAGAATGTCCGGTTTGTTGGCCAGCGCCATCGCAATCATCACCCGCTGCCGCTGCCCGCCGGAAAGTTGGTGCGGATAGCTGTCCAGCCGTTCTTCGGGATCGCGAATACCGACCTTTGTCAGCAGCTCGACTATCCGATCCCTTGCCGGATCGCCCGATAACCCCTGATGCAGGGCCAGGGATTCGGCCATCTGCTTCTGGATCGTATGCAGTGGGTTGAGCGACGTCATCGGCTCCTGAAAGATAAAGCTGATATCGTTGCCGCGCACGTCCATCAACCGGTCTTCCGAGGCGCCGATCATCTCGTGCCCGTCATAGCGCACGGACCCGTCGACAATTGCGCTGTCACCCAGCAAGGATACCGTGGACAGGGCCGTCACGGATTTTCCCGAACCGGATTCGCCCACCAGCGCAACCGTTTCTCCGCGATCCACTGTAAAAGACACGCCTTTGACCGCCGCGCTGACCTGCCCGTCCTGCCGGAACGAGACCTTGAGGTTGTTCACATCCAGCAGGCTCATGAGAAGGTCTTTCTGGGATCAAACGCATCTCGGACGCCTTCGAAGATGAAGATCAACAGCGAGAGCATGATGGCAAAAGTGAAGAAGGCCGTGAAGGCCAGCCACGGGGCTTGCAGGTTCTGTTTCGCCTGCAAGGTCAGCTCGCCCAAAGACGGGGCCGAAGATGGCAGGCCGAAGCCAAGAAAATCCAGCGACGCCAGACCACCAATGGTCCCGGTCACGATAAAGGGCATGAAGGTCAGCGTGGCCACCATGGCATTGGGCAGCATGTGACGGAACATGATGGTCATGTTGCCGACACCCAGCGCGCGGGCAGCCCGCACATATTCCAGATTGCGCGCGCGCAGGAATTCGGCCCGAACAACACTTACCAACCCGGTCCAGCTGAACAGGATCATCAGGGCCACAAGCAGCCAGAAACTTCGCCCCAGAATGGCGAACATGATGATGATCACGTAAAGCGACGGGGTCGCCGACCAGATTTCAATGATGCGTTGGAGGATCAGGTCCAGCCAGCCGCCAAAAAAGCCCTGGATGGCCCCGGCAAAGATACCGACCAGGCTGGCCACACCGGTCACCATCAGTGTGAACAGGATCGATAGACGGAAACCGTAGATCACTCGGGCCAGCACGTCTCGTTTCGTGTCGTCGGTGCCCAGAAGGTTCTGACCGTTCGGCGGCAATGGAGCGGCACCGGGGCGATCGACACTGGTGTTGAAGGAATAGGGAATCAACGGCCAGATCGCCCAGCCCCGCTCAAACCCTTCGGCCTGAAACGTTCCCGCATCGATCTGTTCGACGATGCCTTCGGGGTCGTCAAAACAGGCGTCCAGGCCACCGCTGTCAATCAGGCACCGAACTTCGGGGTCGCGGTAAATCGCCTCCGTCTGGAAATCGCCCCCGAACTCGGTTTCGGCGTAGAAGTTGAAGATCGGGGTGTAGAACTCGCCCCGGTACTTCACCAAAATCGGTTTGTCATTGGCGATGAACTCGGCGAACAGCGACAATCCGAACAGCACCGAAAAGATGATCAGCGACCAGAACGCCCGGCCATTGCGTCGAAAGTTGCGCCAGCGGCGCTGGTTGAGGGGGGAAAGGGCCATCTACCCCTCCCGCTTTTCGAAATCGATGCGGGGGTCGACGAGAACATACATCAGATCGCTGATGATACCGACAACAAGGCCCATCAGGCCAAAGATGAACAATGTGCCGAAGATGACAGGATAGTCGCGTGCAACAGCGGCCTCAAACCCGAGGCGTCCCAGCCCGTCCAATGAAAAGATCGTCTCGATGATGATCGACCCGCCGAAGAAGACGCCGATAAAGACGGCGGGAAACCCGGCGATCACAATCAGCATCGCATTGCGGAAGACATGCCCATAGAGAACCTGGCTCTCTCCCAAGCCTTTGGCGCGGGCGGTCATCACGTATTGTTTCTTGATCTCATCCAGAAACGAATTCTTGGTCAGCAGGGTCAGCGTCGCAAAAGCCGAGATCGTCAGAGCAATGATCGGCAACGCGATATGCCAGAAATAGTCCGCGATCTTGCCCAGCAGGCTGAGGCTGTCCCAATTGTCCGAGGTCAGCCCCCGCAGCGGGAAAATCTGCCAGTAGGACCCACCGGCAAACAGCACCAGCAGCAGAATGGCGAACAGGAAACCGGGGATGGCATAGGCCACAATGATGGCGCCGCTGGTCACGGTATCGAACCGCGATCCATCTTTCACCGCTTTGCGAATGCCCAAAGGTATCGAGACCAGATACGCGATCAGGGTCGACCACAGCCCCAGCGAGATCGAAACGGGCATCTTCTCCAACACCAGATCAATCACGCTGATCGACCGGAAATAGCTCTCGCCAAAATCCAAGGTCAGGTAGTTGCCCATCATGGACAGAAAACGTTCGAGCGGCGGTTTGTCGAAGCCAAATTCCTTTTCCAATTCGGCTATGAACTCGGGCGGCAAACCACGCGCGCCAACATATTTGTCGTCAAAGACGCCTCCACCTGCCGGTTCCGCCCCTGCTCCTGCATCACCGCCGCCGGCAAATCCTGCAAATACGTCACCCTGCCCTTCGATCTGGGCAATGATCTGTTCGACAGGTCCGCCCGGCACGAATTGCACCAACGTGAAATTGACAACCATGATGCCCAGCAAGGTCGGTATGACCAGAAGCAGGCGTCTTAGAATATAGGCGCCCATGTTATCGCAGCGCGCCTTTCGCTCTCAACGCGGCTTCCTTGTCGGGGTTGATCCACCACAGGTCCAAATGGCCCAACGAGTAGGGAGGCAGGTTTTCCGGGTATTCATACATGTCGTAGTAGGCTGTCCAGTAGTCCGCGATATATCCAACGGGGATCACGAAGAACTCATACCGCAAGGCGCGGTCCAGCGCCATAAGCGCCGAATCCTGATCCGCCTGATTGTCCGTCTCGAAAGACGCCTCGATGATCGCGTCGACAAGCGGGCTTGCCAATCCGGCGGGATTGAACAGGCTAAAGGACGCTTCTTCGGACCCGTACATCTGGCTCAAGCCACCCCCGGTCGACAGAAACGTGCCATAGCGGGTCGAGTAAACCATATCGTAGTCACGTTCCCGGCTGCGCAGCGTATACTGGGCCGGATCAACCTTTTCCGCAGACGCGTCAACGCCCAGCGCCTGTAGGTTCTGAACGTAGGTTTCGATCATCGTCGCGGTTGATGTTGGCAAATTCGATGGGTACGGGATGTTCACTTTCAGCGTCTGCCCCTCGGCATTGCGGCGCACATTACCTGCGCCGACGGGCCAACCGGTTTCGTCTAGCATCTTGGACGCCTGACGCAAATTACGCCTGTCGTTCAAACGCGACGGGTTGGATTCATGAACCACAATCGCCGGTTCAGATAGAAAATCGGCTGGGACTACATCACCAAGCGTTTCCAGGAAGGCCAGTTCAGCACCTTCTGGTGCGCCCTGTGCCTCAAGCGGGGTGCCTTGCACAAATGAACTGCGCGGTGAATTCAATCCAAACAGGAGGGATTCGTTTGCCCATTCGAAGTTATATGCCAAAGCCAGCGCTTTGCGGACATTCTTGTCTGCAAATTGGGGCTTTCCGAGGTTGAATACAAAACCAGACGGTGTCGGCGGGCTGCCATCCTTGATTTCGTCACGCACAACCGAACCTTCAGTCAGCTTCGGAAAGTCATAGCTTGTCGCCCAAAGCTTTGGGTCACTTTCGATCCGCATCGTGTATTCGCCAGCCTTGAACCCTTCGAATGCAGCGGTCTGATCCGCAAAATACTCGACCCGGATGGTGTCAAAGTTGTTTCGGCCCACGTTGAAAGGCAGGTCTTTGCCCCAATAGTCGTCGCGGCGTTTGTAGACGATGCGGCGGTTGATGTCGTAACTGTCCAGCTTGTATGGCCCGGACCCTACGGCGACCTCCAGTCGAGGCTCGTCCAAACGACGAGACTCGTCTGCTTCGAACCATGCTTTCGAGAAAACGGGTGTGGATCCAACGGTTTCGATCAGGCTTCGGCGCGTTACGTCAGGGTTGAAGCTGAATTTTACCGTATGATCGTCCAGCGCCTCGGCCCCGGTGACCATACGCCCGACGGCCTGCGCATAAGACGGCAATCCCTGCTCGATAAACAGCCGGTGGCTGTACACCACATCATCGGCCGTGACCGGGGTTCCGTCCCAGAACATGGCCTCGGGACGCAGGTGGAAGATCACATAGTTGCGCCCTTCGTCGTATTCCAGACTTTCCGCCACTACGCCGTAGTACTGACCGACGCCGTCATCCGAGCTTTCGAAAAGACGGTCATACTGGATGGTGGTCAAAGCCCCGCTGCGGCCCTTTCGCGAATAGGGGTTCAACGAATCGAAGGTTCCCGACGCAGCTAGCGAAAGCTCACCCCCCTTGGGGGCGTCCGGGTTGACATAGTTCAGATGAGGATAGTCGGCAGGGTAGTCCAGATTGCCGAAGTAGGAATAGCCGTGGCTGCGCGTAATGTTTTCATCATTCGCCTGTGCAACCTCAGCCCCCCCAAACAGTGCGGCCATGAAACCCAGAACCGCCCCCCAATGCCGAATTTCCAATTTTCGCGCAGTAGGCGGGAGGGGTGTCATATGGCTCATCCTCTGGAGTGTTGTCGTCTTCAATGTCGGTTCGGCAAGCTAAATCGACAGCCCTGACTGATTCAAGTTTAGAATGCGTGAACGCTTTGTGAAGATTCTCGACACAAAAAAAGCCGCTACACAAGGCAGCGGCTTTGGGATTGTCACAATCGTGAAGGCAATCAGTTGCCGATGGTCTGCAAGTAGGCAATCAAATCTGCACGCTCTTGCGGCTTTTTGAGGCCTGCAAAGCTCATGGACGTGCCCGAGATGTAGCTGCTTGGCCGCTCCAGGAAAGCATCCAGCGCTTCGGGGGTCCAGTTGCCACCATGCGCAAGCATGGCCGCGGAATAGCCGCCAAAGCCTTTGGCCGTCCCCAGCGGACGGTTCACAACCGCGTACAGGTAAGGGCCAGTGCCGTTTGCACCGTCTTCCAGCTTGTGGCACGCGGTGCACTTGCGGAAGACACGTGCGCCTTTTTCGGGGTCAGCGGCGGCCAGCAGATCCTCGAACACCACCTCTTCACCATTGGCGCTTTCGCCCGCGCTTTCGGTTTCGATGATGTAAGCGGCCTGCGCATCGCCGTGGCCACCATGCGAATGATAAAGGATGTCGCCACCCCATTTGGCAAGAAGCAGCACCAGGAAAGTGCCGAACAGGCCTGCGGCGGCCTTGGTAACTGTCATCGTGTCGAACATTGATCGCGTGTCCATTTCAGCTGTCTGGGCAGGTGTCTAAGGCTTCCCCTGACGAGAGGCAAGGTATAGACACCGCGACGAAACGCCCAATTCTGGAACTTGTTGCACGGAATCGACCAAATGACCAATCGCATTGCTTTTCAAGGCGAACCCGGCGCCTACAGTCACGAAGCCTGCCGCAAAGCGCGCCCGGATATGGAGGCGCTGCCCTGCCGCACCTTCGAAGATGTGATCGAATCGGTTCGCTCGGGCGAGGCCGATCTGGCGATGCTGCCGGTCGAAAACACGACCTATGGACGTGTGGCTGACATTCACCGGCTGCTGCCCCATAGCGGCCTGCAGATCATCGACGAAGCCTTTGTCCGGGTGCACATCAACCTGCTTGGGGTGCCAGGCGCAAAACTGGAAGACGTCACCGAAGCCCATTCCCATCTGGTTCTGCTGCCCCAATGTGCCGGGTTCCTGCGTGAACATGGCATTCGCGGACGGGTGAGCCCCGACAATGCGCGCGCTGCCCGCGAAGTCTCCGAGGCGGGAGACATCCATTCGGCCGCACTGGCAAGTGAACTGGCCGGTGAGATTTACGGCTTGAATGTTCTGGCCCGCCATATCGAAGACCACGGCGACAACACCACACGCTTTCTGGTGATGTCCAGAGATTCAGACATGTCCCGGCGCGGCGCGCATGGCATGATCACCAGTTTCGTTTTTCAGGTCCGCAACATTCCGGCGGCGCTTTACAAAGCCATGGGCGGGTTCGCCACCAACGGAATCAACATGACCAAGCTGGAAAGCTACATGGTCGATGGCTCGTTCACCGCCACGCAGTTTTATGCGGATATCGTCGGGCATCCGGAAGACCGGAATGTGCGACTTGCCATGGAAGAGCTTGAGCATTTCACCACCAATGTGGAGATTTTGGGCGTCTACCCGGCGGCCCAACAGCGCGGGTAGGTCTCTAACTTCAGGCCTTCATGGATGGACGTTTCGTCCCGTTCGGCGCTGGCCGGTGGGTGATCATGCTTTTGCCGCTGCTGGATACGCCGTATAGGAAAATGATCTGCGCCATTCGTCGCGTACCTCGGTTCTATGTTCGGTCGTTGACCGGCCAACAATCACGAACCATGCCGATAGCGCTGCTCCAACTCACTGGCGAATTCGCCCAATCGCATCTGAAAGCGCTTTCGGAAACGTGCCTGCCCAAGCTTCATGGACTGCAACAACAAACGCGCCGGGAGAGACTTGGCGCTCAGTGACAGATCCACACTCAATCGGGTGCGGCGCTGCGACAGCGCCAGAAAGTCGACTACAGTCACGCCAGTCATACCCTTGCTGGTCGCCTCGAAACGCATCTGGGACGGGTGTTCGCAGTCTGTCATGACAACCGACATCTGCCGAGGCTTGCCACGCAGTTTGAACTCGGTCTCCCACGTCATGCCCGATGCAGGCACAGCGCCGCCCGAGATGCGTCGCACGTCAATGCCGCGCCGCATCGCCAAACGTTCGAACCGTTCGAAGTCGGCAACCATGTCGAAAACGGAATGAATGGGGGCTTCGATATCTTCCCGCGCTGAAAACTGCATATCGGCCTTTGCTGCTCGTTTGTTCGCCTTAGTGTTTCTTTAGTCCAGCGTATCTGCAAGCCAGTTCTGTAGCAGGAAATGCGCAATGGCCCCCTTGCGGGCCGGCAGCAAACGCGGATGTTCCCCTGCAAAAGCCTGCATCATTTCGGATTTGCTGACCCACATCGCCTCTTCGATCTCGACCGGATCGATTTCAATGTCACGCGACAAGGCTTCGCCTGCGCAGCCAAACATCAGCGAGGCTGGAAAGGGCCAGGGCTGGCTGGACAGGTAGGATACAGGACCAACTGGAATGCCCGCCTCTTCCATCACCTCGCGACGGACCGCGGACTCAAGCGTTTCGCCAGGCTCCACAAATCCTGCCAGCAACGAGAACATACCCTCGGGCCATCCCGGCGACCGTCCCATCAGAACGCTGTCGCCGTGGGTGATCAGCATGATCACAACGGGATCGGTGCGGGGAAAGTGCTGCGCGCCGCAGGTCGGGCAACTGCGCTGCCAACCCGCCTGAGATATATCGCTGAGCGCGCCACAGCGGGCACAGTACTTGTGTATCTCATGCCAGCCAATCACGGCCTTGGCCGTTGCCGCCAACTCGGCATCCCGCGACGAAAGCCGGGTCATGATCCGGCGCAACTCGGCAAAAACATAGCCTTCGGGCAAATCGGGATGTTGCTGCTCGGACCGATCAACGAAATTGCCCAAAGCCGACAGATCCTGCCCGTCCGCGTCCCACCCCGAAATATCCGCTGCAAAAACGGCTGCACCGTTTTCAGTACAGCCAAGCAGAATCGGAGCCCGCACCACTCCACCCGGGCCCGCGCTGACCAATGGATGCGTCATCGGAACCAGACCTAAATGATCCAGTCCCGTGCCCTGTACCAACACTTTACCCCGCCACAAAAGCATGCATCGGGCGGCCGGGTCTTGGGCAGCCTCAGCCAGCTTGGCCTCATCCCCACGCAAATGAGCCGCACGCTCAAGACCCGAAGTGCCGAATGTCACATGTTCCGCGTTTCTCATTGGGGTCCCCTTGGCCTGCTGCGCCTAGGGCTGCCATGACTGCAACGGTGTTGCAATGGCTATTCAGCACCGCAAAAAACAGCGTGATGCGGTCGAAACACCGCAGGACGATCCTGGATTTTTCATTTATTCATGCATGCAATGAATTTGCCTAAGCCTCACTATTCAAAAGTAGAAAACCGAACGTGACCCCAATGACTCCGGGCGCTGACCAGGCGCAGGATACAAGTGCGCATATCCGCATTCTGGCAACAACCGATCTGCATATGAACCTGACAGGGTTCGACTACTACGCAGACACCCCCTACCCGACAGTCGGGCTGACACGCACAGCGTCATTGATCCGAAAGGCCCGGCAGCAGGCAGAAGGCGCCCTGGTACTGCTGTTCGACAATGGTGATGCTTTGCAAGGCACACCCATGGGTGACTGGGCCGTGCAAAGCGACGGTCGACACCCCATGATGCAAGCATTCGACGCCCTGCGCTATGACGCGGTTGGACTGGGCAATCATGATTTCGGTTTTGGTTTGAACGTGCTGGAACGTATTCTGGCACAGGCCCCCTGCCCCGTTCTGTGCAGTAACCTGACCCGAACCAACGGCACGCAAAGCTGGCTGCACAGCGCCATACTCGATCGGTTCGCAGGTCATGGTACCCCGATCCGGATCGGGGTCCTGTCTGTCCTGCCACCGCAAACAACGTCGTGGGAGGCCCATCAGCTACAGGGTTCTGTGGTTGCCGAGGACATTCTGGCCTGCGCCCACAGGCACGCAAATGCTCTGCGTGCAGAAGGGTGCGATTTGGTTGTTGCACTGGCGCATTCCGGATTGGAGCAGACACAGGCACGCCCGGGGCTTGAGAACGCGATCATTCCCCTGGCGACCGTTGATGACATCGACGCAATTGTCGCGGGTCACACCCATCTGACATTGCCAGGTCCGGCACATCAGGGGCTTTCAGGTGTTGAAGCCGATAGCGGTCTGGTTCACGGCACCCCTGTCGTCATGGCCGGGTCCGCCGGTTCTCATCTGGGTGTCATTGATCTTCACCTCACCAAAGACCCTCAGGGCCAATGGAAGATCGCTGACCGCAAGTGCTCCGTGCCAACGGCATCGGGCGAAGCGGAAGACCAGGATTTGGCACACCTGTTTCAGCCAGCGCATGTGAATACTCGCGATATGATGGCCGAACCCGTTAGCCAGATCACCCAGAACCTGCACAGCTACTTCAGCCTGTGCGCGCCCGATCGCGGTTTGGCCTTGGTCGCGGCAGCGCAGGCCGCAGCGCTGCGCCCGTGTCTGCACGGAACGTCTATGGCCGAACTGCCTGTCCTGTCCGCCGCGTCGCCCTATAAATTCGGAGGCCGCGCCGGACCGCGACACTATACCGACGTGCGCGCCGGCGAAATCTGCCTGCGCCACATCGCTGACCTGCATGTGTTTCCGAATGAATTGCGCGCAGTTGAAGTATCTGGCAACCAAGTGCGGGACTGGCTTGAGATGTCCGCCAGTGTATTCAATCGGGTCGACCTGAACACCGAGTCAGAGCTGATCGATTCCCGCCGAACCGGATACAATTTCGACGTCTTGTTTGGCCTGACCTATCAGATCGATCTGTCCAGCCCTGCCCGATACAACAGTGATGGCACTGTGACCGATCCCGCCAATCACCGGATTCGAAACCTTTGCCTGAACGCGTATCCAGTGTCGGACGCCCAAAGATTCATTGTCGCCCTCAACAATTATCGCTCCAGCGGAGGCGGGCATTTTCCGTTCGTCACACAAGCCCGAGTGTTTCCGCTGCCTGCCAAAGATATCAAGGGGATAGTGCGAGACTACCTGTCCGATCGTTTACCCCCTGATCCACTCGCGCTCGCGCCACACCCGTTTTCCTTTGCACCGATGCCCGGCGCTCACACGATCCTCAAAACCGGACCCGGCGCACTTGAGCACCTGGCAGAGCTGGACCGCTATGCCCCAGAGGTTTTGGGCCCGGACGCGGATGGGTTCCATAGGATACGACTGGCTTTGTAGCGGGTTGTCATTTTGACAGCGCTTGCCTATATCAAGCCCTGAGAGGTTGGCGCGGGCGAGCGCCTCGCCAACCTGGTCAGGTCCGGAAGGAAGCAGCCACAACGAGCCCCGCTTGGGTCGATGTCCAACCTCTCACTTGTCCGAACCACAAGCCACAGGAGGGCTTTATGATTGTAGCAAAGACCCCTCGGGCGGATCGGTTCTAAACACCAATACCCGACTGCCTGAACACATCACCAACGGATGCGCGCCTGCCATCTGATGGGATTGTCATATCTGAACACAGGCAGACCAATGTCATTAACTCTTTCGGACCTGGGATGGTCCTCACACTTTGCCGCGCAACATGCGTCACATCCGCTTTGCGCACCTTTTCGCATCACAGCCGTTCATCGGGATCGTTTGGTCGGGATGAACGAAGATGGTGAAACTCCGCTACTGGTGCCCAACCAATCCACTGGCGATTTCGCCGTTGGAGACTGGGTTTTGGTCGATGATCAAAAACGGGTTCAGCACCTGCTGAACCGCCGTAGCCTGTTGCAGCGTCGTGCCGCTGGAACAGGGGCCCAAGCACAACTGATTGCGGCCAATGTCGACGTGCTGTTCATCGTCAGCTCATGCAATGCCGATTTCAATCTGTCGCGGCTGGAGCGCTATCTCGCGCTGGCGCACCAGGCAGGCTGCTATCCTGTCATTGTCCTGACAAAGGCGGATGCCTGTTCCGATCCTGCAGATTACGCGGCGCAGGCCGCGCGTTTGGCACCGTTTTTGACAGTGCTGACCGTCAACGCGCTGGACGCTGCTGACGTTCAGCACGTTCTGTCCTGGTGCCCGGCGGGCCAAACGGCCGCTTTGGTCGGGTCTTCTGGCGTCGGGAAGACAACACTGGCCAACGGGATGACCGGACAGAATCAGGCGACGGCGGCAATCCGCGAGGACGATGCACGTGGGCGTCACACCACAACCGGTCGCGCCTTGCACGCAATGCAGAACACCGGTTGGCTTGTCGACACACCCGGCATGCGCGCCTTGCGCCTGCTGGATGCACAGGACGGTGTGGACGAAGTGTTTTCGGACATTCTGGATCTGGCCCAAGCCTGCCGCTTTTCGGATTGTCAGCATGACACCGAACCCGGTTGCGCTGTTCAGGCCGCGATAGAGGCTGGTGCGTTGGATGCGGACCGGTTGGGGCGCTGGAGAAAGTTGCGGCGCGAAGATCAGCGCAACTCTGAGACCGTGGCAGAGGCACGGGCCCGCGACAAAGCCTTCGGCAAAATGGTCCGATCCGTGATGCACATCAAATCGTCCCATAGAGGGGAATGAAGAAAGGGGCGCCGGAAATCCGGCGCCCACCCCTTCAGCCGATCAAGCGGGGCCAGAGGGCTGCATTGCGCCGGGCAAAAACACCGATATGACCAATGTCGGACACTCCGAATTCGCCGGGCGACAACAGGTGTCGTCTGGCCTTTGGCCCGTATAGATCAGCCAGACGCCAAACAGCGTCCTTGGGAACCATTTCGTCATCCGAAAATGCGAACAAGTCGACCGGAACGTCCAACTCATGCCACATTGCCTCTGGCAGGGTGTGACCAAGCTCGGGAACGTAGCTATGCGGCGCGGTACACCATTTGCGCCATTGCCAGTATACAGCGGGCGGCAGGTCCGATCCGAATCCCAACACCTTGCCCGGCAGATACCCAAGACTACGCACAACCAAAGGCACATGCCCGTACCAGAACAGACCCGCCAACGCCCGATAGGGCCATGGGTGATCTCTGAGGGTCACGAGGCCCGAGGAGACACAGATCATGCGATCAATCTTGTCTATGTCCGGTTGCACGGGACCCAGCATTCCCCCAAGAGAATGACCAATCGACCAGTGGTAGGCCTTCGGGAACCTGCGACGCATCTCGGCCCGCGCGGCAGGCATATCGACCAAAGCCCAATCCGCCATCGAAATCTTCGACCTGCGCTGAGGCCCGGTTTTTGAATGTCCGAAATCGCGATAATCATAAGTCAGGCACGCCATACCCTGTTCGGCGGTCAGCCACCGTGCAAAGTGTTGGTAGTAGTCCCGAGGCACCCCCGTCGCGCTATTGAGAACGACAACGCAGCCCGGTTCGTCCAAAGGCCGGTAAAGCCGTCCCGACAGAATCCCAGCCTCTGCCGGTATCCGAATGTCTTCAATCAGAACTGTCTGGTTTGAATCCAACATGGGCCCCTCGGTGCGAAACTGAACTGATGAGTTCACCACACCATGGCCCCATCAGACCCCGACGAGTCAACTCTGATCCCGCATGACCAAACGTCCGCTTTCACCGCAACCCTTCCGCAGTGCAGAAAGTTCGGCTTGACTCAGGGCATGCCCGACCGATAGCGATGCATGTGATGGTTCCCGTCCTCCACAAGAGGCGGGATGAAAAGGGAACACGGTGCGGTTCATTCGGGTCAATCCCGAGCAAACCAAATCCGCGACTGCCCCCGCAACTGTAAGCGGTGAGCACTGCCGAAACACCACTGGCCGCAAGGCTGGGAAGGTCGGTAGGGCAACGACCCGCAAGTCAGGAGACCTGCCATCCTATATGTAACCGAAACTCGGGCGGGGTGTCCGGGCAGGTCCTGACAGCCCTGATCTGTCCTGCCTGATCCGATCCCCTGTCCGCCGCGCGGAGGGCGCAGGATGATCTGGAAGACGACGACACATAGGTTCACGGCAACCATCTGCCAACACACCGGCAAGCCCTGCCCGGCGCTGGCAAGCATGTCGCGCGCGCTGGTAAAGGCTGTTGCACAGGCAGGTCCATCGACCACGGAAGATTTCGAAATCGAAGGCAACGCTGAGCTAACGCACTGCCCCGACGGTTGCACCGCCCGATTTCGCGCCAATCCAAATCTGGTTCGCATCTATTGCGGCTCTGACCCGCAAACAGATACCGACCTGCTGGAGCGCTATGCGGATCTGATGTTCGGGTCCGGGCTTGACAGTTTGCCAGCAAACACAATGACCACGATGCCCTGCGCCATGCTGGAAGCTTTGGCCCTTTCGCCACACGGTTCCGTCTCTGCCGAACATCGTCCCTCGGCCTGAGGACCAGTCAATGCCCTGGCGTGCGACCTTGGCACTTGTACCACGCCGGGACGCATAGCAAAATCACCCTCAAGCCATGTGGACGCGGGCCACATGGCCCACTACGCTGCGGTGACGTCCCGAATCCGCAAGAGCAGACATGACAGACCCAGACAGCCCCACCTATCAGGTTCTCGCCCGCAAGTACCGCCCGGAAACCTTTGCCGATCTGGTGGGTCAGGATGCGATGGTACGCACCCTGAAGAACGCGTTCGAGGCCGACCGCATCGCGCAGGCCTTTGTCATGACCGGTATCCGCGGCACGGGCAAAACCACCACGGCGCGGATTATCGCCAAGGGCATGAACTGCATCGGCCCGGACGGATCAGGCGGCCCGACAACTGAACCCTGCGGCCAGTGCGAACACTGCCAGGCGATCATGGAAGGCCGCCATGTGGACGTGATGGAAATGGACGCCGCCAGCCGCACGGGCGTCAACGATATCCGCGAAATTATTGACAGCGTCCGCTACCGCGCCGCATCGGCCCGCTACAAGATCTACATCATCGACGAGGTTCACATGCTCTCGACCAGCGCTTTCAACGCGCTGCTCAAGACATTGGAAGAGCCGCCCGCACATGTGAAATTCATCTTTGCCACCACCGAAATTCGCAAAGTCCCGGTTACGGTCCTGTCCCGCTGCCAGCGCTTCGACTTGCGCCGGATCGAGCCTGAGGACATGATCGGCCTGTTGCGCAGGATTGCCGCTGCCGAGGGGGCGGAGATTGCCGAGGATGCGCTGGCCCTGATCACCCGTGCGGCCGAAGGATCGGCGCGGGATGCGACGTCGCTTCTGGATCAGGCCATCTCGCACGGGGCCGGGGAAACCACCGCTGAACAAGTGCGTGCCATGTTGGGTCTGGCCGATCGCGGTCGGGTGCTGGACCTGATGGACATGATCCTGCGTGGTGACGCAGCGGGGGCGCTGACCGAACTCAGCGGACAATATGCCGAAGGTGCCGACCCGCTCGCCGTGCTGCGCGATCTGGCCGAGATCACTCATTGGGTCTCGGTTGTTAAGATCACCCCGGATGCGGCAGAGGACCCGACCGTCTCCCCTGACGAACGCGCCCGAGGACAGCAGATGGCCGAAGCGCTGCCCATGCGGGTGCTGACCCGGATGTGGCAAATGCTGCTGAAAGCGCTAGAGGAAGTTTCGGCCGCACCCAACGCCATGATGGCGGCTGAAATGGCTGTGATCCGACTGACTCACGTGGCTGACCTGCCCAGCCCCGAAGAACTGATCAAACGCTTGCGGGAAATGCCGCCGCCGCCCAATGGCGGACCCGGTGGCGGCTTGCCATTGCAAGGCAGCGGTGCAGCGCCGGTAGAGGCACGGGCCCCTGCGACATCCTACGCGCCAGCGACCGGCGGTTCAGGGAGCGCACCGGTGGCGGCTCTGGCGCAGGACATCCAGGCCGCTTTGGCGCGCTACCCCACATTCGATCACGTGGTCGAATTGATCCGGGCCAATCGGGACGTCAAACTTCTGGTTGAGGTCGAGAACGGCGTGCGGTTGGTTTCGTATCAGCCGGGGCGCATCGAATTCACACCCGGACCGCAGGCTCCGACAGACCTCGCGCCCAGGCTGGGCTCAGCGCTGCAACGCTGGACGGGCAATCGCTGGGCGGTCTCGATTGTGTCGGACGGCGGAGCACCGACGATTGCCGAAATCCGGGACAAGGCCGAGCTGGCGTTGAGGGAAGAGGCGACAGAACACCCGTTCGTTCAGGCCGTACTGGCGCAGTTCCCAAAAGCCAGGATCACCAGGATTGAAACACCCGAGCAGCGTGCGGCCAAGGTCGAAACCGAGGCCCTTCCCGAAGTCGAAGATGAATGGGACCCGTTCGAGGACGACTGATTACAAGACCAAAGGCAAAACCTCCCGCGCCCGCCACGGACAATCGGCTAACACCGATCACCCTGTGCGGACTTGGGCCCGGCAGCGCGCGGGCTTAGCCCGCGCG
>NZ_JBQGAE010000019.1:0-60165 GCF_056542645.1 Ruegeria sp. AB5
CTGCGGTCAGCGTCGTCTTGCCGTGGTCAACGTGGCCAATCGTGCCGATGTTGACGTGCGGTTTTGTACGCTCAAACTTTTCCTTTGCCATGATGGCCTCCTTTTCAGTGTAAACAGGACGCCTCTAGGACGCGCCAGTCGTTTCTTTCTGCACGAAGTAGTCTCCGTACAGTTCGTAGTCTTGCGCAAAAAAATTCTGAATTTTTTTGCGTTGCTTCTCGCTCAATTTTGAAGCCGGAATTTTGGGACCTCCGGTTTGGAGATGCCGCAACTCAGGTACTTTGCCCGAGTGCTGTCGAAAATCCTCCGCTAGTTGCTTCAGTTCCGAGATATCGTAGATCCGATGGAAATAGGACGGTTCACCTCCCAGAAAATAAGCCAAGGGGCGACTATGATGCGCGATGGACGGAGCTAAAACGCGATACCGATTAAAGTTGCGAATGAAATTTCCCAACGGCGGGTTCCGAGTTAGTCCGCGCTCCCTATCATCATCAGTCAATTCGATTTGATCCAAGCCTTTGTGATGCACCACCCTGTTCGAATAGCAGGACAAGACTCGCGCAATGGGATCCCGAACTACAGCGACACGGTGCATATTGCGCGTGGTATCTCGCAACGACTTTGTCAGCTTTACGCTATCATATCCCAAATCGTGAAGGTAGTTTGCCTTGCCATTCGTTCGAAACGACTTGAAGCGAAACCCATTCTCGACCTCGAAAAAGAAATGCTTGAGCGAAGTGCACGCACATTTCGGCACCGAGAAATAGGCATACTTTTCTTTGTGTAGCAAAACTACCATCAGTCAGGCCTTCATCCGATCACTTCCAGGGTTTCCCTCAAAACCGAAACTGGACGCGGGCGAAAACGCCCGCATCCTGATTACGCGTATTTCGCCTGAATCTCGTCCGAGATGTTCTGCGGAACCGGATCGTAGTGGTCGAACTGCATGGTGAACTGGGCACGGCCCGACGACATCGAACGCAGAGTGTTGATGTAGCCGAACATGTTGGCCAGCGGTACAAACGCGTCGATCGCGATTGCGTTGCCGCGCGGCTCTTGTCCAGACACCTGGCCCCGACGCGAGGTCAGGTCGCCGATGATACCGCCGGTATATTCTTCCGGGGTGATCACTTCGACCTTCATGATCGGTTCCAGCAGTTTCGCGCCAGCTTTGCGCATGCCTTCACGCATACACATACGAGCCGCGATTTCGAAGGCCAGAACGCTCGAGTCAACGTCGTGGAACTTACCGTCGATCAGCGCAACCTTGAAGTCGATCACGGGGAAACCAGCCAGCGGGCCGCTATCCATGACCGAGTTGATGCCTTTTTCTACACCCGGGATATATTCCTTGGGCACGGCACCACCAACGATGCGGGATTCGAACGAATACCCTTCGGCAGGCTCTGTCGGCGAGATGATCATCTTCACTTCGGCGAACTGACCCGAACCACCCGACTGTTTCTTGTGGGTGTAGGTATGCTCGACTTCGTGACCGATGGTTTCACGATACGCCACTTGAGGTGCGCCGATGTTCGCCTCGACCTTGAATTCACGCTTCAGACGGTCAACCAGGATGTCCAGGTGAAGTTCGCCCATGCCCTTCATGATGGTCTGACCCGATTCCAGGTCGGTTTCCACACGGAAGGACGGGTCTTCAGCGGCCAGCCGGGCCAGACCCTGGGACATCTTCTCCTGGTCGCCCTTGGTTTTGGGCTCAACCGCGATCTCGATCACCGGATCTGGGAAGGTCATGGTTTCCAGAACCACCGGATCCTTCGCGTCACACAGGGTGTCACCGGTGGTGGTGTCTTTCAGACCCGCCAGCGCGATGATGTCGCCTGCAAACGCTTCTTCGATCTCTTCCCGGTTGTTCGAGTGCATCATCATCATACGACCGATGCGCTCTTTCTTACCTTTGGTCGAGTTCAGGATCGAGTCACCCTTGTTCATGGTGCCCGAGTAGATCCGGGTGAAGGTCAGCGAGCCAACGAAGGGGTCGTTCATGATTTTGAACGCCAGACCCGAGAAGGCCATGTCGTCGTCTGCACGACGTGCGATGTCACGAACTTCTTCCTCGTCGCCGGGCTTGAAGCCCATGTAATCGACAACGTCCAGCGGGCTGGGCAGATAGTCGATCACAGCGTTGAGCAGCGGCTGAACGCCTTTGTTCTTGAACGCCGAACCACCCAGAACCGGAACAAACGCGATGTCCAGAGTACCTTTGCGCAGCAGGGCGCGCAGGGTCGGAACGTCGGGCTCATTGCCTTCCAGGTATTCCATCATCGCGTCGTCGTCCATTTCGACGGCCGCTTCGATCATCTTGCCGCGCCATTCGTCAGCCATGTCTTTCAGGCTGTCGCGGATCGGAGCTTTGATCCAGCTTGCGCCCAGATCTTCACCCTGCCACAGCCACTCTTCCATGGTGACCAGGTCGATCAGACCTTCCAGCTCGGACTCGGCGCCGATCGGAATACCAACCGGAACAGCACGTGCGCCAGTGCGGTCTTCGATCATGCGAACGCAGTTGAAGAAGTCTGCGCCGATCTTGTCCATCTTGTTGACGAAAACCATACGCGGAACCTTGTAGCGGTCAGCCTGACGCCACACGGTTTCGGTCTGGGGCTCAACACCTGCGTTTGCGTCCAGAACGCAGACGGCACCGTCGAGAACCGCCAGCGAGCGCTCAACTTCGATGGTGAAGTCAACGTGACCGGGGGTGTCGATGATGTTCAGGCGGTGCTTGGGGGTATCGGCGGTCTGACCGTCCTCGGTGCGCTCCCAGAACGTGGTGGTCGCAGCCGAAGTGATGGTGATGCCGCGTTCCTGCTCCTGCTCCATCCAGTCCATGGTGGCTGCACCATCGTGCACCTCACCGATGTTGTGGGATTTACCAGTGTAATACAGGATACGCTCCGAGCAGGTAGTCTTACCTGCGTCGATGTGCGCCATGATACCGAAGTTTCGGTACAGTTCGAGAGGATATTCGCGTGACATTTTTGATAAGCCTCTGAATTACCAACGGTAGTGGCTGAAGGCTTTGTTCGCCTCGGCCATCTTGTGGGTGTCTTCGCGCTTCTTCACGGCGGTACCGCGGGACTGTACAGCGTCCAGCAGTTCACCGGCGAGGCGTTCTTCCATAGTGTTTTCGTTGCGGCCGCGCGCAGCAGTGATCAGCCAGCGGATGGCCAGTGCTTCGCGGCGCTCGGGGCGCACTTCGACCGGAACCTGATAGGTTGCACCACCAACCCGGCGCGAGCGAACCTCGACCGAGGGTTTGATGTTGTCGAGCGCTTCGTGGAACACTTCGACAGGGGCGCGCTTGATCTTGGTCTCAACGCGGTCAAAGGCGTTGTAAACAATGCGCTCTGCAACCGACTTCTTGCCGTCGATCATCAGGTTGTTCATGAATTTGGTCAGAACCTTATCGCCAAATTTGGCGTCAGGCAGGACTTCGCGTTTTTCGGCGGCGTGACGACGTGACATATCAGCCTCTCCTTCTTACTTGGGACGCTTCGCGCCGTATTTCGAACGACGTTGCTTACGGTCTTTGACGCCCTGGGTATCCAGAACACCGCGCAGGATGTGGTAACGGACACCGGGAAGGTCTTTTACACGGCCGCCACGGATCAGAACAACCGAGTGTTCCTGCAGGTTGTGGCTTTCACCGGGGATGTACGAGATGACCTCGAACCCGTTGGTCAGGCGCACTTTGGCAACCTTACGCATCGCCGAGTTCGGCTTTTTCGGTGTGGTTGTATATACACGTGTGCAGACGCCGCGTTTCTGCGGGCACTGCTCCAGGTGCATGGACTTCGAGCGTTTTACTTTCGGCTGCCGCGGTTTGCGGATCAGCTGTTGGATCGTTGGCATTCCGGTTATATCCCCGTTTTGCAACACACATGACATGCACGCGTGATGCGTGCGGTTAAATTCGCTGCACTCATGCGTCCACAAGCGCAAAACCCGCGAGCGTTCCCATTCCGAGGTGAACGTCGCGGTTTGTTATCAGAGGGCGCGAACTGCAAAATTGTCCGGGCCTTGACCAGTTCATTACTGAAATCGGTTATGGGGCGGCCCCCGGTACCGAGATGTCGCGCGTAATAGGGGGAGTCGGGCCGGGTGTCAACAGCACTTGCCCTCACGCGCCCGGAAGACCGGATCGCGCCTTGTTATCAGCGACGCCGCAGCATCACCAGTCCGTCTGTCGTTGCGGGTCGCCGCCGAGACCGGCATAGTGACCCCAGATCACAAGACAACGGATGACTCATGCAGGTTATCGGCCTTTGCCGCTTTTCCTTCCCCGCCCTTGGCAGCTTTCAGACCGAACATGAAACCCTGGAGGATCGTCGTCGCCATTTGTACAATCCGGTCCGGCTGGAAGAGAGGTTCCGGCTGTTTGAATCCTCGACCCTGCCCTGCTTTCGTGAACATACGGATGAGGATTTTCTGCTGCTGGTTGTCATCAGCGACTGCCTTCCCCAAAAGGCCTACGAGCGGTTGAACGATCTGACAGCGGATATCAAACAGGTGCGTATCGTTCAGGAATCGCCGCGTACCGACAAAAAGCACCGCCATATCATGAAAGACATTCTGAACGCGGCGCGTACAGACCCGGACAAACCCTGCATTCAGTTCCGCCATGATGACGACGACGCAGTGTCCGTGGATTTTGTCGAACGCCTGCGCGAGGCCGCTGAAGACTGCAAAGGTCTGATGCAGCGCAACACCATTGTCGGCATTGATTTCAACAGGGGCTTTTTTGCCCGGCTGAACGCAGGCGGGATCACGGCAAAGGCGACTCACAAGCCCCTTTTGGGCGTCGGCCTGGGAATGCACATCGCGGGGGGGTGCAACCAGACCATCATCGGTTTCACGCATCACCGCATGGGCCGTTTCATGCCCGTTGTCAGCTATACCGATGCGCCGATGTGGGTCCGGTCCCTGAACAGCTTCAACGATTCGCGCGGGGCGCGCGGTTATGACCGGGAACTGGCGGCCTTGACTCCGGAACAAGAGGGCGAATTCATTGCGCGCTTTGCCATCGATCAAAGCATTGTCCGACAGGTTCACTCGGTTTCCTGACGGGACCTTTCGCGGAACAAGGTGAACACGCCCGCCGCGACAACCAGCGCGGCACCAAACAGAGTGATCCCGTCCGGCCACTCGTCAAAGACAAGCAGGCCCAGACCCAGCGCCCAGAGCAGGCTGGAATACCGAAACGGTGCGATAAAGCCGACCTCGCCCTCACGCATGACCATGACGCTAAAAAGATACCCCATCAGCACAAATACGGCCGCCGTTGCCACAAGGGTACCCGCGCCGCCGGACACCGGAGTCCATCCTTCAAAAATCGAAACAATGCCCGCCGTGAGGGTGATCGAAAAGGACGTGGCAAGGGTGACAACCAGCGAGGGAACCTTGGGTGACATGCGCCGGGTGATGAGGTCCCGAGCTGTCACCGACGCCACTGCTGCAAGGGCATAGGCCGAATACACGCTGAACCCATCCGGACCCGGTCGCACGATCAGCAACATGCCTGAGAACCCGATGGCAATCGCCATGATCCGGCGCCAGCCAATCTGCTCCGAGTAAAGCAGCACCGCCCCGAGCGTCACAGTCAATGGGAGCGCTTGCAGCACCGCCGTCACATTTGCCAGCGGCATATGTTTGAGCGCGGTTAGAAAGAAAAACGTGGCCGACAGCTCTGCAATGCAGCGAAAAGCAACCAAAAGCTTGTCATGGCGCGGAAAACTCAGGTGAAGGGCACCCAGATGCCGGGCCAGACCGTAGACCAGCACAGTCGCCAGAAACCCACGGATCGCCACCAGTTGAAACAGGGGCAATTCCTGCAGCGCAACTTTGACCAACGTGTCATTTACAGTAAACGCGGCCATACTGCCCATCATAAGCAGCGCCCCTTTTACATTTGGTGTCATTTGAAAGGTGCCCGGTCGCAAATCTATCGCGACATTGGCCCTGCGATCCGGCGCAATGTCAATTGACCATCTTACCTGGCCCAGCCGCCAGCCAACCCGCCTCGGATTGGGCTGGCGTATCGCGCTTGCCCGGTGTCAGTCGGTCATCTGGGCGGATGGCGTGGATTGCGAAATCGCAATTTCTTCTTCCGTCATTTCTTCTTCAACACCTTCAAACAGCGGTGTGGAAAGATAGCGCTCACCCGTATCAGGCAACATCACCAACATGACAGACCCGTCAGGCGCCGTCTCGGCCAGCTTCATTGCAACGGCAAAGGTCGACCCGCCTGAAATTCCGGTAAATATCCCCTCCTCGGCAGCCAAGCGGCGCGACCACGCTATCCCATCGCTACCGGGAACGAGGATCAAGTCGTCGTAGTAAGAGTTGTCTATCGCTTCTTGCAGGACCCAGGGAATGAAATCCGGTGTCCAGCCCTGAATTGGGTGCGGCTCGAAATTGGGGTGACTTTCCGTCGGTTGATGGGTTTCGTTGCGGGTGTTCACATATCCCGACGACACAATAGCCGCGTTGGCAGGTTCGGTCAGAATGATCTTTGTGTCCGGGCGTTCCTTTCTCAGCACCCGTGACACGCCCGAGACAGTGCCGCCAGTACCATATCCGGTCACCCAGTAGTCCAGCCGCTCACCGTCAAAATCCCCAAGGATTTCCCGCGCGGTGGTGTTCTCGTGAATGTCCGCATTGGCGGCAGTCTCGAACTGGCTGGCAAGGAACCAGCCATTCTGCTCGGCCAGTTCCTTGGCTTTGGTGTACATCCCGAACCCTTTCTGGGCGCGCGGCGTCAGGACAACCTTGGCCCCCAGAAACCGCATCAGCTTGCGCCGCTCGACCGAGAAGCTGTCTGCCATGGTCACAACCAGCGGATACCCTTTTGCAGCACACACCATCGCAAGGCCAATCCCGGTGTTGCCCGAAGTCGCCTCGACCACCGTTTGACCGGGTTTCAAACGCCCGTCCCGCTCGGCCGCTTCAATGATGCTCAGCGCCAGTCGGTCCTTGACTGAACTGGCCGGGTTGAACGCTTCGAATTTTACATAGACCGTTACCTTCGAAGGCGCGATCCTGTTGATGCGGACGCAGGGCGTATCTCCGATGGTGTCCAGAATGCTGTCATACAGGCGCTTGCGCCCTTGCGTTTGCCGGGTTGTCATGGCTGTCCCCCCTCCTTTGTTGTCGCAAGCATGCCACAATCCGGGCTGCATTGATAACGATCTTTAGGCGAGTTCGTGGGATACCCCAAAACGCAAAAAAAGGCCCTGCGCATCCGCAGGGCCTTTTCTATGCGTATGATACGAGGCTTACTCGCGGCTTTCCGGTGTTTCCACCAGAACATCCAACTCGTCGCCAACCATGTCGTCGTCGAAAGTCGGAGCAGCCAGAGCCGCGGCGGCTTCGGCCTCTTCCCGGCGGGCTTCGATCACCACATTGTCACGCGACTGCGCGATGTGGCGGACGGCCTGAGTGGCCCCACCGGTACCGGCGGGGATCAGACGACCAACGATGACGTTCTCTTTCAGGCCAACCAGCTTGTCTTTCTTGCCCTGAACCGATGCTTCGGTCAGAACCCGCGTGGTTTCCTGGAACGACGCCGCCGAGATGAACGAACGTGTCTGCAGCGAGGCTTTGGTGATCCCCAAGAGGATCGGCTCGCCCTGAGCCGGACGTCCACCGCGCGAGAGTGTCTTCTCGTTGGCTGCGTCAAACTCCTGCTTGTCGACATGTTCGCCTTTCAGCAGGGTGGTGTCGCCTGAATCCAGGATCTCCCACTTCTGCAGCATCTGGCGCACAATCACCTCGATGTGCTTGTCGTTGATCTTCACGCCCTGCAGACGATACACGTCCTGCACCTCGTCGATCATGTAATCCGCCAGCGCTTCGACACCCATGATGGACAGGATGTCATGCGGAGCCGGGTTACCGTCCATCAGGTATTCACCCTTCTGGATGAAGTCCCCTTCTGCGACCGGGATGTGCTTGCCCTTGGGCACCATGTACTCGATGGTCTCCATGGACTCGTCAGCCGGTTCGATGCTGATACGGCGCTTGTTCTTGTAGTCGCGGCCAAAGCGCACGTAACCATCGGCTTCGGCGATGATCGCGTGGTCCTTGGGACGACGGGCTTCGAACAGTTCGGCCACACGCGGCAGACCACCGGTGATGTCCTTGGTCTTGGCACCTTCACGCGGGATACGCGCAACAACGTCACCAGCCTCGATCTGCTGACCGTCTTCGATCGACAGGATCGCATCCACCGACATCGGATAGTGAACCGGGTTGCCCGCATCGTTGCGGACCGGCTCGCCATCTTCGCCGACCAGAATGATTTCGGGCTTCAGGTCGCTGCCTTTGGGGGCCGCGCGCCAGTCGATCACGATCTTCTGGGTCATACCGGTTGCGTCGTCGGTCTCGTCCCGGACAGCGATGCCCGAAACAAGGTCGACATATTTCGCAGTACCAGCCTTTTCGGCGATGATCGGCAGGGTGTAGGGATCCCATTCGAACAGCTTGTCGCCACGGGCAACCTTGGTGCCCTCTTTGACGAACAGCTTGGAGCCATAACCCAGCTTGTGGTTGGCCCGCTCTTCGCCGTGCTCGTCCTTGATCACCAGCTTCATGTTCCGGCCCATGACCAGGCTTTCGCCCGCCGCATTGACCAGAACCTGCGGGTTCTCGAAAGACACAACACCGTCCTGGCTGGCTTCCTGGAACGACTGCTGACCACCTTGGGCAACACCGCCGATGTGGAAGGTCCGCATCGTCAGCTGCGTACCGGGTTCTCCGATCGACTGGGCGGCGATGATGCCGACAGCCTCACCCGTGTTGACCATGGTACCGCGTGCAAGGTCACGACCGTAGCATGTTGCACAGACGCCTTCCTCGGATTCACAGGTCAGAGGCGAACGGATGCGCATGGATGCAACAGCCGCTTCGTCGATGGCATCGGCCATACGCTCGTCGATCAGCTGACCCGCTGCGACCAGAACCTCATCGGTGCCGGGACGCAGAACGTCGTCGGCCGAGACACGGCCCAGCACACGTTCGGCCAGCGAGGCGACAACCTCACCGTCATTGACCGCGGCCTCGGCCGTGATCGCACGTTCGGTACCGCAATCGATCTCACGCACGATGCAGTCCTGCGCGACGTCAACCAGACGACGGGTCAGGTAACCCGAGTTCGCCGTCTTAAGCGCGGTATCCGACAGACCCTTACGGGCACCGTGGGTCGAGTTGAAGTATTCAAGAACGGTCAGACCTTCCTTGAAGTTCGAGATGATCGGCGTCTCGATGATGTCGCCATTCGGCTTGGCCATCAGGCCACGCATACCGCCCAGCTGTTTCATCTGAGTGACCGAGCCACGCGCACCGGAGTGGGCCATCATGTAGACCGAGTTTGGTTCCTTTTCAGACCCATCCTCTGCCCGATCCGAAGATGAGATCGTGCTCATCATCGCCTCAGTAACGCGGTCGTTACACTTCGACCAAGCATCGACAACCTTGTTGTACTTTTCGCCCTGAGTGATCAGGCCGTCCATGTACTGCTGTTCAAAATCCTTCACCTGACCGCGGGTGTCATCAACGATGCCCCACTTGTCGTCCGGAATGACCATGTCGTCCTTACCGAACGAGATGCCCGCCTTGAACGCTTCTTTGAAGCCCATCGACATGATCTGGTCACAGAAGATGACCGACTCTTTCTGACCGCAATACCGGTAGACGGTGTCGATCACCTGCTGCACTTCTTTCTTCCGCAGCAGGCGGTTGACCAGCTCAAACGGCGCCTTGTTGTTCATCGGCAGCAGAGCACCCAGACGTAGACGGCCCGGAGTGGTTTCATAGCGCTTCTGAACTTCGTTGCCTTCGTCGTCGATCTGCGTGATCCGCGCGGTGATCTTGGTGTGCAGGTGCACTTCGCCGGAATCCAGCGCGTGCTGAACTTCGTCGATCGACCCGAACACCTTGCCTTCGCCCGGCATGCCTTCGCGTTCCAGGGTCACATAGTAGAGACCCAGGATCATATCCTGCGACGGAACGATGATTGGCGCGCCGTTGGCAGGCGACAGAACGTTGTTCGTCGACATCATCAGAACGCGGGCTTCCAGCTGGGCCTCAAGGCTCAGCGGGACGTGAACGGCCATCTGGTCCCCGTCAAAGTCGGCGTTGAAGGCCGAACAGACCAGCGGGTGCAGCTGGATCGCTTTACCTTCGATCAGGACCGGCTCGAACGCCTGAATGCCAAGACGGTGCAGCGTCGGCGCACGGTTCAG
Organism: Ruegeria sp. AB5; assembly: GCF_056542645.1. Taxonomy (NCBI): domain Bacteria; kingdom Pseudomonadati; phylum Pseudomonadota; class Alphaproteobacteria; order Rhodobacterales; family Roseobacteraceae; genus Ruegeria; species Ruegeria sp. AB5. The sequence continues at coordinate 10,263 of NZ_JBQGAE010000019.1, forward strand.
CATGACAGGGTGTTCGCGGATCACCTCGTCGAGGATATCCCAAACTTCGGGACGCTCTTTCTCGACCAGTTTCTTCGCCTGTTTCACGGTCGAAGACAGACCCTTGGCTTCAAGGCGCGAGTAGATGAACGGCTTGAACAGTTCCAGCGCCATCTTCTTGGGCAGACCACACTGGTGCAGCTTCAGCTCGGGGCCGGTCACGATGACCGAACGGCCCGAGAAGTCGACGCGTTTCCCCAGAAGGTTCTGACGGAAGCGACCCTGCTTACCTTTCAGCATGTCCGACAGCGATTTCAGCGGACGCTTGTTGGCGCCGGTGATCACGCGGCCACGACGGCCGTTGTCGAACAGAGCATCCACGGATTCCTGCAGCATCCGCTTTTCGTTGCGGACGATGATGTCAGGTGCACGCAGCTCGATCAGGCGCTTCAGACGGTTGTTCCGGTTGATAACGCGGCGATACAGATCGTTCAGATCCGACGTTGCAAAACGGCCACCATCCAGCGGAACCAGCGGACGCAGTTCCGGCGGGATGACCGGGATCACAGTCATCACCATCCATTCGGGCCGGTTGCCCGACTCGAGGAATGATTCAACGACCTTCAAACGCTTGATGATCTTCTTGGGCTTCAGTTCGCCAGTTGCTTCGGCCAGATCAGCGCGCAGCTGCTCGGCTTCGGCTTCCAGATCGATCTGGGCCAGCATCTCACGGATGGCTTCGGCGCCGATATTGGCGGTGAACGCGTCCATGCCATAGGCATCCTGCGCGTCCATGTACTCTTCTTCGGTCAGCATCTGGCCGTAGGTCAGGTCGGTCAGACCGGGCTCAATGACGACGTAGTTTTCAAAGTACAGAACGCGTTCCAGATCGCGCAGCGTCATGTCCAGCATCAGACCGATGCGGGACGGCAGCGATTTCAGGAACCAGATATGTGCGACGGGCGCGGCCAGTTCGATGTGGCCCATACGCTCGCGGCGGACTTTCTGCAGGGTGACTTCCACACCGCATTTCTCGCAGACAACGCCGCGATACTTCATCCGCTTATATTTGCCGCACAGACATTCGTAATCTTTGATCGGGCCAAAGATACGCGCGCAGAACAGACCGTCACGTTCAGGCTTGAACGTCCGGTAGTTGATGGTTTCGGGTTTCTTGATCTCGCCATAGGACCAAGACAGAATCCGCTCGGGCGACGCCAGCGAGACCTTGATCTCGTCAAAGACCTTCGGGGGCGTCAGCGGGTTAAACGGGTTGTTGGTGATTTCCTGGTTCATTTCAGGCCTCCAGCAGGGGTGAAGTGATCCAACCAACTAGTGGATAGTACCACATTCTTGGGGGGATTCTTGGAGCGAACCATCGCTCCCACATCACGCGCTTTATATCCGGCAAGTCCACAACCGACTGGTGTCAGCAGAAAGAGCTTGTCTTGATTTTCATGGGCACAGGCAATGAAGCGTTCAATTGCCTTGTCGATTTCGCTTAACGGGCGGGATTGGATTTTTCGATCCTTGGTGGGAAGTGCATAGGCACGACCCGTCAAACCTTCGCCGACGCCGGGTGCCGCGCCCCACACCTTCTTGGCATGAAGCGCTGCGCCCTTTCCATGGCGTCCAGCTAGGTTTGATCCAAAGACGAAAATCAGTTCCATATCCGCACGAGGATTATTGCTCCTCAACCTCCGCATCCAGGAGTTCCATATTCAGGCCGAGGCCACGGACTTCTTTCACCAGAACGTTGAACGATTCCGGTACGCCCGCTTCAAAGTTATCCTCGCCCTTGACGATCGACTCATAGACCTTGGTCCGGCCGGCGACATCATCCGATTTCACGGTGAGCATCTCCTGCAGGGTGTAGGCTGCGCCGTAAGCTTCCAGAGCCCAGACTTCCATCTCACCAAAGCGCTGACCACCGAACTGCGCCTTACCACCCAGCGGCTGCTGGGTAACCAGGCTGTACGGCCCGGTCGAACGCGCGTGGATCTTGTCATCCACAAGGTGGTGCAGTTTCAGCAGGTACTTGATGCCCACGGTCACCGGACGCGCGAATTGCTCACCGGTACGACCGTCGAACAGAACTGACTGACCGCTTTCAGAGAAGCCCGCACGCACCAGCGCGTCGTTGACGTCTGCCTCTTTGGCGCCGTCAAAGACCGGAGTCGCGATCGGAACACCACGGGTCACATTGCCCGCAGCTTCGACCAGGTGACCCTCGTCCATGCCGGTGATGCCTTCTTCATAGACATCCTCGCCATAGGCCAGTTTCATCGCTTCGCGAACCGGGGTCAGATCGCCAGAGCGGCGATATTCACCCAGAGCGTCGTCGATGTTCAGACCCAGACCGCGCGCGGCCCAACCCATGTGGGTTTCAAGGATCTGACCAACGTTCATACGCGAAGGAACACCCAGCGGGTTCAGACAGAAGTCAACCGGCGTACCATCGGCAAGGAACGGCATGTCTTCCATCGGAACAACCTTGGAGATCACACCTTTGTTCCCGTGACGACCGGCCATCTTATCGCCCGGCTGCAGCTTGCGCTTCACGGCGATGAAGACTTTGACCATCTTCATCACACCCGGCGGCAGGTCGTCGCCACGGCGGACTTTCTCGACCTTGTCTTCGAAACGGGCGTCCAGAGCACGCTTTTGCACTTCGTACTGCTCGTTCAGAGCCTCGACGATCTGTGCGTCCTGCTCGCCTTCCAGCGCCAGCTGCCACCACTGACCACGGGTCAGGGTTTCCAGCAGCTCCTCGGTGATGACCGAGCCCGGCTTGACGCCTTTGGGGCCTTTGACCGCGGTTTTACCCAGGATCAGACCTTGCAGACGCGCATAGATGTTGCGGTCCAGGATCGCCAGCTCGTCGTCCCGGTCACGGGCCAGACGTTCGACTTCCTCCCGCTCGATCTGCAGCGCACGTTCGTCTTTCTCGACGCCGTGACGGTTGAAGACGCGGACTTCGACGACCGTACCGTAATCGCCCGGCTTCACGCGCAGCGAAGTGTCGCGCACGTCAGATGCTTTCTCACCAAAGATGGCGCGCAGCAGCTTTTCTTCCGGGGTCATCGGGCTTTCGCCCTTCGGAGTGATCTTGCCGACCAGAATATCGCCCGGCTCAACATCCGCGCCGATGTAAACGATGCCAGCCTCGTCGAGGTTGCGCAGCGCTTCTTCACCGACGTTCGGAATGTCGCGGGTGATCTCTTCCGGACCCAGCTTGGTATCGCGGGCGGCGACTTCGAATTCCTCGATATGGACCGAGGTAAAGACGTCATCACGCGCGATACGTTCCGAGATCAGGATCGAGTCTTCGTAGTTGTAACCGTTCCACGGCATGAACGCGACGACCACGTTCTTACCCAAGGCCAGTTCACCCATATCGGTCGACGGACCATCAGCAATGACTTCGCCCTTCTGGACGGTGTCACCCACCTTGATCAGCGGACGCTGGTTGATGCAGGTGTTCTGGTTCGAACGCTGGAACTTGCGAAGACGATAGATGTCAACGCCAGCGTCGCCCAGCTCCAGATCCTCGGTGGCGCGGATAACGATACGCTGGGCATCGACCTGGTCGATGATACCGGCGCGTTTCGCCTGGATCGCGGCGCCCGAGTCGATCGCAACCTTTTCCTCGATCCCGGTACCGACCAGCGGTGCCTCGGCCCGCAGCAGCGGAACCGCCTGACGTTGCATGTTCGAGCCCATCAGAGCGCGGTTGGCGTCGTCATTTTCAAGGAACGGGATTAGCGATGCAGCGACCGATACCAACTGTTTCGGCGAAACGTCGATCAGGTCAACGTTTTCGGACGGCGCAAGCGTGTAGTCGCCCGACTGACGGGTCGATACCAGATCGTTCTTGAACTTGCCGCTTTCGTCCAGCTGCGCGTTGGCCTGCGCCACGGTGTGACGCATTTCCTCGGTCGCGGACATATAGTGGACCTCATCGGTCACCTGACGTTCTTTAACGACGCGATAAGGTGTTTCGATGAAGCCGTACTTGTTCACGCGGGCAAATGTGGCCAGCGAGTTGATCAGACCGATGTTCGGGCCTTCCGGCGTTTCAATCGGGCACATCCGACCGTAGTGGGTCGGGTGAACGTCACGCACCTCAAAGCCCGCACGTTCGCGTGTCAGACCACCGGGGCCAAGCGCCGAGAGACGGCGTTTGTGAGTAACCTCCGACAGCGGGTTGGTCTGGTCCATAAACTGCGACAGCTGCGACGAGCCAAAGAATTCACGAACAGCAGCCGCAGCCGGTTTCGCGTTAATCAGGTCCTGCGGCATGACAGTGTCGATCTCGACCGACGACATACGCTCTTTGATCGCGCGCTCCATGCGCAGCAGACCGACGCGGTACTGGTTTTCCATCAGTTCGCCGACCGAACGCACACGACGGTTGCCGAGATGGTCGATATCGTCGATGTCGCCTTTGCCGTCACGCAGTTCCACCAGCGCCTTGATGCAGGCCACGATGTCTTCGCGACGCAGGGTGCGCAGCGTATCGGGCGCATCCAGCGCCAGACGCATATTCATCTTTACCCGGCCAACGGCGGACAAGTCATAGCGCTCGCTGTCAAAGAACAGCGTGTCGAACAGGGCCGAGGCCGCCTCGACGGTGGGCGGCTCACCCGGGCGCATGACACGGTAGATGTCCATCAGCGCGCTTTCGCGGTTCATGTTCTTGTCCTGCGCCATGGTGTTGCGCATGTACGGACCGACATTGACGTTGTCGATATCCAGAACCGGAATGTCGGTGACGCCCGCGTCGATCAGCTCTTTCGCGGTACCGCCGATCAGCTCGCCGTCTTTGTCGTATTCCAGCGTCAGCTCATCACCGGCCTCGACATAGATCGCACCGGTTTCTTCGTTGATGATGTCCTTGGCGACATACTTGCCAACGATGTGATCGAACGGAACCAGCAGGTCGGTTACAGTGCCCTCGTCGATCAGCTTCTTAACCGCGCGCGGGGTGACTTTCTTGCCCGCTTCGGCAATCACTTCACCGGACTTCGCGTCGACCAGATCATAGGTCGGACGGGTGCCGCGCACACGCTCGGGGAAGAAGGGCGTGACCCAACCCTTCTTCTTGTCCAGCTTGAAGGACACGGTGTTGTAATACGCGTCCATGATCGATTCCTGATCCAGACCCAGCGCATATAGCAGGGTTGTCACAGGCAGTTTGCGGCGACGATCGATCCGGGCGAACACGATGTCCTTGGCGTCGAACTCAAAGTCCAGCCAGCTGCCGCGATACGGGATGATGCGGCAGGCAAACAACAGCTTGCCCGAGGAATGGGTCTTGCCCTTGTCATGGTCAAAGAACACACCGGGCGAGCGGTGCATCTGGGACACGATCACACGCTCGGTGCCGTTCACGATGAACGTCCCGTTCGGTGTCATCAGGGGCATGTCGCCCATGAACACGTCCTGTTCCTTGATGTCCTTGACCGACTTGGCGCCGGTGTCCTCGTCGACATCAAACACGATCAGACGCAGAGTGACCTTCAGCGGCGCGCTGTAGGTCATGTCGCGCTGCATGCACTCTTCGACGTCATATTTGGGCTTTTCCAGATCGTATTTCACGAACTCCAGAACAGAGGTTTCGTTGAAATCCTTGATCGGGAATACCGACTGGAACACACCTTTGATGCCTTCGCCGTCCATGGGCTGCTCTGCATCGCCGGAGCGCAGGAATAGATCATAAGAAGATTTTTGTACCTCAATGAGGTTCGGCATTTCCAAAACTTCGCGGATTTTGCCGTAGTATTTCCGAAGACGTTTCTGGCCAAGGAACGTTTGAGCCATGTCAGATGTCACCTTTCGATGTTCTCAGCGGGCAAAGACACCGTCGGGCCCCGGCATCTTGCACATTCGAGACGACACGCCCGGATCAATTCATGGCCACCGTCCCGAAGGCAGCCTCCCGATCCGCGAACCGCGTCTTAGAAAACGCCCCATCTATTGAGGCCCTTTCTAAGACAGGTTCGGCTGGACCCGGATTTCTCCGGACCCAGCCAAAATTTTAGGCACATCAGCGATGCGCCAGTCGGTTGGCTTAGGCCAGTTCGACTTCGGCGCCAGCTGCTTCCAGCTTGCCTTTGACTTCTTCGGCTTCGTCTTTCGACACGCCTTCTTTGATCTTGCCGCCAGCTTCGACCAGCTCTTTGGCTTCTTTCAGGCCCAGACCGGTGATGCCGCGAACTTCTTTGATCACGTTGATTTTCGAAGCGCCGGCGTTCTTCAGAACGACGTCGAATTCGGTTTTCTCTTCCTCAGCTGCGCCACCGGCGTCGCCACCAGCTGCAACCATGACAGCGCCACCAGCTGCGGGCTCGATGCCGTATTCGTCTTTGAGGATGGTTTTCAGTTCTTGTGCTTCCAGCAGGGTCAGACCCACGATGCTTTCTGCGAGTGCTTTCAGATCAGCCATTTTATCAGCTCTTTCCGTTTACAGTGTGTGTTCCAACGTCAGGGTGACTACCCTACGCAGATCATTCAGTGCCAACCGCTTACGCAGCTTCCGCCTTCTCTTCGATGGTGGAAAGGATGCTTGCGATGTTGCTTGCAGGTGCGCCAATCGCGCCGGCGATGTTCGAAGCAGGTGCGCCAATGCAGCCCACGATCGAAGCAATAAGCTCCTCGCGAGACGGCATTTTCGAAACTGTTTCGACGCCTTTGCGGTCCAGAGCGTTCTCGCCCATTGCACCGCCAAGGATTTCGAACTTTTGGTTCTCCTTGGCGAAGTCCTCGGCCACTTTGGCAGCTGCCACCGGGTCCTCGGAATAGGTCAGAACGGTCATCCCTGTCAGCAGGTCGGCCATGCTTTCACACGGCTTACCCTCAAGGGCGATTTTGGCGAGCCTGTTCTTGGCAACACGCACGGCGCCACCCGCGTCACGGGCACGTGCGCGAAGGTCCTGCATCTCGGCAACTGTCAGACCGGCGTAGTGAGCAACCACTACGACGCCAGAGCTTTCGAAGATTTGGCCGAGTTCCTCGACCACTTTCTCTTTCTGGGCTCTATCCACAGTTCTCTCCAAGTTTGGGGCGATACCTCACCCCGGCTCATATTTGCCGCGGTCGAAACCCCGGCGTTCAGGTCCGTTGTTACGGGATTGGCCAAAACGCGCCCGAGGATCGTGACCCTCAGAATTCTTTGGTCTTACCCGTCTCAGGCAGGGAATTAAGGGGCCGAATGGCACCACCCACCGTCTTGGACGAAACAAAATAAAGCGCACGACGAATCGCACGCTTTATTCCGCAGCTCTCTTTAGGGCAGATGACGGGGGTTTCCAAGGGGTAAATTGCGCCGCCAAGAAACACGGTAGCATGCAGGCGAACCGCGCAATTCACCCGACAACCCAACCACGAAAACGACCCAAAAGGCACACCCGTCATTTTAGCTGGCCTCGTCGGGGCACAGACGAGCTTGCAATGCGTATCTTGATATGAGTTTAAATATCGAAAACGCGAGCAAGCAGGCACCTTGAAGATGAAATCAGCACTTGGCTTGAGCCAGCGCGCGCCGCGCTTCGGAAGCATCTTTGTAAGCATCCTGACGATCACCCTGTATCATCGGTATCTCTGCCTGACGACCTTCGCGAAGGTCTCTTATGGCTGGACGTACAACGCCTATCAGGGTTTCAACCCGACAGCTGCGTTCTTCAACGACAAGGGACCTGTGCTATGGCTGGGAGCGGCCAGCGATGTGCTGTTCGCTATCGCAGTTGCGCTGGTCTTTGTGTTTGCCCCCTACCCGCTGCTTGTTGTCTCAGTTGGCGTCCTGGCGTTCTTTTATGCCTCAAACATCGAACATATCAAAGCCAACCTGACGGCCATCGATCTTGATCTTCTGGGCTTTGCAACCGACGCGACATTTATCGATGCGCATCTGACTTCGGATGTCATTTTGAACGCGGCAGTGTTCTTTGCCATTGCGCTGGGTTTGTTGCGACTGGAACGCGTGGGACGTCTTGCCCGGGTCGGCGCATTGGCCGGAGCGGTTTTGTGCGCCGCCGCGTTGGCCTACATCCCGAACAGTTTTCGCATCAGCGAACCCGCATGGCTGCAATCTCATCCGTTGCTTCCAACACTCGGCCGGTCAAAACTGGAAACCTCGGACCGCACCTTCGATCCCGCCGCCTTTGAGCGCGCGCAGTTGATTGAACTCGGCCCGGACCGGTTGAACGTACTCGTTATCTATATGGAAGGCCTTTCCCGTTTTAGCCTGACCAAAGCGGACATGGAAACTCTGCGCACACTCGCAGATCGGAACATCAGCCTTGAACGTTTTGTCGGGCATCAGTTGATCACATCCAATGGGCTCTACACCACACTGACCGGGGACGTGCCGAGCTTCATCTCCAGCGAACGCAAATGGAACGATCTGGCCAACGATGCCGAGGTCACCGCCGAAGCCCTGCCTGCCATTCTGTCCGAGCAAGGTTATCATACCGCCTTCCTGCAAAGCGCCCCCTTGGCATTTATGTCAAAAGACACACATCTCGCTGAACTGGGTTTTGAAGAGTTGCGCGGAAATCGGGACTGGTTGTCCGGCGGAGATGTGCTCCGCAATGGATGGGGAATTGATGATCGATCGCTGTTTCGAAACGTCATAAGATACATCGACGATCTGGACGGAACGCAACCGTGGTTCATTTCGGTTCTGACCACAGGTACGCATGCGCCCTACAATGTTCCGCAAGATTTCCTGCCGCAAGAGGTCTCTGCCCGTTACCGCGCCCTGAAGTATCTCGACATGGCGATAGCAGAGTTGATGCAGGACCTTGAAAACCGGGGGCTGGAGAACACTGTCGTTATTTTCACCTCCGACGAATCCCGCGAGTCCTCGAATCTGTCCACATTGGACAATCAAATGCTCCTCAGCTGGCTTCCTTTCATCGCAATCCATCCCAGTCAGGCGACCCAGTCGGTGCACCAAGTCTTGCCGAACAAAATGACCCGGGATCTGGTGCTGGAACTTACCACGAATGCCGCAACACCCGTTCTGCAAACATTGACCGCGCAAACCGACCCGGTCATCTTCGGGAACGTTTTCGACGGTCGTGTCTTCTGGTACGAACCCAAAACAGGGGATTTCTTTGCCTGCCTGAAGGGCGCTCAACTGGGTTGCGAGCATTGGCGTGATGTTCACGATATTACCCGCCCGACACAGGGTATCAAAACTGGTCAGGCCTACTATCCGAATCTTGAAAACGCCATTCTTGATCATGAGTAAGACGATGCTGAGCGAAGCCCGGCCATTGACAGAGGCTTTCCGCTACAGTCACGTCACATTTGGACGCCCGGAACAGACGCGGGTTTGAGGCACAATGACGGCAGTCACACTTGAAGAATATGACACGGCCAGCGCCTGCGCGGATGAATTGGCGCAGCGCTGCCTGCAAACGCCAATCACACAAGTCAAATTTCTCTGTCGGTCGCACGCCTTCCCAGACACACGTCTTGTTTGGAAAGTCGAAAGCTCAGTCCGTCACTACGCGCTCAAACTCGACACGCTATCGCCCGAAACCGGACGCCTGAGCAAAGAGTTCACTCTGCTTGAGCAGTTGACCCAGCATTTCAAAGCCAACACAATCAATCGGGTTGTGCGTCCTGTATATCTGTCCCCAAATGATCAGTTCATGGTCACCGAATTCATTGACCGTCCGACCGCAACAGACATTATTTACAACAGCAAGAGCGAAAACCAGGTCGCGCAAATCTTCCGACGGGCAGGTTCGTGGTTGCACGATCTGCACGGATTTCAAAACCAGACCGACTATGCCTTTCGTCCCCGCTGGATGACCGAGAGTGTACGTGAACTTGCTATCAATCTGCCCTCACATATCGCACTGACCAGTCAGCCCATGGTCGACAGCTTTCTGACCGAAGCTGCCGCCCTGAAAAACCGCCTCGATCTAAGGGTTTTTTCGCACGGGGATTTTCATGGCCTAAACCTGATCATGGGCCAAGGCACCTCAATCGGTTTGGACTTCACCGAAGCTCGCGAGAAACTCGCCGTCTACGATATCGTTGACTTTCTCAAGGCAGATATCTTCCGGAAAGGAGCCGAAAGGGACGTCGACCCAAGCGGTGTTTTGAAACGAAACAAAGAGATGTTCTTTCGCCAGTATCGCCATCCGATAGATATGGAGGTTCTGAATTGCTGCCTGCGGGGACGCTTGCTGAAAGACTGGTTGCGTCTGTGGCAGACTGATTTTACCTGCAGCGCGTTCGAACTGCGCAAAAGAGACCTGCTGGAAAACCGGCTGATCCAAGCGTTTCGCTGATCCCCAAAGAAAAACCCGGGTGGTTTGCACCAACCGGGTTAAATCATCGCAAATTGCGTTCAGGCTTATTCGCCAGCAGCAGCCGCCACGTCCAAAGTCACACCCGGTCCCATGGTCGAGCTCAGTGCGATTTTTTTCATGTAGGTGCCTTTCGCGCCCGACGGCTTGGCCTTGGCCACAGCCGAAACGAATGCGCGAACGTTTTCGGCCAGCTTGGCTTCGTCGAACGACGCTTTGCCAACGCCTGCATGCACAACGCCGCCTTTTTCCGCCTTGAACTGAACTTCGCCGCCTTTGGCTGCTTCTACGGCCGCTTTCACGTCCATGGTCACAGTGCCAACCTTGGGGTTCGGCATAAGGTTGCGGGGGCCCAGAACTTTACCCAAACGACCAACGATGGGCATCATGTCCGGGGTTGCAATGCAGCGATCGAATTCAATGGTGCCGCCCTGAATGGTTTCCATCAGGTCTTCTGCGCCAATGATATCCGCGCCTGCTTCTTTCGCTTCGTCGGCTTTGGGGCCACGAGCGAACACAGCAACGCGCATTGTTTTACCTGTGCCGTTCGGCAGGCCGACAACGCCACGAACCATCTGGTCTGCGTGACGGGTGTCAACGCCCAGGTTCAGAGCGATTTCGATGGTCTCATCGAATTTCGAAGTTGCGTTGGCTTTGACCAGGGCAACTGCTTCCTCGACCGACAGGTTTTCCTTGCCAGCGACAGCTTCGCGCGCAGCGCGGGTACGTTTACCGAGTTTTGCCATCTTACTTCACCTCGATGCCCATAGAGCGGGCCGAGCCCAGGATGATCTGCATTGCGCCTTCGACGTCGTTGGCGTTGAGATCTTTCATTTTGGCTTCGGCGATTTCACGAACCTGCTTCGAGGTCACGGTTGCCACGGTCTCGCGACCTGGGTTTTCCGCACCACGGGGGCGGTTACGCTTGCCAACCGGCTTCAGGCCAGCTGCTTTTTTCAGGTAATAAGACGCGGGCGGCGTCTTGATGTCCATGGTAAAGGACTTGTCCTGATAATAGGTGATCACGGTCGGGCAAGGCGCGCCTTGCTCCATGTCTGCGGTCTTGGCGTTGAACGCCTTGCAGAATTCCATGATGTTGATGCCGCGCTGACCCAGCGCCGGACCAACTGGCGGCGAGGGGTTCGCCTGACCTGCAGGAACCTGCAGTTTCATTGTACCAGCAAGCTTCTTAGCCATTTGGTTTTCCTTTCAACGTAGGTGAAACGCGTTCCACCCGGTTTATGTTGCGTGGTCCGGTTCGGAATCGCGATCCCAGCAACCTCCCACGAGAGAATCTCGCCCGAAGACGATAGAGGCGGCATTTATAGGGGAACCGGTGTGTTGGCAAGTGTGTGACACCAAATTCCGATGGCATTCCACTATAACCACCGCACGATAGAAAAGGTCGGCACTAAAGCTCTACTTTCGCGATCGACCTATCACGCAGGCAAGGCCCCACTTGACGGGCATCTGTTCAAGCCCATCCCAAAAAAATGCGGTCAATCTTACAGAAGACCGTTGATGACAAGGCCAAAGAAGGTCGCCCATCACTGGCCAACAGTATTCGTGTGGTGCGCAAACCACCGGCAAGACTATGTTTATCAGTAGCAAAGTCGGCGAAATCTGGTTCAGCAACGATTGCGCTACTTTGGAAGAGGTACTGCAACGACTCCTCCGCTTCGGGAAAACAAGGGGTTTGTTGGAGAGACTGCTGAAAATGCCGGTGCTAGCCTGCAGCGAGCACATGAGGTGTTTTCCAACGCCAAGTTTGTTGACCGGTGTTTCTTGTGCTATTTTCGAATGGGTTCGATCCTTTGGGCCAACCCATTGCGTCAATAGTTTTTCAAAAAAAATTCACGGGGGCTTTAGATATGCTTTTTAAAATTCATGGTCATCAGTTTGGAAAAGTGCGGTTTTCTCTTGCGGTTGCTGCCTTTGTCGCAACCCTTGGATTGGTTACGCCAACAAACTCATTTGCGCAGCAGTTCATGTCTCAAGGCGAGCTTCTCGCAACCTTTCCCGGCAACCAACTCTCTGGTCTATCCAATCAAGATGGAAAAACACCTTGGGTGCAGGCCTACAGCAAGGCAACACGCAAAAACGATGGTAAACTGAATGGTCTATGGAACGGGAAAGACAAATACACTGGAGATTGGTTCGTCAAAGGTGACCAGTGGTGCGAGAAAGGAGACTGGGGACAAAAATGCTGGAGTGTCGAGCGTTTGGACGCAAATGAGTTTCGAATCTACGAAAATGGAAAACCAAAAAAGAACACTTGGAAGTTAAAGTAGAACGCGTCCCAATAGAGAGCTAGCCTAGTTCCAAGCTTGGCTTACCTTTTTGTGTGGCGGCAGACAGCCGTGAACACAGGTCAGTCGGTACGGCAATTGAACTGTATCTCTGCCTCCACCTGGAATTCTCGAAATGCTCCTCTGAATTCGACACTCTTACCGAATGTGCGGACGACTCGGTCTACCTGATATGACATGGGCAGAGTTATACGCATTGAAGAACTGGAGCACAAAGTCCACCCAGATGGTGGACCTTTGATTAATAAAAGAGGACCGCCTTTTAAGCTCTACGGCCCGCTGGTGGCTTGTGCCGCACTGGTTCAAGGAAAAGGTGAAGCAAGGGAAACCAACCACCTTCAACGCAAAGATAGAAACTAAACACAAACTGGGATTGTTCCGGGTCGCATCGAAGCATAGCTGGTGCATTGTCCGCACCGGCGTCAACTATGAATGGACAGGCCTCCACGCCTGTCTTTCAGGCGGCGGTTCTGGGTGAATTTATAAAGTGAATTGGTACACAGTATTGTCCCGCACAAGCCCCAAAAAAGATGCATCGGACAAATATACCGGCGCACAGTGGAGTTAAGTTTTTAGCTAGTATGGCGATCCCTGAAGGACTCGAACCCTCAACCTGCTGATTAGAAGTCAGCTGCTCTATCCAGTTGAGCTAAGGGACCGCTGCGCCCTTCTTGCTTTTTTTATGTGCGGGGTTCAAGAGCCAAGCGCATGAAGGCGCTGTTTGGGTCGGCCTCGTACCCAAAGATCGGTTCGCAATAGGAATATCCAAGTACTTCATAGAGCTTGCGCGCGGCGGTGTACTCGGAAAGATGCGCAGCTCCGGTCTCCAGAACCAGCGCACTGATACCTTCTTTTCTCGCCAGATCGGCAAGATGGGTCATCATAACACGCGCCAAACCTCGCCCGCGCGCGCGCTCGACAATATGAACGGATTTCACTTCGGCCGTGCCGTCGGGCAACATCTTCAATGCACCGCATCCGTGTGCGAGATCATCTTCGAACAGCCCCCAAAAGCGAATCCCGTCCCCTGCCAAAGCCTCGGACCCCATCGTGTGATTGCTTTCGGCCGGTCCGGCCTGCTCACTATGTGCAAAATGAGCCTCGATCACCGGGCGCATCGCCTCCGATGTTGGATCGGCTTCGCGAATCTCGATCATTTAGTGCGTCCAGGGACCGCGACGGTCGGTGGCGAAATTCTCACCATAGCCACGCGGACGCAGGTTGTGTCTGCGCTTGTGCGGTTCGCTGACCTGTACCTCGATCCCGTTGTCCTTGGCGTAGTCCAGCGCCTCTTGCTTGGTATCGAATTTCAGACGCACCTGGGTCTGGGTGTCATTGGACGAGGTCCACCCCATCAGCGGATCAACCTCGCGCGACGATGCGGGCGCGTATTCCAGAACCCACTTGCGGGTCTTGGCCATTCCCGAGGTCATCGCATTTCGCGAAGGCTGGTATATCCGTGCGCGCATGTCGCCTCTCCGTACTCGCTGTGTTGGCTCTGTTTATGCGCCAGACACTCATCCCGAACAAGTCCGCAATTGTCGCAATTCAAGGCATTGGAAATGACCCCTTGAACAAGAACAAAAACAGATCAAAATCAGGCGCGAAAGGAATCCCCCTGATGGCTTACGCTCATTCCGACAAGACCCAGCTAACCGCCGACGACATCCGTGCCCGCCTGAAGCTGGAGGGTGGCAAGCCCTTTACAATGCATACCGAATTCGCGCCCGCAGGTGATCAGCCCACCGCAATCAAGGAACTGGCAGCCGGCGTTCTGGATGGTGAGCGTGATCAGGTTCTGTTGGGCGCGACCGGGACGGGCAAGACCTTCACCATGGCCAAGGTGATCGAGGAAACCCAACGCCCCGCCATCATCCTTGCCCCCAACAAGACGCTGGCGGCGCAGTTATATGGCGAGTTCAAAGGGTTCTTCCCGGAAAACTCGGTCGAATATTTCGTGTCCTACTACGACTATTACCAGCCCGAAGCTTATGTCGCGCGCTCAGACACCTATATCGAGAAAGAATCCCAGATCAACGAACAGATCGACCGGATGCGCCACTCGGCCACGCGGGCGCTGCTGGAACGCGATGACGTGATCATCGTCGCCTCGGTGTCGTGCATCTACGGTATCGGATCGGTCGAAACCTATGGGGCGATGACGCAGGATTTGAAGGTCGGCAAAGAATACGACCAGCGTCAGGTGATGGCCGATCTGGTCGCTCAGCAGTACCGTCGCAACGATCAGGCGTTTCAGCGCGGGTCGTTCCGGGTGCGCGGCGATTCCCTGGAAATTTGGCCCGCCCACCTTGAGGACCGCGCGTGGAAGTTCTCGTTCTTCGGCGAAGAACTGGAAACCATCACCGAGTTCGACCCGCTGACCGGCGAACGCGCCGCGACGATGGAACAGGTGCGAGTCTATGCAAACTCGCACTACGTCACGCCGAAACCGACCATGCAACAGGCGATCATCGGCATCAAAAAGGAACTGCGCATCCGGTTGGACCAGTTGGTCGGCGAGGGCAAATTGCTGGAAGCCCAACGTCTGGAACAGCGTACCAATTTCGATCTGGAGATGCTCGAGGCAACCGGCGTCTGCAACGGGATCGAGAACTATTCGCGCTATCTGACCGGCCGTGCGCCGGGCGAGCCGCCCCCGACCCTGTTTGAGTTCATCCCCGACAACGCGATTGTCTTTGCCGACGAGTCCCACGTCAGCGTGCCGCAGATCGGCGGCATGTACCGGGGCGACTATCGGCGCAAATTCACGCTGGCCGAACACGGGTTCCGCCTTCCGTCCTGCATGGACAACCGCCCGCTGAAGTTCGAGGAATGGGACGCCATGCGCCCGCAATCCGTCTTCGTCTCGGCCACTCCGGCCAAGTGGGAGATTGAACAGACCGGCGGCGTCTTCACTGAACAGGTCATTCGCCCCACCGGCCTCTTGGACCCCGAGGTCGAAATCCGCCCGGTGTCGATGCAGGTGGACGACCTGCTGGACGAGGTGCGCAAGGTGGCCGCCAACGGATTCCGCACGCTGGTCACCACGCTGACCAAACGCATGGCCGAGGATCTGACCGAATACCTGCACGAACAGGGCATCAAGGTCCGCTACATGCACTCGGATATCGACACGCTGGAGCGCATCGAGATTCTGCGTGACCTGCGTCTGGGCGCGTTCGACGTGCTGATCGGCATCAACCTGCTGCGCGAGGGGCTCGACATCCCCGAATGCGGGCTGGTCGCCATTCTGGACGCCGATAAAGAGGGCTTCCTGCGGTCGGAAACCTCGCTGATCCAGACCATCGGTCGCGCCGCGCGAAACGCCGACGGGCGCGTGATCATGTATGCCGACAAGATCACCGGTTCGATGGAGCGCGCCTTAGGCGAGACCAACCGCCGCCGCGCCAAACAGCTCGCCTATAACGAGGAACACGGCATCACGCCCGAGACGGTGAAGAAGAATGTCGAGGACGTTCTGGCCGGTCTCTACCAAGGCGATGTCGACATGAACCGCGTCACCGCCACCATCGACAAACCGATGCACGGCGCGAATTTGGAAGCCCATTTGGACGGCCTACGCGACCAGATGCGCAAAGCCGCCGAGAACCTGGAATTCGAAGAGGCCGCCAACATCCGCGATGAGATCAAACGTCTGGAAGCAGTCGACCTCGCCGTCGCCGACGACCCCATGGCGCGCCAATGGGCGGTCGAGAAAGCATCTGAGGATGCGGTGAAATCACGTGGGCGGTCAACGGCGGGAAGGCCGGGGCAGCGGGGCGGGAATGTGAAAAGACGGAAGAGGTAGACTGGTTTGCCTAGCTATTCCGACCAAAATTTGCAGAAGCTTCAACAACAATACGATGAGCTACCGGAAAAACTTAGGTGCCTCCGCCTCAATACGTTTCGCTTGAAACTGAAAGACGAACGCGCCATTAAGTATAAAAATGAAGGTTTGCTGCGGAGGGTTAATCTGGTAGCCGAAGCGACTACCACTGTTTTTCGCGTGTTGCCGCCGGAATTGGACCGACTTCCTGAGCAGAACGATAGACTCCTTGCAACAATTTGCCTACACGCCAATCTGATAAACCTTTATGGAATAGTAGATAATCTTGCTCACATACTGGTCTTGGAGGAGGCTTTATGCGACGGAAATGGTCGCTCTTTGCGCAACTCTCAAATTGGGCTTCGAAAGAAAAACAAGTTTGTTTGGGCAGTGCTGGGCAAGGAATTTCGCGCCACTTTGGAAGATATGGAAGAGTGGTTTGACTACCTCGAAAGCTATCGTCATTCGCTTGCGCATCGCCTTCCGCCTTACATTCCTCCACATTTTGTGGATCCAGTCGACGAGCGTAGATATGTTGACTTGGCAGAAGAGATTTATTGGGAAAGCAACAAGACGCAGCGCAAGCAACTTGAAGCAGAACAACTGTCTCTAACTCACTTCAAAGCGATGATGCTTCACGACATTTCGGAAAAACCGCCGATCTTCTTTCATGCCCAATTGATTGCTGATTTTCTAACAATTGAAAGCCTTATCAATGCATTCACTTTGGATATGAACAAGAGACAGCACGCGTAGGATGGGTTTCCAACCCAACACTCCAAAACCCCTAAACACATGATGGGGTAAAACCCCATCCTACACGCTGGAAAATACGTTTCTTCGTGATCTACCTGACCACGGCCAACTCATACCCAATCAGGCCCAAAGCACCGCAACCCTCGCAGATCACGGTGCCAACGCCTCAGAAATCAAACAGCTCGTCCAGAAACCCGCCGCGTTTTTTCTTTTTCCGGTATCCGTGATCGGACCGGTCGTCATACCCCCGCTGCAGCGGTGGCGGCGGGGTGTGGGCGGCGGATCGTTCGATGATCTTGTCCAGCTCTCCACGGTCCAGCCACACGCCACGACATTGCGGACAATAGTCAATCTCGACCCCGCTCCGATCCGTAATCACCAGCTGAGTTCCATCAATCGGACATTGCATCAAACGCTCTCCCTATGTTGTCCTGAAAAGATGGGATCGCAGGCGCGTTTGTGAACCCCACTGCGACCGCACGTCCCGCAATCAGACGCCAGAGTTCGGCCGCTTTTTGGCGCGGTGGCGTTCGACCTGCGCTTGCACGCCGTCACTTCGACCTTGCAGCCCAGCGCGCACTCCGCCACGTTTGAAATCACAAATTGTGATTCCAAACGGTTGCCATGACGAACCCGAACAGCCTGCCCAGTACGCATGAAGTCCAAGGCGCCATTCACCGGGTGCGCGGCACTCGCGTTGTGCTGGCCGAGGATCTGGCGCTGTTCTACGGCAAGTCCGTCAGTGCCTTTAATCAGGCGGTGTCACGCAACACCAACCTGTTCGAGGGCTACCGCTTTCAGCTGACCGACACCGAGGTCGCCGATTTGATATCACAGAATGTGATCTCAAAACCCAAGGGCCGCGGCGGGCGGCGGGTCAATCCGTGGGTCTACACGGATTACGGCGTGGCCATCGCCTCGGCCCTGTTCAAGGACCCGCGCGCCATCAAGATCACGCGGATGATCACCGAGGCCTTCGTCGACGGTGCCAATGCTCTGACCGAAACCCCGCGCAGCGTACCGGAAATCCTACCGCCCAAGGACGCCCCTGCCCCGCTGCTGCCCAATGGCGACGAACTGCGCGATCTGGCCGAAAATATCCTCGATTCCGGCCAGCAGAGCCTTGTCGACTATATCGCCAACCCGACCACCAAACGCCAGCAGGCAGTTGCGGCAATCATGAAAACCCTGGCCGAAACCGCCGGGCAAGAGGTCCGTACCCAGCATGAACGCCTGCGGCTGAGCATCGCCCAGCGCTTGGCCACCGGAGACTATGCCGATGACGATGACCGAAAGCGCCTGCTGGACTTACTGAACGCGATGAAGGGCTAGCCCGTCAAACACACCCTTGCCACGGGGCAACCCGCAGCTAGGTTCTGACCTATGCGCGCTATACTGATCTCTCTGCTGTTCGGCAGCCCAGCCTATGCATGGAACGCCACAGTTGGCGACATCTGCACGCTCACACACGAGACCGGTACGGCCGCCATCAAACTCACCTATGACCCGGCGCAGCCGCTTTATACGCTGACGATCACACGCACTTCCGAGGGCTGGACACAGGCCCCATGGTTTGCCATGCGGTTCGAGGGGTTGAACCCGATCGAAATCGCCACGCCGCGCCACATATTGTCTGACGGCGCGATGTCGCTGACCGTCACCGATACCGGGTTCGGCAATGTGCTGGATGGGTTGGAGTTCAACCAGACGGCCTATGCCTTCACCCAGGACAGGGTGACCGAATTCCCACTGGACGGTGCAGCCCCGCAGGTTCGCATCTTTCGAGACTGCGCAGGGGCGATGCTGTCCTGATCGGGTCAGGCACCCGGCAGGTCACCGACGGCTCACAACGTTTTTCAACCCTTGTCCCAATGGGCAACAACGTCAAATCCGGCCGGAGCTGGAGGGGCTTCCATGAACTCGGCAAAATGGCCCCAAAGCTCGGCCACTTTCGGGGCGTTTGCGTTCGAGATCTCTTCGCTTTCCACCACAGAGATCACGTACCCGGTGCCATCTGCATTCATAACATTGGTAAAGCAATGTATGCCGGGCATGCCCATGATTTCGGACTTCAATTCGTTCATCTTTGCCGTGGCCGCCTCGCGCGTGCCGGGTTTCATTTTAAACTGAGTAACGCGTGCAAACATCGTTGCCCTCCCATTCTGGGCAAAATTGCCCGTTGGAGGCACCAGACTGGTACCAACACGGCCTACCATAGCACGGCATGGCGAAATCCCTCAGAGACACAGGCAAAGCGGTCGTTCCGCAAACTTCCGTCAACCGGCAGGTATCTAGGGTTTGACAAATTTGGCATTTCCAACGGATCGCGCCGGCGCACTGGTTCGGCGCTGTGACCCCGTGTCTGGCACTGTGACCGGTTGAGGCCGTTTCACAGCGGCGAAGGTCTCGCAGGCCATGCCGTCTCCGTCCGGATCATTGCGTCTGTGATACCCGGGATAGCCATCGTAGAAGGGACCAAAGCCCATGGATTGTGCAGTATCGCAGCCCGCCAACGCGATCAGGTGGATTATCGCCTCGTTTCGCCCATAGTCCGAGAGTCGCACAAACATGTTGAACGATATCAGTGCGACCGTCAGCGGCAAACACAGAACCAAAAGCAAAATGCGAACTGGCGAAAGAGCCTGACGCCGTGTCGCATCAGCACGGCGCTGACGTCTGGAGGGCAGCGCGTCGTCTTGCGTGCGTTTGCGAAACATCATGACGCTGGGATACAGCCGATTTGTGGCAAAGCCGAGGCAACACCACAAACAAGGGTCGTTCCTTGCCGGTCATCCGGTTAACTTGGCCAAAGAGATAATTTGCAAGGACCACGAATGCCCGCACAAGACCCATATCAACCGCTTGATGACGCAGCCCGCAATTCGGTTCGCACCCTTGTGGCCGAGACGACCCATGCTGCGCTGGCTTTTCTGCGACCTGGCTCGGCACTGCCGTCGGTATCGCGGATCGCATTGGCAACGGACCATCTGGGGCATCCGATCTCATTGATATCCAGCCTGTCGGACCACAGCCGGGCGCTGCAAAACAATCCGGCCTGCGCCCTGCTGATCGGAGACCCCGGCCCCAAAGGAGATCCGTTGACCCATCCACGTCTGACCCTTCACGTTACAGCCCATATGCTGACGCGCGGAACCAATCAGCACGATACTCTGCGCAACAGATATCTTGTGCTGCGACCAAAGGCGAAGCTGTACGTTGATTTTGCGGATTTCAACTTTGTGCAATTCGAAATTCACGAGGGGCTTTTCAACGGCGGTTTTGGCAAAGCCCACCGAGTTGCCCCGGAGGACCTTTGGCTGTCATCGTAGCACGTGCACAGCGCATTTGGCATGGCGTACGACGTGCGCCGCGGTCGAGCCCAGCAACAAATCCTGCATTCCAGGTCGATGCGAAGCCATGATGATCAGGTCCGGCTTGTGTATTTCCGCCCAATCTAGAATAGAACGCCCGGAATGCCCTTCGATCAATACTCCTTTTGCGTTGGGCAGTGTCTCGGCCAACTGATACAGTTCTGCCTGAATCGCCTTGCGCGCCTCAGCCAGATACTCGGTTGGCACGTAGGTAATCGCATAGCTCGGGATGTGTTCGACCACATGCAACAATGTGACCTCTGCCTCGGGCGTCGCCAGAATCTGTGCCAACTTCATCGGGCCCGAGGTATCCCGGTCAGGATCAAAGGAAATCGGGACAAGAATTTTGTGATACATACTGCACCCTTTCGTTTTCTACATGCAGGGTGGACCACACAGTTGGCTGGGGCTTTGATTCAGGTCAGGAAACGTCAAATGTTTCGGAAACATCGTACATGACCGGTTCGAAACTTTTGCACAGCTCATTGATTTTGCGATTTCTCTCTCGCATCTCCGGTGTACGCAACATAGCCAGAAAATCCTCGCGCCGCTCCCATTGCGAATAATTCGCGATCCGGGTCTGGGCATCATTCATATGAAGACCCGCCGAAACGAAACCGGGTTGCTTCGAAATAAATTCGGCGTAGGCATCCGTAAGGGCCTCAAGAAGATCCTGACAGGTACCCGGTGTCATCTCGAATGTGGTGATGACGGTTTGAACACTGGCGTCTTTGGCGATTGTCGGCATCTGAGTCCTCCTTTGGCTTGCTCCCAGCCTAGCACAGGTTTTTGAAAGGTCTCGGGTTTCCTGTCACAAGACCAGATGTCCGTCCGGTATCGATCTGACCGAAAAAGCCGCCCCGTTGGGGCGGCTTCCGAGCTTGATCACTCTTCGATCCGCATCTGCACCGAGACGTCGCCACTCAGGCTTTCGGCCCAGCGCAATTGCACGGCATCCCCGTCGCCGCCTTGTTCGACATCGGCATATGGAAAAGAATAGCGCACCGTCCCCAGGGCGGATCTGAGCGGGCCGAGAACCGCAACCGCGTCACAGCCCCGCGCTTTGGCCCCAAACGGCAACCGCCCGTCCGAATCGATGGTCCAGACCTGCGATGCCGAATACTGACTGTGCCGCACCCGCAATGGGTTTTCGACCTTCGCTTCAATCCCGTGATAGGTGTTGTTGCTGAAGGTGACATTGACATGCCGGTCCGGGTCGAGATCGGCAAATGTTGTATCGACACGATCAGCCCTATCAAGATCGGTACCGCTGGACCGGAACTTGTTGCCCGTAACGGCCAACCCGTTCAGGAAATGCCCGGGACCGTGCGGCCGGATGACGATGTAGCTGAACCAGGGCGGAGCTTCGCTGGAATAAAAGATATTGTCCGTGATGCTCATTGCGCTGAAGGAATAGCCCGAAACGTAGGCAGGCGTCGTGTCGCGTTCGTTTGTCCATTCCACGAAACAGTTGTCGACATAGTTCTCGGCAATGGTCGAACTGTTGTAGGTCCCGATCATGATCAACCCGGCGGTGCGCACCCCTTGGGGAATACTGTCGCCTTGGAAGAAATGATTTCCCAGGATCATGTTGTTGTCGCCACCCACAACCGCAAAGTGTTTGAAGCGCACCGCCCGGTTGTGGCGGATTTTCACGTCGTTTGACGTGGTGTTCAGCGCAATCGACTTGCGGTCTGGAACGATGAACGATTCTTCTGAAGACAGGAACTGGCAATTGTCGATGAGCATCCCCTTGCAACCAGACCCGATTGAGGTGATGCCCCGGTCCAGAGGACGGCTGACAAAGCAGTCAGACAAAGAAAACGTGCTGCCCGCCGGGGCAAGTCGAATGGCACTGCACCGACCGTTGCACTGGAATTCGATCTGCTCCATGCCGAATTTCCGCAACACACCGAAGTTGCTGAAATCCAGAAGGTATTTGAACGACACGAAAGTAAAGGTCTGCGTCCCCTCTGCATCATACAAGGGCGCATTTAGCGTCAACTCACCCGCGCTTTCATCCTTGGCCCGTACATAGATTTCCCGCCCGACACCGTTGCCCTGAACCAGCGACCCAATGGGAATGTTGGCCACGTTGACCACATTCGTCAGACGGGTCGCATCCGCCGGATCATAGGTGGCAACAGACGTAAACGTCTCCGTTTCCCAAGCGGTACTGCTTTTGACATCGAACTGTCCGTTCCGTATCACCCGCCGCGTTGAGAAGCCCGGTTTATTGGGAACCGCCGCAAACATGTCGATCGGCGCCGTTACAGCAATCTTGCGTCCACCAAGATCAAGGGATTCATGGTCCGAGTTGTTGAGCAGTGCCTGAAAGGCTTTTTTGAAGGCCAATTCCTCGTTCCCAAAGGCCGAGATATAGGCGGGCAGATCGTAGTTTTTCAGCAGCAACAGCATCTTGTCGTCCGGCATCTCCACTATGCCTTCAAACTCAACTTCTGACGACAGGGTTGTGTTCTGGGCCAAATGGTACGTGCCCTGTGGGACAAAAACGCGCCGACCACCGGCAGCTTGATCCGCCGCTTCGAACGCGGCCGAGTCGTCAGCGATCCCGTCACCTATTGCACCGAAATCACGCACATCGACACGGCTGATTATCTCACGCAGGAACACGCCGGTGACATCGGTGATTTCCAGATCATCCACGCGCACGACAGCCCCGTTTGCGCCCTCGATATCAATGCCGAAATGCCCATAAAGAGCGTCCACGCCCCAAGGCATATCCACACCCGCACGCTGCCCTGTGCCCACTATTGCGGTGATCTCGGTGACCGTACCATAGCCGGTCAACTGAGTGGTCGGCCCCTGCTCGGCGAGGCCTGTCAAATGGACATCGCCGGCACCTCCGGCCCACGCGGCAATCCGCACTTCAGGCAAAGGTCCACTGATCGCCTTGACCCGCGCTTTGACCTGCAGGTAGCAACCCGGCAGGATCGGGGTCTGGCCCATGTACCGCAATTGCTGAGGACTGTTGATTTTCAGAATCTCAAGACAGCCACCAAAGTCCGCATCTGCAGGCACAAAAGCACCCGTCCCTGACCCGTCATAGGTCGGCGAGCCCGGAGTACCATCCCCCGCTGACCACACGCCCAGACCATTCTCGAAAGCAGGCGGCATGAACACGATGCCGTCCGTGATTGCCTTGTTCATAGAAATCCCTTTCCTCGTCGCGCCGCACGCGGGCCGCGCGTTCAAACCTCGTGTTCAGGTTCATCCCGAACGCAGAAGTCTAAGTATCCAAAAGGGATTAACCGCCACTCATCCAACCGTGACGGTGGTGTTGCTCAGGCCGCGGGGTCGGCGGCACCCAAAAGCTGCACACCGTTGATTTTCCAACCATTCTCCTGCCGGATCATCTGATAGTCCAAGACATGAACGCGGCCATCTCCATCCGTTATCATCACCTTCTGCCACAATGATCCTGCGACCTCGCGCAATTCCAGAAACCGCACATCAGCGGGACGCCAGACCATCGGATAGCCATTGCGCACCATGGCGCCAAAATTGTCCGGGTTGCCGAACAGACGCTGAATGTTGGGGCTGGCGAAAGTGAAAGCGGTCGCGAAATCATCCGCTTTGAACGCCTGTATCTGGGCCGCAATATTGGCCTCGATCTCGGCACTCTGGGCAAACGCGCCCGAGGCCAAACCAGCACTCAGGGATATGGCAAGCAGAAAACGACGCATGGGGGTACCTCCTGCTGGAACGGTAGCCCCATGCGTGTTCAGGTCAAATCAGACCAGTTCTCCGGCAAGTGCCTTGTCGATCAGCGCGATCGTTTCCGGCACGCCATAGAGGGCAATGAAACCACCAAAACGCGGGCCTTGCGAGGCACCCAAAAGCACCTCGTAGAGGGCGGTGAACCAGCCACGCATCGGATCAAACCGCTCGCGCCCGATGGAATAGACCACCGATTGCAGCGTCTCATCTTCGGCCGGGCCGTCATAGGCCTCGAGCGCGGCTTTCAGAGCCTCCAGCGCCTCTCGTTCTTGATCCGTCGGGGCGCGGTGTTTGCGCGTTGGTTTGACGAAATCGTTGAAATAGCGCACGGCGAAACCCGCCGCCTGATCCAGATCGGGATGGCTTTCTGCCGTCGCCTCAGGCGCGTAGCGGCGGATGAAGCCCCAAAGCGCCTCTTTGTCTTCGGCCCCTGAAACCGACGCGAGGTTCAACAACATTGCGAATGGAACGATCAGGGTTGATTCCGGGACGTCTCCGCCATGAATATGCCAGACCGGATTGTTCAGCTGAGCTTTCAGCTCTTGCCCCGGATAGGCCCGGAGCTGTTGGTGATATTCATCATAGGCTTTTGGAATGACATCGAAATGCAAGCGCTTGGCCGTCTTTGGCTTTTGATACATGAAATACGACAAGCTTTCTGTCGGCGCATAGGTCAGCCATTCGTCAATCGACACGCCATTGCCGGACGATTTTGAGATCTTCTGACCGTTTTCATCCAAAAACAGCTCATACGAGAAATGCTCGGGCGCACGACCCCCCAGAGCACGACAGATCGCGTCATATATCTTTTCGTTGGTGGCGTGTTCCTTGCCGTACATCTCGAAATCGACGCCCAAGGCCGCCCAGCGCGCACCGAAATCCGGTTTCCATTGCAGTTTCACATTGCCGCCGGTGACAGGAACTGTCCATTCTTTGCCCGTCTCGTCATCGAAGGTGACGGTGTAGGTTTCAGCACAGACCTTTTTCATCGGCACATACATGACCCGCCCGCTTTCGGGGTGCAGCGGCAGGAAAATCGAATAGGTTTGCTGGCGCTCCTCACGCAGGCTTTTCAACATGATCGCCATGATCTCGTCATAGCGCTCTACTGCGCGCTTGAGCACTTCGTCAAACTGCCCGGACTCGTAGAATTGCTTGGCCGAGTAAAACTCGTACTCGAACCCAAAGGTATCGAGGAACCGGCGCAGCATCGCGTTGTTATGCTCGCCAAAACTGTCATATTCACCAAACGGATCCGGTACCGAGGTCAGCGGGCGCTGCAAATGCTGTTGCAGCACTTCAGGGTTCGGCACATTGCTGGGCACCTTACGCATTCCGTCAAGATCATCCGAGAAACAGATCAGCTTGGTCGGGATATCCGACAGCGCCTCAAAGGCGCGCTTGACCATCGTGGTCCGCGCTACCTCACCAAAGGTTCCGATATGCGGCAGACCCGAAGGGCCATAGCCCGTCTCAAACAGCACAAAGCCCTTATCCGGAGCACCTTTCTGATAGCGTTTGAGCAACCGGCGCGCCTCTTCAAAAGGCCAGGCCTTGGACGTCATGGCGGTTTCACGCAGGTCAGACATTGTTCTCTCAGCTCCATCGGGAAATCAGGCGCCGGTCACCCTGTGCAACCGACCGACCCCTCCTATTGTGCTCGTGCAGCATGAGTCAATAAAGCGTAGAGGTTTTCGGGTGGGGAAAGACGTTTTGCGGCCGGTCAAGCGGTCAAAGCGGGGATGCCATATGAACACGGCACGCATGTGCGGTCTGTCTGGCTGCAGGTTATCCTGTTTTGGAAACCTTCCGACTATTCCGCTGCTGTTGCATTTGTCGGGAACTTGTTGGGCAGCAACCCAAGGGATTGCGCCTGACGCACGTCGGCCATCAGATCCCTCTCGGCGATGGCAAATAGCTCTTCTGGGTCTTTCAGCACAAAATATCCCATCTGGTGCATGTCGATCCGGTAAGGGGTACGCAAGATCGTCACGACATCAAATGGTAAACGGTCCGGGATTTCGCTTTCGACCGCATAGACCAGTTCTGTCGGCGACGACGCCAGCCCGGACCCAAGAGCTTTGATTTCACCGTCCTGCCAGCGCAACCCAAACTCGATCGAGAACCAATAGAGACGGATCAACCAAGCGTAGTCTTTCTCTCCGGCCTGTACACCGGCCTTGCCGATAGCGTGGCTGAAGGCAGCGAACTGAGGATCGCTGAGCAAGGGCGTATGCCCAAAGATTTCATGAAAGATGTCCGGCTCTTCAATATAGTCGAAATCGGCGCGAGACCGAATGAAAGACGCCGCCGGGAACACCCTGTCCGCCAGCATCGTAAAAAAGGTCTTAAATCCGATCAGCGCCGGTACTGGCTGCACCCGCCATCCGGTCAGGTCAATCAAACGCTCTGATATGTCCCTACACGAGGGGACGCGGGCTTTCGGCAAGTCCAACCGCGCGAGACCTTGAAGGTAATCGCGCGCCATGTAGCGTTGCACATTGTCTTGCTGAGCCGCATAGAGATCAGCCCAAACCGCATCCTCTTCAGCAGTGTATGCGATATGGCCCCGCTTATCGGCGACCTTTGCACGGTATTTGGTTGATTTGGGCATCATCTCTCCTCCTTCATGAACAGTGTATTCACGAATCACGGTGAGTTCAGTTTGTTCGAGCGAGAAAATGGGATAGGCTTGGAAGATTCATTTCGTATGAGGCGAAATTTGGCACAAACACTTCAACCCGCCGACATTTCCATTCTGCAACAGCTACAAATGGATGGCCGACTGTCGATGCAGGAACTCGCGGACCGCACGGGTCTTTCGGCTTCGCAATGCTGGCGTCGCGTGCGGGATCTGGAGGCATCCGGCGTCGTGTCCGGCTATACGGCGCAGGTCCGCGCCAAGTCCGTGGGCCTAAACGCCATCGCCTATGTCCACGTGGCCTTGCGAGACCATCAGGAGGACAACATTTTGTCGTTCCTGCGGCTGGTCGAGACCGAGTCCCAGATCGTGGAATGTGCGTCAATTACCGGGGATCATGACTTCCTTCTCAAGGTCTACGCCAAAACACCCGAAGATCTTGAGCATTTCATCATGCAGCGCCTGTTGAAATCTGGATTGGTGCGTGACACCCGCAGCAATTTCGTACTGCGTCAGACCAAAACACGTGGGCCTTTGCCCATTCTCTAACCCAGACGGGTAAAAGCCGTTGAACCTGCTCGCCAGCCCTCCTATCGTGCCATCGCAAAGAAGACCAATCAGGACGGACCCATGACCGAGCAAGTACCACACCCGATGTCTCCACAAGATTGCCTTGTGGCGATCATGGTTGCGATCTCGGCCTCGGATGAAACGATCCGCACGGCCGAGTTGGTCAAGATCGAAGGCGCGGTGAACATGCTGCCGGTCTTTGCAGGCTATGACATCGACCGCACGCGCCGGGTCTCGCAAATCGTTTTTGACCTGTTCGAGCAGGAAGACGGGCTGGATGCCATGTTCGGCCTGATCCGCGACAACCTGCCGGAACGGCTGCACGAAACCGCCTATGCACTGGCCTGCGACGTTGCCGCCGCTGACGGATCACTTGCCGAGACCGAACTGCGTCTGCTTGAAGAAATCCGGTACGAGTTGAGCATTGATCGTCTGCACGCCGCTGCAATCGAACGGGGCGCACGCGCGCGTCACACCGTTTAGGCTCAACTGCCGTAAAGCGATCCCCAGCGTTCAATCAACGCACGTTGCAATTTGCGTGACCGGCGGTTCCAACTGCGCGCGCCTTCCGGGCGCTCGCGTAGCTCGCGCGGGATCGTGGCCCGATGATCCACGTCTGCCGTGAATATCGCAAAGGCCAGTTCGGATCCGTCCGCCGTCGTCAGAAACCCACCCAGGCCCGACACAAAGTTCAAGGTTCCGGTCTTTGCGTTCACCTTGATCGGATGATCTTTCACTGCCCTGCCCTGACTGTCCGTCAACGTAAAGGGCTTGAGCAATGGCCGCAACGCGCCGGTCTTGCGGGCCGCCACAAGCGCTGTAACCAAATCACCCGGGGCCATGCGGGACGCGTCCCCCAGACCCGAGTGATCAACCATGGCAATTTGGTTGCCCCCATATGTCTCAGCTGCCCAGCGGTTCATCTCTGCCGCGGAGTCTGCCAGATCCTTTGGCCTGACCCCACGCGCCTTTGTCGCCGCCATTCCGACCATCTCGGCGGTCAGATTGGTCGAGTATTTCAGCATCCCCCGCAAGATACTCGCCAGCGGGTCGCTTTGATGCACAACCAGTTCGCTGCCTTGCGGGGTGACTTGTGTCACCTGTACGCGCCCCAGAACGATGCCGTTCGCCCGGGCCAAAGTGCGAAACACATCGCCTGCATACAAAGCCGGTTTTCGCACGGGCAGCCAGCGGGCACCACCATTGCCCAGTGCGCCCTTGGCCACGGTCCAGCGGTCCTGGCGTGCGCTTGGTCGATACGTGTAGATCGGCAAGCTGCGCGGTTCGACCCGCATAGCGGCCATGTCGACATCGGGTCGGTAGCGCGCGCTGCGCGCATCCATCGTAACGCCATAGTCCTTGCCAGCCCGCTTCCATTCGAAATGCACACGGTTAAAGTTCAGGGAAATCCCGCTGATCGCCGGGCTATAGCCCACATGATCCGGCTGCCCGGGATCGATGCTGAATACATAAGGCAGTGCACCATCATAAACCTTGAACGCCCCGCGCACCTCGGTAACACCGGCCTTTCGCAGATTGGCCGCCATGCTCGCCAGCGCATCTGTGTCCAACAGCGGGTCTCCGCCACCGACAAGGATCAGATCGCCCTTGAGAATACCGTTCTCAATCGGGCCATCTGCCACCAGCTTGGTTTCAAAGCGATGCTCCGGTCCCAGAACGTCCAGCGCATAAAGCGCCGTCAGCGCCTTCCCGACACTGGCCGGAGGCAGGCCAGCCTGACCGCCCAATGCCTCAAGCTGCGCGCCGGTCTCGACATCGGCCACCGCGAAAACCACTTCGCCCCGCAGCCCGGCCGCACGCACGAACCGCTCGACCCCGCTCAACCGAGGTCCGCGCGCGCGAGGTCGTAAAGACACCAAGGGAGCTTGCGCCGAAACCGCAGCCGGGACTACGGTCGCCCCCAATCCCCCAATAAAAAACCGGCGTGAAATACGATTTGCCATGGGTCAATTAAAATCCCAGAGATAAAATTCGAGCAACCTTTGCATGAGAATATGCAAGCAATGTGGCTATTCCCGCAACACTCCGTTAGCCCAGATACCGCTATTGCGAAGTTGAGTTGAACTGACATCGACCATCGGCACATTCACGAAACACCACGCCGGAGCCTGTGCCCGCCCCAGCAATTGTCGTGCCTGCCCATCGATTCTGTACTTGGCATAAAGCCGCGCCGCACGCGACATCCGGGCCGATATCCGATCCCCCGGGCGCGCCACCACGCCCACCGGCACGGTGTCCATGATCCGCCGCCAATCCTTCCACTTGTGGAACTGCGCCAGATTGTCAGCGCCCATCAGCCACACGAATTTCACCCGCGGATAAAGCCGCTGCAACGCAGCCAGAGTATCCGCCGTCGCCCGCGTTCCGATCCGCGCCTCTATGTCCGTGACTTCGACATCCGGGTGCTGCATCACGGCCTGCGCAGCCTTGACCCGTTGCGACAACGGTGCAGGCCCGCGCTGTTTCAGCGGATTACCCGGAGACACCAGCCACCACACCCGGTCCAGCCCGAAGGCTTTCATCGCCTCACGCGTTACATGCACATGTCCCTGATGCGGCGGATCAAAAGACCCGCCGAACAGCCCAACAACCTGCCCGGGCCGTGCATATGGAATATGGAATCGTTCCATCCTGTGCTGATGTTCAGAACTGTTGCATATTGTCAATCAACAGGTTGCACGGGATCACCCAGTTCGACCTGTCCGGGTCGGACGACTTCTGCACACCAACCACCATGCCCGCGCATTGCGGAGTAGCCTCCCTTTCCCAACGCCTCCTCCATCCGACTGCATGGTGCACAAATCACGGAAAATCTCAGGACAGCCGCGCCCACCTGTACCTCGCCCCCCTTGAGTGCCGCCAGATTGATCCCCGAAACCACCAGATTGCGCCGCAATATGTTAGACGCAATAGCCGCCCGCCCCAGATAAGAGCCGATCGCCGCCAGATGCTCCTGCTGGATCAGTGTGACCGCCCGCCGACCTGCACGGCTGCGATCACCTTCGAGGCCATCGGCCAAGACCTGAACCGCTGTGCGCCCTATCATTTCCGCGCGACGTCCGGGGCGCACACCGATCCATGTCACTCGGCCCGGTTGCGCCCACCCGGCAATCAGTTCCGCAAGTTCAGCCAATACCGCACCACTCCTTGTCGTGTCGGTTCTACCGGACCAAACGACCATACAAAATTCACAAAACCACCAGCTTGCCCCGCCCGCTCGCCTCGGATATCCAGCGTTCCAACCCAATTTCCCCGACCCAGAGGACGCGACATGGCCGCCTATCAATATGTCTACCACATGCAGGGTGTCTCCAAGACCTATCCCGGTGGCAAGAAGTGCTTTGAAAACATCCACCTGAGCTTTCTGCCCGGCGTGAAAATCGGTGTCGTCGGCGTCAACGGCGCCGGTAAATCGACCCTGATGAAGATCATGGCCGGTCTCGACAAGGATTTCACCGGCGAGGCTTGGGCGGCCGAAGGTGCCAAAGTCGGCTACCTGCCGCAGGAACCGAAACTGGACGAGAGCCTCAGCGTGCGCGAAAACGTCATGCTGGGCGTGGCCGAGAAAAAGGCGATCCTCGACCGGTATAACGAATTGGCGATGAACTACTCGGACGAAACCGCAGACGAGATGGCCAAGTTGCAGGACGAGATCGACAGCCAGAACCTCTGGGACCTCGACAGCCAGATCGACGTCTCGATGGAGGCGCTGCGCTGCCCGCCGGACGATGCCAACATCGCCAACCTCTCGGGTGGTGAGAAACGCCGCGTCGCGCTGTGCAAACTGCTGCTCGAAGCGCCCGACATGCTGCTGCTCGACGAACCGACCAACCACCTGGACGCCGAGACCATCGCCTGGCTGCAACAGCACCTGATCGATTACAAAGGCACCATCCTGATCGTCACCCACGACCGCTATTTCCTCGACAGCATCACTGGCTGGATCCTCGAACTCGACCGTGGCAGGGGCCTGCCTTACGAGGGCAACTACTCCGCATGGCTGGAACAAAAAGCCAAACGGCTGGAGCAGGAAGCCCGCGAGGACAAGTCCAAGCAGAAGACCCTGCAACGCGAATTGGAGTGGATGCGTCAAGGCCAGAAGGCCCGTCAGGCCAAATCCAAGGCCCGGATCAATGCCTATAACGAGCTGGCGGAACAGTCCGAACGCGAAAAGCTCACCCGTGCCCAGATCGTCATCCCCAACGGCCAGCGCCTTGGTGGCAAGGTGATCGAGGTCGAGGGTCTGTCGAAACATATGGGCGACAAGCAACTGATCGAGGGGCTGGATTTCGCCCTGCCCCCCGGCGGCATCGTCGGCGTCATCGGCCCCAACGGTGCCGGTAAATCGACCCTGTTCAAGATGCTCACCGGGCAGGAACAGCCCGACGCGGGCTCGATCACTCTGGGCGACACGGTCGAGCTGTCCTATGTCGACCAGTCCCGCGACGACCTGAAAGACAACGACACCGTGTGGGAGGCGATCACCGGCGGCGCCGAGATCATCCAGCTGGGCGATGCGCAGGTCAATTCCCGCGCCTATTGCTCGTCCTTCAACTTCAAGGGCGGCGACCAGCAGAAAAAGGTCTCCTTGCTGTCAGGCGGTGAGCGCAACCGCGTCCACATGGCCCGCCTGCTGAAAGAGGGCGGCAACGTCCTGCTGCTCGACGAACCCACCAACGACCTCGACGTCGAGACGCTGCGCGCGCTGGAAGACGCGCTGGTCGATTTCGCCGGCTGCGCCGTCGTCATTTCCCACGACCGCTTCTTCCTCGACCGGATTTGCACGCATATTCTGGCGTTTGAGGGTGATGCCCATGTCGAATGGTTCGAGGGCAACTTCGAGGATTACGAAGAGGACAAAAAACGCCGCCTTGGACCGGATGCTCTGGAGCCCAAGCGGTTGAAGCATAAGAAGTTCGTTCGATAAATCGCAATGCGATTTTCGGACGGGCGCGAGGCAGCGTCCGCATAGCGGGCGCGTTCGCGCTCCTTAGATTTGAGTGCAAGCGTGAGCATCTATTGCACCTCCGCTGCGCAGCTACTATATTTAGTGATGGTAGCGGAGGTGCTCAAACCACCAGGCGGCGAACATGAAGACCCACGAAGTGGGTAACCTCAGCGTTTGCCCAGAAGCTACAAGTGCTTAGCGGCGCTATGTTGAAACCTTAGCAGGAAGTGGGCTAAGGCGGTCCGACAGGACTCGTGGCGATGCCGCGAATAATCTGAGCGGGTGACTGTCGAACGGTAGCTCTAAGTGATCATAGGAGCATGCCAAACCGCTATTAATTGGGGCGGTATATAAACACTGAGCGAACTGTAACGCTCATCCGGATGAGCATCGCTGAGGTAAAATCCAATGCGGTTTTCATTCAAACTGAAAGGGCGAGTGTCATATGCCGATGTAATCGGCACTATTGCACTCTTGCTAACGATACTCGGACTGTTTGTGTAACGTTGGGCGGTCTTACGACCGCCCTTTCAATTCCGGTTCTAAACAAACTTCGACTGCAAGTACTGAATAGACGTTCGCTACCGTCTTTCCCTAGAAAGTAGGCCGGGCTTCAGCCCGGCACTCCGCACAACACCCGCGACTTCCACAATATCCACTATTGAATGGAAACAAACCAATCAAACCACGGTTCATGGTGGATGCCGGGCTGAAGCCCGGCCTACAAAATGCGGATTTCTATCCTAAGGCTCTCCGAACGTGCCGTCGGTGACCCCACCGCTCCACTCCGGATCAACCCAACCTGCACGAATATCGCGATGGATTGACGAATACGGCCAATCGGTCGGATGTTCCACCAACCCGTGCTTGACCGGATTACCCCAACAATATGCCATATGATTGCGGTAATCCGTTTCATCCCGAATGGTATGCTCCCAAAACCGGCGTTGCCAAACCCCGGCATCCCCTTTCGCGATTTTCGAATCCGTTCGTAGGGTGGGGTTCCACCCCACCACTCCCGACGCCTTCACCCCTCGCGTAAACCGGGCTTTAATCGCGCCCCACCGAGTCGAATAATCCGCATCCCTGGGCGGCAAGGTCCAAACCGCATGCAGATGATCCGGCAACACGACAAACGCATCGCACCAGAACGGCCGCTCCCTCTGCGTCATCGCAAAGGTCGCCCGCAAATGCGCCACCTCGCGCGTCAACACATTCGACGACCGGTCGGCCAGAGAAACGGTGAAAAAGTATTTCGCTCCGGGAATTCGAACGCGCCGATAGTTGCTCATGCACCCACACAACCACAGGCTTGGTTAATGGAACCTGAATCCCGTTTGTATCCGCGGACCTCAAAGCCACATCATGTAGAAAGCGCTTAAAACAATACCCAAATCCATCGGCGGATTCTTGTTAAAACCGGACAATAGCCCCTCAAACCCTTGTACAAACCACACAATCTCCCTTGCCACACGGCCTGACCGATGCCATATCCAAGGTGCTTACGTTTTTCTATTTCGACCTGCTGTCTCCTTCCACGGCGCTCAGTCTATCGATCCAGACAACGACGCCGGGCTGCCACAACACCGTGGGCAGCACTTAAACAGGAGTAACGGATATGCCAGCAGGCACCGTAAAATGGTTCAACACCACCAAAGGCTTCGGCTTTATCGCACCGGAAGAGGGCGGCAAAGACGTCTTCGTCCACATCTCGGCTGTCGAGCGTTCGGGCCTCACCGGTCTGGCCGACAACCAGAAAGTCACATACGAGCTGCGCTCGGGTCGTGACGGACGCGAGAGCGCGGACAATATCGAGCTTGCATAAGCTACAGCAAGGGCGAGGGTTTTCCTCGCCCTTATCTTTTCCGGTCTTTGACACGCACGTGGCGCACAGAACGCATCACGTTTTCGTCATTTTTGCCCTAGAATTGACCAATTGAGATATCATTCTGAAATTCGAGTCACGATTTCTCTGGTCAATTTATGAGGCCCCCATGCTTACACGTCGTTTGTTTCTGGCCGGAACGGCACTGAGCCTGTTTCCCGTTGGTGTCAGCGCCAAGAAAGCGGTCGAGTATGATCCGACACCGCAATTCGTGCGGATCAAAAAACAGTTTGAACCGGGCCAATTGCTGGTCGTACCCCGATCATTCTACCTCTACTACGTGACCGAACCACGCAAAGCGATCCGCTATGGCTGCGGCGTGGGCAAGGCTGGGCTTGAATTCACGGGCACCGCGACGATCGACGTCAAAAAGGAATGGCCGACATGGCGGCCCACCAACGAGATGATCGAGCGTGATCCCGTGGCCTATGCCAAATTCAAGGACAACGACTATGTTCAGCCGGGCGGAGGGGACAACCCGTTGGGTGCGCGGGCGCTGTATCTATTCCAGAACGGGGTCGATACCTATTTCCGTATCCATGGCACGACGCAGCCACAGACCATCGGGCGTGCAGCGTCAAACGGCTGTATTCGCATGCTGAACGCGCATGTGGTCGACCTGTATAACCGGGTCCCCATCGGAACGGTGGTCACCGTGGTCTAAGTGCGTTCAAGGCGCAGACCAATCCACATCCGATGCTTTTTCAATGGCCAACATACCGTTTGGCAAGGGCTGAGCCAGAGCTCTGGCCTCAGCTTCGGATCCCGTTAGCCATGTTGAAACGTCTTCAGGACGCAACAGAACACCCATGCGATGGTGAATCGGTCTCAGGTCCTCATTGGGCTCGCAGGTCACAGCCGCGAACTGATCGACGCGCAACCCACCAGGGGCCTGCCAGCGATCAGTGATCGCGGCAAAAAGCAGTGGGCCGCCGTTCATTGCGGCAATGCGCCACGCGGTTTTGCGCCGTTTCTCGCCCGTCCATTCGTACCACCCATCCACCGGCACCACAGCGCGCCCGACACCATCGAAAGCGGTTTTGTCGAAAACCGTCTCTGACCGCGCGTTGATGATTGTCTCCATCACGGGGCGACCCCGGGCATTGACACGGCCAACCGGGATCATACCCCAGCGCATCGCGATCAACCCGGCCTCAGTCAGGACAACCACGTCTTGCCCCGGCTGAATGTTTTGGCGCGCGGGCTGCTCCGGGACATCGTTCGAAACACCTAAGAACGCGGCGATATCCGAGATCGATCGAGTTAGAAAGAACCGCCCCGGCATCGTTTAGTCCGGCCCGGTCGATGCATCGACCAACTCAAGCACGGATGGACCAAGCGCTTCGACGATCAGCGCAACACCTTTGGCGTTGGGGTGAATCCCGTCCGGCTGCATGTATTGACTGACGGCATTCGGATCACCTCCAGAGGCGAGGCCTTCAAAGAAACTGTCGACGTAGAGCACTTGAAATTGCTGTGCCAGGTCCGGGTACATCGTATCAAACGCCTCTTTGTAGTCGGGCCCGTAATTTCCAGGGGCCTGCATGCCGATCAACAACACCTCGACATCGCTGGCATCGGCCGCAACCAGGATCGACTTGAGGTTGGCGCGAGACACATCCGGGTCGATTCCCCGCAGCAGGTCGTTGCCACCCAGCGCCACAACCATCCCGTCCACGTCCGGCGTCAGGGTCCACTCGACCCGGGCAGCGCCGCCTGCAGTCGTATCCCCCGAAACACCTGCATTGATCAGACGAACATCGGCCTTATGCGCCTGCAACCAGCGCTCAAGCTGTGGGACAAAGCCATCCTGCTCGACCAATCCATACCCTTGGGTTAGCGAATCCCCCAGTGCTGCGATCACGACGGGCTCGGCTGTGGCCGCAAATCCCCAACTGGCAAACAGCCCTGAAACCAGAACCTTGCGCAGACCCGTAAATGCTCCATATCCCAAATGACTGCTCCCCGATGGAAAGACCGATGACTTCAGCTGTCCTTAAACTCCAAAATGCCTCTTTGTCGCTGGATGGCAATGCCGGGCGAGTCGATATCCTGCATGATATTTCTCTGTCCGTGATGAAAGGCGAAAGTTTGGGTCTGATCGGCCCATCGGGATCGGGCAAATCCTCGCTGCTGATGCTGATGGGCGGGTTGGAACAGGCAACGGGCGGCAGCGTTTCAGCGCTGGGGCGCGATCTGACGGGAATGGACGAAGATACTCTGGCCCGCTTTCGGCGCGACTCGATGGGGGTGGTCTTTCAGAACTTTCACCTGATCCCGACGATGACAGCGCTGGAGAACGTCGCCACACCGTTGGAGTTGGCCGGTCACAACGACGCGTTCGACCGGGCCGAGGCCGAACTGGACGCTGTTGGGCTATCGCATCGTCACGATCACTATCCCGCGCAACTATCAGGTGGAGAACAGCAGCGCGTTGCACTTGCCCGCGCCTCGGCTCCACGTCCGCAAATCCTTCTGGCGGACGAGCCGACCGGCAATCTTGACGAAACGAACGGCGCCGCAATCGTTGACCTGTTGTTTGGCTTGCGGGACAAACATGGAGCAACGCTGGTTCTGGTCACACACAGCCACTCGCTGGCAGCGCGTTGCGACCGCGTCATTCGCCTGCGGGATGGCCGGATTGCGGAAGAGGCCAAGCAAGAGGCCGCAGAATGAGCCTGCGGCTGGCGGGGCGGCTTGCCCGCCGCGAACTGCGCGGAGGTTTGCGCGGGTTTCGCATCTTCATCGCCTGTCTCGCCCTCGGCGTCGCTGCCATCGCAGCTGTTGGTTCGGTGCGCTATGCAATCCAGTCAGGATTGACGCAGGAAGGCGCTGCCTTGCTGGGCGGGGATGCGCAACTGGAATTCACCTATCGCTTTGCCGATGACGCGGAACGAACGTGGATGGCTGAGACCGCGCAGCGCGTTTCGGAAATCGTCGACTTTCGGTCGATGGCCGTGGCAGACAAAGACACTGGAACCGAACGGGCACTGACTCAGGTCAAGGCGGTCGATGACGCCTATCCATTGGTGGGACAGGTCAGACTGGAACCCGAGATGTCGTTGCCGGATGCTTTTGCCGGCGTTGGCGATCTGCCGGGCGCGGTCATGGACCCCGCGCTGATAGATCGAATGGGGCTGGCGACCGGCGACCGGTTTGCCTTGGGTACGCAAGACTTCATCCTGATGGCAGCCTTGACCTACGAGCCGGACGGCGCGGCAGACGGGTTTGGCCTCGGCCCTCGGACATTGGTACTCAGCGAAGACCTGCAGGCCTCAGGCCTTTTGGCTCCGGGTACGTTGTTTTCGACCAAATACCGTCTCAATCTTCCGATTGGCGCGGATCTGGCCGGCCTGTCGGAACAGGCCCAAGAGGCCTTTGACGGCTCTGGCATGCGCTGGACCGACGCGCGCAACGGAGCGCCGGGCATCACTGAATTCGTAACACGCCTAAGTGCTTTTCTTGTGCTTGTCGGCCTCTCGGGTCTGGCTGTCGGGGGCATCGGGGTGTCCGCCGCCGTCCGCGCCTACCTGTCTCAGAAGACCGAAACCATCGCCACCCTGCGCACCCTGGGCGCAGATCGGGCAACGATCTTTCAAACCTACATGATCCAGATCGGGCTTCTGTCGGGCATCGGAATCGCAATCGGCCTTGCTTTGGGCGGGGTAATGCCGCTGGCACTGGCTCCCCTGATCGAAAGCCGCCTGCCTGTCCCGGCAGTGTTTGCCGTCTACCCACTCCCCCTGGTCGAAGCCGCGATCTACGGCAGCTTGACCGCATTCCTGTTTACGCTCTGGCCCCTAGCGCGAACCGAGGATGTCCGCGCCGCAACCTTGTTTCGGGATGCGCTTACAACAGCCCGTCATTTGCCCCGAGCGGTTTACGTCTTTGCAACTGCCCTTGGTCTGAGCCTTCTGATTGCAATCGCGGCATGGTTCAGCGGTTCGACGCAACTGACCCTTTGGACCAGCGGTGGCCTGGTCGGGGCGCTGATCCTGCTGTCTCTTTCCGCCATCGCAATCCGTCGAATGGCCCGGTCCGGAGCACCCGTGGCGCGGGGCCGTCCTGCGCTTCGATGGGCCTTGTCGGCCATTTCCGACCCGCGCGAGGGCGCGGCTTCGGTGGTGCTGTCCCTCGGACTGGGTCTGTCCGTACTGGCCGCGGTCGGGCAAATCGACGGTACGTTGCGCAATGCCATTTCGGGCAACCTGCCCGATGTCGCCCCGTCCTATTTCTTCGTGGATATCCAAAAGGACCAGATGCCGGGCTTCACCCAGCGCCTTGAAACTGACCCTGCCGTAAGCCGCATTGAAAGCGCACCGATGCTGCGCGGGATCATCACCCAGATCAACGGCCGCCCGGCACACGAAGTTGCAGGGGACCATTGGGTGCTGGAAGGTGACCGAGGCATCACCTACTCAGAACGCCCACCCGATAACGCCCGCATTACCGCGGGCGACTGGTGGGACAAGGACTATGCCGGCGAACCTCAGGTCAGTTTTGCCGCCGAAGAAGCGCTGGAGATGGGTCTGACCATCGGTGATCAAATGACGGTCAACATTCTGGGCCGGGACATCACTGCGCGCCTGACATCAATGCGCGAGGTCGACTTTTCGACAGCAGGTATGGGGTTCATCATGTCCATGAACCCCTCGGCACTGGCCGGGGCCCCCCACAGTTTCATCGCAACGGTCTATGCCGATGAACAGGCCGAAACCGCCATCCTGCGTGATCTGGCAAGCCAGTTTCCCAACATCACCGCCATTCGGGTGCGGGATGCAATCGACAGGGTTTCAGGTTTGCTGGCCGGGTTGGCCGCGGCAACCTCCTACGGGGCTGGTGTATCGTTGCTGACAGGTTTTCTGGTCCTGATCGGTGCGGCCGCAGCCGGGGAACCGGCGCGGCGCTACGAGTCCGCGATCCTGAAAACACTGGGGGCGAACCGACGCCGTATCCTGATCAGCTTTGCCTTGCGCGCCATCCTGCTGGGGGCCGCCGCCGGGTGCGTGGCGCTATTGGTCGGAATTCTCGGAGGCTGGGCCGTCGCCACCTATATCTTCGACACGAGTTTCGCGGTGATCTGGCCATCCGCTATTGGCATCGTTCTGGCTGGAATCGTTGTCACACTGGGCGCGAGTCTTGTCTTTGCTTTGCGCCCGCTGTCAGTACGACCAGCTCGCATCCTGCGCGCCAGCGACTGACGTCAACGAATACAGGCAACGGGCTGCAGAATCTTCAACAGTGGATCGTTGTCGCAGACCAGCGCATCCAGCGTTATATCGTCCAGCGACGCATAGAACACCTCAGCGGCATCCCGTAGCGCCAACCGGAGACGGCACGCATCGGTCAGCGGGCAGGTGTTGTCGGCATCCGCAAAGCACTCGGCAATCGGCAATGACCCCTCAACATCCCGAAACACGGCACCGATACGAATCCGCTCGGGCGAACGCGCCAGCGACATACCACCGTTTCTGCCGCGTTGCGTGCTGAGATAGTTCAATTGGCTCAGTTGATTGATCACCTGCGCCAGGTGGTTCTCCGAAATATTGCACACTTCGGCAATCTCGGATTTCGTCACCAACCTGTCCGGATGTGCTGCGCAGTACATCAACAGGCGCACTGCAATATTGGTCCGTTTTGTAATCCGCATAAGACCCTCCGTCCCAAAAAGATGCAGCCTTATTGCATACTCGGCAAAAAAGCGGTTTGACATACATCAATCGGCCAAGAGGATATCCGCGCAAATGGCAGACCCGTATTTCTTTGGCTATGGCAGTCTTGTGAACCTTGCCACACATGATTTCCCCGACCCACGACCCGCGCGCCTGAGCGGGTGGAGGCGCGCATGGCGGCACACCGATCTGCGGCTTGTCGCCTTTCTGACCGCCATCCCGGATACTGAATCCGAGATCGACGGAATGATCGCCCATGTGCCGAAAAACGACTGGGCCGCGCTGGATCAGCGGGAATGGGCCTATGACCGGGTCCCGGCAACGGATGCTGTGTCACACCCGCTGACACATGAGGTAGAAATCGCCGTCTATGCCGTTCCGCAGGGTCATCAGACAAACCCGACCCGGCAACACCCGCTGCTGCTCAGCTATATCGATGTCGTTGTACAGGGATATCTGCGCAGTTTTGGCGAAGACGGCGCGGATCGTTTCTTTGCAACTACCGACGGATGGGATGCACCGATCCTGAATGATCGGGCCGTGCCTCGCTACCCCCGTCATCAACAACTGAAACCGACCGAGGTGGCATTCGTGGATGACCGCCTGAGACGCCTTTCGGCCCGGATCGTCCAAACCGCATAGAAAAAAGCGAGGCCAGCAGGCCCCGCCCAATCGAAATCGTCGAAGCCCGGATCAGCCGCGCGCGCGGATCACCTGCAGCAAAGGCAGCAACGTGGCCATTTCCGGCCCCCGCTCCATGCCAGTCAGTGCTTTGCGCAGCGGCATGAACAGGCCTTTACCCTTGCGGCCTGTGGCCTCTTTGACGGCCTTGGTCCAGGTGCCCCAAGTCTCATCATCGAAGGGCCCGGTGGGTAGCAGGGCCACCGCTTCTGCTATGAATTCCCGATCTTCGTTCGCGATCAGAGGCTCTGCCCCATCCCGGCACAGTGCCCACCAGCCTTCGAGGTCTGCCAACGTGGTGATGTTTTCACGCGCCATGGCCCAGAACGGCGCCGCCAGGTCTGCCGGAACACCGGCATCGGCGACGGCGTCTGCAACATCGGCCAAGGGCAGCGATTGCAGGTGCTTGGCTGTCAGCGGGAACAGGTCCTGCACGTCGAACTTGGTCGGGGCCGAGCCAAACCGACCGACATCAAACCCCTCAATCAGTTCGGCCATGTCGGAACGCAGCTCGACCGGATCGGATGACCCCAGACGCGCCATCAGGCTCAGCAGAGCCATCGGCTGCACGCCCTGTTCGCGCAGATCGCGCAGAGCGAGCGTACCCAGACGTTTCGACAGCGCCTCACCCTGCGGGCCGGTCAGCAGCGAATGATGCGCAAAGCGCGGACAGGTTCCGCCCAGCGCCTCGATGATCTGAATCTGCGTCGCGGTGTTGGTCACGTGGTCCGAGCCCCGCACCACGTCGGTCACGCCCATCTCGGTATCGTCCACGACCGACGCGATTGTGTAGAGAACCTGACCGTCACCGCGGATCAGAACCGGATCCGAGACCGAGGCCGCATCGATCGAGATGTCGCCCAGAATGCCGTCATTCCATTCGATCCGCTCGTGATCCAGCTTGAAACGCCAGACACCATTGCCACGCTCGGCGCGCAGCGTCTGTATCTCGGCTTCCGACAGGTTCAGTGCAGCGCGGTCATAGACCGGCGGCTTGCCCATGTTCAGTTGCTTCTTGCGCTTCAGGTCCAGCTCGGTCGGCGTCTCAAACGCCTCGTAAAACCGGCCCATCTCACGCAGCTTGTCAGCAGCTTCGGCGTAGCGGTCCAACCGGTCCGACTGACGCTCAACCCGATCCCAGTGCAGACCCAGCCACTCAAGGTCCTGTTTGATCGCGTCGACATATTCTTCCTTTGACCGTTCAGGATCGGTATCGTCGATGCGCAGGATGAAGGTGCCGCCTGCCTTGCGGGCGATCAGGTAGTTCATCAGAGCAGTGCGCAGGTTGCCCACATGGATGTAACCGGTGGGCGACGGGGCGAAACGGGTGGTTGTCATGGGTGTCTCCTGTTGGCGCGGCTCTTGTCACAAAGGCGCGTTTTTGTCCAGCAGGCGTTTCGGGCCATCTCGCCGAAACCCGAATATGCAAGATGAGCAAAAATTAACACGCAAAGTTCATCCACGCAGGCTAGAGACAGGAGTATAAACTGGCACACGACCCGCAGCGAACTAGTTTGTTCACTGGCGTTCTGACAGGGAGACGAAGATATGGCCATCAATCTAACACGCAGAGCGGCCCTCGGTGCCGCAGCAGCCCTTCCATTTGCATCCGCAGCGACCCCGCTTTTGGCGGCCGGAGCCGAGACAAAGGCGAACTCGACCATCGCAAGATCATTCCAGCTGGGCGACTTCACGGTCACAACCCTGCTTGATGGCAGCCTGCCACGCGACGGCGCGCAGGAAATCTTTGGTGGCGGCGCCTCGGATGAGGAATTCGCCAAAGTATCAGCCGAAAACTTCATCTCGCCTGACGTGGCACAATTCTTTTTCACGCCGACTCTGGTGAACACAGGCTCGGAGCTGATCCTGTTCGACACCGGGCTTGGTCAGGGCGGCATTCAGGCCGCTTTGGCAGATGCGGGTGTCACGCCCGATCAGATTAACGTGGTTGTGCTGACCCACATGCACCCGGACCATATCGGTGGCATGACCACGAATGACGCGCCGACATTCGCAAATGCGCGCTATGTCACCGCAGCACCCGAGTATGACTTCTGGTCCGCTCAGGAAGCCGGGAACCGGGTCGGTGATCTGGTCGCGGCCAAAGTCACCCCTCTGGCCGAGAAGATGACCTTTGTCGAGGATGGCGGAGACGTAGCCTCGGGTGTGACGGCGATGGCGACCTTTGGGCATACCCCCGGTCACATGGTCTATCACCTGGAAAGCAACGGTCAGCGCCTTATCCTGACTGCGGACCTTGCCAATCACTATGTCTGGTCCTTTGCGCACCCCG
Organism: Ruegeria sp. AB5; assembly: GCF_056542645.1. Lineage (NCBI taxonomy): Bacteria > Pseudomonadati > Pseudomonadota > Alphaproteobacteria > Rhodobacterales > Roseobacteraceae > Ruegeria > Ruegeria sp. AB5. The sequence continues at coordinate 53,284 of NZ_JBQGAE010000019.1, forward strand.
AGTGGGAAGTTCGGTTCGACATGGACAAAGCTGCCGCGACGGAATCACGCCGTAAGGTTCTGGGCCTGCTGGCCGCCGACAAGGTGCCGATGATCGGCTATCACATGCCCTTCCCGGCCGCAGGTTATGTTGAGGCCCGTGGAGACGGATTCCGCTTTGTGCCGGTCAGCTATCAGATGATGAGCTAAACCATCATCAACCGAGGTCCGATCGAATCCGCGAACCCTCCACAATTCGGGACCGGCGCAGTTCGATCGGATTTCGTCGGTTTTCAATCGCTTGAACCGCTATGGCTTGAGACCATCAGCCGGCGGGTGCCGGTTTGAGTGATGGGATCTAAACTTGCCCCAACTTGTGACGCCCATGCCAATGGTGCCGCTGAATCAGCGGCACCTGAAAGTGATTTACAACAAAAGATTACGCGGCGCCGGACAGTTCCGCCCATTTCTGGCGCAAATTGGCTGAAAAGCCACCGATCTGTCGGGCAGATTCTGGCATGACCTCTTCCTGAGGCCTCAGATCGGGAAACTCGGGCCGCTGGATAGATGCGACGTTCTGCTGTGGCTCACACTCTTGCTTCAGCAAATCGGCAATTGCGACATCCAATAGCTTCTCATCCAATTCCTGTGGAGGAGATTCCATCGTTTTAAGCTTCCGCGGCGCGTGAAGCGACTTATCGTATTCCTCATACATAGTAACACCAAACCATTCACTCTGACATCCCACCAAGAATGTGGCGCAACCGGGCAATCAATCTTTTGCCAACGCCTCTGCGAGCTTCGCAGGACTACGTCACATCCGCCTCACATGAGGCAACAACTAAGCATAAATGTGGCAGAAAAATGTCTCAAAAACAAGCTATCAGCCGCTGTCCGATGCTGAAATCCAGCATTCAAGAGCCCTTGGCGGAAACAATTTGAATTCCGAGAGGACACTGTTCAGTAAAATGCGCGAAATCTGCCTAAATCAATTCGGATCGCGCCAGCGATTCACAATCGGATAGCGGCGATCCAGCCAGAAGGCCCGCTTTGTCAGTCGCGTACCCGGCGCCGATTGAAAGCGCTTGTATTCGCTGATGTAGATCAGATGCTCGACCCGCTTTGCATCCACCTCGGCAAAGCCTGCGGCAACACAATCGGCAATCGATCCATCTTGATCGACCAGTATGTCGAGGATGCCGTCCAGAATTGGGTAGTCGGGAAGGCTGTCACTGTCTTTCTGGTCTTCACGCAACTCAGCGCTAGGGGGCTTGTCGATGATCGAGGGGCGGATCACCTCTCCCTGTGGTCCTATCATCCACTGGCGATGATTGGCATTGCGCCAGCGGCAGGTCTCGAACACTCTGGTCTTGTAGAGGTCCTTGATCGGATTGTAGCCGCCATTCATGTCGCCATAGATCGTGGCATAGCCTACCGCGACTTCGGATTTGTTGCCGGTGGTCAGCAGCATCTCTCCGAATTTGTTCGAGATCGCCATTAGCAACACGCCGCGCAGGCGGGACTGGATGTTTTCTTCGGTCAGATCAGTGTCGCGCCCGGCGAACAGTGGTTCCAAAGTCGCCGTTACCGCAGCACGGCTGTCCGAGATCGGGACGAAATCGTAACGCACGCCCAAGGCCTTGGCGACCGCCTCGGCATCGTCCAGCGAGGTCTGGCTGGTGTATTCCGACGGCAACATCACGCAGCGGACATTCTGAGGTCCGATGGCATCAACGGCAATCGATGCAACCAGCGCCGAATCGACCCCGCCAGACAGCCCCAACACGGCTTTCTGGAAGCCGGTTTTGCCCATGTAGTCACGCAAAGACTGGACCATTGCGCGATAGTCCTGTTCCCACACATCGGGCTGGGGCACCACCTCAGCGGGCACAATCCGCCAGCCCTGCTCTCCTCGTTCCAGATCAATGTGGGTTACGGCTTCGTCAAAGACCGGCATACGGAAGGCAAGTTCACCGCCCGGGTTCAGGCCGAATGTGGCCCCGTCAAACACCTGATCATCCTGACCTCCCACCATGTTCAGGTAGATCAGGGGCAAGCCGGTTTCGACCACGCGGGCAACCATGTGGTTCAGCCGAACATCGTATTTGTCCCGAAAGTACGGCGACCCGTTGGGGATCAGCAGAAACTCGGCCCCGGTTTCTTCGAGCGTTTCGGCCACGTCCGGGTGCCAACCGTCTTCGCAGATCGGGCTACCGATTCGGGAATTGCCCACCGAGTAGGGCCCACCCAGCGGGCCGGAATCATACAGACGCACCTCGTCGAACACAGTTTCGTTCGGCAAATGGTGCTTCAATACCTTGCTGGTAATGCGCCCGCCTTTCAGGATGAGGTAGGCATTGTACAGGCTGTCCCCTTCGACCCATGGTCCACCAATCGCCATGGCCGGACCATCGGCACATTGTCTGGCCAAGGACTCAATCTCGACCATTGCGGCGCGATGAAACACTGGTTTCATCACCAGATCCTGAGTGTTGTAGCCGGTTATGAACATTTCGGGGAACGCCACCAGATCGGCTCCTACTTCACGCGCTTGTTCCCACGCGGCAAGGGCTTTGGCCGCATTGCCCTGAATGTCCCCGACAACGGGGTTTAGCTGTGCCAGAGTGATGCGGAAACGGTCGGCCATGCTGTCCTCTTGCCCTCGTCAGTCCAATTGCATTTAGCAGATCACCGCGCGAGGAAAAGGCCCATGCGGCAAAAGCCGTTGCTCTGCCCTTAGCGGTATCCTAGTTTTGCGCCACAGGAAGCAAGCAATGATAACCGGGCAGGCAGGAACAACAATGTATGTGATCCGCAATTCAATCGCCGCTGGGGTTGTGACCCTGATTGCCGCAACAGCCTATGCACAGGATGGAACCGTCGTCGTGAAGGATGACGAAGTCGGCGGCGTGTACGAAGGCACCTTTCAGGATGGCCTGCGCCATGGAACCGGTACGTATCGCCTGCCCAACGGGTTTGAATACACCGGTGAATGGGTCGAGGGCAGAATCCAGGGTCAGGGCACGGCCCGCTTCGCCAATGGGGCGATCTACGAAGGCACGTTCGCCAACGGTCAGCCCGACGGCCAGGGTAAGATCACCTACCCAGACGGAGGTGTCTATCAGGGCGCTTGGTCCGAAGGCGCTATCAACGGCACCGGGGTGGCCGAATATGCCAACGGCCTACGGTATGAGGGCGAATTCAAGAACGCCCGCCATCATGGCAAAGGCACGTTGTCTGACACCAACGGCTATTCCTATGAGGGCGACTGGGTCGACGGGGTGAAACAAGGCATCGGCAAGATCACCTCGGCAGACGGATCGGTCTATGAAGGGGATATCGAACAGGGCCAGCGCCATGGCCAGGGCCGTTTGGTTCAGTCGGATGGCGTTGAATATGACGGCCAATGGCAGCAGAACCTGATGACCGGAACCGGGCGGCTGACATTGCCCAACGGGGACGTCTATGAAGGCGCTTTGCTGGAAGGCCGACGCCAGGGCCAAGGCAAAGAAACCTATGCCAACGGCAATGTCTACGAAGGCGACTACGACGACGACCAACGCCACGGAAAAGGCACGTTCACCGGCACAGATGGCTACAGCTATTCCGGCGAGTGGTCTCGCGGTCAGATTGAAGGCTTTGGCGAGATCGTATATCCCGATGGCTCAACCTATATCGGCGCGCTGAGTGCCGACCTGCCACATGGCAAGGGCCAGAACACCTATCCCGATGGCACGATCTATGATGGTGAGTGGGTTGCGGGCGTGTTCGAAGGTCAAGGCAAGGCGACCTATCCGAATGGGGTCGTCTACACGGGCCAGTTTCGAAATGCGCTCAGCCATGGCTCCGGCGTCGTCACATTTACAAACGGCTACCGCTACGAGGGCGAATGGGTTGACGGCGCGCGACAGGGCAAAGGCAAAGCCAGCTACGCAGATGGAACTCTGTACGAGGGCGACTTTCTGGATGGAAAGCGCCACGGCATGGGGAAGATCACAGCGCCAAGCGGGTTTACCTATACCGGCGATTGGGTCGACGGGAAGATCAGCGGTACCGGGAAAGCGACCTATAGCTCGGGCGATGTGTACGAGGGCGGCTTTCTCGACAACAAACGCCATGGCGAAGGCACCATGCGCTACGCGAACGGGCGCGAAGAGACCGGCGTTTGGGAAAATGACGCCCTACCGGCGCAGAACGCGACAACAGATGATGACCCCTTGCAAGAGGATCAGACCCCCCAAACCGAAAACGGCAACAGCGAAGAAACTCAGGTCCCCTCGGACGGCTAACCTGCTACCAAGGCACAGGATTTCCGGCCCAATCGTAGAATCCACCCGTTTCCGCAGGTGTTAGTCCCTCGATCACGTCCAAAAGGTTTCGAGCGGCCTCACCGGGTTCTACGGCCGGATGTCGGCCAAGATATTTCTGTGTGAACGCGGTTTTGACCGTGCCGGGGTGCAAGGCGACACAAATCGCCTGTTTGTGGGTGCGTGCCAGTTCGATGGCCGTGGTATGAACGACTTGATTCACCGCAGCCTTTGCCGCCCGGTAGCTGACCCACCCGCCGATACGGTTATCTCCGATCGATCCGACTCTGGCCGACAAAACGGCAAAGACCGACCGCCTGTCGCGGGGTAGCAAGTCCTGTACCCGGCTCAGCACCAGAGCAGGACCCACCGTGTTTAGAGCAAACTGATCCATCATGGCTTGGGCGGATACCGCACGTATGGTCTTTTCCGGTCCTGCGCCATTTATCTCCAAAGCCCCGGACGCGACCAGAACCAGATCATACGGGGTGGGCAACTCATCCAACACCTGCAACGCGTCTTTCGGGCGGGTCAGATCGAACCCGTCAACCAACCGGGACAGCCCGGTCACGTCCATGTGCTGCGCCCTCAGATGCGCGCTGACCGCAGCGCCAATTCCACCCGAAGCACCAATAATCAAAGCTGTTTTCATGGCGAAAGACCTAGCTGTCCCGGGCACCGGATCAATGATTGCCAAGAAAGAAACCAGCAAGAATATGGAGCGTGATTAATTTGGTTCTTTTCATTCCCGGCATGCTGAGTATAACCTCAATCTCATGATCAACCGCGCAGATATCCGTATTGCCGACACCGCCCATCGCGGTGCGTCTCTGCGTGGCCTACTGATCCTAATCCGCCTCTGAGCGTGCCATTCCGGCGCGCCCGCTCAGAGGAGGACGCCCGCGCGCCATAGGCTTTAGGACAGAAGAAGAAAGAGAACCCCATGACCAACGTGACCGACCAAGACCGCGTCTTGATCTTCGATACAACTTTGCGCGACGGCGAGCAGAGCCCGGGCGCAACCATGACGCATGAAGAAAAGCTGGAGATTGCCGAGCTGCTGGACGAAATGGGCGTCGACATTATCGAAGCCGGCTTTCCCATCGCGTCCGAAGGCGACTTCAAGGCCGTGTCCGAGATTGCGCAGTGCGCGAAAAACAGCCGCATCTGCGGTTTGGCCCGCGCCAATTTCAGTGATATCGACCGCTGCTGGGAAGCGATCAAACACGCCGAGAAGAACCGTATTCACACCTTTATCGGCACCTCTCCGCTGCACCGGGCCATCCCAAACCTGACCCAGGACGAGATGGCTGAAAAGATTCACGACACCGTCACCCATGCCCGCAATCTGTGCGAAAACGTTCAGTGGTCGCCGATGGATGCAACGCGGACCGAATGGGACTACCTGTGCCGCGTGATCGAGATTGCGATCAAGGCGGGGGCAACCACGATCAACATCCCTGACACCGTGGGCTATACCGCACCGCTGGAATCTGCGGATCTGATCAAACGCTTGATCGAGACAGTTCCCGGCGCAGATGACGTCGTGTTCGCAACCCACTGCCACAATGATTTGGGCATGGCGACCGCAAACTCTTTGGCGGCCGTGATCGGAGGCGCGCGCCAGATCGAATGCACGATCAACGGCTTGGGTGAACGCGCAGGCAACACGGCCCTCGAAGAAGTTGTGATGGCCATGCGTACGCGAAATGACATCATGCCCTATCACACTGGCATCGACACCACCAAGATCATGCATATCTCACGGCGGGTCGCGACGGTGTCGGGCTTCAATGTTCAGTTCAACAAAGCGATTGTCGGAAAGAACGCCTTTGCGCACGAAAGCGGTATCCACCAGGACGGGATGCTGAAGAACCGCGACAATTTCGAAATCATGCGCCCCGAGGATGTGGGCCTGAGCGGCACCTCTCTGCCACTGGGCAAACACTCGGGCCGCGCGGCGTTGCGCGACAAGCTGAGCACGCTTGGTTTCGAGGTGGGCGACAACCAGCTGCGCGACATCTTCGTACGGTTCAAGGATCTGGCGGATCGTAAGAAAGAGGTATTCGATGACGACCTCATCGCCCTGATGACCTTGGACGAGGCCGATGACTACCTGCAGCTTGTGTCGATGAAGGTCACTTGCGGCACCGGCGGGCAGGCGGAATCAACCGTCGAGCTTGAGATGGATGGCAAGGACACCATCGCGACCGAACATGGCGACGGCCCTGTGGATGCGACCTTCAAGGCCATTCGCGCCATCTATCCCAACAAGGCGCATCTGCAACTCTATCAGGTGCATGCGGTAACCGAAGGCACCGATGCGCAGGCCACCGTTTCGGTGCGCCTAGAAGAAGACGGCATGATTGCCACCGGCCAGTCGGCCAATACCGATACCGTCGTGGCCTCGGCCAAGGCCTATATCCATGCCCTGAACCGTCTGATTATGCGACGCGAGAAAACCGGACCGGGCGCGGATTCGCGCGAGATCAGCTACAAAGACCTGACCTGAACGGGCCAGCGGCTCCCGCACCCGCGGTGGCCCGGCTGCGCCGATCCTTCTTGGGTTTTGGGCCCGGCAGCGCGCCAACGGCGCG
>NZ_JBQGAE010000020.1:0-57403 GCF_056542645.1 Ruegeria sp. AB5
CGACACGTCCAAACCTGCAAAATACTCCATTCGAAATCTCCCATGTTCACAGTTTCCCTGTGAGCCTATCGGGAGCTCGACCTCAGTTCACGGTCAGCCCAATTACGCATGCTTTGGGCCCAAAGTGACCAATGCTGCAATGGAGACAGATGACCGCAAAGTTGCAGTCGCTGTCTGATGGTCTAAGATACGGGCCGGTACTTCGTTGAGCCGCCTGATACGATTTGAAGGGTGACACCGTCGGAGATATCTGGGCTGAAAGATACCAAGAGCAGGACATTGAGATGACCGCGTTTATTTCGTTCGAAGAGGGCGAAAAAAACCTCGATTGGATTGCGCTTACAGACGCTTTCATTAAAGGGCACGACCTGCCAAAAGCTGAAGTCGCCGATGTGCTTCTCTACCGTGGTGACAACACGTTCTTGAATCGGTCAGCATGGATCGATGGCATGGGACTTGCGGTAAAATGTGCCACAGTCTTTCCAAAGAACGCGGTTTCGGGCAAACCCACGATTGGGGGCGCAGTCAATCTCTTCTCAGATCAGGACGGAACGCTGGTGGCGATCATTGATTTTCACCTTGTGACCAAATGGAAAACCGCAGGGGACAGCCTTTTGGGCGCACGACGCCTCGCGCGCCCTGATAGCAACCAAATTCTCATTGTTGGCGCAGGCACCGTCAGTCACTCTCTTTACGCAGCTTACAGCGCACTCTTCCCGAACGCTAAATTCACCGTCTGGAACCGGTCGCCCGAGGGAGCCGAGGCTTTTGCCAAGCATTATCCCGAGACTGACGTAGCCACCAGCCTTGCTGATGCTGTTGAGCAGGCCGACATCATCACATCTGCAACCATGTCGACCCAACCTCTGCTGAGAGGAGAATGGTTGCGGCCAGGCCAACATGTAGACCTTATCGGGGCCTACCGGCCAGATATGCGTGAGGCCGATGATGAGGCGTTGCGCCGGGGTCGCCTCTTTGTCGACGGCCGGGACACCACAGTTGATCACGTCGGCGAGTTGATGACCCCAATCTCGCAGGGCGTAATAACTCAAGATGATGTGATTGCGGACTTCTATCAGATGGATCGCATGCAGCGAGAAAGTTACGATGAGATCACCGTGTTCAAAAACGGAGGTGGTGCGCATCTCGATCTAATGGCGAGTTGCTTCATACTGTCATCCTGGCAAGCCGCTTGAACAGGCCACGACATGCGCGTTGAAAGTGGAACAAAGCTTTCGATTTCAATTTTCCTTCTAGTTGGATTTCTCAGTTCTACAGCAGACGATCCCATATCGGACATTGCCCAAGATATTGTTTATGGCCGCTCTGTCTGCTGTGTTGACTTTTGCATTGCGTTCGTTCTGTTCGGTTTCATGGGGCTTCGCACAAACTCCTATACATTTTCGACCTATTCTAAATCGACTCGCGCTTTCTCTTCGGTCAAAACTCGCTAGTCTGCCGTCCAACTTGCCCATTGAGACGCCCTAAGATGATCGAAATCCGCGACCTCCAACTTCTCAGCGCCTTGGCGCGGCACCGACATTTTGCCAAAGCGGCCGAGGAATGCGGGATTTCGCAGCCCGCATTTTCCATGCGCATCCGTAACCTCGAGGATCGGCTGGGCGTATCCATCGTCCGTCGCGCCAACCGCTTTCAGGGTCTGACCGAAGAGGGCGAGATGATCGTCCTGCGGGCGCGGCGTATTCTGGACGACACCAAGGCGCTGGAGCAGCAGGTTCTGGCCTCTAAAGGTGAGATCACGGGCACCCTGATCCTTGGGGTGATCCCCACGGCGATTGCTTTCACCGGGCGGCTGATCAAGCGTCTGCAACAGGCCCATCCGCAGATCGTCACCCGGATCGAGACCATGTCTGCCAGTGCCATTCAGCATCGGCTGGATGAGGGCAGCCTGGATGCGGGCATCACATATGGCGACAGTATCGGTACCGATTTACGGCAGGTACAACCGCTGTACGAAGAAACCTATGTCCTGTTGGTTCCCTCCCACATGACCGAAGAAACGGGGCCGATCCCCTGGGCACAGGTGGCTGAGTTTCCGATCAGCCTGCTTGAACCTCAGATGCAGAACCGGCGCATCCTCGACCGGATTTTTGCGGAACAGGGTCTTCACCCCCATGTCGTGGCCGAAACCAGCGGATTCACTGCATCTATGGTGATGGCGCGCGAGGGGCTCGCCGCGACCGTTGTGCCTCGGGTTCTGGTGCGCGCGTTGGGCGACCTGAAGGGAACCAAAGTGTTGCCTCTTGTCGATCCCGTTGTCAGCAAACCGATTTGTCTGGCCACACTAAGCCGCGACCCTGATCTGCCCACTGTCGAGGCTTTGCGGGGCGTGGTGACGTCTTTACGTTGATAATCTGTCGTTATCGTGCGATTGGTAGATGCGATTTGACGATATGTTATTCTGATGAGACACGGGTCTCAATCGGAGGGCATCATGGCACCATTAGATACCAAGCCATCAGGCGCACCCAAGGGCGTCTGGAAGTCAGGTAAAGGCAAGGGGCGGCACACGCCCAAAGGCCGTCAGTTCACGGATGAGGCACAGGCCGAGATTACGCGTCTGCTGGGCGATCGCCCCCGCCGCCGCGACCTGCTGATCGAATTTCTGCATCTGATTCAGGATGCGCATGGCCATATCAGCGCCGACCATATTGCTGCGCTGGCCGTCGAGATGCGGATTGGTCAGGCCGAGATCTATGAGACCGCCACCTTCTACGCTCATTTCGATGTGGTCAAAGAGGATGAAACCCCACCCCCCGCACTGACCATCCGCGTCTGCGATTCCCTGGCCTGCGAGATGGCCGGTGCTCAGCAGCTGCAAAAGGCGCTGGAAGACGGGTTGGACCCGTCCGAAGTCCGTGTGCTGCGCGCGCCCTGCATGGGCCGTTGCGACACCGCACCGGTGCTTGAGATCGGCCACAACCATATCGATCACGCCACCCCTGAAAAGGTGCAGGCGGCAATTGCGGCGGGTGATACCCACGCCCATCTGCCCGACTATGAAACCTTCGCCGCCTATGAGGCGAACGGCGGCTATGCCAAGCTGAAAGAGCTACACGACAGCGGTGATTGGGAGGCGGTGCAAGAGGACGTTCTGGCCTCGGGCCTGCGCGGTCTGGGCGGCGCTGGCTTCCCCTCTGGCAAGAAATGGGGCTTTGTTCGCATGAACGATGGCCCGCGTTATCTGGCCGTGAACGGCGATGAGGGCGAGCCCGGCACGTTCAAGGACCGCTACTATCTGGAACGCACACCGCATGTTTTCCTTGAGGGCATGCTGATCGCCGCATGGGCGGTCGAGGCCGAGACCTGCTTTATCTACATGCGCGACGAATACCCGGCGGTGCTGGAAATCCTCGCCCGCGAGATCGCGGCGCTGGAAGAGGCCGGGATCGTTGCCAAGGGCTATATCGATCTGCGTCGGGGTGCTGGCGCCTATATCTGCGGTGAAGAATCCGCGATGATCGAGTCGATTGAAGGCAAGAAAGGCTTGCCGCGTCACCGTCCTCCGTTTGTGGCGCAGGTTGGGGTCTTTGGCCGTCCGACCTTGGTGCACAATGTCGAGACGCTGTATTGGGTGTCGAAGATCTGCCGCGAGGGGCCGGAATGCCTCAACACCACCGAAAAGAATGGCCGCACCGGTCTGCGCAGCTATTCGGTCTCGGGCCGGGTGGCGCAGCCGGGCGTCTATCTGTTGCCTGCGGGATCGACCATTCTGGATGTGATCGACGCCGCCGGTGGCATGGCCGAGGGTCATGCCTTCAAAGCCTATCAACCGGGCGGACCCTCGTCGGGCCTGTTGCCCGCGTCAATCGACGACGTGCCGCTGGATTTCGACACGCTGCAACCGCTGGGCACGTTTATCGGTTCGGCCGCGGTGGTAGTTCTGTCCGATCAGGACACGGCCCGCGACGCCGCGCTGAACATGTTGCGGTTCTTCGAGGATGAAAGCTGCGGCCAGTGCACGCCTTGCCGGGCGGGCTGCGAAAAGGCGGTCAAGCTGATGCAGGCCGACACGTGGGATCAGGACCTGCTGGAAGACCTGTGTCAGGTGATGGGCGATGCTTCGATCTGCGGTCTGGGGCAGGCGGCTCCGAACCCGATCCGCCTGGTCATGAAACATTTCGCTGACGAAATCTGAGGGAGACAGAGCCATGCTTGACGCAAGCCCAACCAAGACCGTCACCTTCAACCTGAACGGCGATGACGTGACCGTGCCCGAGGGCACCACGATCTGGGACGCGGCCAATGGCCGGGGCCTGATCATTCCGCATCTGTGCCACAAGCCTGTGCCGGGCTATAAACCCGACGGCAATTGCCGCGCCTGCATGGTCGAGGTCGAGGGCGAGCGAACGCTGGTCGCCTCGTGCATCCGGCCCGCAGCCGAGGGCATGGTGGTCAAAACCAACACCGACCGGGCCGAGAAATCACGCGCCATGGTGATGGAACTGCTGGTCGCGGATCAGCCCGAGGTGGCCCATGACAAATCCAGCCATTTCTGGGATATGGCGGCGCTGAACGATGTCAGCGACAGCCGGTTCCCGGCGAAAGAGCCCGAGAAAATTCCGCTGCTGGATGACAGTCACATCGCGATGCGGGTCAATCTGGATGCCTGTATCAACTGTAACCTCTGTGTCCGCGCCTGCCGCGATGTGCAGGTCAATGACGTGATCGGCATGGCCGGGCGTGGCCATACGGCACAGGTGGTGTTTGATCAAAACGACCCGATGGGCGCGTCGACCTGCGTGGCCTGCGGCGAATGCGTTCAAGCCTGTCCGACCGGTGCCTTGATGCCAGCGACCGTGCTGGATGATCAGCAGCATGGCGACAGCAAGGACTACGATAGCGAAACCGAAAGCGTCTGCCCGTTTTGCGGCGTGGGCTGCAAGGTCTCGCTGAAGGTCAAAGACGGCAAGGTGAAATATGTTGAGGGCATCAACGGCCCCGCCAACGAAGGCCGTTTGTGCGTCAAAGGGCGCTTCGGCTTCGACTATATCCACCACCCGCACCGCCTGACCAAGCCGCTGATCCGGCGCGAGGATGCGCCCGCCAAGGGGCTGAATGTCGATCCGGGCAATCTGGACACCCATTTCCGCGAGGCGACATGGGAAGAGGCGATGGATCTGGCCGCCACAAGGCTGAAAACCTTGCGCGACGAAGATCCGCGCAATGTCGCGGGCTTTGGTTCGGCCAAATGCACCAACGAAGAGGCCTATCTGTTCCAGAAATTCATCCGTCAGGGCTTCAAGCACAACAACGTCGACCACTGCACCCGTCTGTGCCACGCCTCATCGGTGGCGGCGCTGATCGAGAATGTGGGTTCGGGCGCGGTGACGGCGACCTTTAACGAGATCGAAAACGCCGATGTGGCCATCATCATCGGGGCCAACCCGATTGAGAACCACCCCGTTGCGGCGACCTATTTCAAGCAGTTCACCAAGCGCGGCGGCAAGCTGATCGTGATGGACCCGCGCGGCGTCGGCATGCGCAAGTTCGCTGATGAGATGCTGCAATTCCGCCCCGGTGCCGATGTCTCGATGCTGAACGCGATCATGAATGTGATCGTCGAGGAAGAGCTGTATGACAGCCAGTATATCCATCGCTGGACTGAAAACTGGGAGGCCGAAAAGGAGCACCTGCGCGCCTTCACCCCCGAAGCGATGGCGCCGATCTGCGGTATCGAACCCGATCAGCTGCGCCGCGTGGCGCGCACCTTTGCGCAGGCCAAGGCTGGGCTGATCTTCTGGGGCATGGGCGTCAGCCAGCATATCCACGGCACCGACAATTCGCGCTGCCTGATCAGCCTTGCCCTGATGACAGGCAATGTCGGCAAACCGGGCGCGGGTCTGCACCCGCTGCGCGGTCAGAACAACGTGCAGGGCGCCTCGGATGCGGGCCTGATCCCGATGTTCCTGCCGGATTATAAAACGGTGACCGATGACAGCATCCGGGCGCAGTTCACGTCGGTCTGGGGGTCTGAGGATTTCTCGAACGAAAAGGGCCTGACAGTGACCGAGATTATCGATCAGGCTTATGCAGGCAATATCAAGGGCATGTATATTCAGGGTGAAAACCCGGCGATGTCCGACCCTGATGTGGGCCATGCACGGGACGCGCTGGCCAAGCTGGAACTGATGATCGTGCAGGATATCTTCCTGACCGAAACGGCGAACTATGCCGACATCATCCTGCCGGCCTCGGCGCTCTATGAAAAGAACGGTACCGTTTCGAACACCAACCGTCAGGTGCAGCGGGTGCGCCCGGCTGTGGCACCTCCGGGTGAGGCGCGTGAGGATTGGAAGATCACCGTCGAACTGGCGCAGCGGATCGGGTTGAACTGGTCTTATTCGGACGTGTCCGAGGTGTTTGCCGAGATGAAGCTGACGATGGAGTCGCTCGACAACATCACCTGGGAACGGTTGGAGACCGAAACAATCACCTACCCGTCGCTGTCTGAGACCGATCCGGGCCAGGCGATTGTGTTCGGCGATGGCTTCCCCCGCGCCGATGGGCGGGCCAAGTTCACCCCGGCCAGTGTCATCCCGCCGGACGAAGCGCCGGATGAGGAATACCCGATGATCGCCACCACAGGCCGTCAGCTGGAGCATTGGCACACCGGGTCTATGACGCGTCGCGCCACAGTGCTTGACGCGGTCGAGCCCGAAGCAAACTGTTCAATGAACCCGCGTCAGCTGAAGCTGATGGGTATTGAACCGGGCGAGACCATCCGCCTGACCACCCGTCGCGGCTCGATCGAGATCATGGTGCGGGCTGACCGCGCGATTGCCGAGGATATGGTGTTCATCCCGTTTGCCTATGTCGAGGCGGCGGCGAATATCCTGACCAACTCGGCCATCGACCCCTATGGCAAGATCCCCGAGTTCAAGTTTTCGGCCATTCGCGTCGACAAGATCGAAGACGCCATCGCGGCGGAATAGTCGCGAGAAGAAAAACAAAAACAAGGTTGGCTCTGTGTTGAGCCAACCTTTTTTGAATTTGAGCCTCAGTTTGCTGCCACTGATCGCGACATCGCAAGCACCTTGGCAGAACTACCGCTTTAATTGCTGTGCCGTGTCTTTGATCACAGCTGTTAGCCTTGCAACCAACATTTTCAGCTCAGGCTCGCGGAATTTTTCCTTCTTCTCCGCTATCGCTACCTTATCAATGGGTTTGAATGCACTTGTACCGTTTTCGATTTGCTTTTCGGCCTCGGTCAGCAAGTTATCTGGAAGTGGTTTGTGCTTGTAGCGTTGGATATCGTCCACGACGGACGCAAGTTTTGCACCCAGACCGTCATCCAGGCATGGGGTGTCGCGAAGCACCTTGGACAGGGTGACAAGACTGCCGCCCCGGATCATCTCGAGGAAGGATGGAAAATCGCCTTTCGCCTTTTGCAGCTCTGAAGATGCCCCTTTGATCGCTGCCAGCAGTTTGGCTTCTTCGACCTTGATGATCTTTTCACCGCTGGCGTCGCCCTTGGACGCCTTTTCGAACTTCAGACGCTGTTCCATGTACTCGGATTTAGCGCTGGTGGTGCAGGCCTTGATATCCTTCTTCAAAATCTTCAGCGCATTCAAATACGCGTCTCCCAGGCCCTTTTCCTTGGCTTGGTTCTTGCGTTCCTTTGTCAGAAGCTGATCCAGCACACCCAGATAGTCGTCACCAGCCTTGACGGCTTTCTTGGCGACCTTTTCGAACAGGTCCAGCGCTTTTGTGTTCCAAGTGCGTCCTTTGGTGGATTTGACGATCTTGGAATAGATCATATCCAGTTCTTTCAGCGCCTTGGAGAAATCCTCTTTTTTATTGCTGTCCCACCATCGGGTTTTGCCGACAATTTTGAATTTCTTTGCGGACGTCTCGTTGCTTTTCTCGAACTGTCTGAGCGTTCGCGTCCATTCGTCACTCCATTCACCTACTTTGATCACCATCTTTGTTCCCTCCTGTTAGAACCAAAACCAATTTTATTTTGAAATCAGCACTTTGCCTTTTTGTGCCTTGGGCATTCGTCCATTCGCCTGTTGCACAACATGCGTGATCTCATGCGCCAACAACTTGTTGTCCTTGGCGTCTCCGCCTTTGGCGAAGTAGATGTCATTCCCATTGGTGAATGCCTTTGCCTTCAGTTCCTTGCAGATATCCGCCGCATTGCCACCGACATGAACCCGAACTTTCGATAGATCTGCCCCAAGCGCACTTTCCAGGCTGCTGCGAAGCTTGTTGTTCAGTTTGGTGGCTTTTGTTCCGGAAATCTCAGTATTGATGGCTTTGGGTTTTGCCTTTTTGTTCTTGAGTGCCCCGACGATTTTCTCGGCTTCTTCCGCTTTCATTGCGGCTTTCTCCTATTGATTTCACCAACGCTTATAGAATCTTCGGGTCCCAACCTGTCAGTGCTATTGTTCACACAAGGGATTTTTAGGCTTGTCTATGTGTGTTGCGCCGGGATGCGGGGTTGAAGCAATCAGATCGGATCGACCCACCGCACTGGACGGTGCCTGCGTTGGATGTCTTGATGGTGATGTTGGTCAGCGAGGAAAACTGATGTCTGAAAACCACTCATCCGGTCATGACGGCCCGTACCCCGCACCGGTGGAACTGACCGGATTTGAACTCGATCCGGCATGGATTGACTACAACGGGCACATGAATGTCGGCTACTACGGGGTTGCGTTTGATGTCGCGTTTGAACGTCTTTTGGTAGAGCATCTGGGCCTGGGGGAACCGCAGGTCCAAACGCTGGCGCAGGGGCCCTACATTCTGCAATCTCACATGCAGTTCTTGCGCGAGATCACCTCGGAGATGACGATCTATTTTCAGTTTCGGCTGCTGGATGCGGATCAAAAACGCGGGCACTATTTTGCACAGATGATCTCGGCCACGGATCAGGTGGTCTGCGCCACGCAAGAAGCACTGTTTATGAATGTCAGCCACAAGACCGGACGGTCAGAACGCTACCCGGATTGGGCAATTGCGCGGCTGGAACGAATGGTCCAAGATCACAAGGCCCTGCCACTTGCGCCCCAGATCGGTCAGCCGATCGGCATTCGACGCAAGTAGAGCGTCAGTAATCCCGTGCGAAAAACAGACCGATCCCGGTTTCCCCGCGTCCGTCAACGGTTCCTCTGACGGTAAAACTGTCGGTGACGTCCAGGTTCAGGTTGACCTCTGTATCGCCTTCGGTGTTGACGGTGAAATCGGTGTATAGATTGTCGCTGAGATACGCGCCTGCGCCCAGACGACCCGCCCCGCCTTCGGTCGCTCCGATATCCACGGTGTCGACGCCCGTCGATTCACGCAGGCCCTTGGTCGCGTCGCCACCGGCGCCGCTGAGCTGCGCCAAGGAGGCTGCCATTTGCGCAATGACAAAGGGCGAAAGCTCTGAGAACCGGTTGCCGAACAACAACATGGCCAGTGCTTCTTCGGCCGGGCGTTCAGGGTCCGAAAAGACGTCAACTTCTGGTGAATCCAATGGTCCTGCGATCTCGATGGTGGCCGTCCCGTCCGAAGTGCTGGCCGAGGATTCAAACTCTATATAGGGGGTCAGATCGCCCTGCAGGGTAACGATCCCTTTGCTCAGGGCCAGCCTTCGACCCAGAATGTCGAAATTACCGCGGATCAGTTCGATCTGACCAGAGGGGACGACCGAGGTTGTAGTGCCTCCGATGAAGATACGCCCGCCCAGTTCCGCATTCACACCCCGCCCACGCACAAATACGGCTTTTGGCGCCAACAGGCTGATATCCAGCGCCATACGTGAATCGCTTTTGCTCTGTTCTTCCGAGACCACCAGCTGCGCACGTTCGCGTGTTACGAAGCCAGCCCGGGTTTCGCCAATATGCTGGATATCGGGGATCGGAGCCGCGCCGACCGCGCCTGAGGCCGCTGCGAGGTTGATATTTGTTTCTTCAAAAGTGATCTGCCCGGACAAGGCGCTGTTTCCGGCCAGTGCGCCGGTCAGCGCAATCTGGCCGTTCAACGTGGTCTCGTACAGCAACTGGTCGGTCAAAACGAGATTGTTCAGGGCGGTGGTGATCTGGGCGTTGAAAGGCGGGGTCAGGTCCACAGGTCCGCTGACCGTAAAGCCGCCTCCGGCGCGCATCGCGCCAGTCATGGAAATCGTCGCGCGACCTTGCGCCAGATCGACCGACCCGCCAATTCCGGTGATGGTCTGCCCGGCATTTGGAATGGCAAAAGACGTGCCCGATGTCGTAATCGAACCGCTCAGCGCATCCAGACCGGGTTTGCCTTTCAAAGCCAGGTTGAACCGAGCCGAGCCATCAATCTTGTTGGGCGTGAGGAAGATATTGGCAATGCCCAGATTGACCCCGCCCTGAGCCGTCAAATCGGCTTCGCCCGTGGTTTCGTCAAATGTGCCCGCCACGTCGCTCGCGATATCTGCCGGACCTGCAGCTTTCGCCGCAATCGTCCAGACGCCATCGGCTCGCTTGGCATTGCCTTCGGCAGAGACCGTTCCGGGGAAGTCGGGGGCGAACCGTTCGACCCGATTGAGCTTGGCCTCAAAATCCACATCCGCCGATCCGTTGGTCTCGACCGTCCCGGTCAGGTTCAGATACGAGCTGTCGGGCCCCTGCAATCGAGCTGTCCCCTCTAACCCGGACCCCGTTGGCGCCACATTGCCATCCAGTTTCAGGGGGCCAGACAGCGTGTTGGACAGGCGGTTCAAATCGTCGAGCATGGCCGAAAAACTCAACCCGCCATTCTCGCGGTTCAGCTGGCCCGAGGCATTGGCCGTAAGGGCGGTCCCGTTCAGTTGGAATGTGCGGATGTTCATTCCGGCGTCGGTATTCTCGGCATCGACCGTCAGGGTCGTTTGGCCCGAGATCAATGCGTCCAACGGATCTATTCCAGTTTGGATGTCATTTGCCTGGGCGTTGCCTTGGACATCGAAAAACGTACTGCCCACTGCGCCTTTACCCTGCATGTCGGCCTGGACCGAGCCTGCCAGATCGCGACCGGCCAGGCCGGAAAACAGGGACAGGTCCGGGGCCTTGAACTTGGCTTGCCCATCCACGGCCAGATCACCCGTAGGGTCGGTAATCGTTGCCGCAACTTCCGCCGTCAGGGCGCGTCCGTTGATCGTGGCCTGACGGATCGTGACCAGGTCCTGCGCCAGTGCACCGTCGAACTCGACCGAGGTTCGCCCTGCCAGAAGCGGGTCGAGATCGTCCATCCCGGCTTTGATGTCCCGCCCCGTCACGCTGGCCGTGCCATCAAACTCCAGCGTCTGAACCGTGCCTTTTCCGGTCAGTTTGGCTTGTACCGAACCGCCCAAATCACGTTTCGCAAGGCCCGAGAAAACCGACAAGTCCCGCGCGCTGACGGTTGCCTGCCCATCAATGGACAGGTTCCCGTCCGGCGTTGTCAGCGTACCGTCCGCTTGCGCCCGCAAAGCATCCGCAATCAAAGTGAAATCGCGGATCGTCACACCATCTGTTCCACGCTTTGCATCCAGCGTGATCGTGGTCTCGCCTTTGATCACCGGATCGATGTCGTCTCGACCAGTAGACAGATTGTTGCCGTTGACGATCACCTTGCCGTCAAAACTGCGTTCCAGCGGCGAGCCGCTCCCTTCGACCGTTGCAGAGACCTGCCCACCCAGATCAAGCTGCGCCAGATCCGAGAAACGGGACAGGTCCGAGGCGTCCAGCTTTGCCGATCCTTCGATGTTCAAGCCACTGGTCAGCCCGCTGATCAGCGCGTCGAGATCCAGCGTGTAATCCGATCCGATCAGCTCAAACCCGGACAGGTTCAGCGTCTGGTCGCTGCCATATTCGAACACTCCGTCCAGCGTGATCCTGTCGCCAATCGCGGTGTTCAAAGCCGGGTTAGCCATGTCGAGCCCGTCGATCGCGGCCTGCAAGTCTCCGTCGAGGCTGAAGTCGGTCCCTTGTTCCAACGTGCCCTGCGCTGCAATTTGCGCCCGTTCCAGGCTGATCTGGTCCGTCGTCAACCCATTGGTCGTCAGGCTCAGGTCCCACAGATTGCCGTTCTTCTGGTCAAACAGCGCGGATATCTGGGCAGCTTCGATGGATGTGTCCCCGCCGGAGACCGGCAGAACGACACTTTGCCCCTCAGGAGGGGTAATACGGCCCTGCAAGGCGGCCAGTTCCAACGCACCACCGGACGCCAGTTCCAACTGGCCTTCAAGGTTCAGCGCCTCAGATGTGAACTCAAGATCGCTGATGCTGAGCGCGCCATCCGCCTGTGTCTGCCCGTCGACAAAAAGACGCGTCCGGGTGCCAAAGAACGTATCCATGTTGCGGGCGACAAAGGGCGTTAGATCACCACCCAGATCAGCGGTAAAGGCGATACCATCTGCGGCACCGCTTTCTGCGGCCCGCAACCGCACCTGACCGGTCACGCGCGGTTGGGCCTCACTGCTCAGGCTGATATCGGCAGTGAAATCCGTGACCGGACCCGAGCCTTTGGCGGTCAATCCGATGGGTGGGCTGTCCGGGATGTTCAGGGCCGTCGAGATCAGGCCGCCCGAAGCCTCGACAACGCTCAGATCCAGATCAATCTGACGACTGGAGTTCTGAAATCCCGCTGTCAGGGTGATTTCGTCTCCGGCGCGGTCCAGTCGGGTGATGTCCAGACTGGTATCCAGCGTACCATCGGAAAGCGACAGGTTGCCAGTGACGTTGAGGTCCGCAGCCACACCGATCAAAGGCTGTCCCAGTGCCAGCTCATCGATCCGAAGTTCTCCGATTTCGATGGCGACAGGCAGTTCGGGCAGTTGGAAGGGTGTCGTTTCAGCTGACGGCGGCGGAGTATCCTTGGTTGTTGTGCCGGGTGCGCGGGCGATGTCGATTTCCTGCGCCGTCAACGCGTTGACGGAAAACCGGCCCCGGATCAGCGCCAGCCGGTTCCAGTCCAGCTCGGCCCCTTTGATGGTCAGCCAGACGCCTTCGTCATCGGCGACCGTGATCTCGGCGATGGTGGCGCGGGAACTCAGCGCGCCCTGCAGGCCCTTGACGGTGACGTTCTGGTCATCGCCTGACAGCGTATCCTGCAGGAACCGCTCGATCATGCTGCCGCCTTCATCCTCTTGCGCGTATGTGGCAAGTGGCGTGCAGGTCAGCGTGCCGATCAGCAGCGGGTATGCAAGGTGCCGTTTCAAAATGCCTGTCCAATCCCGATGTAAAACTGCAGCCCGTCACCCGTATCGCCCTGAACCGGATAGGCCAGATCAAAGCGCAACGGTCCGAACCCGCCCAGATCATACCGGACACCCAGGCCAGCCCCGGAATGGTCTTCTGCACCGCTGCCAACAAACGAGGACGTGTCCACGATACCGTAATCGTAGAACCCGACCAGCGACAGGCTTTCGGTGACTTTGCCCCGTACCTCACCGGACAATCCCAGGAATGACCTGCCCCCCGCGATGCCAGTACCAACCGGAATGCCAAGACTTTCAAAGGGTTGCCCGCGCACGGTTCCCGCGCCACCCGAGAAGAACAGGAAGTCGGGCGTCACACCATCAGCCGACGGTCCAATGACCGATCCCAGCTGTACGCGCCCCGCCAGAACCAGCCGACCACCGGTATTGAGGCTTGTATAGGCGCGCCCATCGGCAAAAATGCGGATACCGCTTTCGGTGCCGGAAAACCCGACAAAGGGTGTTGCCTGAGCGTCCAGATAGAAACCGCGGGTGGCGCTGACCTTGCTGTCGCGCTCATCCCATTCGGACCGAAGGGGCAGGATAAAGTAGCGGAACTTGCGACCGTCTCCGTAGGCGTCGTCTGCATCCGACCACTGAAACCCGACGGAAGCCTCGGCAAAAAGCCTGTCTGAAAAAGTGCGCCTTGCCCCATAGGCCAGAGACGCTACGGAGACATTGTAGTTTTCGGTGTTGCGCCGTTCCAGCAGAGCATTCCAGAACGTATTGTCATCCGGTCCCAGACGATCGGGTTGATCCAGACGCAAGCCAATGCGACCGTCCAGATCCTCGGCCCCGCCAATGTTGCGCAATGCGGCCTCAAAGCGCAGGCGCTGTGCTCGACGGAACACGTTGCGGTGGGTCCATGATGCCGTCAAATCAATCCCATCGCGCGAGGCCAGTTCGAGCCCGAAGGTCAGTCGGCGCCTCGGCAAGTCCTCGAAAGTTGCATCAAAATCCAATGTTCCATCGGGGTTGGGTGTCTCGCGCTCCTCAAGCGAGACAACGCTGAACGTGCCGGTTCTGCGCAGCCGCGTCCCGACCTTCTGGATTTGAGCCGGAGAGTAGACCTCGCCACTGGGGAACCCGGCGATCTTTTCGATCGAGCGGTGTTTGACGTCTGTGTCGCCCTTTATGAACATCCTGCCAAAGGTCAGGCGACGTCCCGGGTCCAGATCAATCTGTGCGTCCAATTGTGCCTGCGTGTGTCGGGCAATTATGGTCTGGCTGGCCACATCGGCCTTGGCGTGCCCCGCGTTTCTCCAGCCCTGCACACCGGCTGAGGTTGCTTGCTGAATGGCGCCTGTGGTTGCGATTTTGCCCGTCGCAAATTCTTCCGGCAGCTCAGTATCAGGCGCGAGCGGTTGAACGGTTGCGTCGCCGAAACGGAATCTTGGTCCGGTCTGGATCGTGATAACCGCGCTGTTGATCTGGCTGGGAACGCTGAGCGTACTGAGTTCGGCCGCTTCCTGACCATCGAGCTTAATGCTGACAACCGGGCTGAAATAGCCCTCGTCATACAGAATCTGAACGATGGTGCGGTAGTCCGACAGGCCTGCCGAAAGTATTTCCAAAGGTGTGTCCAGCCCGCGCGCATCGGCTGTTGTAACGGATGAGGTCTCTTCGATCCGCGCTTTCAACTCTTTGGAAGCGCCCGGGGCGACCAAGCTGGTTTCCAAAGCCATAAGGCCCGTCGGCACCGACATCATCAGCGCGCCCAACAGACAGCATTTCAGACGGCGTCGCGGTCTGCTCCCCTGCATCAGATGGCTCCAACTGCCCCAACTCGAAATCACTTGGGCCGCGTTGTTCAAATCCGCGGCTGGTT
This sequence comes from Ruegeria sp. AB5, assembly GCF_056542645.1. Taxonomy (NCBI): domain Bacteria; kingdom Pseudomonadati; phylum Pseudomonadota; class Alphaproteobacteria; order Rhodobacterales; family Roseobacteraceae; genus Ruegeria; species Ruegeria sp. AB5. Next base: position 15,024 of record NZ_JBQGAE010000020.1, read on the forward strand.
GAATTCATGTTAGAGCATTTGAAACCCGCTGTGGAAAGGTTTTTGACGCCTTCATACGGAACAACGCCTGAACAGGTGTTGCGCTACAAGCCCGCGTTTCGGACCCAGCGAATGATTGCCTGACGATCTTCCGGTTCCATATAGGTCACATTGGCCGGGGGCATCGCGTGGGTCACGCCAGCTTGCAGGTATATCTGCTGTGCATTCCGGGCAATGTCACTTTCGGTTTCCAGCAGCACACCTTTGGGAGCCCAGAGGATACCCTCCCACACTGGTTCGCGGGCGTGGCACATTGAGCACCGCCCCAGCACGATATCATGCGCCTCTTCAAACCCGTCGGCCGAGGCGAATTGCTGTTCATATGGCGTTAAGGCATGGGCTTCGGTCTCTTCCAGTGGTTGATACATCGGCGCGGTCGACAGCCACATGATGGCGATGAACAGCAGCGCAGTGGCCAGCCAGGTCCAGGTCGGGTTGCCAGCACGGGCATGGCAGGTGTTGAAGTAGTGCCGGATAGTCACGCCCATCAGGAACACCAGCGCTGCGATGATCCAGTTGTATTCCGTCGCAAAGGCCAGCGGGTAGTGGTTGGACAGCATCAGGAACAATACCGGCAGAGTCAGGTAGTTGTTGTGGGTGGACCGCAGTTTTGCGATCTTGCCGTATTTCGGGTCTGGCGTGCGTCCGTTTTTGAGGTCGTCCACAACGATGCGCTGGTTCGGCATGATGATGAAGAACACATTCGCCGTCATGATCGTGGCCGTGAAGGCCCCAAGATGCAGCATCATTGCGCGCCCGGTGAAGATCTGGTTGTAGCCCCAGCCCATGGCCACCAGCAGCAGGAACAGAAGAACCATCAAAAGGGTTGGGCGGTCTCCCAGACCCGACTTGCACAGGAAATCATAGACCAGCCATCCAATTGTCAGCGAGGCCGCCGAAATCAAAATACCCTGCCAAAGCGCCAGATCAGCCTTTTCCGCGTCGATCAGGTACAGCTCGCCCCCAACCCAATAGACGATCATCAACAAGGCCGCGCCGCTCAGCCAGGTCGAATAGCTCTCCCACTTGAACCAGGTCAGGTGGTCGGGCATCCGTTCCGGTGCAACCAGGTATTTCTGGATGTGATAAAAGCCGCCACCGTGTACCTGCCATTCCTCGCCATCCGCCGGACCGGGGATATTGCGATTCAGGCCCAGATCCAAAGCGATGAAGTAGAAGGACGATCCGATCCAGGCCATGGCCGTGATCACGTGCAGCCAGCGCACTGCAAAGGCCATCCAGTCCCAGAACACGGCGAAGTCGTACATTTCAGAGGTCTCCGATTGCTTGCCGCCACACTAGGCAAGCGGGGTTTTCTTCGGTATTCCCGTATATTGTCAAACTGTATCAAAAAAAACGAAAAGATGTCCTATCTCGACAATATCCGAACCTTTGTCCGCGTCTACGATTTGGGCAGTATGTCCGCTGCGGGGCGTGACTTGCGGATTTCGCCAGCCGTAACCTCGGCGCGGATTTCTCAGCTTGAGGATCATCTGGGCGTGCGCCTGTTTCAGCGCACAACCCGAAACCTGTCCCCGACCGAGCAGGGCAAGGCATTTTATCCCGGTGCGGTGGCCGTATTGGATGCGGTGGATGAAGCCGAGGCGCAAGTGACGCATCTGACCGAAGCGCCGCGCGGGTCCTTGTTTGTGGCGGCTCCGCTGGGTGTCGGGCGACGGCTGTTGGCCCCGCATGTGCCTGATTTTCTGGGTGAATACCCCGAGATTGACGTTCGCTTACGGTTGACGGACAGGTCGGTGGACCTGACGACCGAGGGGCTGGATCTGGCCTTTTTTATTGGCCAGCCCGAGGACAGCACGTTGCGTATACGCAAGATCGCCGATTGCCAGCGCGTGCTTTGCGCAGCTCCGGACTATGTGAAGCGGCGGGGGATGCCCCAAACTGGGGCCGCGCTGCTTGCAGAGGGACACGAGTGCCTGAACCTGCGGTATCCCGGCGCGACAGAGTTTCAGTGGATGCTGGAAACGCCCGACGGCCCCAAGAGATTTGCCGTGTCCGGGCGGTTTGAGTGTGATGACGGGGATGTTCTGACGGACTGGGCTTTGTCAGGGCAGGGTATCGCGATGAAGCCGGTGTTCGAAGTGGCAGAGCATCTGAAAGCTGGTCGTCTGGTCGCAGTTGCGCAGGACACCCCGCCGGTGCCGGTGCAGATGGCGTGCCTGTATACCCACCGTCGTCATCAGGACCCCAAAGCCCGCCTGTTCATGGATTTCATGATCGAACGGATTGGCAAGGTGGTGCGCAATTCCGAGGTCTGACGCGTCAACTGCCGCGATAAGTCGAGTATCCATAGGCAGACAGCAGAAGCGGCACGTGATAGTGCGCCTGGGCATCGGACATGCCGAACCTGATTGGAACCTGATCCAGAAACAGAGGATCATCCCCAGCCTGATCAGTGCTGCGCAGGTAGTCCCCTGCAAAGAAGACCAGCTCGTAGGTGCCTGTCTTGAATGTCTCAGACGGTAGGATCGGGCTGTCTGTCCGTCCATCTGCGTTGGTCTGCATCTCGACAAGCTTGCGATGAGAGTTTCCTGACACGTGATAGAGCGCGATCTTTAATCCGGCGGCGGGGCACCCCCGTGCGGTGTCCAGAACATGGGTTGTCAGATAACCTGCCACGGTACTCTCCTTTGATGTGTCTTTTGGTTTGTCGCAGTCTGGCTCAAACATCAAAACGGTGGAAATGCCGAAAGAACCGGAAACAGCGTTCGGATTGATTTGATAATCCTGTGGGGATTTCTAGGCTAAGCCTGTCGAAACACCAAGGAACGGAAGATACCATGCAGCCCTCCCGCTACCCTCGCGACATGATCGGATACGGAGCAAACCCGCCGCAGGCCAATTGGCCCGGCGGCGCAAAGCTGGCGGTGCAGATCGTGCTGAATTACGAAGAAGGCGGGGAAAATAACGTCTTGCACGGTGATGCGGCGTCCGAGGCATTCTTGTCCGAAATCGTTGGCGCTGCTCAATGGCCTGGTCAACGCCATTGGAACATGGAATCGATCTACGAATACGGCGCGCGGGCCGGGTTCTGGCGACTGCATCGGTTGATGAAAGACCTGCCGATCACCGTGTACGGCGTTGCGACCGCACTGGCACGATCGCCGGATCAGGTGGCGGCGATGAAGGACGCGGGATGGGAAATCGCAAGCCACGGTCTGAAATGGGTTGAACACAAGGACATGCCCGAGGCGCAGGAGCGGGCCGGGATTGCCGAGGCGATCCGGTTGCACACCGAGGTCACCGGGGAACGCCCCTTGGGGTGGTATACCGGGCGCTGCTCGCAGAACACGGTGCGTCTGGTGGCCGAAGAGGGCGGGTTTGCTTACGTCGCCGACACCTATGCCGACGATCTGCCCTATTGGGTACAGGCCGGAGATCGGGATCAGTTGATCGTGCCCTACACCCTGGATTGCAATGACATGCGCTTTGCCACGCCGCAGGGGTTCAATGCGGGAGATCAGTTCTATTCATATTTGAAGGACAGTTTCGATGCGTTGTACGAAGAAGGGCAGGGCGGAGCGTCCAAGATGTTGTCCATCGGATTGCATTGCCGCCTGATCGGGCGCCCGGGGCGGGTGATGGCCTTGAAACGATTTCTGGAGTACGCGCGTAGTTTCTCGGATGTGTGGTTTGCCACGCGGCTACAGATTGCCGATCATTGGGCGCAGACCCACCCGCCGCAGACGCATCCAAAACCATCGCAGATGAGGCGCGAGCAGTTCGTTTCCGCCTATGGAAGTATCTTTGAGCACTCGGCATGGATTGCCGAACGCGCCTATGATCTTGAACTTGGGCCAGCCCATGACACCGCTGGCGGACTTCACAATGCGCTGACGCGTATGTTCCGGTCGGCGACCGAGGATGAACGTTTGGGCGTTCTGACCGCGCATCCTGATCTGGCTGGCAAGCTTGCTCAGGCCAAGCGGCTCACCCGGGAAAGCACGTCCGAGCAGGCCTCAGCAGGGTTGGATGCGTTGACGGATGCAGAGCGCGCGGCGTTCACGGATCTGAACGCGCGCTATACGGAGAAGTTTGGTTTTCCCTTCATCATAGCAGTGCGGGATCACGACAAAGCTTCGATTCTGGCGGCTTTTGAACGGCGAATCGAACAGGACCGGGACGCCGAATTTACCGAGGCTTGCCGTCAGGTCGAGCGCATCGCGGAAGTCCGCCTTGCGGATATGTTGCCGTCATGAACCGCAGACTTGTAGCCGAGCCGATCTCGGCCGCAGCGTTTGCGCCGTTTGGGGATCTGATCGAAACGTCGGGCGAACCGGACAAGATCATCAATCAGGGGCAGTGCGGGCGCTATCATGACCGGGCTGCCATGGACTTTACGAACGGGCGGGCCGGGGTCAGCCTGTTCAGTGCCAATCCGCGTAGCCTGCCGTATCGGCTGGAGATGGTCGAGCGTCACCCTGCCGGCAGTCAGGCCTTCATTCCGATGACGTATCAACCGTTTCTGGTGATCGTCGCACCGGATGAGGACGGGCAGCCGGGTGTGCCACTTGCCTATCTGACCGCGCCGGGACAGGCGGTGAACTACCACCGGGGCACATGGCATGGGGTTCTGACACCTCTGCACGAGCCGGGTTTGTTTGCCGTGATCGACCGTATCGGGGACGGTGCAAATCTGGAAGAACACTGGTTCGATGCGCCGTTTGAGGTGGTCAAAGCCTAGGCCGAGATGCTCCCGCCCGGTCAGGGCACATCGGAGATGCGCCATGACCCGTTGGGCCGGGCAGCGCGCAGGGCGCGCTGCGATTGCGACAAACTAGCCCGCGGCCATAAGACGGGCAACGTCGAGCATACGGGCAGAAAAGCCCCATTCGTTATCATACCAGCCAAAGACACGTACCTGATTGTCGCCAACCATGCGGGTTTCTGGGCCCGCAATGACCAAAGACTCGGGCCGGGAGCGCAGATCCGAAGAGACAAGCGGCATGTCGGTCCAGGCAAGCACCGGGGATGCGTCCACGGCTTGGTGCAGGGCGTGGTCAAACGCATTCGCGCCTATGCCGCGTTCGAGCGTGACGACGATATCAATGGCGGAAACGCTGGCCGTCGGGACCCGAACCGCAGCACCCGAGACGCGTCCGGCCAGGTGGGGCAGCACCACGTCGATCAGATGAATCGCGCTTGACGTGGTGGGCACCATCGACAGCGCGCCCGCGCGAGAACGCGCCAAGTTGCCGCGAGGGGCATCGACCATCGGTTGGCTGTTGGTGTAGCAATGGATGGTTGTCATGTGGCCCGAAACGATACCTCCGATCTCATCCAGTGCCTTGACCAGCGGGGCCAGCCCATTAGTGGTGCAAGAGGCGTTCGAGACAATGCGTGCGCTGCCAAGCTGCCCTTCGTTTGCGCCCAGAACAATCGTCACCTCTGCGGCCGGGGATGGGCCCGAGATCAGAACTTTGCCCGCCCCGGCAGCCAGCCCCCGCCGGGCCACGTCCGACGTGCGCGCAATCCCGGTACAGTCGAGCAACACATCGACGCCTGACAGGTCGATATTGGCCAGATCCGAACTGTGGGTCATCAAGATGCTACGCCCATTTACGACCAGCGCCGCGTTGTCTGCGGATACATCGCCCGGGTAAGGACCAAACGTGCTGTCGTATTTGAAGAGATACGCACAGGTTTCAAGCGGTGCGATGTCGTTGACCAGAACCAGATCGATATCCGATTCCTTCGGCAAGGCCAGCACCTGCCGCAGAATCGTGCGGCCGATGCGGCCGAATCCGTTGATCGCGAGTTTCATGCGAAAGCTATGGCAGGCAGATCAGGCGACCTCAACGAAAGTATTGTACCAATTTCAATTGCAGCTGACCTGGGAAAAGAACTGGCCCGAGATGTTCTGATACATGCTGGCCACGATCGGCTTGCAACCGGTTGCCTGCTGAATCGCCGCAATGGCCTGTAGGGTGCGCAGGCGGGGCGGCGGGCCGAAAGGGTTCAGGTTGTTATTGTCGCGGGTGGCGCGGTAGATCACCGGGGCATCTGCGACCTGGGTTACCGCCCACGTGCGGCTCAGGACCACGACGGACCTGGTCTCTTCCTTGGCGATAGCAGGCGCGGTTGGCGCGACCGCCAGCGTGGCAATCGCGGCCAGGGCCATGAGAGGCAAACGCAGTGTCATGAAGCAAACTCCGATACTCAAAAGAGAATTTTCTTTGATTTCAGCAAATTTCGACACGTCTGTGAACCCTTGGAGCGATAAAATTGTAGCGCAGTGGCGGCACTTGCCGCTCATCGAGCGGACAGGGACAACGGCACATGCCGGTTCACGTCTTTGTAAAGCAGGTACCGAAACCGCCCCGGACCCCCCGCATAGCACGCCTGCGGGCAGAACGCACGCAGCCACATGTAATCGCCCGCCTCAACCTCGACCCAGTCCTGATTCAGCCGGTAGACGGCCTTGCCTTCCAAAACGTAGAGCCCGTGTTCCATCACATGCGTTTCCGCGAAAGGTATCACGCCGCCGGGTTCGAAATTGACGATATTGACGTGCATGTCGTGGCGCAGATCCTGCGGGTTAGCAAAGCGGGTTGTGGACCATCGCCCGTTGGTTCCGGGCATTTCGACAGGTGCCACATCTTGCTCATTTGTAAGGATCGGGTCGGGCGCTGGCAGGCCCGGTACCGCCTGATACGCTTTGCGAATCCAGTGAAAGCGGGCTGGTGCATCGGAGTGATTGTGAAGCGTCCAGTTCGAGCCAGGTGGCAGGTATGCGTAGCCGCCAGTGTCCAGCAAATGCTCTGTTGCGTCCAGGGTCAGGGTCACAGAGCCTTCAACCACAAACAATACGGCCTGCGCGGCAGTTTCGGTTTCGGGATGGTCGCTGCCGCCACCGGGCTGAACCTCCATGATGTACTGAGAAAAGGTCTCGGCGAACCCGCTTAGGGGGCGGGACAGAACCCACAGCCGCGTCCGTTCCCAAAAGGGCAGAGAACTGGTGGTAATGTCGCGCAGCGTGCCTTTGGGGATCACTGCATAGGCATCGGTGAACATGGCACGGTCGGTCAGCAATTGCTCTTGACCGGGGTGCCCACCGGTGGGGGCATAGTAGCTGGGAGTTGTCATCACAAGCCTCAGGGTCGTTTTGAGGGCACTATGAGGGGAATGGCACCCCGCCTCTAGCACTTGCGTTGCGATAGGTTTGTTCGGGATATTTTGAAGGTGCAGGGCCCAAGGGCTTGGCCCCGCCCGCGTTGGGGTATATCCTTGAGGTCAAATTGAATTCAACTAGACGAGGCGGTGATGAAAGCCCGGATTTCTTTGGTATTGGCGGCGGCAAGTATTCTGGCGGTTGCGGCGGTTCAGGCCAAACCGCTGTCGCGGATCATTGCGGAAATGGGTTTGAGTCCACAGGATTTCGAAGTGCTTAGCGAAGCGTCGAATTCCTTGCTGTCCAGTGGCGCTCCGACCGTGGGACAAGAACGTGCGTGGACAAACGACGCGACCGGCTCGAAAGGAACCGTGCGCATAAGTGCAGTGCAGGGTGATTGTGTCTCGTTGCTTCATTCCGTTGATCCGGGCGGCGATGAACCAAGCCGCCAGGCCCGAACGCGCCGTTGCAAGGACGCCAATGGCAATTGGTTGCTGGCGCCCTGATCCGGGCGTTGGATCAATAGCCTTGACTGCGGTCGACCTCGTGTAACAACGGGCTGTCAGAAGACAATCGGCGAAAGTTCTCAGCCACATCTGACAATGCATCCCCCAAATGCCAGCCGGACACATGGGGCGTGATTGTGACGCCGGGATGCTGCCACAGGGGGCTGTCTTTCGGCAGAGGTTCATGGCTGGTCACATCCAGAACCGCATGCCTGGGGATGCCCCGGTCCAGAGCGGACAGCAGAGCGGTTTCGTCAATCAAGTCGCCGCGCCCGGCGTTTAGCAATTGGCTGCCGGGTTTCATTGCGGCAAGCATATCTGTGTCGAACAAGCCAATGGTCTGAGGGGTCGATGGCAAGATGGCACAGACATGATCGCATTGGCCAAGCAGCGCTGGCAACGCGTCGTCGCCACGCATGCAGGTGACGCCATCGATGTGTTTGGGTGAACGGCTCCATCCCATCACCCGAAACCCGACAGCGTTCAGCATACGCGCGGTGCGTGCGCCGATATGACCCAACCCCAACACACCGACTATTGTGTCGGGCGTAATGAGCGGGGCTTTGGGCGCCCATTCCGAACGACGCTGCGCGGCTTCATACAAACTCATGTGGCGCTGGGCGCGCAGGATATAGGCCAGAAACCACTCGGCGATCCCTTGCGCCGGGGCATCCGGTTTCAGGCGAGCGACGCGGATATGATCCGGCAGGTTCGGGTTGCCCACAATCGTCTCAACACCAGCCCCCAGTTTCTGCACCAGTTTGAGGTTGGGCAAAGCCACCAGCTGCGCATCCCGCAGGCTCACCACCGCGACCATCGTGATCTCGTCCGGGTCTCCTATGGTGTCGGGAGTCCGCACATCCGCCTCGGGCGACAGTCGACGAACTCCATCGGCCAGGTCCGCATTGCTCATCCAATCGGAAAGGCCCGTGTCGATCAAAAGTGCCATGCGCGGCTCCTTCATCAGAAATTGAGGTGGTGACGTCCCGTCACTGAGCTAGACAGGGTCACGGCAGCTAAGCCATTCTTGAGTCGAAGGTAAAGCCCGATCCCGGGGCAACGGAGGAGCGTTCATGAACATGTCATTCAGTCTGCGTGAGGAAAACCGCGCCCTCCTGCAGCGTGTCTCGGACATGATCCGGGACGAGATCACGCCGCTGGAGGATGAATATCAGACCGAGATCGGCAAGGGCGACCGCTGGCAATACACTGAAAGACAGGCTGAAATCCTCGAAGGGTTGAAGGCCAAGGCCAAGGCTGCCGGGCTTTGGAACTTCTGGCTGACTGACAGTGAAAAGGGTTTCGGGCTGACCACTGTCGAATACGCCTATTTTGCCGAAGAGATGGGCAAAACGCCTCTGGGTGCAGAGGTCTTCAACTGCTCTGCACCCGACACCGGCAATATGGAGGTGTTCGAGCGCTACGGCACCGAGAAGATGAAACAGCAATGGCTCAAGCCTCTGCTCGAAGGGAAGATTCGCTCGGCCTATCTGATGACCGAACCTGATGTGGCCTCATCGGATGCCACCAACGTGTCGATGTCCTGCGTGCGGGACGGGGATGACTATGTTCTGAATGGCGAGAAATGGTGGTCCTCGGGCGCAGGTGATCCGCGCTGCAAGGTCTACATCGTGATGGTCAAGACGGGGGGTGAGGATCAACCGAAACATCAGCGGCAATCGATGATCGTAGTGCCGGCTGATGCGCCGGGGATCGAATCCCTGCGGCCCATGCAGGTCTACGGACATGATGATGCACCGCATGGCCACATGCACATTCGGTTCACCGATGTGCGGGTTCCGGTCGAAAACATCCTGTTGGGCGAGGGGCGCGGGTTTGAAATTGCTCAGGGCCGGTTGGGACCGGGACGTATCCACCATTGTATGCGCGCCATAGGACAGGCGGAAAGCGCGCTGGAGCAGATGTGCAAACGCGCGATGCAGCGCGAGGCATTTGGCAAGAAGCTGGCGCAGTTGGGGGCCAACTTTGACATCATCGCCGAATGCCGGATGGAGATCGAGATGGCCCGTCTGCTATGTCTGAAAGCGGCCTGGTACATGGACCAGGGAGATGCGCGGGCGGCGGCGCCCTGGATCAGCCAGATCAAAGTTGTCGCACCGCGCGTTGCTCTGAAAGTGATCGATGAGGCGGTGCAGATGTTCGGCGCACAGGGGATCAGTCAGGACACGCCGCTGGCCACCGCGTGGACCCATGTGCGGACGCTGCGTCTGGCCGATGGGCCGGATGCTGTACATCGGCGTCAGGTCGCGCGGGCCGAGCTGAAGAAATACACGCAGGAAAAGGTTTGAACCCCGGGATGGCGACCAAGGAACTCGGCACTCTCGCTTATTTTCATCAACGAGAAGATGGGGTGTTTGTTGGCAATGACCCGGCGCGTGGACCCTGGTCAGCCGATCATTGTCATGCCGGGCCCGTCAGCGGCCTGATCGTGCGCGCCGCGGAAACCGAGATTGGACCCGAAAAGGTGCTGACGCGCCTGACAGTTGACCTGTTGCGCCCGTTGCCGTTGTCCGGGCTGCGCGTGGCAGCCGAAACCACGCGCCATACCAAGACGCTTGGGACAAAGCGGGTGACGGTGCACGATCTTGAGGACACCTTGTGCGCCACGGCCACAACGATGCACATCGTGCGTCGGGATTTGGGCGCGGTGCCCAACGTTGAAATGCCTCCTCTTCGGTTTGAAGACGTGGTGGATGGCCCCTTCCCAATTGGCGAACTGCGCCACGATTTGCCCGGTTTCGCGCATCATAGCGACATTAAATACCCGGCAGGTAGCACTTTGGGCGCGGGTCCAAAAACAGTCTGGATGCGTACACCTCAGCTGCTAGAGGACGAGGTTCAATCGCCGATCCAGTCGCTTTGTCCACTGGCCGATTGCGGCAATGGCATCTCATGGAATGCGCCAACGGCCGAGATGGGGTTCATGAACACCGACCTGACAGTTAACATCCACCGCGAACCGGTGTCCGACTGGCTGGCGGCGGATTCGGTGTCGCATTGGCAAAGCTCGGGGGTCGGCATGTCTCAATCCGTGCTGTATGACACGCAAGGGCCTGTGGGTACGGCGTTGCAAACGCTGGTATTGTTCCCGCCCGCATGACCCGGTCGGCGGCTATTTGCAATCTGGTGAGGGAAACGCATTGCCGATGCCTGTCCGGACACCTATCTTTTCGCCCATGCGTTGGTTGTTCCCATTTCTGACCTGTTGCCTGCCGATTCCGGCTCTGGCCCACCCGCATGTCTTCATCGACACCGGGTTGGAATTCATTGTGGACGAGGCCGGGCATTTGACTCATGTCCGTGTCACATGGGCCTATGATGAGCTGTTTTCGCTGCTGCAGCTGGAAGATATGAAACTGGATCAGGACGGCGACGGGGAACTGACCGAGAGCGAAAAGCAGTTTCTTACCGGTTTTGATGCACAGTGGATGGACGGATACAACGGCGATTTGGTCGTGACGGCAGGTGGCGCTCCTGTTGCCTTGTCAGGACCACTGGAGCCTCTGGCCACTACTGAGCATGGCCGCATTGTCACCACCCATTTGCGCGCAGTTGAAGGCGGTTCAGTGCCCGCCGAAGCCTTGTCCGCAAAGCCGTTTGATGAAACGTACTATACGGCCTATGAAGTCGCCCGTCCTGTAACCGTGTCCGGGCCATCCTCGTGTTTGGTGGAACGCATCGACCCGGATATTGATGGCCAGTTGGCACAGATGCGGGCGTTTTTGCTGACACTGGATGCGAGCTACGATCTGGAAGAGAATGATATCCCGCTGGTCGGGGAAAATTTTGCGACCGAGATTCTCGTTTCATGTCCAAATACCTGATTGTTCCTGTTGCAGTCGCCTGCGGCCTGCTGCTGTGGTTCTGGGGAAGCGGTGGCTTTGACAGTCTCGCAGCCTGGGCCGCCGGCGAGCAGCGGGAGTTTCAGAACCAGATCGCCCGAGCGTTGCGCGCGACGCGGGCAGAACAGCCGCAGGCCGTGGCGACCTTGCTGACCGTCTGTTTTGCATATGGGTTTTTCCATGCCGTCGGCCCCGGTCACGGCAAGGTTCTGATCGGAGGATACGGCCTTGGACGCCGTGTCGCGTTCTGGCGGTTGTCGGCGATCAGTGTGCTGTCAAGCCTTGGGCAGGCCGTCACAGCGATTGTTCTGGTCTATGCGGGGGTTCTGATCTTTCAGGTGTCCCGGAACACTCTTGTCGGAACGACTGAACAGGTCATGGCCCCGATCAGCTATGCTGCTATTGCGGCAATTGGCTTGTGGTTGGTGTATCGGGGCGTGCGCAGTTTCGCCCGGCGATCACGCCGCGATGCTGTCCGAGAACACACCCACCATCACGAGGCCCACCGCCAAGACCACCACCATCATCCCGACGGTCAGGCCTGCTCGGATTGCGGTCATCGTCACGGCCCCAGCGCAGAAGAGGTTGCCAATGTCGGCGGTCTGCGCGAGGCCATTGTCCTGATTGCAGGCATCGCAGTCCGCCCGTGTACCGGCGCCGTTTTTGTGCTGATCCTGACCTGGCAGATGGGGATTGCCATGGTCGGTATTGCCGGAGCGTTCGCGATGGCCCTGGGCACGGCCTTGGTCACGACACTGGTGGGTTGGACGTCTTTTGGCCTGCGTGGTGGTTTGTTGGCTTCTGCCTCGGCCACGCGATTTGCATCGGTGCTGGCCCCGACCATCGAATTGGCAGCAGGTCTGATCATCGCGGTGATTGCGGGCGGTTTGCTGCTGCGGGCGATCTAGGTTAGCCGAAGACCGGCTCGGGATACCCGACCCGCGCCAGATACAGCCCTTGCGGAGGACAAACCGGCCCGCATGCTGCGCGGTCTGCCGCTTGCAAGGCCCCGCGCACATCTTCAGGCAGCCATGACCCCGCGCCAACACGTTCCAGCGTGCCGACAAAACTGCGGACCTGATTGTGCAGGAAAGACCGGGCGCGGACGTGAAAGTGAACCTCGGGGCCGGAAAAACCCTGAACCTGTTCGATCCGCAGTTCATCCAGCGTTTTGATCGGGCTGGCCGCCTGACAGATCGAGGATCGGAAGGTGGTAAAGTCATGCCGCCCGATCAGCATATTTGCCCCGGCCTGCATGGCATCGACATCCAGTTGATGATTGATCTGCCACACTTGTCCTTTGTCATGTGTTGCGGGCGCGCGGCGCATCAGGATGCGAAAGAGGTACTGGCGTTCAACAGCCGTGAACCGGGCGTGCCAGTCATCCGCCACCCGCGCGGCCTGAACAATCGCAACCGGCTGCGGTTTGAGGTGATAGTTCAACGCCTCGGACAAGCGGAAGGGGTCCCATTCCTTCGCAAGATCGCAATGCGCGACTTGCCCCAGCGCATGAACACCCGCATCGGTGCGCCCGGCGGCAGCGATGGTGTGCGCGCCCGGTTGGATGCAGGACAGGGCCTGTTCTATGGCACCTTGCACTGACGGCAGCTGTTTCTGCCGTTGCCACCCGGCGAACGGTTCCCCTTGGTATTCGACTTGTAATGCATATCTGGGCATGAGCCGCTGGTAGCGCGCGGCGCGCAGGCGGGCAAGGGGGCGAAAGCGCTGGCATGTCCGGCGGCGGCTACCTATCTTGGGCAAAACGATAAGTGCGGGGCGACAGTTTGGTCATCTCATCCCTGGCAGACAGTCTTGCGCGCAGCGTCGAAACCATCGGCGACAGCGTGTCCGAGACGTTTTTCGAGCCGGTTATCCGTTTGGGCGTCACCGGTCTGGCCCGTTCTGGAAAGACTGTGTTCATTACATCGCTGGTGGCCAACCTGCTGGACCGAGGCCGCATGCATGGCCTTGTCGCGCAGCAAGAGGGACGGATCAACGCCGCCTATCTGCAGCCGCAACCCGATGACACCGTGCCCCGGTTCGACTATGAATCGCACCTGACTGACCTGACCGGCCCTCAGCCGCACTGGCCCGACAGCACTCGCGCGGTGTCCGAGTTGCGCTTGTCCTTCAAGGCCCGCCCCGCCGGTTTGCTGGCCGGGCTGCAGGGGCCGCGCAAAGTGCATCTGGATATCGTGGACTATCCGGGCGAGTGGTTGTTGGACCTCGGCTTGCTGGACAAATCTTACGAGGATTGGTCGCAAGAGACGCTTGCACGCCTAGAAACCCGACCCGAAGCGGCAGAGTTTCTGACGCAGACCCGCGCAACCGATCTGACAGCCGTACATGACGAACCCACCGCGCAAGCACTGACCGCTGCATTCACCACCTATCTGAACAACGCGCGGGACGCTGGGTTTTACGATTGTACGCCGGGGCGGTTCCTTTTGCCGGGTGATCTGGCCGGGTCTCCGGTTCTGACCTTTGCGCCTTTGCCGGTGTCCGAGCCCGCGCGCCGCCGCACCTTACACCGCGAGATGGAGCGGCGATACGAGGCATACAAATCTCAGGTGGTGAAACCGTTCTTCCGCGATCATTTCTCACGCATTGATCGACAGGTGGTTCTGGTCGATGCGCTGGGCGCGATCCACAAAGGCCCACAAGCGGTCGAGGATATGCGACGCGCGATGGGCGACATCCTGTCGGCCTTTCGCCCGGGCCGCAACGCGTGGCTCAGCCAACTCTTGCTGGGAAAGCGGGTCGAGCGCATCCTGTTTGCAGCAACCAAAGCTGACCACCTGCACCACACGCAGCACCCCCGCCTGACTGCGATCATGGAGGCGTTGATCCGCGACGCACGAGACCGGGCAAGTTTTGCGGGGGCTGAAACGGCGGCCCTGTCGCTGGCCTCACTGCGGGCCACGACCGAAGAGATGCGCAACCATAACGGGGTTGAGCTGCCGTGCGTGCGCGGCACCTTGCTGGACAGCGGAAAACAGGCGGCGTTCTACCCCGGTGACTTGCCCGATGACCCGGCCCATCTGCTCGGCCCGGCCCGCAACGGGGAGGAGACGTGGCTGGCAAACGACTATGGCTTCATGGCTTTTGCTCCAGCGCAACTGACATTGCGCCCCGGCGACGGTCCACCGCATATCCGCTTGGATCGGGCGGCGCAGTTCCTGATCGGAGACAGGCTATGAATTTTGCGCGTCTTCCAAGTTCAGCGAAAGCACAGACATTTATGACGACCTGTCGATCCTCAAATCTGTTTGGCAGAGTGAAAGGGTAAGGAATGGCGAAGGGCCCGGTCCTGATCGATCTGGAAACAGATGAACCTGTTGTTGACGTTGCACAAGCGCCGCCAGTGCCTGACCTTGCGTACCCTCAAGGTCAGGCGATGCAGAGCGCGGCGCGTTTTGCCGCCCGAAAACCGTCTGCTCTGTCGCGGTGGTTCTGGGGTCTGGCGCTCGCAGTTGTCGGCGCTACGATCTCGGTCGCGGCGTGGGATTTCGCGACATCGCTGTTGGCGCGCGCACCCCTTCTGGGGTGGATCGTCACCGGGTTGATCGGGGCGCTGGTTCTGGTCGCACTGATCATCGCGATCCGCGAACTGGCCGCAATTGGACGGCTGTCCCGGGTCGACGGAATGCGCCGTTCGGCGGATGAGGCTTTGGCCGAAGCTGATCTGGCCAAGGCCCGCGCTGTCACAACGCGTCTGATCGCATTCTACAAAGGTCGGGATGAGACCCGCTGGGGTCGAGACCGGCTATCCGAGCGGATGCCCGAGCAATTCGATGCCTCTGGCCTGCTTGCGTTGGCCGAAGATGAACTGCTGGCCCCTCTCGACGTCGCCGCCAGCCGAGAAGTTGAAGCCGCAGCGCGCCAAGTGGCGACGGTGACCGCATTGGTGCCACTGGCTTTGGCGGATGTGGCGACGGCGCTAGCGGCGTCGCTGCGCATGATCCGGCGTATCGCAGAGATCTACGGCGGTCGGGCCGGGTTTCTTGGCAGTTGGCGTCTCACCCGCGCGGTGTTTGTTCATCTGGTCGCCACCGGAGCAGTTGCGGTGGGCGATGACCTGTTGGAGCCGGTTCTGGGCGGATCGGTTCTGAGCAAGCTGTCCCGCAGGTTCGGTGAAGGGCTGGTCAACGGTGCCCTCAGCGCCCGTGTTGGCGTCGCCGCGATGGAGGTGTGCCGACCTTTACCGTTCTCGGAGCGTCACAAACCGTCGACGCGGGCTGTGATCAAACGGGCTTTGAAAGGGCTGTTCTCGAAGGGTTGATCTGACGCAAGGCATCGCTGCAAGCTATTCGTCACACTGAATGTGATGGAGAGCCAGTCATGACAGACCACGGTCACAGCCAGCAAGAGATCGCAGAACGGATCAACGCCCCACCTGGACGTGGCGTATTGCGCGACATGGTTTATGGTGGCATCGACGGCTCGGTTACGACATTTGCGATTGTGGCCGGTGTCGCGGGGGCGGGCCTGTCGTCCTTCGTGATCGTGGCCCTTGGGCTTGCAAATGTTCTGGCCGATGGGTTTTCAATGGCGGCGGGTAACTATTCGGGCACCAAGGCCGAACTGGACAACATCAAACGGATCAGGGCG
Organism: Ruegeria sp. AB5; assembly: GCF_056542645.1. Lineage (NCBI taxonomy): Bacteria > Pseudomonadati > Pseudomonadota > Alphaproteobacteria > Rhodobacterales > Roseobacteraceae > Ruegeria > Ruegeria sp. AB5. The sequence continues at coordinate 31,175 of NZ_JBQGAE010000020.1, forward strand.
ATTGAAGAGCGTCACATCGCCCTTTACCCGCAGGGGGAACGCGATGAGGTCCGTGAAATTCTGACCCAGAAAGGCTTGTCTGGTGCGGTGCTGGATGACGCGACCGCTGCCATCACTTCGAACCATGAAAGCTGGATCAATCTTATGATCGAAGGCGAGTACGGGTTGGGCAGCGTCGATCCGCATCCGATGAAAGCGGCTCTTGCGACGTTTCTCGCGTTCCTTGTCGCAGGTCTGGTTCCATTGCTGCCGTTTTTGTTGTCCTTGACCAATGCCTTCGTGATCTCGGCCTGGATGACAATGGGTGTCTTCTTTTTCATCGGAGCAGTCAAAAGCCGGTGGTCCCTGGCCTCGTGGTGGCGGTCGGGACTTGAAACCCTGGCCATCGGAGGTGTGGCCGCCGCGATTGCCTATCTGGTCGGTTCGTTGTTTCATCCGTAGGCTGGTGCAGTGCTGCGGTCGGAGATCGACATTCCGCTTGGGCACGCACTGGTGTTCAGTCTGTTGCCGATGGGTTCCCGCCCCGCGCTCTCGGCGGTTTAAGTCGTAAAACTCGATTCAATCGCCGGGCCAAACCGGTGCCAATTGCCGCAAGGCCCGGAACCTCTGGACCATCAGGCATCGGCGTCCTATAAGCGCCGCCATGTATGCCCGTCTGGCCATCATTATTCGAATTATATCCCCGGCGCTCTGATCTCCTGAGACGCCGGGCAAAGGTGTTTGAGATTTCGCACCGACCGCTTCGATCCACAAGACGACCAGATCATCCAAAGGACGCCCCCAATGTGCGCCGACACGATCCAGACACCTGACTACAAAGACACGCTGAACCTGCCCAAGACCGATTTTCCCATGCGCGCCGGATTGCCCAAGCGCGAACCCGCATGGCTGGAGCGGTGGGAAAAGATCGGCGTCTACGACCGCCTGCGCGAGAAAGAAGGCCGTAAGCCTTTCACCCTGCACGATGGCCCACCCTACGCGAACGGCCACTTGCATATCGGTCACGCGCTGAACAAGACCATCAAGGACATGATCGTACGGTCACATCAGATGATGGGCTTCGACGCGCGCTATGTGCCCGGCTGGGACTGCCACGGCCTGCCAATCGAGTGGAAGATCGAGGAGCAGTACCGCAAGAAAGGCAAGAACAAGGACGAGGTGAACATCGTCGATTTCCGTCAGGAATGCCGCAAGTTCGCCGAGGGCTGGATCGACATCCAGCGCGAAGAGTTCAAGCGTCTGGGCATCACCGGCAACTGGCCTGATCCCTACATCACCATGGACTATCACGCCGAAGCGGTGATCGCCGATGAGTTCATGAAGTTCCTGATGAACGGCACGCTGTATCAGGGCTCGAAACCTGTTATGTGGTCGCCCATCGAGAAAACCGCGCTGGCCGAGGCCGAGGTCGAGTATCACGACAAGGAAAGCTTCACCATCTGGGTGAAGTTCAAGGTCGTGAATGCCGGTGATTTGGATGACGCATTTGTTGTGATCTGGACCACGACCCCGTGGACCATGCCGTCGAACAAAGCGGTCGTGTACGGCAAAGGCATCTCTTACGGTCTCTATGAGGTCACCGGCGCGCCCGAGGAATGCTGGGCTGCGGCGGGCGACAAGTTCCTGCTGGCCGACAATCTGGCCGCAGATGTGCTGGGCCGAGCCCGTCTGAACGACGACCAGTGGACTCGCGTCCGTGACGTGACCAGCGATGAGCTGGCAGGCGTGCAACTGACCCACCCGCTGGCTGGGGCCGAGGGCGGCAACGGCGAATGGGACGACATCCGCGACTTCCGCGCCGCCGAGTTTGTCACCGATACCGAAGGCACCGGCTTTGTCCACTGTGCGCCGTCCCACGGGATGGAGGAATTCGAACTCTTTCGCGATCTGGGTATGCTGGAGCAGGTCATCACCTATAACGTAATGGACGACGGCTCGTTCCGCGCTGATCTGCCGTTCTTTGGCGGCAAATACATCCTGTCCCGCAAGGGCGGCGAGGGTGACGCGAACAAAGCGGTCATCGACAAGCTGGTCGAGGTTGGCGGGCTGCTGGCGCGCGGCAAGATCAAGCACAGCTACCCACATTCGTGGCGCTCGAAAGCGCCGATCATCTACCGCAACACGCCGCAGTGGTTTGCATCCGTTGACCGCAAGCTGGACGATGGCATGGGTGAGATGGGCGACACCATCCGCGAACGCGCCCTGCGCTCGATCGACGAACTGGTGAAGTGGACGCCGCAGACGGGCCGCAACCGCCTGTATTCCATGATCGAGGCGCGCCCGGACTGGGTTCTGTCGCGCCAGCGTGCCTGGGGTGTACCGCTGACCTGTTTCACCAGAAAGGGTGCTCTGCCGACCGATCCGGACTTCCTGCTGCGGGATTCGGCGGTAAATGCTCGGGTCAGAGAGGCGTTCGAACAGGACGGGGCCGATTGCTGGTATGTGGAAGGGGCCAAAGAGCGGTTCCTGGGCAATGACTACAACCCGGATGACTGGGATCAGGTCTTTGATGTTTTGGACGTCTGGTTCGATTCAGGCTCTACCCATGCCTTTGTTCTGCGCGACCGAGAGGACGGCACCGAAGACGGTATCGCCGATGTCTACATGGAGGGCACTGACCAGCACCGCGGGTGGTTCCATTCGTCGATGTTGCAGGCCTGTGGCACCAAGGGGCGGGCACCGTATCGCAATGTCATCACTCACGGCATGACGCTGGACGAAAAGGGCATGAAAATGTCGAAGTCCATCGGCAACACCATCGTGCCCGAGGAAGTGATCAAACAGTACGGTGCGGATATCCTGCGTCTTTGGGTGGCCCAAACTGACTACACGACCGACCAGCGGATCGGGCCGGAAATCCTGAAAGGCACCGCCGACAGCTATCGCCGGCTGCGCAACACCATGCGGTTCATGCTGGGTTCACTGGCGGAATTCACCGAGGCCGACCGCGTCGCGCCCGATGACATGCCGCGTCTGGAACGGTGGGTGCTCAGCCGTCTGGCCGATCTGGATAGCCAAGTGCGCCAAGGCTATGCGACCTTCGACTTCCAAGGGGTTTTCAGTGCCGTGTTCACCTTTGCGACCGTTGATCTGTCGTCCTTCTACTTCGACGTCCGCAAGGATGCGCTGTATTGTGACGGCGATAACCTGCGCCGCCGCGCTGCGCGTACCGTGCTGGATATCCTGTTCCAACGTCTGACCACATGGCTGGCACCGGTGCTGGTGTTCACCATGGAAGAGGTCTGGCTGGAGCGGTTCCCGGGGGATGACAGCTCGGTTCATCTGGTCGACTTCCCGGATACGCCTGCTGACTGGCACAATGAACAGCTGGAAACCAGCATGGCCAAGGTCCGCCGTGTCCGTCGCGCCGTTACCGCTGCGTTGGAAATTCAGCGTCAGGACAAGATGATCGGGTCCAGCTTGGAGGCCGCACCCATCGTTCATGTCGAGGATAGCGAAACCCGCGATCTGCTGGCGACATTTGACGTGGATGACATGTGCATCACGTCAGGCCTGACGGTCACCGGCGATCCGGCTCCGGCCGAGGCATTTCGTGTACCGGAAATCGATGGCGTTGCTGTTGTGTTCGAAAAAGCCCAGGGCGAGAAATGCCAGCGGTGCTGGAAAATTCTGCCCGATGTGGGGCTTCATTCTCACCCGGGTGTCTGTGGGCGCTGCAACGAAGCGCTCAACTAGCGATCCGAGCCCCCGGCGGCTCGCCGGGGGTTTTTTCATCGCTTGCGCTGGGCTCGGTGATCTGAAACCCTGCGCCCATGCCGATGATAGCTGTTGAAACCCAGTTTGGTCGCCTTGGCGTCGAAGAGACGGACGGGGCCATTATACGCCTTGTTTGGAACGGCCGGGACGACGAGCCACAAACGCCCTTGCTGGCTGAGGCCGCCGCACAGTTGACGGCCTATGATCAGGGACGGCTGCAACAGTTTGATCTGCCCTATCGCGTGTCCGGGTCCGAGTTTCAGCGGCAGGTCTGCGATCTGATGTATGCGATACCACTGGGTGAAACCCGCACTTACGGCGATATCGCCAAAGACCTGGGGCAACCGCCGCAATCGGTTGGTCAGGCCTGCGGCGCGAACCCGATCCCCGTCATCATTCCCTGCCATCGCGTTTTGGCCGCCAACGGGTTGGGCGGTTTCTCGGGCGATGGCGGGATCGAGACCAAGGTCGCCCTGTTGCGACATGAACGGGCGGCGGGCCTGTTGATCTGAATGCTGAAAACCTATTGCATTTCAAGGGTCCGAGCCTCACCTTGTATCAGATGGAGAGTTTGAAGGATCGTATTGAATGACCGACCAAGCAGAACGCGCCGCTTACAAGAAGGCCATCATAGATCGCCTGATGTCGCTGGAGGCCCAGGAACTGGCCACCGCACAGGCGCATTACGACGCTTTTCTGAAGGACGCGCAACTGGATGACCGTGAAGGGCACGACAAGGACGATATCGCGGCCTCGCGCGAGAATGCAGATCTTGCTGCCGCTTTCGACGCTCCGGTTCACGCGCATCATGCCAAAATCGATGTCATTGAGAATACGAATTTCGGGCTTACGGACACAGTGCAGCCGGGCGCGGTCATCAAGTTTAACAATCGCCGATTTGTGGTCTGCGTTTCGACAACCCGGTTCGAGGTGGACGGCAAAACTTATATGGGAATCTCAACCCAAAGCCCGATTTACCTGGCCATGGTCGGATTGCAGGCAGGCGATGTCTTTACCCATAACGGAACCGAGTTCGAGGTTCAGGACGTTCTATAACCCGCATCTTTGCGCTGCGGAATCATCTGTTGCGCAATACCTGCAAAAACCAGATACAGGCTGGTGATCACCAATCCCCAATGCGCCCAGCTTTCCGGGTGAAAATCGACCCAGGCCGCCCAACCCGCAAAGAATGTCCAGGCCAGCGCCATGGGCAAGGTCAAACTGCGCCAGCGTTCGGTCCGCACGGGGTGGACAAACTTCAATGGCAGGAACATCGCAACCGCCAGCAGGGTCACGAGGATGAGGCTGACCCAGAAGTTCGGCTCGAGCGCAAAGATGACAATGACCACCATGTTCCAGCATCCGGGAAAACCGGAAAACGAGTTGTCTTTGGTTTTCATCCGGGTGTCGGCAAAATACATCGCGCTGGTGAAGGTGATGACGATGATCGCAAACCAGCCGGTCCAACCATCCATCAGGCCTGACTTGAACAGCGCATAGGCGGGGATGAACACATAGGTCAGGTAGTCGATGATCAGATCAAGCAATACGCCGTCAAATTCAGGTGCATTCTTTTTGACGTGGTAGTGCCGGGCCAAGGGGCCGTCTATGCCATCGACAATGAACGAAACCACCAGCCACAGATACATCAGGCTCCACTTTTCCTCGACCGCTGCCAGCATGGCGAGCATGGCAAAAACAGCTCCGGTTGCAGTGAAAAGATGAACGGCAAGCGCTTTGAATCTGAGTGTCATGCCCGTGTCATGTACGATGCGTGCCGCAGATGCAAAGCAAAAAGCTCCTTATCCTGAAAGGACGTCGGGATTGTCCCGGTTTTGTCCCCTCAGGCCTTGGGATGCGTGCGGTTGTAGACTTCCATCAGACGTGCTGTGTCAACGGCTGTATAGGCCTGCGTTGTGGACAACGAGGCATGGCCCAGCAGTTCCTGAATAGCCCGCAGGTCCCCACCGGCCGAAAGCAGGTGGGTGGCGAAACTGTGCCGCATGGCATGTGGTGTCGCCGTTGCCGGCAGGCCCAACTGCATGCGGGCCTTGGCCATGACGCCCTGAATGGCCCTTGGATTCAAAGACCCACCGCGGATACCGCGAAACAGTGCCTGATTGTCAGATTTCGGATGCGGGCAGAGCTGCACATAGCGATCGACAGCCTCACGCGCGGCAGGCAGGACAGGGACGATCCGCTCTTTGTCGCCCTTGCCCGTGATGCGGAGCGTTGGCGGCAAAGGAGCGTCCGCGCCCGTCAGCGAAAGTGCCTCGGATATGCGCAGCCCGCAGCCATAAAGCAACGTGACAACGGCCACATCGCGCGCCGAGACCCAATCGTTGCTCGATTGCAGTTCGACGGTATCGATCATCGCACGGGCCGCGTCTTCGGCCAGTGGACGAGGCAGTTTCTTGGTAAATTTCGGCGCACGGGTCGACAGAACGGCGGTAGGCTCAAACCCTTCACGCTCAGCCAGCCAACGGTAGAAGCTTTTGACGGCAGACAGCTTGCGCGCCAGCGACCGCGCGCCGACGCCCCCCGCGCGTTGATCCGCCATCCAGGCCCGCATGTCGGAAATCGTGATACGGTCCAACGCCGCAAGGCCCTGACGATCCCCATGATGGAGCGTCATGAAGGACAGGAAGTCTGTCACATCTCCCCGGTAGGCTGTCTGGGTGTTCTCGGATCGTCCCGCCAGTGCGCCGAGGCTGTCCAGCCAGTGCTGAAGCGCGTCGCGGCAGGCTGGTGAGATCAGGCTCACGATAACCAGTGGCGCATCGAGCGTTCGAACACACCGGCAAAGAACGCCAGAAGATCGGTGCCCAGTTGCGGTGTGAAATGTCTGGGATCGGTGGCCCCCATCACAATCATCCCGGGCAGGCGACCCGGACCAAGGTCGAGCTTGAGGCAAGCTTCGGAGCGCAGCTGCGCGGCCAGATTGCCGAACACACGCGGGTTGGGTTGATGGATTTCGCGCAGTGTAACCTCTCGGGCAGGGCCGCTGCGATCATAGGTGAGGTACTGGTCGATAAAGCCGGGCTCGGTCACGGTCAGCACACCGCCCAGTGTGTCGATGCCCGTGTCGTCTTTGAAAGCAATGGTTTCCAGCACCAGCGTGATGCGTTGCACCCGCAGGATATCGGCCACGTCCTTACCCAACACGCGCAGGAAATCTTCGAACTCTACCGGTTCAAGCAGCCGCAGGATCGCGCGATGAACCTGATTGGTCCCGGCCAGGTTCTCGTAGGCAGCGGCGATAACCGAGCGGTGCGTATCTTCCAGCCGGTCCAGCCGGGCCTCAAGCCGTTGCATGGCGATGCCACGCAGGTCGATCACATTGTCGCCGCGCGCCTGTTCATTGGCGGTGACCAATGCCTGCATCAGGTCTTTGTCGTCCAGCAAAGCATCTGGCTTGGCCAGAATAGCGGCGCGGAGGTTATCCTCGAGTTTAGGGTTGCTGCTCATGTCCCGTCCGGTCGTTTTTTGTTTTGGCGGCTTATAACACGACCAAACGGAGTTGCCTTGGAAAAAATGCACGCAAAGGTGGATTTCGTGCTGCGCTGTGTCCGGAACGCTCCCGCCTGTTTGGAGCTGATCATGGATCAGCCCCGCGCAGTTGGGCCGGGCGCGGCGCCTGAGGGCGCCGCGCGGTCGCGCATAGGATCAGAGGATTTTCTGGCCGGTTTTGGCCCAGTCGGCCAGGAATGTTTCGAGGCCTTTGTCGGTCAGCGGGTGGTCGGCCAGCTTTTTGATCACGGCTGGCGGTGCGGTGATCACGTCGGCACCGATGCGGGCGCTGTCGGTCACGTGGTTCACCGTGCGGATCGAGGCGGCGAGAATCTCGGTCTCATACCCGTAATTGTCATAGACCTGACGGATATCGGCGATCAGGTCCATGCCATCGAGGTTGATGTCATCCAGACGCCCGATGAAGGGTGAAATGAAGGTCGCGCCCGCTTTGGCGGCCAGAAGCGCCTGATTGGTTGAGAAGCAGAGGGTGACATTGACCATCTGGCCTTCGTCGCTGAGCGTCTTGCAGGTTTTCAGGCCTGCCCATGTCAGCGGCACTTTCACCGCGATATTGGGCGCGATCTTGGCCAGCTTGCGGCCTTCGGCGATCATGTCGTCGGCTTCGGTTGCCACGACCTCGGCCGAGACCGGCCCGTCGACCAGATCACAGATTTCCTTGGTCACTTCCAGAATGTCGCGGCCCGATTTCAGGATCAGCGAAGGGTTGGTGGTGACACCGTCCACCATGCCCAGATCGTTCAGTTCGGCGATTGCGTCGATCTCGGCTGTGTCTACGAAGAATTTCATGCGGGCAGTCCTTTGATGGGTTGGCCTTGGTCGCGGATGGCTTTACCTCAAAGAGACCCATGCTGGAACCCCCTGCGAAGGATATGCCGTGAGCGCTAACGGATTTTTCGACCAAGGAGAGCTGGTTGCGGTGCTAACAACGCAGCCGCTGGACCGGACGTTGGATTACAAAGCGCCCGAGGGCGGGTGCTTTCTGGGCGCCTATGTCGAGGTGCCGCTGGGCCCGCGCAAAGTGTTGGGCGTGGTCTGGGGGCCGGGGCAGGGTGGTTTTGATCTGGCCAAGGCCCGTTCGGTGATCCGGGTGCTTGAGGTTGCACCGATGCGCGAGGAGATGCGCCTGTTTCTGGGTCGCGTGGCCGATTACACGCTGACGCCGATGCCGGCGATGCTGCGGCTGGCCACGCGCGCGCCGGGGCTGGGCGATCCGCCGTCTATGCGCAAGATCTATCGGCTTGGCGACAAAGATCCCGATCGAATGACAGACTCGCGGACCCGTGTGCTGGAGGTACTGCGAGAGTATGGCGGTTTGGCCTTTACGTTGAAGGAACTGGCCGAACAGGCGGGCGTGACCTCTTCGGTCGTCAAGGGATTGGTGAAACTGGGCGCGGTGCGGGAAGAGGACAGCCCGCGCGATCTGCCCTATCCGCATCTTGATCCGGATTTGCCCGGCAAGGCGTTGACCCAGGATCAGGCTGCCGCCGTTGAGGTTCTGCAATCTGGTTTGCGGACGGGCGACTATGGCACCACATTGCTGAAAGGCGTCACCGGGTCGGGCAAGACCGAGGTGTACCTTGAGGCCGTCGCCGAGGCCTTGCGGCAGGGTCGGCAGGCGCTGGTTCTGCTGCCCGAGATTGCTCTGACCGCCGAATTCCTGACCCGGGTCGAGGCTCGGTTTGGTGCGCGCCCGGCCGAATGGCATTCGGGCGCGACGATGACCGAACGCCGCCGGGTCTGGCGCATGGTGGGGCAGGGTGATGCGCAGCTGGTGGTGGGCGCGCGATCCGCACTGTTCCTGCCGTTTCGCAATCTGGGCTTGGTCGTGGTCGATGAGGAACACGACACGTCCTACAAACAGGAAGACGGGGTGCATTACAGCGCTCGTGACATGGCGGTGCTGCGGTCGGCCATCTGTGGCGCGCGGGTGATCCTGGCCAGCGCGACGCCGTCACTGGAAAGCTGGGCCAATGCCGAGGCGGGCAAATACGAGCGTCTTGATCTGACCTCACGCTTTGGCGACGCGGTGCTGCCCGAGATGAAGCCCATCGACATGCGGGCCGAGCAGATGCAGCCGGGGACGTGGATTTCCCCGTCTTTGCGGCAGGCGGTGCGGCAGCGGATTGAGCGGGGCGAGCAATCGTTGCTGTTCATCAACCGCCGTGGATATGCGCCGGTGACCCTGTGCCGCGCCTGTGGCGAACAGATTGCTTGCGATCATTGCGATGCGCGCATGGTGGAACACCGGTTCCTCAAGCGTCTGATGTGCCACCAATGTGGTGAGACCAAACCTATGCCCGAGGTCTGCCCCTCTTGCCAGGTCGAAGGCAAGCTGGCCCCGGTTGGCCCAGGCATTGAACGACTGGCGGAAGAGGCCGAGGCGACTTTCCCCGAGGCGAATATTGCAATGCTGTCCTCTGATCTGTTCGGATCGGCGCGCGCCTTGAAGGCGAAGATCGAAGAGATTGCTGCGGGTGATGCTGATATCGTCATCGGCACGCAGCTTGTGGCCAAGGGGCATAATTTTCCGAAATTGACCTTGGTGGGTGTCATCGACGCCGATCTCAGCCTGCACGGGGCGGACCTACGTGCGGCCGAGCGCACGTTCCAGCTGATGCGTCAGGTGGCTGGCCGCGCCGGGCGTGCGGATAAGCCCGGACAGGCGCTGTTGCAGACCTTTCAGCCCGAACATCCCGTCATTCGCGCCATCCTGTCGGGTGATGAAGAAGGGTTCTGGAAAGCCGAGGCCGCTGGGCGACAGGCCGCAGGTGTGCCGCCATACGGGCGCATGGCCGGGATCGTTTTGTCCGGGCCAGAGGTCGGACCGGTGTTCGACATCGGCAACGCGATGGCCCGCAACGATGCGCCTCTGCGGGATATCGATGCGCAGGTCTTTGGCCCCGCGCCTGCGCCGATTGCGCGTATCCGGGGGCGGCATCGGGTGCGGCTGTTGGTCAAAGCCCCCAAAGGCGCGCCGATTCAGGATGCCATCGCCCGTTGGATTGCGCCGCTGCGTTTGAAACGGGATATCCGGTTGACCGTCGACATCGACCCGCAAAACTTCTACTGACCTCTGCATCTGCGCAGACCTGATGTGCGGCGACAGCTTCCCCCTCGCCAAACCTGGGAAATGGGCGTAGAGGGTGACTTATGCTGAAACTCGTGCCGCTTTCCGAGGCGAAAAGCCTGCCGTTCTGGCGACGTCCCATGACGTTGCTGTTCATGATGGCGTTGATGATGCCCATTGCGTTCAACGGGTGGAGCGCATTGTTGAACAACTTTGTCATCGAAGTGGCGAATTTCGACGGGGCGGATATTGGTCTGCTGCACACGGTGCGAGAGATTCCGGGCTTTCTGGCCGTCGGCGTGATTGCTGTGATTATCTTCATCCGCGAGCAGGTGCTGGCGATGATTTCGCTGATGATGCTCGGCGTTGCCACGGCGATAACGGCATGGTTTCCCAGCCTCGGCGGGCTGTTGTTCGTGACGCTGTTCAGTTCGATCGGATTTCACTATTACGAAACGGTCAACCAATCACTACAGCTGCAATGGCTGCCCAAGGACCGCGCCCCGCAGATACTGGGTTGGCTCGTCGCCATGGGGTCTGCGGCGACGGCCGTCGTTTATGGGCTGATCGTGCTGACCTGGGATCGGTTTGATCTGACCTACAACATGGTGTTCATGATCACCGGGGGTGTCACGGCGGTGCTGGCGTTGGTGTGCCTGATTGCGTACCCACAATTCGAAGCGCCGACACCGCAAACCAAGAAGCTGATTTTGCGCAAACGCTACTGGCTGTATTATGCACTGCAATTCATGGCCGGTGCGCGACGTCAAATCTTTGTCGTCTTTGCGGGCTTTATGATGGTCGAAAAGTTCGGCTTCAAAGTACATGAGCTTACCAGCCTCTATCTGATCAACCTGATGATCAACATGGCCGTTGCCCCCATGCTGGGGAAAGCCGTGGCAAAGTTCGGAGAGCGCCGGACGCTGATCTTCGAATACGCGGGTTTGGCAATCGTCTTTGCAGCCTATGGCGGGATTTACTGGTTCAGCTGGGGTGTGCTGCTTGCCGCGATCCTGTATGTGATCGACCATGTATTGTTTGCTCTGGCACTAGCTTTGAAAACGTACTTCCAAAAGATCGCGGATCCGGCGGATATCGCGCCAACGGCTGCAGTAGCCTTCACCATCAACCATATCGCTGCGGTTTTCCTGCCTGCGCTGTTGGGCCTTTTGTGGGTTATCTCACCCGGCGCGGTCTTTGGTCTTGCAGCCGGAATGGCCATCGTGTCACTGCTGCTGTCGCTGCTGATACCGCGCCACCCCGAGCCGGGCAATGAGACGACGCTGACCAAATACGCTCCGGCCCCCGCCGAGTAGGCGCTGGAGCTTGACCTTGCGGGGCCCACGCCATAGGCGCAGTCTCAACTGAGACAGGAGACCGCCATGCCCACATTCACCGCGTTGACCACTCTGACCGGCAAGAAAGCCGCCGAAGGTCTGGGTGAGGCGATGGAGCGACTGGAACCGGAACCCACAGGTGTTGGCGTATTCGAAGTCGAGGACGGCTCTGGTCTTTGGGAGGTCGGGGGCTATTTCACCGAAGCACCGGACGAGACTGCTTTGGCGGTGCTTTCTGCAGCCTTCGATGCCAAGCCTTTTGTTGTCTCGGAACTGCCTGAAACGGATTGGGTCGCCCATGTCCGCCGCGAGCTTGCCCCTGTTGAGGCAGGTCGTTTCTTCGTCTATGGCAGCCATGATGCCGACAAAGTGCCGGAAGGGCGTATCCCCTTGTTGATTGAGGCCGCGATGGCCTTTGGCACCGGTCATCATGGCACCACTCTGGGTTGCCTTAAAGCACTGGATCAGTTGTTGGACGAAGGTCTCTCTGCCTCCAAGGTCGCAGATATCGGCTGCGGAACGGCGGTTCTTGCGATGGCGGCGGCCCGTGTTTGGGATGGGGAGATCATCGCCAGCGATATCGATCAGGTTGCCGTGGATGTTGCCGAGGCAAATCTGAAAGCCAATGGCATGTTCGGTCGGGTTCGCTGTGTCGAAGCCGCAGGGTTCGACCACCCCGACCTGAGCGCGCATGCGCCCTACGATCTGATTTTTGCCAATATACTCAAAGGCCCACTGGTAGCCCTGTCCCCGGAAATTGCCGCGAATCTCCGTCCCGGAGGCTATGCAATCGTGTCGGGACTCCTAAACGAGCAAGCAGATGACGTGGTTTCCGTTTATTCCGAATACGGGTTCAATCTGCATCAAAGGGGTGAGATTGGTGAATGGACGACGCTAATCTTAAGCAAACAGGGCTTAAATTAGACCATTTACAGGAGTTTTTTGGATTTTTGCCACGATTTTGGCGCAATCTCTACGTACCGTTTTTAATCAAATTGATGGGGGGCGGTTTTTGGAGGCTGCCATGTCTGGAAAGCAACTGGAATTTGATCAGCGCGTTCATCGCCTGAACAAGAAACACGCGAAACTCAGCCGCGGCTACCGCGCGACAATGCGCAAGGATGGTCTGGTGGTCATGAGGCCGCAACGGGTACGCTCGGCGGTTCCTGCCAAAGTCCTGCTGTTGAGCTTGGTCGGGTTTTTCGCCTTTAAGGCCTTCCTTTTGTCCAGTCTGGGTCCAACAGGATACCAGTCCCGCGTGGACGACCTCAACAAAGGGACGCAGGTCGAACAGGCCGGCGCGTGGGTGATGCAGATCGACCCGCTGTCACAGCTTCTCTCGGTTCAGCTCAACAAACTTCTCTACTAAGCACTGGCTGAAACGAAAAACACCGCGGCCTTCTCAGGACGCGGTGTTTCTGTTTGCCCCAAAGAGAGGAGGAAGGGGCGTGTGAGTGGTAGTCGGTATTAACGACGGCCCTCGGCGATGACGTCGATGTCACCCCGGCACAGGCCGATGTCTTCCAGTTCGCGGTCCGTCAGACCGGTCAGCGCGTTACGAGTGACGCGGGCGTCGTTCCATTCGACAGCGGCGTTCACGACCGATGCGAAAAATGCGCCGATACGGCCAACGAGGCCGAACGAGCCAGTGGTGGCAATGCGGGTGGTATCCAGTGCAGCCATATCCTGTTTCCTTCTGGTTTGTGTTCACGTTTGATCTTGCGATCTGAGCGGCATCTAGTGTCGCGATTTCGGGTGTGCAAGATCATTTTTTGCATGTGTGTTATGCAATTTCTGCAATGCTTCACACAGCTGTAATCCCCTTAAATAATTGGTGAATTCGCCTTCATTTTTGTGTCGATTTCAGACTGTTCCGGGTCGCAAATTTGCTTTGGGGTCGCGGGCAGAACAGTGATGTCGTTTTTGGGCCCGGGGTCAATTCGCTTGGAAAATGTTCACGCTTCGTGCTAGGCGTTGAAAAAACACCACACAACCCGAGCAGGCCAAGGCGAAACATGAGAATTCTGGGCATTGATCCGGGGCTGAGAACCCTGGGATGGGGCGTCATCGAATCAAACGGCAGTCGCCTGAGCCATGTTGCCAATGGGTTGTGCAAATCAGACGGCGACGATCTGGGTGAACGCTTGCTCTCTCTGCACAATCAGATTGTCGAGGTCATTGCCGATCATCAGCCGGATCAGGCAGCCATCGAGCAGACTTTCGTGAACAAAGACGGGGCCGGTACGCTGAAACTGGGTCAGGCGCGCGGGGTTGCTTTGCTGACCTTGGCGCAGGCAGGTTTGCCGGTTGGGGAATATGCGCCCAACCGGGTGAAAAAAACGGTCGTGGGCGTCGGCCATGCCGAAAAAGAACAGGTCCTGCATATGGTCAAACTGCAATTGCCGGGATGTCTGCCAAAAGGCGCGGACGCGGCAGATGCGCTGGCGATTGCGATTTGTCACGCGTATTACGGCAAGACGCAGCAATCACGATTGAAAGAGGTGCGGGCATGATCGGCAAGCTGACGGGGCGTATCGACTACCGCGCGGCGGATCATGTCCTGATCGACGTGCGCGGTGTTGGTTACCTCGTCTATTGTTCGGACCGGACAATGGCGGCCTTGCCGGGGGCAGGCGAGGCGGTCTCGATCTACACCGACATGGTGGTGCGCGAAGACCTTATGCAGCTCTATGGGTTTCTGTCCCTGATCGAAAAGGAATGGCACCGGTTGCTCTGCTCTGTTCAGGGTGTCGGGGCCAAGGTTTCTCTGTCTATTCTGTCGGCGCTGGGGCCCGATGGCGTAAGCCGTGCTATTGCGTTGGGCGATTGGGGGGCGGTCAAGGCCGCCAAGGGTGTCGGTCCGAAAACGGCACAGCGGATCGTGCTGGACCTGAAGGACAAGGCACCGGGTGTCATGGCCATGGGCGGCACGGTGACCGAGGCGACGGACGGCCCCGAACTGGAAGTGGTGGAATTGGCCGAACCGGCCCCGGCCCCGAAACGTACCGTCAAACCGGCATCGGGATCTGCGGCAGTGTCGGCGGGGGCGTTGTCGGCACTCTCGAATTTGGGCTACGGGCCGTCCGAGGCGGCCTCTGCCGTGGCCGAAGCAGCCGCAACCCTGCCCGATGCGGGCGAGGCCGAGTTGATCCGGGCGGCACTGAAGCTTTTGGCACCGAAAGGGTAGTTGAATGGTAGATGCTGACCAAACTTTGCGCCCCGACCCGCTGCCCGAGGACAATGATCGGGCACTGCGTCCGCAGGGTTTGGATGAGTTCATCGGACAGGCCGAGGCGCGCGCCAATCTGCGCATCTTTATCCAATCTGCCAAGCACCGGGGCGAGGCGATGGATCATACGCTGTTCCATGGCCCCCCGGGGCTGGGCAAGACCACCCTGGCACAGATCATGGCGCGCGAGTTGGGGGTGAATTTCCGCATGACCTCTGGTCCGGTTCTGGCCAAGGCGGGCGATCTGGCGGCGATCCTGACCAATCTGGAAGCGCGCGATGTGTTGTTCATCGATGAAATCCACCGTCTGAACCCTGCGGTCGAAGAGGTGCTGTATCCAGCGATGGAGGATTTTGAACTGGATCTGGTCATCGGCGAAGGCCCGGCGGCCCGGACGGTTCGGATCGAGTTGCAGCCGTTCACATTGGTGGGGGCGACAACGCGGATGGGGTTGCTGACGACCCCCTTGCGCGACCGGTTCGGCATCCCCACGCGGTTGCAGTTCTACACGGTCGATGAGTTGCACGAGATCGTCACCCGCAATGCCCGCAAACTGGGGGCGCCGGCGGACAATGAAGGCGCGCGCGAGATTGCACGCCGGTCGCGTGGAACGCCCAGGATTGCAGGGCGATTGTTGCGGCGTGTAGTGGATTTTGCCATCGTTGAAGGCGACGGGCGGATTACGCGCGACCTCGCTGATGGTGCTTTGACGCGGTTGAGTGTCGACAATCTGGGGCTTGACGGCGCGGACCGGCGGTATCTGACTTTGATTGCCGAGAACTATGCGGGTGGACCGGTGGGGATTGAAACTCTGTCGGCGGCGCTTTCTGAAAGCCGGGATTCACTGGAAGAGGTGATCGAGCCGTATCTGCTCCAGCAGGGTCTGATTCAACGCACGCCGCGCGGTCGGATGCTGGCGCAGAAAGCGTGGACACATTTGGGGATGGCCGCGCCCAAAGGCCAGAGCGATCTGTTTGGTTGAAGCCGCGCGCTTTTGAACCTATGCCTTTGGCGAGAGTGTTTTCCAAATGATGAAAGGCTGCGCGTGACACCAGAAGACATCGAGGCGCTGTTTACGCGCGAAAACGGTGAGTTCTTGTTTGCACGCTGGGGGCGGCCCATCGTTCCCATTGTTTTTGGCGTCGAGGATGAGACGCTTGCGACGGTTAAGGGCGCGTTCGAAGCGGTTGTGACACTGGCCGGACACCAGATGGCCGAGACCGACCCGGAGCTTGGCGCCAATTGCATGGTGTTCTTTTTTCGAGATTGGCAGGAATTGCCGGACGTGCCGGATTTGGATCGTCTGATCCCCGATCTTAGACCTTTGGTGGCGCGCCTGTTGGAGGCGGACGCCAACCAATACCGGATTTTCCGGTTCGAAGAGGATGGTGCAATTCGGGCGGCGTTTGTGTTCCTGCGTATGGATAAGGAATTGTCCAAAGTGCCCGCTGAAACCCTTGCGCTCAGCCAGGTGGTGCAGACCATCCTGCTATGGTCGGATACCGCATTCCGGGCACAGTCGCCGTTGGCTGTGGCAGGTGAGACGACGATCCTGCGGCCTGACATTGCCGGTCTGATCCGCGCCGCCTATGACCCGGTGTTGCCGGGCGCGGCACAAGATCCCTCGCATGCCTTGCGCCTGTTTGCGCGGTTGGAGCCTGCCCAGTGACGCACATCTTTCCCATACGCGTCTATTACGAAGACACCGATATGGGCGGTGTTGTCTATCACGCGAATTACCTTCGCTACATTGAACGTGCGCGCTCGGATTGGGTCCGGAATCTGGGCAACGATCAGAATGCAATGCGGGACCAAGGCATTGTCTGGGTGGTGCGACGGGTCGAGGCAGATTACCTGTCGCCCGCAAGATTCGATGACGAGCTTGTTGTCGAAACTGAAGTGACCGAGATTTCGGGCGTGCGTCTGACCATGGCGCAGCTTGTGCGCCGTGGCGAGACCGTGATCTTTCGAGCTTCGGTCACCGCCGTCTGCATCAACAAAGATGGTAGGCCAATCCGCCTCCCGGCAGAGATTCGCGCATTGATGTAACAATTTCGATGCCGGGGGTGGTTCTGTTGGCATTTCAGCCCCAACTGCGTTAGCGTTTGGCAAAACAAGGCCAAACCAACGGCCGTCAGGCAAAACAAAGAGCAGGTTCATGGAAGCTGAAACGCTGGCGCTGGCGCAGGAGATCGATTTCTCCATGTGGGGGCTGTATGCCCGCGCAACTTTTATCGTCAAACTGGTGATGCTGATGCTGATCGCGGCATCAATCTGGTCCTGGGGTATCATCATCCAGAAACTCATCAACTATCGAGCCGCACGACGCGAGGCGCAGGTGTTTGACGAGCATTTCTGGTCTGGAAACCCTCTGGACGAGCTGTTTGAGCAGATCGGGTCCCAGCCCGATGGCAGTTCTGAAAAGATTTTTGCCGCTGGCATGATCGAGTGGCGCAGGTCGCATCGCACGGATGGCGGGTTGATTGCCGGGGCAACGGCTCGGATCGATCGTTCGATGGATGTTGCCATCGCAAAAGAAGCGGAAACCTTGCAGAAAGGTCTTCCTATTCTGGCCACCGTTGGCTCGACTGCGCCGTTCATTGGCCTGTTTGGCACGGTTTGGGGCATCATGAATGCCTTCATCGAGATCGCTGAGCAGCAGAACACCAATCTTGCCGTTGTAGCGCCAGGGATTGCCGAGGCTCTGTTGGCCACGGGTTTGGGCCTGCTGGCTGCGATTCCTGCGGTGATCTTCTACAACAAGCTCAGCGCTGACAGCGACCGGATCGTTGGCGGCTACGAGGCCTTTGCAGACGAGTTCGCGACGATCCTGTCGCGCCAGTTGGACAGCTGACCATGGGTGCGGCGGTTCAGCAGGGCTCGGGTGGGAACGGACGAAGACGCGGGCGTCGCCGCGGCCGGGCGCAGCCGATGTCAGAGATCAACGTGACGCCGTTTGTGGACGTGATGCTTGTGTTGCTGATCATCTTCATGGTGGCGGCTCCGTTGCTGACGGTTGGAGTGCCGGTGGACCTGCCCAAGACCGCGGCCAGTGCCTTGCCGGGTGACAATGAAGAACCGCTGACGGTCACGCTGACGGCGGATGGCCGGGTTCAGATTCAGACCACGGATGTTCTGCGCGAAGAGCTGGTCGGCAGGTTGCGCGCCATTGCGGCGGAACGCAGCAGTGACCGCGTCTTCCTGCGGGCAGATGGGGCGATCCCCTACGCTCAGGTGATGCAGGTCATGGGTGCGCTGAACGCGGGCGGGTTTTCGAATGTGGGTCTGGTAACGGATACCGGCGGGCCGACGCTGGACGACGGGTAAAGGTGGGGTTGCGCGGTGGATACCGGCACCAAGATTTCAGCGATTGCGCATGTCAGCCTGATCGGCTGGGCGTTGTTCGGCGGCACCTTCCGGTCCGAGCCTTTGCCGATGAATGTGCAGGACGTATCTGTGATTTCGGCTGAGCAATTCGCAGCGCTGACCGCGCAGACGGACGCGCCCGAACTGCCGGAGTCGCCCGGTACGCTAGAGCAGCCAGACGCGCCGGAACCCGAAGCAAGCGCCCCCGAAGTGACCCCGGAAGAACAACCGCGCCCCGAACCTGTGGCTCCGCCTGAGCCGGAACCAGAAGTCGTCCCGGAAACGGTCGAGGTTCCGCCGGAGCCTGAGTTGCCGCAAGAGCCCCCGACATTGACGGAACCCGAGACGGCCGCCTTGCCCGTTCCACCAGGGCCCGAGGCGCAGCCAAGCCCGGCCGAGCGAGTCGCGCCCGAACCCATCGTGCCGCCTCCGCCCGATGCCAGGCCGGATGAGGTCGAGACGCCGCCTGTTTCTTTGGACGACGGTGCGGAGACGCAGCAGGAGCAGCAGGATCAGACCGCGCCGGAAGAGGCCGCACCCGAGATTGTGACCGAGGCCGAGGAAACGGCTGAGCAATCGCCGCTGACCTCTCCGCGCCCGCGCGTGCGGCCAGATCGACCCACCCCGACACCCGAGCCCGAAGTGGCCGAAACACCCGAGCCTGCCCCAGAGACGCCGACGACCGACAACAGCGACGCAATCAACGATGCCCTGTCCGAGGCTTTGGCTGGTGGCAACGAACCGTCTGGTCCACCGCTTACCAGCGGCGAAAAAGATGCGATGCGCGTCGCCGTGTCACGGTGCTGGAATGTCGGCTCATTGTCGACCGATGCATTGAACGTCGTGGTTGTCGTTGCGTTTTCGCTTAACCGGGACGGCACGGTCATTGGCGAGAGCATCCGGCTGCTGAACAGTTCTGGCGGTGGGTCGGGTGCTGAAAATCAAGCCTATCAGGCGGCCCGACGCGCAATTTTGCGCTGTGGCGCGCGTGGATACGATCTGCCTGCTGACAAATACGATCACTGGCAGGATATTGAGATTACATTCAATCCCGAGAGGATGCGGATCAAATGATGAAACTTCTGACCAGCCTCTTCCTTGGCCTGACCCTGATGTCGGCGCCGGTCTACGCGCAAAGCGGTCCTTTGCGTCTGGAAATTGACGAAGGGATCATCGAGCCGATGCCCTTTGCGGTGCCGGATTTCGTGCCCGATGGTCCGGCAGCGACGCAATATGCCAGCGACATTTCCCGTGTTGTTGCCGCGGATCTGACCGGAACGGGGCTGTTCCGCGAAATCTCCTCGGACGCGTTCATCAGCCGCGTCAGCAGCTTTGACGCACCGGTCCAGTTTGCGGACTGGAAAGCGATCAATGCGCAGGCGCTGGTGACGGGGGCGGTGAATGTCTCGGGCAAGCGCCTGACGGTTCGGTTCCGGGTCTGGGACGTGTTCTCGGGGCAGGAGCTTGGGAACGGCCTGCAACTGGCGGGCACCACGGATGGCTGGCGGCGCATGGCCCACAAGGTTGCCGATCAGGTCTACAGCCGCATTACGGGCGAGGGCGGATATTTCGACAGCCGCGTGGCGTTTGTATCGGAAAGTGGCCCCAAGGATCAGCGCCTCAAGCGGCTGGCCATCATGGACTATGACGGGGCAAACGTTCAGTATCTGACCGACAGTTCCGCCATCGTTCTGGCCCCACGCTTTTCGCCAACAGGCGAGCAACTGCTGTATACCAGCTACGAAACCGGCAGCCCCCGGATATACATTCTGGACGTCGGGCGGGTTCAGCGGCGTGAGCTGCGCACGCAAGATGGCACCATGAGCTTTTCGCCGCGTTTTTCGCCGGATGGACGGTCGATCGTTTATTCGTTGATCCAAGGTGGCAACACGGATCTTTGGCGGATGGATCTGGCTTCGGGCCAAAGCTCCCGTCTGACCAATACGCCTGCAATCGAAACCGCGCCCAGCTATGCGCCGGATGGCAGCCAGATCGTATTTGAAAGCGACCGGTCGGGAACGCCTCAGTTATACGTCATGCCTGCAAACGGGGGCGAGGCGACGCGGATCAGCTTTGGCCAGGGTCGCTATGGCACGCCTGTCTGGTCTCCACGCGGCGACCTGATCGCATTCACCAAACAGAACAAAGGCCGGTTTCATATCGGCGTGATGCGCACGGATGGCAGCGAGGAACGCCTGCTGACATCGTCTTTCCTGGATGAAGGCCCGACCTGGTCGCCAAACGGGCGCGTCATCATGTTCACCCGTGAAACGCAGGGCGCGAGCGGTCGGGCAACCCTGTATTCGGTGGATATTTCGGGTCGGAACCTGCGCCCGGTGCGGACACCGGACGGCGGCAGCGATCCATCCTGGGGTCCGTTGCAGAATTGATCGCCGCTGAGGCGCGGCAAAGTTCACAATAAACCGCCGCTGTGGTAGACAGGCGGCAATAAACAAAACAACGAGGCACTTGAGATGAATGTATTGGGCAAAATCCTGGCTGTGGGCGCGCTAAGCGTGATCGCGGCCTGCACCAGCAATGATCCTTCGGCATTGGGTGGCGGTGGTCCGGGCGGCAGTGGCGGCGCACTGGTTCCGGGCTCGCCAAGTGATCCGCGCTCGCCTGCCTATTTCCAACAGACGGTTGGTGATCGCGTGTTGTTCGCAGTGGATCAGTCAACACTGTCGCCGCAAGCGCAGACCGTGTTGCAAGGGCAGGCAGACTGGCTGATGGCCAACCCGGATTATGTTGCGACCATCGAAGGTCATGCCGATGAGCAGGGCACACGCGAATACAACCTTGCACTTGGCGCGCGTCGGGCGAATGCCGCGCGCGAGTTCCTGATTTCGCGCGGTGTGGCGGGCAATCGCCTGACCACTGTCAGCTATGGCAAGGAACGCCCGATCGAAATTTGCAGTACCGAGGAATGTTATTCCAAGAACCGCCGTGCGGTGACGGTGCTGACCGGTTCAACCTTGGGGTAAGACGATGAGACTTGCAGGATGGGTTTTGGCCTCGGTATTGACAACGGCGGGCGTTGCACAAGCGCAGGATCAGCAGACACTGGCGGATATTCGTCAGGAACTGACGGTGCTGCATGTTGAGATACAGCGCCTGAAGCGTGAGTTTTCGACCACTGGCTCGCCCGCTCCGAACCTGTCCGGCAGTTCGATCCTCGAACGCGTTGACGCGATCGAGGCCGAGTTACAGCGTTTGACCCGCCAAACCGAGCAGCTGAACCAGCGTGTACAGAACATCGTGACAGACGGGACCAATCGGATCGGAGACCTCGAATTCCGTTTGGTCGAACTGGAAGGCGGCGACCTGTCGACCTTGGGCGAGACCTCGACGCTAGGTGGCGAAAGCCAATCTGGCGCGGTGATCACGCCAGCGCCCACGCAACCCGGCGCCACAGATCAGGGTGAGCTGGCAGTTGGTGAGCGGGCCGATTTTGACGATGCCACGCAAGCCCTGACTGATGGCGACTTTCAAACGGCCGCGACCATGTTCGCACAGTTTGACACGTCATACCCCGGCAGCCCCCTTGCGCCCGAGGCGCATTTGAACCGCGGCAAGGCGCTCGAAGGGCTCGGAGACACACGCGAGGCCGCGCGTGCGTTCCTCGCCAGCTTCACTGGAGATTCCGAAGGGGCCGTTGCGCCGCAAGCGCTTTTCGAGCTTGGTGCCGCCCTGGGCCGTTTGGGCCAGACGGATCAGGCCTGTATCACACTGGCTGAGGTGGGCGTTCGGTTCCCGGCTTCGGGTCTGGCCACCAACGCCACGCAGGAAATGGCCACTTTGGGGTGTTCTTGACGCAGGGCATCGACAGCCTGACATCCGAAATCCGGGCACAGCTGCCTGAGCGATTGCCGCGACGGCTGGGTGTCGCCGTCTCGGGTGGCGGCGATTCGGTCGCTTTGATGCACCTTTTGCACAAGATCGCGCAGGGGGACGCGGTAGAGTTGTTTGCCGCAACGGTTGATCACGGGTTGCGCCCGGATGCGGCACAAGAGGCCGAAATGGTCGCAGGTCAGGCGGCGGCATTGGGTCTGCGCCATGACACGTTGCGCTGGCGGGGCTGGGATGGGGCTGGCAACCTGCAGGATCAGGCGCGGCAGGCGCGCTATGCGTTGCTTGCAGATTGGGCGCGGCACAATGACGTTCCAGCGATTGCCTTGGGTCACACTGCGGATGATCAGGCTGAAACGGTACTGATGCGGCTGGGTCGGGCGGCGGGTGTGACCGGGTTGTCAGGTATGCCGTCCATTCGACACCGCGAGGGCATCGCCATGCTTCGGCCGATGCTGAAGATCACACGGGAACGGCTGCGTCACTACATGGGCGACATCGATGTCCGATGGGCAGAAGATCCCTCGAATCAGGACGTGCGCTATGACCGTATCAAGGCCCGACAAGCTATGGCGGCGTTGCAGCCACTGGGAATAACGGCCGAATCCTTGACGCGCGTTGCAGAAAATCTGGCACAGGCACGTGAGGCATTGGACCGGTTTGCGCAGGAGTCTGCGCAACAAATCACCTATGTCGAAGCTGGCGATTTAATTTTGAACCGCGCCGGCTTTGCGATCTTGCCTGAAGAAATCCGCCGCAGGCTTTTGATTGGTGCCGTGTCCTGGATCGCAGGCCCCGGTTATCCGCCCCGACAATCGGGTGTAGATCAGGCTATTCAAGCAGTTTTGAACGGGCAGGCCGGGTCTATTGGCGGCTGTCTGCTGGTCCCGCAACGCGATAACGTACGGATTTGCAGGGAATTTAAGGCCGTCCAAGGTTTGACAGCGCCGGTTGGGGCAAAATGGGACGCAAGATGGATTTTGACCGGCCCCGAGCCTGACGGGGCCGAGGTGCGCGCGCTGGGTGAAGACGGCATTGCAATGCTACCGGATTGGCGCGCCACGGGGCGACCGCGTCTTGCGTTGCAGTCTTCTCCGGCAGTTTGGCAAGGGGACGAGCTTTTGGCCGCGCCTTTGGCAGGTTTGACCAATGGATGGCGCGCGGACCCGGCACCGGACTGGCCCGAGTTTCACGCGTCGCTTTTATCGCATTGAACATGCCACAATCCTCTCTATTTTAAGAGACAACCCGGCAGATCCCCATCTGCCGATATCTTTTGGGAGAATTTCCTTGGGCAACGCTCGCAATATCGCCTTCTGGGTCGTTCTGTTCTTGCTGATCCTTGCACTGTTCAATCTGTTCAGCGGACCGGGTGGAACACTTCAGAACAACGAACGAACCTATTCCGACTTTGTCAGTGCCGTTCAGAACGGTGAGGTCAAGAATGTGACGCTGGATGGTGAGCAGATCCGCTATACCACCGAATCTGGCGGGACCTATGTGACGATCAAACCCGGCGATGCCGAGGTGACCAAGCTGCTGATTGACGAAAACATCCCGGTGCGGGCCGAAAAGCAGCAGCAATCGGGTTTCCAGTCCTTCCTGATCACTCTTTTGCCCTTCCTGCTGCTGATCGGTGTCTGGGTTTATTTCATGAACCGGATGCAGGGCGGCGGCAAAGGCGGTGCAATGGGCTTTGGCAAGTCCAAGGCGAAAATGCTGACCGAAAAGCATGGCCGTGTGACCTTTGACGACGTCGCGGGCATCGACGAGGCCAAGGAAGAATTGGAAGAGATCGTCGAATTCCTGCGTAATCCGCAAAAATTCAGCCGTCTTGGCGGTAAGATTCCAAAAGGTGCGCTGCTGGTTGGCCCTCCGGGCACCGGTAAGACGCTGCTGGCCCGTGCCATTGCGGGCGAGGCGGGCGTGCCGTTCTTTACCATTTCGGGTTCGGACTTTGTTGAGATGTTCGTAGGTGTCGGCGCAAGCCGTGTCCGTGACATGTTCGAACAGGCCAAGAAGAATGCGCCTTGCATCGTTTTCATTGACGAGATTGACGCCGTTGGTCGCCATCGTGGTGCCGGGTATGGCGGCGGTAACGATGAACGCGAACAGACGCTCAACCAGTTGCTGGTTGAGATGGACGGGTTCGAAGCCAACGAGGGCGTGATCATTCTGGCGGCCACCAACCGTAAGGACGTGCTGGACCCTGCGTTGCTGCGCCCGGGCCGGTTTGACCGCAACGTGACCGTCGGCAACCCCGATATCAAAGGGCGTGAGAAGATTTTGGGCGTGCATGCGCGCAAGACACCTCTGGGCCCCGACGTTGACCTGCGCATCATCGCGCGCGGAACGCCGGGCTTTTCAGGTGCCGATCTGGCGAACCTCGTGAACGAAGCCGCACTGATGGCGGCACGGGTGGGGCGCCGCTTTGTCACCATGGAAGATTTTGAGAACGCCAAAGACAAGGTGATGATGGGGGCCGAGCGCCGCTCGATGGTCCTAACCCAGGACCAAAAGGAAAAGACCGCCTATCACGAGGCGGGCCATGCGGTGGTTGGTTTGGAATTGCCCTTGTGTGATCCGGTCTACAAGGCGACGATCATTCCGCGCGGTGGCGCGCTGGGAATGGTTGTGTCGCTGCCCGAGATGGATCGCCTGAACTATCACCGAGATGAGTGTGAACAAAAATTGGCGATGACCATGGCCGGTAAAGCCGCCGAGGTGATCAAATATGGTGAAGACCACGTCTCGAACGGCCCGGCCGGCGACATCATGCAGGCCAGCCAGTTGGCGCGGGCCATGGTGATGCGTTGGGGTATGTCCGACAAGGTCGGCAACATCGACTATGCCGAAGCGCATGAGGGCTATTCCGGCAACACCGCCGGGTTCTCGGTGTCCGCGCATACCAAAGAGCTGATCGAAGAAGAGGTGAAGCGCCTGATCCAGCAGGGCTATGAGCGTGCGCACAAGATCCTGAGTGCCAAGAGCGAAGAGTGGGAACGCCTGGCACAAGGGTTGCTGGAATACGAGACCCTGACAGGTGATGAGATCAAACGCGTCATGAATGGTGAATCGCCGACCGAAGGCGATGACGAAGGCGACAGCCCGGATCAGGGCAGCGCACCCAGCGTCACTGCCATTCCCAAGACCAAACCTAAAAAATCTCCACCCGAGGGCGGGATGGAACCTGAACCAACCACATAACAGCAAAACCCGGAGCCAGCCTCCGGGTTTTCTCTTTTCATCGTGGTGTCGCAGGGCATTATGCGCGCAAGAGTGCAGGTGAAAAGGAAATGCCGATGCCGTTTTTGCGTGAAACCGAATATGCGGGCGAAGTGATCTGGCTGGGCCATGTGCCTGCGGGCGCTTCCTTGAAGGCGCATCCCGTAGAGGTATTGGAACTGGACTTTGACGGCGTGCTGGGTGAGCGTCATGAGGGGCTCAACCGGGGGTCCTGCGTGCGGGTCAGGAATCTGTATCCGCAAGGCACCGAAATCAGAAATGTCAGACAGGTTTCGATCCTGTCCGAAGAAGAACTGTCGGGCATCGCAGCCGAGATGAACTTGGCTGAGCTTGATCCGTCTTACCTCGGGGCGTCAATTGTGGTGAAGGGGATTCCCGATTTTTCGCATATCCCCCCGTCTTCGCGCCTGCAGGCCGGAACTGGTACGACGGTCACGGTGGATATGGAAAACGCCCCCTGCGTTCTGCCGGGGCGCGAGATCGAGGCCGATCACACAGGATTGGGGGCTGCGTTCAAACCTGCGGCGCAGGGACGTCGCGGTGTCACGGCCTGGGTCGAGCGTCCGGGGAATTTGAGGGTCGGGGACAAGATGCGGTTGTTTGTGCCGGATCAGCCGCTTTGGCGGCCATAAGAGACATTCGTTTCCGATTTGATCCTAACGATTTCGGGCGACGCCGTTTCGCGGCATGAATATGTCGGAATCCATAGCCATCGGCATTGTGTGCGATTGTATGTGTTGCGCAGCATCGGCGCATCGCGTCGATTTTGCACGGCATTCAATCAGGGACCCTGCCCAATGAGTTACAAATCCGATATCGAAATCGCCCGCGAAGCGAACAAGAAGCCGATTCAGGAGATTGGTGCCAGGATTGGCATCGAGACT
>NZ_JBQGAE010000021.1:0-55447 GCF_056542645.1 Ruegeria sp. AB5
ATATCTTGGCAACGTAAGTCCAGCTGACTTCGAAGATCGGTCAGCCGGGTCCTTTCAAACCGTCCACTGAAACGGGGCAAGACGAGACTGCCTTCGTTGCCGATAGAATCCCATGCTGCAAACACATTGGCTGTCTCACACGCATTCCAGCCATTCAAGGGCGTCTTGGTGAAGAAGCAGTCAGGGTGCTAAATCAGAGAAAAACAGCCGTTGACCAGTTCATTGGCCTGAGCCAAACCTCCTTGAAGAGAACACTTCACATTTAGCTTTAGGATTTTGACTTTCACAGATGAACAAAAGTACCACGCAGTTTCGCGAGCGGTTGAACCGCAGATTGGGCGAAAAAATATTCTTGGATGCCCAAAAAGACCTTATTGAACGCAAACTCGACAGAAAGCGGACTGTACCCGTTGTGGCTACTGTTTTGTCGATAGCCATTCTTGCCAGCCCATTTGTTTCGATCATGTTAGGCGCGCTGCTAATCGCAATTACCTTTCCAAACGTCTTTGCCATAATCATCGGATTAGTAATGGTTGGAATAGGTTACATTCTCCTGCCCAATCGTCAACGAGGGTTGGAAGGTCTCTCCGAGCG
This sequence comes from Ruegeria sp. AB5, assembly GCF_056542645.1. Classification (NCBI taxonomy): domain Bacteria; kingdom Pseudomonadati; phylum Pseudomonadota; class Alphaproteobacteria; order Rhodobacterales; family Roseobacteraceae; genus Ruegeria; species Ruegeria sp. AB5. Next base: position 595 of record NZ_JBQGAE010000021.1, read on the forward strand.
TTCCAAATTACCTGCCACATTCCATCTATTGGACCAGATCACTGATCGAATGGGAACTGAGTCCATTACCCACGTTATGATTACACCTGACTTCAATGCATTCATGCTACATTTTACAGGAAAACGTGTCATCGGAATCGGCGCGGTGCTATGGCGGGCGACTACACCCGAGGAAAAGTTGGCTATTCTTGCCCACGAGGTGGCACATCAGGTGAACGGTGATCCAGCCCGTTCGGGACTAACCGGCAAGGCGCTTCAAACTCTAGAGGGCTGGCTTTGGTTTCTTGAACCTGATGCAGATGAACTTTTGGCTGAGATCATAATGTATCTCCCGTTCCTGATTGTATCCGGCCTTCATAGGCTTCTGTTGCGGCTAATTTTTTTTGAGAGCCAGAGATCTGAGTACTTGGCCGACGCACTCGCGGCATACGTCGCCGGTGTACCAGCATCGCAATCTGCTCTTCAAAAAACGATGCTCGACGAACGCATAGCGATAGAACGTTTGGGGATGCACGCGAACCGGGTGCCCGGCGGATTGGCGCTAGTTGACCGATTTGCGTCCGCCATTACGGGAATTTCAGTCCGGGAACGTGACGCGATTATCGCCAAGGCGAATGCCGCGAAACTGGCAGTGGACTCGACGCATCCACCGACCGTCTATCGCATCGCGTTTCTAGACCTACTCAGCGATGCTGACGCTTCTGTTTTTGATCCGGACGAAGTGCGTGACAGCGATTCTGAACTTGAAGGGCAATTCGCAAAACAGGGAGACAACCTGCGGCGCGAAATTCAAATTGAAGAAGGGTGGTAGGCCTGATGCTGCAGATTGATTTGTTCATTTGCGAATTTGCAAAGCTGCGTGTGTTGGCGCTGTGGACGATTGGTTTTAGCCCAAAGTGTCCGAGCTCACAGTATCTACGTAGTCGGCTCTACTTGATATTCAGTTGCTTATGGACTTGCCGAAGGCTTTAATCGCCCCGATGCGTGGACGAGATCAGGCATGGGTCTTGCCACTCATTTTAAAAGGTGAAAGTGGCTCCGCCAAACGTAACCTCGCTTGCCACAACATATTGCATTTGATCTGCTTTTCCAAACAAGTTTCTGATTTTATTCACAACTTCAGGAATGCCATCTTTTTCGAATTCCAAAGAAAGATGACCGTTGCGGAGTTCGAGTAGAGCAATAGTCATTTTTTCGAGCATGGTTTTGAGTGCCTAAAGTTGTCAACGTCCGGAAGATTTAACCGAATGACCCAAAAGTCCGAATAGTGTTGAAGAAGTCGACGTTGGGGCTGCCGATGGGTTGCGCTCAAAGCAGCTTTGCCGTTGCTTTCAGCCTATTGGTTGTTGTTGCGGAATCAGCTTGGCGAGTTTCCTGAGGTTTTGAGCAGTTGCTGCGAGCTGGAACTGTTCATATGCGCCTTTGGGTCCTTCGAAGCCGCATCATCGTCACGCCGATGTATCGCTTCAGATGGGCGAAGAGCATCTCGACTATCCGCCTCTGAATGAACGAGGTCATGTAGGCATCGGTTTTGCGTATGTCGCGGGCCACATCTCGCGCAGCTTCGTGTACGGATCTCATCACGCGCCTGCCAGGGTCCCTTGGACAACATTGCGGTTTGAGCGGGCAGGATCACAGTCGTGTTTTGAAGCACGGCATCGGATGAACCCGTCTTTACCGCCGTTGGGCTTTCGCGGTTTGGAGAAGTTTCGGCGATACGTTCTCAGTTCCTTGTTGCCGGGGCATGTGTAGCTATCGGCAGCGGGGTCGTAGACAAAGTCTTCGCGTGAGAATGTGCCGCCCGTCCGTTTGGATTTGTCCCAGACCGGAATGTGCGGAGCGATGCCGCGCTCTTCCACCAACCAGCCCAGCATTTCTGCTGAACCGTAGCCGGTGTCGCCCACCAATTTGTCCGGGGTCATGTTAAAGCGGTCTGTGATCCGGTCGATCATACGCCTTGCGGCAAAGGCCTCAGCGGTTCGGATCGGAACGGATGGCTCAACATCTACAATCACGGCATTGTCCAAATCCACCATATAGTTGGTCGAGCACGCGAAGAAGGCTGCTCCACCGTCTGCCCCCGTCCAGCGCGCCGCAGGATCGACAGGCGAGATGTATTTGGGAACGACTTTGGTCGAGGCTCCGAATGCCGCATCATCAAGTGTCTCGAGATAGTCCTCAACGACGTGGGTTGTCAGGTCGGATGGCAGACCTTCCTTGCTGTCGATCCCGCATGTCTGGTTCGCATTCGCCGGGATCAGGCTGGCATCGACGCCGAAGCTCTCGCCGCCAACCAAGCCCTCATCAATGCAGCGCTGCAAAACTGTCTCGAAGAGCTGCCGGAACAAACCGCTCTCCCGGAAACGCCTATGCCGGTTCTTTGAGAAGGTCGAATGATCAGGCACCGGGTCAGTCAAGTCGAGCCTGCAAAACCACCTGTACGCCAGATTGACATGCACTTCTTCACAGAGGCGGCGCTCGGATCGAATGCCTTGGCAATAGCCCAACAACAGCATCCGGATCATCAACTCAGGGTCAACCGAAGGACGACCATGCGAGCTATACGACGGGGCCAGAAGCGGTCGAACGTCAGACAGATCAAGGAAACGATCAATGCCGCGTAGCGGGTGATCCTCGGGTACAAATTCCTCGATTGAAAACTCGTAGAACAGCGCACCCTGCGCACCCTGCCTCGGTCCCATCATCGCCGCACCTCCACTCTCAAAACGAGTGAATCAGCGCACAACCAACCAATCAACGGACTTTTTCAACACTATCGGGACACAACTGACCTTGAGTCGGCTTGTCTTTTAGCCAAACCTACTGACGCGGCGCAGTGATTGGTTTCAAAAAACCTCAAAACACAGAGCAATTGGTTCGCTAAGTTTCACAAAACGTAAAAACAGCGGCCCGAGCGAGCCGCTGATTTATGCTTCTTACGACACCGGATCAATCCAGTGTCCGGGTGACCTCTTCGCGCTCAAAGATTTCGATGACGTCGCCGGCGCGGATATCGTCGTAGTTCTCGAATGCCATACCGCATTCCTGACCCGACTGAACCTCCGCCACTTCGTCCTTGAAGCGTTTCAGCGTCTTCAGCGTGCCTTCGTGGATCACCACGTTGTCGCGCAGCAGGCGGACACCTGCGGAACGGCGCGCCACGCCTTCGGTGACTAGACAGCCAGCAACCTTGCCAACGCCAGTAACCTTGAAGACTTCGCGAATCTCGGCGTAACCGATGAACTTTTCGCGGATCTCGGCGCTCAGCAGGCCCGAAGCGGCGGCTTTCACGTCGTCGACCAGATCGTAGATCACCGAGTAATAGCGGATTTCCACGCCCTTCTGGTTCGCTGTGTTCCGTGCCGAGGCATTGGCACGCACGTTGAAGCCCAGGATCGGGGCCCCGGACGCTTCGGCCAGGCCGACATCGGTTTCGGTGATCGCACCAACGCCCGAGTGCAGCACGCGTACGCGTACTTCGTCATTGCCGATCTTTTCCATCGCCTGAACGATGGCTTCGGCAGAACCCTGCACGTCCGCTTTCATCAGAATTGGCAGCTCGGTGACGTTTTCGTCTTCCTTGGCCTTCTGCATCAGCTGTTCAAGGGTGGTCGCGGCACCGGCGGCGGCGCGTTTGTCCTTGGCGGCTTGCTCACGGTAGGCGGCGATTTCACGCGCCTGCGCTTCGGTCTCGGTGACGTTTAGAACGTCCCCGGCCTCGGGCGTGCCGTTCAGACCCAGAACCTCGACCGGAACCGATGGGCCAGCTTCTTTGACGCGTTCGCCCTTGTCGTTGATCAGCGCACGGACTTTACCGTATTGCTCACCCACAACAAAGATATCGCCCTGACGCAATGTACCGGTCTGAACCAGAACAGTGGCAACAGGTCCGCGACCTACATCCAGCTGCGCCTCGATCACGGCGCCTTGGGCGGCGCGGTTCGGGTTGGCTTTCAGCTCGAGGATTTCAGATTGCAGCGCGATGGCTTCCAGCAGCTCGTCCAGGCCCTGACCGGTGATGGCCGAAACCTCGACGTCCTGAACCTCACCCGACATTTTCTCGACGATGACTTCGTGCTGCAGCAGATCGGTGCGCACCTTGTCCGGGTTTGCATCCGGCTTGTCGACCTTGTTGATCGCAACAATCATCGGGACACCCGCAGCTTTGGCATGGTTGATCGCCTCGATCGTCTGCGGCATCACAGCGTCATCCGCAGCGACAACCAGAACCACGATATCCGTGACCTGTGCACCGCGTGAGCGCATCGAGGTAAAGGCCGCGTGGCCCGGTGTATCCAGGAATGACAGCGTCGTGCCGCTATCGGTTTTCACCTGATAGGCACCGATATGCTGGGTAATACCCCCGGCCTCACCCGCCACAACGCGGGCGTCGCGGATCGCATCCAGAAGCGAGGTCTTACCGTGGTCAACATGACCCATTATGGTAATGACCGGCGGGCGCGGCTGCAGATCTTCGTCGCTGTCTTCGACCTCTTTGATGACGTCTTCGACATCCGAATCAGAGACACGAGTCACCTTGTGGCCAAACTCTTCGATGATCAGTTCTGCAGTATCAGCATCAATAGTCTGGTTCTGCGTGACCATCATGCCCATCTGCATCAGAGACTTGACCACATCGGCCACACGCTCGGCCATGCGGTTGGCCAGTTCCGAAACCATGATCGCCTCGGGGAGCTGAACGTCACGAATGACCTTTTCCCGCTCGACCGTGCCACCCATGGCTTTCTGGCGCGCGCGCTCTTGCTTGCGCTTCATGGCTGCCATCGAACGCTGGCGATTGCCTTCGCCGCCCGTAGCCTGACCCAATGTCAGCTTGCCTGAACGACGGTTATCATCGCGTCCCTTGCCGCGGTTGCCGCGCTGTTCACGTTCGCGATCCTGCTTGCGTGGTGCCGCAGCTGGCGCAGGCTTGCTGGCCGGGCTACGTGCGGCTTTTGGCTCTTCAGGAGCCGGGGCCGCAGCCGCGCGTTTGGCGGCTTCTTCAGCCTCTTTGCGCTGACGTTCTTCTTCTTCAGCCTTGGCGCGGGCGCGCTCTTCTGCTTCGCGCTGTTCACGCTCTTTGGCCTCTTGTTCCGCGCGGCGGCGGGCGCGTTCTTCTTCACGCGCCTTTTCAGCGGCCTCACGGGCGGCGGACTCTTCGGCTTCGCGAGCCTTGGCGGCCTGCAACGCTTTCATCCGACGCGCCATTTCCGCGTCAGAAATACCCGCAGGACGACGCGACGGATCACCTGATGGCGTCGCTCCGCCACCCGGTTTGCTGGCACCCGGCTTGGGGACCACCACGCGTTTGCGTTTGGTTTCCACCACGACATTCTTGGTGCGTCCGTGGCTGAAACTCTGTTTCACATTTCCGGGGCGTGCCCCGCCACGAAGACCCAATGTCTTTTTGCCGTCATTATCGCTCATAAAGCTTCTTACCCTTCCGAGCGGCCCCTGCCGCCGTCATCCGTTTCGCGCAAGCCACGCAGGCGCTGCGCTTCCTCTACAACACGTTTGGCGAGTCCGCCAGAGGCCAAGGCCGCATGAATCACGGTTTGGCGACCAAATGCCTGCCCTAATTCATCGGCAGTCAGCCAACCGATGTATTTTCCGAAGTGCGGCGTGCTGAGTTTCGACTTGCCGCGCCCCGAGCCATCGGCGGCCTGAATCAGCACACTCGCCTCTTCCCGGTCCAGCCACGTCTTGACCTTTTCATAGCCCGCAACCGCATCACCCGACTTACGGGCCAGACTCAAAAGTTCGATCACGCGACGTGCGATCTGCCTTTCGACTTCGTCTGTCAGGTCGACTGGCACAGTTACCTGTGCCTTGAACCCACGCGCGAACAGCTTCTTGCCTGCGGCCTGGTCCAATGCGGCACGGTCTGCCGCTACGTAAACCCCACGCCCCGGCAGTTTTGCCGCGACATCCGGGTAGACCTGTCCATCGGGGCCGGTGACAAAGCGGATCAGCCCATATTTTGGCTGCACCTCGCCCGTGGCGATGCATTTCCGCTCTGGCCCGTCGGACCGATCTTTATGGACGCCACCGCGACCCATGTCAGCCACCCGAGGCCCTGAGATCAGGCCTCGGCCTCCTCTTCTGCAAGGTCGGCGTCTTCTTCGGCCTGTTCCAATTCGGCCGGATCAACCCAACCCAGCATGATGCGCGCGGTCATGACCAGATCCTGTGCTTCTTCCAGTGTTACACCAAAAGGTTCAAGCACGCCGTCATCCTTGATGCGTTCGCCATCAACAGTGGTCCAGCCACCGGCCAGCTCCCAATCGGCGCAGGTTGCGAAGTCTTCCAGTGTCTTCACATCGTCCTTGGCCAGCGCCTCTACCATCTGGGGTGTCAGGCCCTCGAATTCAATAAGGCTGTCCTCGACGCCCAGCGCGCGGGCAGCGTCCAGAGCGGCCTTGGCTTGCGCTTCGAGGAATTCACGCGCACGGGTCTGCAATTCCTGCGCAGTGCCTTCGTCGACACCGTCAATGACAAGCAGTTCCTCGATTTCGACGTAGGCGACTTCTTCAAGGTTGGTAAAGCCCTCAGACACCAAGAGCTGAGCGAAGAATTCGTCCAGATCGAGCGTTTCCATGAACAGGCTTGTGCGGGCTTCGAATTCTTTCTGACGACGCGCCGATTCTTCGGCTTCGGTCATGATGTCGATGTCCAGGTTGGTCAGCTGGCTGGCCAGACGTACGTTCTGACCCCGGCGGCCAATCGCAAGGCTCAACTGCTCTTCCGGAACCACAACTTCGATCTTGCCGGCTTCTTCGTCCAGAACCACCTTGGAGACCTCGGCAGGCTGCAGCGCGTTGACCAGGAAAGTCGGCTGATCTTCGTTCCACGGAATGATGTCGATCTTTTCGCCCTGCAGCTCATTCACAACGGCCTGCACGCGGCTACCACGCATACCGACGCAGGCGCCGACCGGATCAATCGACCCGTCATAAGAAATAACGGCAATTTTGGCGCGCGAACCGGGGTCGCGGGCCACGGCCTTGACCTCAATGATCCCGTCATAGATTTCCGGCACTTCCATCTTGAACAGCTCGGCCATGAACTCCGGCGCAGTGCGCGACAGGAAGATCTGGTGGCCACGCACCTCGCGGCGAACCTCCTTGATGTAGGCACGCACACGGTCGTTCGGGCGATAGCTTTCGCGGCCGATCTTGTCGTTACGGCGCAGAACAGCCTCGGCCCCGCCCAGATCGACGATGACATTGCCGAATTCTTCGCGCTTGACCGCACCGTTGATGATGGTGCCTGCGCGATCCTTGAATTCTTCGTACTGACGGTCGCGTTCAGCTTCGCGAACTTTCTGCAGAATCACCTGCTTGGCCGATTGCGCCGCGATCCGGCCCATTTCAACCGGGGGCACTTCTTCAACGAAGACGTCACCAACCTCGGGCGATTCCATATATTGCATGGCCTGCTCGACGGTCATCTCGGCCTGATAATTCTCCAGCTCTTCATCCTCGACCACGGTGCGGACGCGGGTAAAGGTAGCTTTACCTGTCTTGCGGTCGATGCTGACGCGGATGTCCATCTCGGCGCCGTAGCGGCTCTTGGCGGCACGGGCGAGCGATTCCTCCATCGCTTCGACAACCAGACCGGGGTCGATCATCTTTTCGCGGGCCACGGCCTCGGCGGTCTGCAGCAGCTCCAGCTGGTTGGCTGAGGTGATTGCCATCAGTTCGTCTCCTCTTCGGACCCTTCGGTCTCAATCTCGTCGAAAGCGTTTTCGTTCAGGGCACCGGCGTCTTTGCGCTGGCGCAGCATTTCCTTGATCAGGTCATCGGTGAGGACCAGCTTGGCGTCGCTCAACCAGTCGAATTGCAGACCGATGGTGATCGTCTCATCCCCCTCGGGGATGTTGATCAGAACCTCATCCCCTTCGATCCCGGCCAGTTCGCCTTTGAACCGGCGGCGACCGTCAATCAGCTCGATGGTCTCGATCTTGGCCTCATACCCTTCGAACACCTCAAAATCTTTGAGGCGGGTCAGGGGCCGGTCGATGCCCGGGCTGGACACTTCCAACGCATAGGCGTCTAGGATCGGGTCCTCGACATCCAGCGTGGCGCTGACCGCGTTCGAGATTTCGGCGCAATCATCCACTTCGATGCCACCCTCGGGCTTGTCCGCCATGATCTGCAAGGTGGTCTGCTTGCCGCTCATCAGGCGGACACGGACCAGCTCATACCCCAGATCTTCGATCACAGGGGTGATGATCTCGGCAAGTCGCCGGTCGATGGCTGCTTTGGCTATCAGGTCGTTTGTCATCAGCTACTCTACCCTGTCAGTCGGGCACAAAAAAACGGGCGCGCGGCCCGTCGAATTTTCCGGTGGAGCCTCGAACCAGAAGTCCGACACGCCGCTGTTGGGATGCATATACGCAGGGTTTCCCGAGTCTGCAACCCCCGGTGCAAATCGTGATCGGATTTACGCCAGCCACCACCGTTCGGCGATGCGTCCATCGTCTAATGCCCTGCCCCGCGCGATCTGGCGCGGCATCCCCACGTGGGGCGCAACCGCCAGCAACATGTCCGCGTCGTTCGGGAAGAACCTGAGACCACGTTTGGTGCGCAGCTGATCACTATCAGGAAGCGCTGCAATGTCGACAAAACCATCCCGCAACGCCTCGGCCCGCACACGCGCGTCAGGGATCACGATGACCTCAACCTTGTCGGCCCACCCAGCGGTACTGTTCTTGTAGTGATCTGCCACCTTGCGCCCAAGGAAATTGCGATCATCTTCGGCCCGTTCGACGCGATAACAGCCTGTGCCGTTGGCCTGTTTCAAGGGCGTGACACCCGCGCCATGCCGAGTGACGACAAAACGGGTATCGGCCAGCAGAAATGGCAATCCCGCGTTTGGCTCTGCAAGATCGACGCGTATTTGGGTCGAGCTCAAGGCTTCCGTTCGTCCGAACCCGGCCATAATCGGTAGAACATCCGACACATCCAACTCTGTGCCATCGTGGAAAGTCACATCTGTGCGCAGATCAAACGTCCAGACCCGCGCATCCGCATCGGTCTGCCAGCCCGTCGCCAACTCCGCACGCAGTGTTCCATCGGGGGCGATCTCAGTTAGGGTATCAAATACCGCCCCGCGTGCCACCTGTTCCAAACTGTCGTCACGCGGCACTGCAAGACGCAAAGTGCCCCCAGCTTTTGGCGTATCCGCCAGCGACGCGCCTGTTGCCGCCAGCAACGCAGCGGCAGCACCCGAAGCAAACAAAGCACGGCGGTCCATCCGGGTCATGCCACGCCCTCCGCCACGCGATCCATGATTCGCACCAATTCCGCACTGATACCGGGCTCGGAAAGAGCATGGCCGGCTTGGCGAACCATCTTGAGCTCGGCATTCGGCCAGCGTTCGGCGAGGGTCCAGGCTCCTTCAGGCGGGCAAATCATATCATAGCGACCCTGCACGATATGGCCGGGTATTTGGGCAATTCTGTCCATCCGATCCAGAATCTGCCCATCACTCTCAAGAAACGCGTTGTTGATGAAATAGTGATTCTCAAGCCGCGCAAAGGCCCGCGCATATTCCCCGGGGCTTTCGCCTGTCGATCCGTTGGAATGTATCGATGCCAACGCGTTTTCCCAGGCTGACCAAGCGCGCGCATAGAGAATTTCGGTCGCGCGATCACCCGAAAACAGACGTTTGTTATACGCCCTGATCGTATCGGACAGCTCTTCTTCCGACAGCAAAGAGGTGAACTTGGCCCATTGCTCTGGCCAGAACTTCCCCGCACCACCGCCATAGAACCAATCCAACTCGGCCTGCGTCGCCAAAAACACCCCGCGCAGCACAAGACGGCTGACCCGGTCGGGATGCGTCTGCGCATAGATCAACGCCAGCGTGGCCCCCCAGCTACCGCCAAACACGGTCCATTCATCAATATCCAAAAGCGACCGCAGCCGCTCGATATCCTCGACCAAATGCCATGTCGTGTTGTGTTCGACCGAGGCATGGGGCCGCGATTTACCACATCCCCGCTGATCGAACAGAATCACGCGGAACACGCGTGGATCGAAATAGCGCCGCATCGCAGGGCTGCAGCCACCACCCGGCCCCCCGTGCAGCACCACAACCGGCAGCCCATCGGGGTTGCCGCTTTGCTCCATATATATCTGGTGCCCATCGCCCACACTGACCAACCGCTGATCAAAAGGATCGATCGGCGGGTAGAGATATTGCACTGCGCGCTTTTGGTCCGGGTACTTGTCCATTATGGCCCTATATAGTCCTTAAGACGTAAAAGAGCACACGGAGACAGGAATGCAAGCGCATCCGAACACGGTCGACCCATCTGAGATCGCTAAATTCGAGGCGATGGCAGCGGAATGGTGGGACCCGCATGGGAAATTCAAACCTCTGCACATGCTGAATCCGTGTCGTTTGGACTATATCACACAGCAGATTGCGGGTGAGTTTGACCGCGACCTGAACGCGCCCGCACCGTTCAAGGGCCTGCGCCTTCTCGATATCGGCTGCGGTGGAGGGCTGCTGAGCGAACCCATGGCCCGCCTTGGGGCCGAGGTCGTGGGGGCCGACGCTGCTGCGGGCAACCTGCCCGTCGCCCGCATCCATGCCGAGCAATCGGGGCTTGAGATCGACTACCGCCACACCACCGCCGAGGACATGGCCGCCGCAGGCGAGCAGTTCGACGTCGTGCTGAACATGGAAGTGGTCGAACATGTCGCCGACCCGCTAAGTTACCTGACCGCCACGAGACAATTGCTGAAACCCGGCGGGTTGGAGATTTGCTCGACCATCAACCGCAACCCGAAATCCTATGCCATGGCTATCTTCGGGGCCGAGGTCGTCATGCGCTGGCTGCCACGCGGCACGCATGAATGGAACAAGTTCATCACCCCCGATGAGCTGTTCGACCTACTGCGCCAAGCCGGGCTGGAGCCGGTGGACCGCAAGGGATTCGTCTTCAACCCGATCCTCTGGAGCTGGTCGATCTCGGACCGGGATTTGAGCGTGAACTATGTGACCGCGAGTGTGAAGCCAGGGTAGGATAGGTGTTCGCACCCATTCGCGCTGAGTGAGGATACTCCAAATGACTTTTACCCGTTTTTCGATTTGCGTTGCGTTTGCCATCGCAGCGGTTGCTTTCTCAGCCTCGACTTACAAGGGTGCAAAGCGGGCCAAGGGATATTGCATTGAGACTAGGCACAGACTTTCAGATGGGGAAAGTCTGGCGCTCGCAAGAACTTATGCAATGCAAAGTAATCCCTTGCGGAAGGACCCTGACTATCGGGACGCCGCCTTTTCAGTTCGGCTGGTCTCACATTCCGAAGTTAGGGATGAAGAAAAAGTCCCGTCTTGGGTTAAACGTTCCGGCGGATTTCGAGCGTATGCGCTTGTTAGCTATGACCACGCAGGACTCGCAAAACACGATCTACAGATTCTGAACGAATATGGGCGTATATTGTATGTTTCTAATTGCGGCGTAGTTAGAAGCAATGTTCGAGAATTCAAGTGGAAGCTGTTGTAACCTCAGTCTTGGAATTGAGATACGAGGGATCCGGGATTCTTCGCGCAAAACTGAAATATCAGCCGACCGCTCTCTTTGACACTGATATTTCTACCTTTTGCGAAGCCCTGCATGTAGGTGTAAAAAACCATAGACTTTATTTGATCTTCCGAACTGGTTTTCTTGACCTTACCTAGTCTGGCGCGATCAATCATTTCTTCGCATGTTTCCTGATTCAGAAACTCCCCAGCATACTGTTCAATCTGGTTCAGACTAACCACTTCCTCAGCAAACGCAGGATTCGCTAGAAAAACCCAGACAAGCAATTTCTTCAATTTCTGACCTCATTCTCTGTCATGAGTCGTGCCAAGTATTCGATTTGAGATATGAATTCGCACACACAAATTTGGCGATGCCACACGCATGGATTTTGCACGCTTGCATCAGGCCAACGCGCGCGCCCTACTCCCCCTCCAACTGCAATCGCAAATCCCTCAACACCGGCAACGTACTCCGGACACGCTCCAACCCCAGCTCTCCGACCACGCGGTTGATCAGCGGGGCAATCGAGGAAATCGCCTGATCCCGCGCGCGTTTGCCGGCGGGGCTGATCGCGACCATCTTGCGGCGGGCGTCGTCCCAGTCGGGGCGGATATGGATGTAGCCGGCCCATTCCAGCTTGGCCAACGTGTTGGTCATCGCCCCACGCGTGACGTGGAAGGTGTTCGCCAGTTGCGCCGGTGTGCGCTCGTCTCCGACAAAGACCAGATGGTTCAGCACAGAGAAATGCGAGATTTCCATGCCCTTGGGCAGCACCCGGCTCAGCCGGTTGCGCAAAAGCTGGTCGGCGGTCAGGATCTCGCTGAACAGCGTGACTGCCAGGGCATTGGTGTCGTCCGTCATGGTCCGTTTCTGGGTCAGGGTCCCTCGAAAGGGCGCACGTGAGTCAATGAGGGCACACGGCGGCGTGCCTCTGTCACAGAACTATCATCCAAATCGAAAATGTGAATGCCCGGATCGATACCTGCGTCGATCAGCACCTCTCCCCAAGGCGCGACAACCATGCTGTGACCGTGGGTATTTCGGGTTTTTCCCCGGGTTTTGGCATGTTCACCGGTTTGCGCCGGGGCCAGCACCCAACAACCGGTTTCGATGGCCCGTGCGCGCAGCAACGATTCCCAATGGGCCGCCCCGGTGATCGGCGAAAACGCTGCCGGAACGGTCAGAATACGCGCCCCTGCCTGCGCCAACGCAGCGTAGAGACGCGGAAAGCGGATGTCATAACAGATGGTCAGGCCGACCTTGCCGAAATCCGTCTCGGCAATGACCGCTTTCTCGCCCGGACGGTAGTTGTTCGATTCGCGGAAGGTCTCGGCCTCGGTCACCCGCACATCGAACATGTGAATTTTGTCATAGCGCGCCACGATCTGCCCTTGCGGGTCGATCATGAAGCACCGATTGGCAAAGCGGCCATCTGCATCGTGGGTCTTGAGCCCCAGCGATCCGATCAGCAACCAAACACCAAGTGAGGCAGCCTGTTCGCGCAGGCCAGCCAAAGTGACGTCATCCTCTTCGTGCTGCAGAACCTCGCGCTGCCGCGTGATGCTGGTTGAGACGCAGTTCGTCACCTCGGGTGTCAGAATGAACTGCGCGCCCTGCTGCGCCGCCTCGGCCATCAAGACGCGCACCATGTTCAGATTTTCCACCGGGTCGTCAGACGAGGTGACTTGCAGCAGGGCGGTTTTCATCAGGCTGCCAGCAGACCGTCCAGCTTGCCCTGACGATCCAGTTCATAAAGATCGTCGCAACCGCCGACGTGATCGGTCCCGATGAAGATCTGCGGCACGGTACGTTTGCCGCCCGCGCGTTGGATCATTTCGGGTTTGCGCTTTGGATGCAGCAATACGTCGATTTCCTTGTATTCGACGCCCTTCTGTTTCAACAAACGCTTGGCAGCGTGGCAGAAGCCGCACAGAGGCGATGTGTAGATTTCAACAGGTTTCATAAATCCGTCCTTCAGGTTTCGCACGATCTTGTGCGAATTAGGCATCCTTGGCAACGCGCGCCAGCACCAACACGAAAATATGATTTGCTCCGGCATTCTGACAGGCTCGCGTGCAGGCCGCCAGGGTTGCCCCGGACGTCATGACATCATCGACCAGCAGGACATCGCGGCCTTCAAGGTGATGCCGCCGTTTGGGATGAGGGACGATGACCCCATCCAGCGTCTCGGACCGCTGGGCTGCGGTTTTTCCATCCAGCACCGGCGTTTGGGTTTGCCGCACCAGCGCATCAGGACAGACATCCAGCCCGGTTTCCCGCGCCAGATGCTGTGCCAGAAGTGCGGATTGATTGTACCGCCGTTTGATCAGCCGCGACCAATGCAAAGGGACCGGCGCGATCAGCATATCCGGTTTCAGCACATCCCGCCCCGCCAGTGCCATCCAGCGTGCGGCAGGTCGGGCAAGCTCGGGGCGGTCACCATGCTTGAGCGCCAGAATCAACGATCTGGCCCGCTCGCTATAGAGCAAAGCTGCCCGTCCATCCTGCCAAGGGCGCGGCGACTTCAGGCAATCATCGCATTCGATCCGATGCCCATCCCTGTCCCCAGGCACAGGTATGCCACAGCTGTCGCACACCGCTCCGCCGATAAATGGCGTGTCGCGCCAGCAGGACCCGCAAAGGCCAAAGTCCGACTCGGTCAACTCACCACAGCTGAGGCACCGGGGCGGATAGATCAATTGCAACGCGGTTTGAACTCGCGGCCAAATGCGATACGTGCGGGGTATGAAACTGCCTGCGTCCAATGCATCCTCCCTCTTCGACCGCGCCACTTTGCTGCGTCGCCGCTCGAAGGTTCTGGAAGAGGCCTTGTTCCTTCACCGCGCCGCAATAGACGAGGTGCAGGATCGGCTGACCATGGTTAACAGAAGCTTTACAGCTCCGGCGATCGTGACTCCTTTCCCACAGATTTGGCAGGATATCCTACCCGATGCCCGGATCGTGACGGATGACGACAGGCTCGACCTGGCACCCGGAGCGCACGATCTGGTGGTTCACGCCATGGCGCTGCACTGGGCCAATGATCCGGTCGGGCAACTGATCCAATGCCGCCGCGCGCTGTGCCCCGACGGTCTGCTTTTGACCGTGTGTCTGGGAGGCGAGACCCTGCACCAGTTGCGCGCAGCGCTTGGTCAGGCTGAGATTGAGGTCACAGGCGGCCTGAGCCCGCGCGTTGCCCCGATGGGAGAGTTGCGGGATCTGGGTGCGCTGCTGCAACGGGCCGGGTTGGCCCTTCCCGTGGCCGATGCGGTTCCCCTGACGGCAGAGTATCGCGATCTGGCACATCTCATGCAGGACCTGCGCGCGATGGGGGAAACCAATGTTCTGTGGAACCGGCTGAAATCCCTCACCCGTCGGCAGGTTTTTGAGCAAGCGCAGGTTATCTATACCGACCATTTTGCCACGCCCACCGGTCGCCTGCCCGCGACGTTCGAGCTGATCTGCCTGACAGGCTGGTCACCCGACGACAGCCAACCCAAACCGCTGCGCCCCGGCTCAGCTCAGACGCGCCTCGCAGAAGCCCTAGGCACGGATGAGGGCAAACTGCCCGATTGACGACTGGGTATTTCCCTTTATCTCAGGCCAGAACTCGCAAATTCAGGAAGATCGCAATGTTTGACGCTACCCGCCCCGTGCACGCACCCGCTGATCACCCCAAGGTAAAAATGGGGCGCGTGGGCATTCTGCTGGCCAACCTGGGCACACCGGATAACTACACGTACTGGCCGATGCGGCGCTATCTGAACGAGTTTTTGTCAGATCGCCGCGTGATCGACTATCCGGCGTGGAAATGGCAACCAATCCTGCAAGGCATCATCCTGACCAAACGCCCCTTCAGTTCCGGCGAGGCGTACAAGTCGATCTGGAATCACGACAAGGGCGAAAGCCCGCTGATGACAATAACCAAGGATCAAACCACCAAGTTGCGTGATGCGATGCAGGCCCGCTACGGCGATCGGGTTCTGGTCGACTTCTGTATGCGCTACGGAAATCCATCTACAAAATCGAAAGTGCGGGAAATGGTCGCCGAGGGCTGCGACCGTATCCTGTTCTTCCCGCTTTACCCGCACTATGCCGGGGCCACGACCGCCACAGCCAACGATCAGTTCTTTCGCGCCCTGATGGAAGAACCCTGGCAACCGGCCAGCCGCACGGTCCCCGCCTACTACGATGAGCCCACCTACATCGAGGCGCTGGCCCAGTCCGTCGAGCAGGCTTATGCCGCGATGGACACCAAACCTGACACGCTGGTCTGTTCCTACCATGGCATGCCCGAGCGCTATTTGCAGCAGGGCGATCCCTATCACTGTCAGTGCGTCAAGACATCTCGTCTGTTGAAAGAACGGCTCGGCTGGTCAGATGATAAGATTGTTTCGACCTTCCAGTCGCGCTTTGGCCCGGAGGAATGGTTGAAACCTTACACAGTAGACCACGTGGCCGATTTGGCGCGGCAGGGCAAAAAGAACATCGCGGTCATCGCGCCAGCGTTTTCGTCGGATTGCATCGAGACGCTGGAAGAGATCAACGAAGAGATCAAGGAAAGCTTTGAAGAAGCCGGGGGCGAACACTTCACCTATATTCCCTGCCTCAACGACGATGATTCGCATATCGCCGCTTTGGGCAAGATCATCGAAGACAACCTGAGCGGCTGGCTGGACTGACCGGCCCCGACATCGGGGTATGAAAAAAGGCGGTGGAAAGCTCCACCGCCTTTTCTCTGGATAATGCTCGTCGAATTAGCTTGCTGCAACAGCTGCGGCAACTACAACCAGCAGGATCAGCGGCAGCAGGATGCCCTGCGACGTGCCCTGGGTCTCTTCGACAACTACAGGTGCTTCAACAACCGGCTCTTCCAGGTTGCCAGCATATGCAGTCGAAGCAGCAGCAGTCAGTGCAGCGGCGAGAACGAGTTTTTTCATATTAACCTCCAGAATTTGCACGATTCCACTATCTGGAACCGCACATCAAAGACTTACCTCGTGGTTTTTTCTAATCAGCAAAGAGGCGGGATTGCAATTGCAACTTGCGGATTAAGCGGCTTCGTGCGCGAAAATGTCGTCAAATTAGCAACACTTGCGTGCCGACCTTCGTCATGGAAAACAGCTCGGCAATATCATCGTTGAACAGGCCGATGCAGCCATTCGACGACCTGCGCCCGATTTTGCGCGTATCGTGGGTGCCGTGAATACGATAATACTTCCAACTCAAGTACAAAGCGTGCGTTCCCAATGGGTTATCCGGACCAGGCGGAATGTAATCCGGCCATTCGGGGTTTCGCTTTTTCATTGATGGCGTCGGAGACCAGCTTGGCCCTTCGACTTTGCGAATGACGCTTGTACGGCCACGGCGGGTCATGTCCTCGGTCAGAGGGACCGAAGAAGGGTACAGTTTGTACACGGATTGATCATCTGACCAATAATGCAGCGCACGTGACGTGGTATCGACCAATATGGCCCCGTTGCGCGTATTCGAAAAATACGGCTGCCAATCCAAAGCCCTGAAGCCTGAAACATTGCGTCGCACAGGCGCTTCAGGTTCCGGAGCCGGGCGCAGCGGGTCGCCCGGAATGTACTGGGCAATTGCGGGAGAGGCCAACGCAGCGGATGCGCCAGCCAGAAATCTCCGGCGCGTTGAACAGCGAATGTGTTTCTTGACCATGACAATCGGTCCTTTGCTAAGGCGAAATGGAAAATCTGGTCCATTTTATTGCCAGAATGCTTCAGTCGCAAACCAAACCGGCAGAAACACGCAGGCTGTGGCCATTGTGCGTTTGCCCCGCACGGTCTGGCGCGCTATGCCCGGTAACGACACAATAATCAGGTCGATCATGACGCGTATCTTTTCTTTTCTGTTGATTTGCCTTGTCGCCTTGGCGGCATGTACCGACACGACACCCACCGCTCTGGGCACGGACGGGCGCCCGCTGCCTTCGGTTTACAAAATCCGTGGCAACCCCGAAAAACTGCAGTTCCGTATGCTCGATTCGGTGAACGCTCTGCGACAGGCACAAGGGTTGCAGGCGGTTCAACTGAATGCCCAACTCAATGCAGCGGCCGCGACCCATTCCAAAGACATGGCGCGGCAAAACCGCCCCTGGCATTTCGGGTCGGACGGGTCCTCGCCCATCGACCGCGCAGCCCGCGTCGGATATTTTGGCACATTCCTGGGTGAGGCGATCTCGGAAACCTATGAGACCGAGACGGAAACCCTCGCCGCCTGGATGCAGGAACCGGGCCCCCGCTCGGTGATCATGGACCCGAAGGCTACCCAGATGGGCTTTGCCTGGCATCAGGAGAACGGCGGCAAAATCTGGTGGACGCTGGAAATGGGAACCGGCGGCTAATCACACCGGTGCAGGATCAAAAAAAGCCCCCGACATCCGGGGGCTTTTTTGTTTTCATATCGTTAGGCCGCTTGCATCGACTGTGCCTCGGTCAAAATCGCATAGAGTTTGACCGGGTCCGGATTCGCCCGCAGCTTGGCACAAACCGAGCTGTCGCGCAGTGTCCGCGACACCAGCGCCAGAGCTTTCAGGTGATCCACACCCGCTTCTTCGGGTGCAAAAAGCGCAAAGGCGATGTCCACCGGTTGGCGGTCCACCGAGCCGAAATCGATAGGTTTCTCCAGCATGACAAATACGCCCGCGACCGCGTCCAGATCAGTCAGTCGCGCATGCGGCAGGGCCACCCCATGGCCAACGCCGGTCGGCCCCAGGCTTTCCCGCTCCAACAGGCAATCGACAACGGTCTGGGCGTCCAAACCCAAAGTGCCCGCTGCAACATCACCAATTTCCTGAAACAGTCGCTTCTTGCTGGAAGCGGCAGATAATACACGTACTGCTTCGGGCTTCAGAATGCTCGAAAGCTCCATATTCATGCTCCATAGCGGCCCGGGCCTATGCCAGGGCCTGCCTTTCAATCTTGCCTGTTAAGGATCGATCCAGCCGATGTTACCGTCATCCCGACGATATACGACATTCAACCCATCCTTGTTTTCATTCCGGAACACCAGCACCGGAGCGCCGGCTAGTTCCATTTGCATAACGGCTTCACCGACGCTGAGCGATGGGATCTTTGTTTCCATCTCAGCCACAATCATAGGCTGCAGCGATTCGGGTTCAACTGCCGTCTCCGATTCGTCAGAGGCGAGGATATAAGAGGACGCCCCAAAGAGTTCAACTGGTTCAGCACGATCCTTGTGATGGTCCTTCAGACGACGCTTGTAGCGGCGCAGCTGCGTTTCCATCTTGTCGCAGCATCCTTCAAACGCCGCGTAGATTTCGGTGGCGTGGGCTTTGGCCTGCGCCGTCAGCCCTGTCGACAAATGTACTGTCGTTTCGCATACATATTCATGCGCTGAACGGGAAAAGACGACATTGGCATCTGTCGGGCGCTGGGCATATTTTCCCACAACCTCGCCCAGTTCGGTCTGCACATGGGTCTGCAGAGCCGCGCCGATATCGATCTGTTTTCCGCTGATTTGGTAACGCATGTGATCTCCTTCACAATTCACACCCATTTCTGACGTCACGTCACGCGACGCACTTGTTTTTATCGGGTGGGGGATATCGACATTCTGATCGGTTGCCGCCGCCTTGGCCCTTCAAGGAAGGGACATCGAGATCCAGTCTGGAACCGAATAAATGCCATGACCCAATTGAGCCAAGAGGCGGCGGAAGAGTCAATCGAAACAGGCGTGTATATACGCGATTTCCGCCCATCTAACGAGCGCAAATTGTCGCAAGGCTATGAAATCCGGAAGTTTTCGCCCAGATACACACGGCGCACGTTTTCGTTTTCCACAACCTCGTCCGGCGTACCCGACATCAGAACCTGACCGTCGTGCAGAATATAGGCGCGATCCACAATCTCAAGCGTTTCGCGGACGTTGTGGTCGGTGATCAGCACCCCGATCCCGCGTTTCTTCAAATCCGCCACCAAGTGACGGATATCACCCACGCTGATTGGGTCGACACCTGCAAACGGTTCATCCAGCAGCAGATATTTCGGATCAGCCGCCAGACAGCGCGCAATCTCGACCCTCCGCCGTTCGCCACCCGACAAGGCCAGCGCAGGAGCGCGGCGCAAATGCTCGATCGAGAAATCGGACAACAGCTCTTCCAGCCGTTCTTTGCGGCGGTGAGCGTGATTTACGGTGATATCCAGGACCGAAGCGATGTTGTCCTCGACGCTCATACCGCGGAAGATTGACATTTCCTGCGGTAAGTACCCGATCCCAAGCCGGGCGCGACGGTACATGGGCAGGGTCGTAACGTTCCGCCCATCAATTGTGACCTTACCAGCTTCCGGAAAAACCAGACCCGCAACCGAATAAAAGGTTGTTGTCTTGCCAGACCCGTTTGGCCCCAACAGCGCCACAACTTCAGACCGATCAAGCGTCATCGAGACATCGCGGATGACCGTTTTCTTCCGGTAGGATTTCCGCAGTTTTTCAATCCGCAGGCCAACGCTGCCCTCTGCGACTGACAAAGAGGGACGCGCCATCAGTTGTTGCCCTGTTGTAGAATGGTCTTGACCCGCCCTGTCATGGTCGCCGTTCCAGAGGTCAGGTTCGCGACCATCTGGTCGCTGCTGATCGTGCTGGGACCCTGACTCAGCAATACGTTGCCTTTCATGACGATGACACCGGTATCGATGGTGTATTCGGCCCGATCGCCTTCGGCCGCATCCGGCGGGCTGACCAGAACCACGTTCTCGGTCGCTTCCATGCGTTCAATACCCGAGCGGTCCTGGTTGTAAATCACCAGCACCCGGCCCGCTGACAGGCGCATTTCGCCCTGAATGACGATCACATTGCCAACAAACTCTGCTGATCCGTCTTCCTGATTCACGTTCAACGAATCCGACGTCACTTCGACCGGCAGACTGGGATCGGCCTTGACCGACCCGAAGGCAACCTGCGCTTGCTGCGCGACGGCAGAAACAGGGCTGGTCAACAAAACCATGCAAACGGGAATAAATCGAAAATCGAACACAGGTTATCTTTCTGCTTTTGCTGGCTCATATACCAGCTTCACACCATCTGTAAAAAGAATATGGACCGGCCCGTCCTTTTTTCCCGTGCCAAAGCTCATGCGCCCTGCAGAAAAGTCACCGATGACCCCGGTACCATTGACCTGTCCCGGGGTATCCCCACGGATTTCATCCAGCGAGGTGTTCAGCAGATCAGTCGTGACCTGAATACCATCCGTCGTGGTGATCAAGACGTCGCCGACAAACGTCGCCGTCCCTTTGTCGGGCCGGATCAGTCCCGAGTTGGAATCCAATGTGATCACTCCACCGTTCAGCATCCCGAAACGGCCTCGAAACTCGGATGCTGCGGGGCCATCGCCCTGCGCGCCCTGCGTGATCTGAGATGCCTCGATCTGGATATCTTCGCCCTTTGTGGTCGTGCCGCGGTAATTGGGTTGCGTGATCACCTGCCCGGCCAGCCGCTCATCGATATCCTTTTGCGTGAAGGGCACCGAGACATCGGTTTCAATACTGCGGGACAGCAAAAAGACGGTGGACAGCAGAACAATGGCCGTCAACGGCAACAGCACCTTGAGGAACTGAACCATGCGGGAATAACGGTCCACCAAAACACTCCTCAGCCTAAACCGACGCGCAGGCAGTCATGGATATGGAGCAGGCCCAGCGCCTGTCCGTTCCCATCCGGGTCAACAACGAAAAGCGAGGTGATCTTGCGATCATTCATGATGCCGACAGCCTCTTCCGCCATCGCATTGGGTGCAATGGTCAACGGATTACGGGTCATGACCTGATCCGTTGTTTTGCTCAGCAATCCTTCCATGTTGCGCCGCAAGTCGCCGTCGGTGACGATTCCCAACAGGCGGCCAGTGTCATCTGTTACGCCAACAACACCAAAGCTCTTCTGGCTCATAACTAAAAGCGCCTCGCTCATCGACGTGCCAGCAGGCACAATGGGCAGGTCGGCATGCATCAGATCCTGCGCGGTCGACAGCTGTGCGCCCAACTTGCCTCCGGGGTGGTACGCGCGGAAATCCTCAGGCTGAAAGTCACGGTGTTTCATCAGCGCAATTGCAAGCGCGTCGCCCATCGCCAGAGTCAGCGTGGTCGAAATTGACGGGACCATTCCAAAGCCACAAGCCTCGCCCAGGGACGGGATCAGCAAATGCACATCCGCTTGCTTCATCAATGTGCTTTCCGGCTTGCTGGACAGTCCGATCAGCGGAATGCCGAAGCGGCGCGTGAAAGCCAGCAGATTGGCCAACTCGGGGGCTTCGCCTGAATTCGAGATTGCCAGAACAACGTCGCCTTTGGACACCATGCCCAGGTCGCCGTGGCTGGCCTCGGCCGGGTGCACGAAATAGGCGGGCGTGCCCGTGCTGGCCAATGTGGCCGCGATCTTGTGGCCGATATGGCCCGATTTACCGATGCCGCTGACAATAATGCGCCCGGTGGCTTGCAGGATCATCTGCATCGCCTCCGAGAAATTCTCGTCCAGACTGTCGGACAGCACATCCAGCGCGCGGGCTTCATCGGTAACGACCTTTCGGGCCGTTTTCAGGAAGGTTTCACTATCGGTCATGAGTGCGCAAAAATATCCGTTTCGGGCCAGCCTGCAAGGTCCAGTTTCGCACGCATCGGCAGGAAATCAAAACAGGCCTGTGCCATCTCGGCGCGGCCCTCGCGGGCCAGGCGCTTGTCCAATTCGTCGCGCAGGCGATGCAAATACAACACGTCCGAGGCCGCGTAGTCCAACTGAGCGTCAGTAAGGGTTTCGGCACCCCAGTCGCTCATCTGCTGTTGCTTCGAGATATCGACGCCGATCAATTCCTGGCACAGGTTTTTCAACCCGTGACGATCTGTGTAGGTTCGAACAAGACGGCTGGCAATCTTGGTGCAATAGACGGGCGCGGCCAATGCGCCAAACGTATGATACATCGCGGCGATGTCGAACCGGCCAAAATGGAACAGTTTCAGCACATTCGGGTCTTCCAGCATTGCGCGCAGGTTCGGGGCCTCTGTCTGCCCCTTTTTGACCTGAACAATGTGTGTATTGCCGTCCCCGCCCGACATCTGGATCACGCACAAGCGATCCCGGTGCGGATTCAATCCCATAGTTTCGCAGTCAATCGCCACGATCGGCCCCATATCCAGCCCATCGGGAAGGTCGTTCTTGTAAAGGTGGTTCGCCACGGAAATGTCCTTTGTGCGGTCTCGACCCCGAGATAGGCGGTTTGCCCGGCAAACTCAACGTCGTCCCCTTGATGTGGCAATCGAGCACCATTCGAACTTGATCATATCCTCAAGGGGGGGATAGGGTTGCCAGATGACCAATCACACACATGAATCACATCCCCAGATCACGGCGCGTTTGAAACGTGCCCACGGGCATCTGGCAAAAGTCATCGCCATGCTCGAAGATCAAGCGCCTTGTTCCGATATTGCCCAGCAACTTTTTGCTGTCGAAAAGGCAATCACGAACGCCAAGCGGGTTCTGATCCACGATCATATCGACCATTGCCTGTCCTCAGAGGACGGATCAGCGGTCGATGATTTCAAAACCATAACGAAATTCCTCTGAGGCATGCTGAGCGTTCTGCAAAACCACACCTATCGCCACCTTCTGGCGGCACAGGTGGTGGCGCTGACGGGAACCGGGCTGGCGACGATTGCTCTGGGGCTTCTAGCCTATGATCTCGCCGGGAACGCAGCGGGGATGGTTCTGGGCACCGCTCTGACCATCAAGATGGTGGCCTATGTCGGCATCGCGCCGCTTGCGGCGGCTTTTGCTGAACAGCTCGACCGGCGCAAGATGCTTGTGGCGCTGGATCTTGTCCGGGCGGTTGTTGCCCTATGCCTGCCCTTTGTGTCCGAGGTTTGGCAGGTCTATGTGCTGATCTTCGCGCTGCAGTCCGCCTCGGCCGGATTCACCCCTGCGTTTCAGGCCACGATCCCAGATGTGCTGACGGACGAGCATGACTATACGCGCGCGCTATCCCTGTCCCGGCTTGCCTATGATCTGGAAAGCCTGCTCAGCCCGATGCTGGCCGCTGCACTGTTGCTCGTTGTCAGCTTTGATACGCTGTTCTGGGGAACGGGCGCGGGCTTTGTCGCTTCGGCGCTTCTGGTTGTGTCGGTTGTGTTGCCGTCTCCCAAACCGACGGAACGACGCGGGATATACGACCGGACAACGCGCGGCATCCGCCTCTATCTGTCGACGACACGTCTGCGCGGCTTGCTGGCGCTCACGTGGTCCGCTGCCGCGCTAAGCTCGATGGTGATCGTCAATACGGTGGTGATCGTGCGCGCTGATCTGGGTCTGTCCGAAAGCGCCGTTGCCATCGCGTTGGCCGGATTCGGGGGCGGGTCGATGGTTGCAGCCTTTGTTCTGCCGCCACTTCTGGACCGGTTCCAAGATCGTCGGGTCATGCTGACCGGGGCATCTATCGGCACTCTGGGGATGGCCTGCGCTGCATTCATGTCGGGTACGCTGTCCCTGGCGCTTGTTACCGCGTTTTGGGCTTGTATCGGGTTTGGCTACTCGATGACCCTGACCCCCTCAGGCCGCTTGTTGACCCGGTCGGCCAAGCCCGAGGATCGGCCTGCGGTGTTCGCCGCCCAGTTCACGTTGTCACATGCCTGTTGGCTGGTACTGTATCCACTGGCCGGTTGGCTGATGACCCGTTTCGGAGCAACCGTTGTCCTGACAGCAATGACCAGTGCGGCGGTTTTGGGAATTGCGGTCGCCCTCGCTATCTGGCCTCGATCCGACACGGTCCCGGCTGCGCAGAAGTCTTGAGCCTTCGCTCGCTTCTGATCTACACCAATGTGACCCCAGCCGGAGACCTCATGGATCAGCTCGACCGCCGTATCATCGCCGCCTTGCAACACAATGCCCGTGACTCGACCACAAATATTGCGGCCAAGCTGGGCGTGGCCCGCACCACGGTCCACGAACGTATCAAACGCATGGAAGACCGTGGCGTGATCGCGGGGTATTCCGTTCTACTGCGCGCGCCCGAGGACACGCCCCGCGTTCAGGTCGTTGTGCTTCTTGAGGTTCAGCAGAAGGAAACCACCCGCATCATCAAAAGGCTCGAGACCTATCCCGAGGTCAAACGCTGCCTATCGATCAATGGCGAGTTCGACCTTCTACTCTCGGCCGAGGCGCCTCGAATCGAGGATTTGGATGTTCTGGTTGACGATCTTGCCAAAATCCCCGGCGTGCTGCGCACAAACACCAGCGTCGTGTTCGGTCGGCGGATCGACCGAAAGTGAAGCGGCGATAACCCTCTGTAAACTGATGATTGGATAGCTTGGCCCGGATTGACCACAATCCCGGACCGGCAGAATGCCCTATCGTATCGCCCCGATTTTCCTTTTGTTCACACTTGCGCTGACAACGCAGGCGGGGTTGGCGATGCCCGACGCCCGAACCGGCGATGTATGCGATCAAGCTGCAAGAATGGCTTCACGGTCTGAAGAGGTGCCATTGGATATCTTGCGCGCGATCTCTCGTGTGGAAACAGGGCGCGCGCTGGATGGTCGACTGGAACCGTGGCCATGGACCATAAATGTCGAAGGGCAAGGCTATTGGTTCAAATCCGAGGTTGAAGCAAAGACCTACGTTTTCCAGATTTTCAAAGCGGGCAAGCGCAGTTTCGATATCGGTTGCTTTCAGATCAACTATCGCTGGCACGGAAAGGCGTTCCGCTCGATCGACGCGATGTTTGACCCACAGGAAAACGCCGCATACGCCGCGCGCTTTCTCAAGGAACTATATGCCGAGCTTGGGTCCTGGCCTGCCGCCGCCGGGGCCTATCATTCACGCACACCATCATTGGCTGACAAGTATCGCAATCGGTTTCAAACCGTTCTGGCGCAACTGGACGGCTCCCAAAGCCCGCAAACAACCGTCGCCTTCCGAGACCCTTTCACAGGTGCCGCAGCCCCACTGATCCCGCTGCAGACATCTGAACCGCATCGCGGTGCTCTGGGGTCACTGGTTCCGGTCGACGGTTCCGCCACTGCCTTCATCGCGTTCAACTAGGAGCTCAACGTGCCCAGTATCAACGCCCGATCCCTGTTCTCGCCCACAGTGCTGCTGGCGCTGGCACTGATGACCGTCATCGTGATGATGATCCTGCCGATGCCGGCCTGGGTGCTGGATGTGGGGCTGGCCGCCTCTTTTGCTCTGGCCATTCTGATTTTCACACTGACCTTGTTCATCGAACGCCCATTGGATTTTTCTTCCTTTCCGACAATCCTGCTGGCTTCGCTGATGCTGAGACTGTCGCTGAACGTATCTTCGACAAAACTGATCATCGGTCAGGGCCATACCGGGCCAAGTGCGGCAGGAAACGTGATCGAAGGATTCGCCAACTTCGTGATGGGGGGCAGCATCTTTCTGGGCCTGGTCGTGTTCTGCGTGCTGCTGATCGTGAACTTCATGGTGATCACGAAAGGTGCCGCGCGCATGGCCGAGGTCGGCGCGCGGTTTGCACTGGACGGAATGCCAGGCAAGCAGTTGGCTATCGACAGCGACATGTCCGCCGGGGCCATCGACCATCAGCAGGCCAAGGAACGGCGCGAGCGTGAACAGCAAGAGACCACTTTCTTCGGCTCGCTTGACGGGGCTTCAAAGTTTGTGAAGGGCGATGCCATTGCGGGGCTGCTGATCACCTTGCTGAACCTTGTCATGGGCCTGGTCATGGGTGTGATCGTGCACGGCATGCCGGTGACATCGGCGTTCGAGACATATGCCATTCTAACTGTTGGCGACGGTTTGGTCTCGCAGATTCCGGCCGTGATTATCTCTATCGCGTCGGCCCTCTTGCTGGCACGCGGAGGAACACAAGGTGCAACGGACAACGCAATCTTCTCGCAGCTTGGCCGACACCCGGCTGCACTTGGTACGGTGGCCGTGCTGATGGTTCTGTTTGCGCTTGTGCCCGGTCTGCCATTTCTGCCCTTCATTCTTGGCGCAGCGGTCCTGGGATACGCGGCCTTCGCGGTCTATCGAAAACAAAGAACCGATGCGCTTGCGGCTCAGATGCCCGCGACGGAAACCGAAGCTCCTGTTTCACAAGCCATCGGCGACATTCTGGATCTGGACGACGTTCATCTGGAATTTGCCCCGGATCTTGTCAGCATGGTCCTCAACCCCGGAACCGGGCTGGATGCCCGCATCGCGAATATGCGAACCTATGTGGCGTCGACAATTGGCCTCATCCTGCCTGAAATCCGCCTGACCGACCGCGCCGACCTTCCCACCGGGACATATGTGATCAAGGTACAAGGCGTAGAACAGGCCCGCGGAGTGCTGAACCCCGATCTGGTGCTGGCACTTGTTCAGGAAGGGCAGGACCGCCTGCCTGATGGCAATGACGTGACCGAACCGGTCTATGGGGCCCCAGCCCGCTGGATTTTGCCCAAGGATCAGGAAGACGCAGCGCTGAGCGGCGCAACGATCGTCTCGCCTCCTGAAATCCTGGCAACCCATTTGCTCGAAATCATAAAACAGAACTTCTCACGCCTGTTGACGCTGAAATCCCTGCGTCGTCTGTTGTCGGAGATGACCCGTCTCAGCGACCCGGTCCGAGCCGAGGCAAATCGCAAACTGCTGGACGAATTGATCCCGGACAAAGTCCCCATCGATACACTTCACGCCGTCCTGCGGCTCTTGTTGAATGAACGGGTCTCGATCCGCAACATGGCCCTGATCCTTGAAAGCGTTGCCGAGGCGCGCCTGACCACCACACAACCCGAAGGCATCTGCGAGCTTGTCCGACAGCGGTTGGGTTTCCAACTGGTCTCTGAAATGAAACGCGAGGATGGTTCGATCCCGCTGATCCAGCTCGCACCGGAATGGGAAGACACCTTTGCAACCTATCAGATCGATGCCCCTACGGCCGGGTTGGATGTGGCCTTGCCCCCGAACCTGTTCAACAAACTGGCCGATGGCGTCGTGGACAGCGTTGCACAATCTGCCGATCACGGCCTGTTTCCAGCTGTTGTCACATCGACCCGTCGCCGCCGATTGTTGCGCACCATCATGCAGGCGCGCGGCATCTCGAACCCGGTCCTGTCCTTCGAAGAAATCGGGCTTGAAGCGCGCCCTGCCCTGGTCGGAACGGTGCCGGCATGATCGCCCTGCCATCCGATCTGTCGGCGCAGCTCGGTGCGGGGCTGTGGCATATGTTTGTCGTGTTCTTAAGGGTCTCGGCACTGGTTTCACTGCTGCCCGTCTTTGGTGAGCGCAGCATACCGGTACGCGTAAAGCTTGGGATCGCTGTGGCATTCACGCTGGTCGTGTTCCCCGCCGTGGCACCACCAGGTATGGCCCCCGGATTTCTGCCGATGGTCCGGTTGGTCGGCACCGAGGTTCTGATCGGCATCGCGCTTGGAATGGGACTGCGTCTATTTGTTCTGGCCATGCAAACGGCAGGGTCCATCGCAGCACAGTCGACATCATTGTCCCAGCTTTTGGGTGGGGCAGCGGCAGACCCTGTACCGGCCCTTGGGATGTTTCTTACACTGGCCGGGTTGGCGTTGGCAGCACTCATGGGGCTCCATATCCGCGCCGCGCAGTTTTTGATCCACAGCTATACGATGTTTCCCATGGGACTGGCACCGTCTGCGGCGGATTTGTCCCAATGGGGCGTTCGACAAATTGCCCAAAGCTTCAGGCTCGCCTTCGCGCTCGCCACACCATTCGTCATCGCATCTTTGATCTACAATCTGGCTCTTGGCGTGATCAACCGTGCCATGCCCCAACTGATGGTCGCCTTTGTCGGCGCACCCGCAATCACCTTCGCCGGTCTGTTTCTGCTGTTTGCCGGAGCCCCGCTGATCCTGTCGGTTTGGGCGGACGCGCTATTTACATTCACCCTCAATCCACTGGGGCCAATTCCATGAGCGCAGCGGACGATGACAGCGACAAGCCATTCGATCCCACGCCGCAAAAACTGCAGAAAGCTCGGGAAAAAGGCGAGGTCGCAAAATCCAACGACCTTTCTGCCGTTGCCGCATATACTGGATTACTGATTGCCCTGCTGACCGTCGGAAAACTTACTGTAGATCAAATGGGCGCCCTTTTTGTGGTCCTGATCGATCAATCGGATGATATCGCCCATCTCGTCGCGACCGGTCCGGCATCCGCGCCGGTCGGTGGGATGCTCAAGGGGGCATTGTTGCCGGTTGCCGTGCTTTTTGCGCTGCCGGCGGCGGCTGTCGTGCTTAGCTTGATTGCCCAGCGTGCCTTGATCTTTGCCCCCAGCAAACTGAAACCAAAGTTGTCCCGGATCTCGCTTTTGTCTAACGCAAAGAACAAATTCGGGCGCGGCGGTCTGTTCGAATTCGCCAAGAGCTTTGTAAAACTGGCCATCTACGGCACCTGCCTTGCGTTGTTTCTCAAAGCCAACCTGGCCGAGATCGTTTCGGCCAGTGCGGCACCATCCCACGGTTCGATTCTGTTGATGATGAACCTGTTGTTTCGCTTTCTGTTCATCGTGATCGCGATCGCCCTTGCAATCGGAGTCGTGGACTATGTGTGGCAACATGCCGAACACATGCGAAAGAACCGGATGTCGCGCAAGGAAATCCAGGATGAGACCAAGGATGCCGAAGGCGATCCTTACGTGAAACAACAACGCCGCCAGCGTGCTCAGGAAATTGCGACCAACCAGATGATGTCCGATGTGCCCAAAGCCGATGTCGTGATCGTCAACCCGACCCACTTTGCTGTCGCACTGAAATGGTCGAGGGCAGTGGGGACGGCTCCGGTCTGTGTGGCCAAGGGCGTCGATGAAGTGGCCGCTGCAATTCGCTCGGCCGCCAGCGAGTCAGGCGTACCGATCCATTCGGACCCGCCCACCGCACGAGCGTTGCATGCGACGGTTGAGATTGGACAAGAGATTGCCGAGGAACACTATCGCCCGGTTGCGGCGGCCATCCGTTTTGCCGAGGCAATGCGAAAACGTGCGAAAGGACAGGTAGGATGAAACGCAACGAATTACCGGCCCTGAAAACGGTCACGGACGCGATGTTTCAGAAAGAATACCAGAAATTGCGCCCTGTCCTGGAAGCAGAAGCCCGCGTTCAACATCAGCTGACTCGTTTAGACGCGCAGGTGACGCAAATACGCCAGTACAGTGCCCGAACCGACGGGTACCAGGTGACCGGTACCGACGTGTTGTGGAATGGATGGGAAGCCTCGACCCGCAGCCAATTGAATTTGGAACTGGCCCGGCACCGCGCCCAGAAACTCGCAGCACTGGACAAACTGCGCCAGGCTTTTGGCCGCAAGCAAGCGGTTGAAGCTCTGACTGACGCGCTAAAAATACAAAAGCGCAGGTCTGCGGCACGAAAAAATGCACCGCGGTAAAGCCCGTTTTCTGCCGTAGCTTACGTGTCCTGACGGCTGACACTCATGATCAAGACCTGCGAAACGTCGTCGCCCAGATCCTTCCGGGCCACTTCCAAAAGCGACTTGCGCAACGTGTTCAGGTTGTCGGAATGCGTGAACGCACCGTCAAATCCCCCGGCATTGGCATGATCAAACAGTACCTGTAGAAATCCGTCCCGCAGCTTTGGTTCGATGGCGTAGAACGCATCGGTGATGGTCGGGTCAGCCTCCAAACTCAACGACATCGTGACCAGCGCCGAGATTTCGTCGTCCTGGACGATCGGTACCACAAATTGCTTGGTGAGTTTCAGATATTCAAACCCACCATTTTCATCCTTTTTGCCCGTTGTTTTGGGTTTGCTGTTTTGCTCTTTGAGTGACGTGTCGGCCTTTGTGGGTTTTTCAAGGTCCGAAGTCTCTCCCGTCACTTTTTTTGGCGCCAGAAGTTTTGCGGCACCAATACCAGCGCCCAAACCGACGGCCAGACAGATCACGGGGACTAGGATTTTGATCACTGGCACACCTCAGAATGGCAGAACAGAATCTAGGATCTGCTGACCATATCGTGGCTGTTGCACATCCGTGATTTGCCCACGGCCCCCATAGGACACCCGCGCAGACGCGATTTTGTCATAGGTGATTTCATTCTGGCGGGAGATATCTTGTGGGCGCACATATCCAGCCACCAGCAACTCACGCAGTTCAAAATTCACGCGTAACTCCTGCGACCCAGAAATCGACAACACGCCGTTGGGCAAGACATCGATCACCGTGGCCGCAATGCGCAAGGTAAGTTTCTCGTTGCGCCGAACCGATCCGCGCCCGGAACTGGATGCCTCCGATTCGATGCCCACAGCTTCGTCCAATGACGCACCTTCCGGCAGATTGTCCTGTGCCCTCTGCGGTAAGCCAAACAGGTGCGGGACTGCCAGGTTTTCCGATCCGGTACGAGACCTGTTGGTGTTGTTGGAAATCTCAGCCTCTTCGTCCAGTTCAATGACCACAGTCAGAATATCCCCTTTCTTGATCGCCCTCTGATCGCCCAGCAACGAATGCTGTCCGCCGCTCCAAAGCGAAGATCTGTCGACTGTTCGTTGCGGCTGGGTGTGCAGTGGCAAACCTGGCCACAACATGGCCACCTGCTCGGGTGAGTCGTCGTTTGGTGTGAAGCTGGGTGGCTTGCCCAGATGATCCAGACGCCCGCAGGCAGAAATGGCAAATGCCAAAAGAAAAAGGGTTTTAGACAATCCAGACATCAGTTTACCTCAATTTGACCATCGGGACGAATACGGCCCGTCACTGTTGTCCGTGAGGACAGATTCATCACCCGAACCCGGTCTCCGACCGCGCCCCGGCCAAGCGCGCGACCTTCCGCTGTGATCGACAACGGCTGTCGGTAGAACACCAAAACAACAAGGTCGTTGCGATCCACAATCGCAGGTGGACCCACATCGGTCGGGCGAATTGGGCGACCGGGGTAAAGCGCAATCTGCGCCTCCTGCCCGATCAGAACATCGGGATCAGCGACGGCCCCAAGGACATCGCGCGGCGCGGTTTCCAGATCGGCGGGCGAAATGATTTCTTTCGCCCGGATCGTCCGGGTCGGCACAACGATATCAGCCAGAGTTTCGACCGGCATCGACAGAACCAGGCCAAACAGCAAAACACGCATCACCGCACCTGCGTTGTCGCGCTCATCATCTGGTCGACAGCGGTGATGACCTTGGCATTCATTTCATAGCCCCGCTGCGCCTCGATGAGTTCCGTGACTTCCCGTACCGCGTCGACCGAACTGTCTTCGAGGTATCCCTGCCGCAACGTTCCCAACCCATCTTCGCCCGGCAAACCCAGAACCGGCGCGCCCGAAGCCTCGGTCTCGCGGAACAGGTTGCTGCCGATCGCTTCAAGGCCCTTGGCGTTGGAAAAGCTGGCCAAAGTGAATTCACCCAGCAACTGACCTTCAGGCGCATCGTCAAAATAGGCGTAGACCTCGCCCGAAGCGTTGATTGAAATTGAACGGGCGTCGTCCGGGATAGTGATTTCCGGCGACACGGCAAATCCGTCCGAGGTCACGATCAGACCTTCAGCAGAACGTTTCAGACTGCCGTCTCGCGAAAAAGCAGCCTGACCGTTCGGCAGCGTCACCTCAAGGTAACCGCGCCCTTCGATGGCGATGTCCAGATCGTTGCCGGTTTCAGACGGTGCACCCTGAGCCAGTTGCACAGTGACGGCTGCCGGGCGGACACCAAGGCCCAGCTGAATACCTGTCGGCAATACCGTCCCATCCGAGGCATTGACGGCCCCAGCACGGGCCATTTGCTGATAGTGCAGATCGGCAAACTCGGCACGTCGCGCATTGTACCCGGTGGTGTTCATATTCGCCAGGTTGTTCGAGATCGTCTCGACCCGCATCTGTTGTGCGGTCATACCCGTGGCTGCGATTTTCAAAGCCCGCATGGGAAGTCTCCTTTTTTAGCGCATCAGCGCCTTGAGCGCGCCGCGCACCCGCTCGTCTTCGGTTTCAAGAAAGCTTTGGCCCAGTTCATAGGCGCGCTGGATTTCGATCAGTCGAGTCACCTGTGTGATGGCATTGACATTCGATCCTTCGAGAAAGCGGTGCAGAACCACAGGTTCGTCAACCGGATCTACATTGCCGGTGGCACGAAACCGAGTGTTTCCTTCACGGAACAGGTCCTTGGAATCGGCAACCCGATAGACACCGATCTGACCCAAAAGCTGCCCCTCGACGCTAAGTGTGCCGTCCGTGCCGACATCAATCGAGGCCACATCAGGGGGGACAAATACAGGCGACCCGTTGCTGTCGAGCACACGCGCGCCATCTGTTGCGACCAGATCCCCTTGAGCATTCGGCGTGAAGCTGCCTGCGCGTGTCAAGCGATTGCCCTCGGGCGTTTCGACCATGAAGAACCCGTCTCCTTCGATGGCAAAGTCGAACTGCCCTCCGGTCTGGGTCAGGACACCCTGTTGCTGAGAGGTGTTGCGCACCTCCGCACGGCTCATGGACAATGAGGGATTGCCTGGCACGTCGCGGACGAATTCCGAAAACACCAGACCTTGCGCGCGATAACCGGTCGTATTGGCGTTGGCGATGTTGTTCGCCACCAGCCGCATTTCGTTCATCAGCCCGGATTGGCGGGACAGGGTGACATAGGCGGTATCCATCAGCGACCTCCTGCGATCAGCGGAACCAGAGTGCCGGTAAAAAACGTGACCAAGGTCTGGGTCATGAATCCCATCGAGATCCAGAACACGATCACGATGGCGATCAGCTTTGGAACGAAGGTCAGTGTCATCTCCTGCACCGAGGTCAGCGCCTGGAACAGACCAACCACCAGCCCCGACACCAGCGCCACCGCCAGAATGGGGACCGAGGTGATAACCGCGACCCAAAGCGCCTGGCGCACGATGTCGTAGAAGAGACCTTCGCTCAGCATCGCTCAGACCGGCATCCGCAGGATTTCCTGATAGGCTTCGACCACTTTGTTGCGGACGATCACAGCGGTTTCGACGGCCAGCTCAGTCTGGGCCAAAGCCTGTACCAGAGCATGCGGGTCAACTTGCCCGGTCATCGCGATCTCAGACATCTGCTCGCTGTGTTTCAGCGTCGTGGCAAAGTCCTGAAAGCTTGAGCGCAAGCCCTGCGCCGTAGGTTCATGATCGGGACTGGCCTGAGTTGCAGGACGGGCAACCGCGTAGTTCTGCGCGGCGGTCAGGGATCGGATATCCATTCTGGCTTTCCTTTATTTTCTAAGCAATTCCATCAGTGACGACGACATTTGTCGCGTTTGATCGAACATTTTGAGATTGGCCTCATAGCTGCGCTGAGCTTCGCGTGCGTCAGCGATCTCGATCATCAGATCGACATTCGAACCAAGGTAGTGCCCGCTTGCATCCGCCATCGGATGACTGGGGTCGTGAATGCGGGACAGGTCACGGCGATCCAGTTGCACGCGACCGGCCTGCACCATCGTCTTCCCGTCTTTCTGAACAGCTTCAAAAGGCACTGTCTTGCGCCGATACCCGGGCGTATCCGCGTTCGAGATGTTCTCGGACACATGACGCAATCGCGCCGCCTGGGCGCGCAGGGCACTGGTTGAGGCCGCAAGGGAATGGGAAAAATCACTCATCATGCGCCTCCCTTATGACCGACCGAGGCTGCTGCGTAGAATGTTCATGGACGATTTGTAGATCGTCAGAGCCCGGTCATGCTGACGCTTGACCTCAATCGCTTTGAACATCTCTTCCTCAACCGACACACCGTTGCCATTGGGGTCGCCGTTGGGCTGGGCATCATACTCGGCCCAAGGCTGACCCATCGGGCCGTTGCCGTTCAGATGACCTTGCCGGGTGGCGGTCATCCCGGTTCGGGGGCCCGTGTTTTCGAAAGCGGATTGAAAGGCCTCGATATCGCGCGGCTGGTAGCCGGGCGTATCTGTATTGGCCATGTTGCGGGCAATAACCGCCTGCCGTTGCCCGGCATGGGTTGCCATTGCGTACGCTGTCTTAAAGACGTTCAGGTCAGAGAACATCGGGGCTTCTCCCTCGATCAATTTCAATCAAGGCTTAACCCCGATTCCTTTAGAAAGCGTTTTCAGAAACCAGTTGGAGACCCAAGATGTCCGATCTAGACCCCTTGCTTCTGAAATGCGAATTCGACCGGATGACTGCGGTGCGGCACGTGGGGCTTGTTTCCGCTGTGGCACATGGGGGGATTGAGGTCAGTGGTCTGACCGAACACGCACGCATCGGAGATTTGCTGACCCTGCATCGTCGCTCCGGTCCCGATCTGGCAGGTGAGGTTCTGCATGTGGGTGCTGAGAACATTCATATGTTGCCCGGTGCAGCCCCGGACGGGATCAGCCTGGGCGATCGCGTGATCCTGACGCCTTCGCCCGAATTTGCTCCGGGGATGCATTGGCTTGGCCGCGTGATTGATCCGTTCGGCAAAGCCCTGGATGGCAAGCCGTTGCTGGCCGGGGCGCGGGTGCGGGATATCATGCAGGCTCCTCCGCCCGCCGTGGACCGCAAACCGTTGGGAGACCGCATGGCCACCGGCCTCGCGGTGCTGAACACGATGCTGCCGGTCGTACGGGGCCAGCGTGTTGGGCTCTTTGCGGGATCCGGCGTCGGAAAGTCCTCACTGCTTGCCACTTTGGCCCGGTCGATGCAGGCGGACGC
This sequence comes from Ruegeria sp. AB5, assembly GCF_056542645.1. Classification (NCBI taxonomy): domain Bacteria; kingdom Pseudomonadati; phylum Pseudomonadota; class Alphaproteobacteria; order Rhodobacterales; family Roseobacteraceae; genus Ruegeria; species Ruegeria sp. AB5. The sequence goes on from NZ_JBQGAE010000021.1 coordinate 35,750, forward strand.
GGTCGTGGTGGCCTTGGTTGGTGAACGCGGGCGTGAAGTGAACGAGTTTGTCACCAACGCGCTGGGGCCTGAGGCGATGAAGCGGTCGGTTGTCGTTGCCGCGACCTCGGACCAATCGGCGCTGGTACGGCGCCGCTGCGCGTGGTCCGCCATGTCGGTCGCAGAATTCCTGCGTGACCAGGGACTGAACGTGTTGTTCCTGGCCGATTCGGTCACACGCTTTGCCGAAGCGCATCGCGAAATTGCCGTGGCGATGGGGGAATCGCCCTCGCTGCGCGGGTTCCCTCCTTCCGTGACGCCCTTGATGGCCAATCTCTGCGAACGGGCCGGTCCGGGGACGCAGTCTCAGGGCGATATCACGGCCGTGTTCAGTGTACTGGTTGCAGGGTCCGATATGGATGAACCGGTGGCCGACATTCTGCGCGGCGTTCTCGACGGTCATATCGTGCTGAGTCGCGAGATCGCCGAGCGTGGGCGGTTCCCGGCGATTGACCTCAGTCGGTCTGTGTCGCGCAGCCTGCCCAACGCGGCGTCCGATGCCGAGAATCAAATGATCCAAGAGACCCGAAAACTGGTCGGCAGCTACGAGCAGTCTGAGGTGATGATCAGGGCGGGGCTGTATTCTGAAGGTTCTGATCCGCTACTGGATCAGGCGGTGCGCGTCCATGAAGAGCTGGACAGTTTCTTTGGCAAGCAGGACCCCGAGGGGATCGAAAGCAGTTTCGACCGATTATCGCTGATTCTGAGACGGGCGGCAACGGGTCTGCCGCGATGACCCCAAGTCCGAACAGTTTTAGATGTTAAGCCGCCCTTAAGACCTGCGCTGATACGCCTGTGAACGGGTGATAGAAGGTGGTGGAGATGGGTGCGCAAGGCAATGCGGCGCCAATCATCATCAAGAAGAAGCGTGTGTCAGGTGGCGGTGGCCACCACGGTGGCGCGTGGAAAGTCGCATACGCAGACTTTGTCACGGCCATGATGGCCTTCTTCATGTTGATGTGGCTGCTAAACGCAACGACTGAAAAGCAACGCAAGGGGTTGGCGGATTATTTCTCGCCAACAATTCCGGTCAACCCGGTCTCGGGCGGCGGGAACGGAGCCTTTGGCGGAAACAACATGTTCTCCGAGAAAACGATGGTGATGGACGGCTCAGGCGCCAGTGCCCGCCACCCAACCGAGGCCAGACAGGCGCGCGGATCCACTGGCGTGGACGCGGATGGCAGCGGCAGTGGAGCGGCACAGGATTTTTCGACGCTCGAAGCGCAGCTTTTGGGCCGCACTGGTGAAAGCATGGTGTCGGATAAAGTCCTCAAACATATCGTCACACGGGTCACCGATGAAGGGCTGGTGGTCGAGCTGTTTGATACAGAAGATCAGCCTCTGTTCGAATCGGAAACCGATAGACCGACAGCAATGATGCGGGCGCTGACGCTCTTGGTGGCCCGCGCGTCAGATCTGGTGACAAATGCAGTTGCTGTTGAAGGGCATGTCAGCGCGTCGCCGGTGGTTCTTGTCGACAATCCCGCCTGGGATCTGTCGACCGCGCGTGCACAGGTCGTACGACAGATGCTGGAAGACAAAGGTTTTCCGGATCAAAGACTTGACCGGGTGACCGGGCATGCTGACCGAGAGTTGTCAAGCGAGAACCCGATGGCCCCGCGAAACAACCGGATCGAAGTGATTTTTCTGCGAAACCGCTAAAGGATAGGTGGCATTTTACCTGTTAGCGCGCTGTTAAGGCCCGGCGCGTTACCTGTTGCAGGAACGATTGACGCAACAGAAGGGCGTGCCCATGACAATTTCCTCTTCGCTGAATGCTGGCGTGGCTGCGTTGAAAGCCAATGCGAACAGGTTGGCAACAATTTCAGACAACATCGCCAACTCATCGACTTTCGGCTACAAGCGGGTGGAGACGGATTTTCACTCCATGGTCACCTCAGGCCAGGGCGGTAGCTATTCGGCCGGCGGCGTGCGTACGACAAGTCAGCGCCTGATTGATCAACGCGGCTCACTGGTGACAACGAACAACTCGACCGATCTGGCCGTGCGGGGGCGAGGCATGTTGCCGGTGCGACCAAGCTCGCAGATTGCGGGTGGCTCGAACGAGATGCTTTTGACGACAACCGGATCATTCCGCACCAATGACCAGGGCTATCTGGTAACTGAATCGGGCCTGGTCCTACTGGGATGGCGGGCAAACGCGGATGGTACAATTCCCGCTGTTCCAAGGGACACGCCAGCAGCGTTGGAACCAATCCAACTGAGCGTCAATCAACTGTCAGGTGCTCCGACGACGCAGATGAACCTGCGGATGAACCTTCCTGCGACAGCAACGGATGCGGGCGCGCCGGGGGATGCCCAGCCTCTGTCGGTCGAATACTTCGACAATCTCGGCAAATCCGAAAGCGTCGATATCGAGCTGGTACCAACGGTTCCGGCTGCGGGGTCAAGCAACGAGTGGACAATGATCATGCGCGACTCAGCATCAGGAGGCGCGGTGATCGGGGAATACACGCTGACCTTCACCGACAGCCGCACCGCTGGCGGTACCCTTGCCAGCGTGACGACAGTTTCCGGCGGAGCCTTTGATCCGGCGACGGGCAGCGTGGTCGTGAACGTTGCAGGTGGCCCGATGGAGGTTAACATTGGCCAGATCGGCGACGCAGACGGAATAACGCAATTGTCGGACACATTCGCGCCCGTATCCATTACGCGCGACGGTTCGGCGGTTGGAACAATGACCAGTGTTCAGGTTGACGAAAACGGGTATGTCTATGCGTTTTATGATACCGGCGTCAGCCGCCGGATGTTCCAAATTCCTTTGGCAGATGTTCCGAATCCCAATGGGCTGACTGCGCTTGACAGCCAGACCTATGCGCCTTCACGCGAAAGCGGCACATTCTTTCTCTGGAACGCTGGCGAAGGCCCGACCGGAGATCTCGTGTCCTTTGCACGTGAAGAATCCACCACAGATGTCGCAACCGAGCTGACCTCGATGATCCAGACACAGCGCGCCTACTCCTCAAGCGCCAAAGTGATCCAGACCGTTGATGAGATGCTTCAGGAAACCACCAACATCAAACGCTGATATGGGCTTTGACCACCGGAAAGGACCCGTCGGATGAATCTGTCGACAGCTTTGAACAACGCCATGAGCGGCCTGACCGCCACCAGTCGCGGCGCGTCGGTTGTTTCCGGGAATATCGCAAACGCCTTGACGCCCGGCTACGCAAAACGCTCGCTGGAACTGACCACAAACCTGATATCAGGAAACGGCGTGCGCGTTGCGGGCATTGTCCGACATCAGGATCCGGTACTGACCGCCAATCGCCGCGCCACCGACGCGGACGTGGCCTATCGATCCGGCGTGTCGGATTTTCACTCGCGGTTCGAGGGTCTTGTAGGCACAGCGGAAGATCCGGCGTCGCTTTCCAATCGCTTGGCCGAATTCGAAGGCAATCTAATCACCGCAGCCAGCCTGCCAGATTCGGTGGAACGTCTGGATCAGGCAGCCCGAAGCGCCCGCGACCTCGCAGACAGTCTGAACCGAGCATCCGAAGGCTTGCGCCAGATGCGCTCGGATGCCGATCGCACGATTGGGTCACAGGTTGTTGTGCTGAACAAGGCCCTCCAGGATATCGAAGACCTGAATGCCAGGATTCCTGCGATTCGCAATTCCGGCGGTGACATCAACGCGTTTCTCGATCAGCGCCAAACCCTGATTGACCAGGTCAACGAGCTGATCCCGGTGAATGTCGTGCCACGCGACAATGACCGCGTTTCTCTCTACTCGGATGGCGGGCTGATCCTGCTTGAAGGTACAGCCGCCGAGTTCTCCTTCACAACCACGGGCGACACGCGACCCCATATGACTATGGCAAACGGCTTGTTGTCAGGGCTGGAAATGAATGGCAACCCGGTACGAACTGGCGGCGATACCGCGCAAATCCGTGGCGGTTCATTGGCGGCTCAGTTCGAAATCCGTGACAACGTTGCTCCCGAAGCCCAGAACCAGCTCGACACCGTTGCCCGCGATCTGATCGAGCGGTTCGAAACACCGGGGCTGGACCCAACGGCATTGCCAACCGATCCCGGATTGTTCACCGACGGGGGCAACCGATTGGACCTGACGGCGCTTTCAGGCCTGGCATCACGGATTGGCCTGAACTCGGGTGTTGACCCGGATACCAGCGGCGACAGTTGGAAACTGCGCGCAGGGCTCGGGGCCACCGTTCCGAACGATCCCGGTGAGGCGACACAATTACAGGCGTTCAGTGCCATTCTGGACGATGCAAGACCGGTTTCAGGTGCGATCTTTGGCACCGGATCCATGCGAGCCGCAGAAATTGCCGAGGCGATGATGTCCCGCACGGGGTCAAATGCCCATGCTGCCGAGCAACGCAAAACATTCGCAACCGGCGCTCAACAGCAGATGGCCCTGCTCGAGGCCGAACAAGGTGTGGATACCGATCAAGAGCTTCAACACCTGATGCAGATCGAACAGGCCTACGCGGCCAATGCCCGTCTCATCTCGGTCGTAGATGAGCTGATGGAAACCCTTCTGAGGTTATGAACATGACTTTGACGTCTATAGGCGATCTTGCACGTGGCTTGACTTTGCAGACCCGGTCAACCGAGATCAAGCAACGGATCGAAACACTTTCCTACGAAATGTCGACCGGGAAAGTACAGGATGTGTCCGGTCATTTGGGCGGCGACTATTCGCACCTGCTTGATCTGGACCGCAGCCTGACGCGGCTGGATGCCTTTGGCATTGCGACCGCCGAAGCCAAATTGTTCACCGATGCCATGCAGCAAAGCCTAACGATGTTCAGCGAATCGACCGGAGAAATGGCGGCGTCCTTGCTGGCATTCGACACGGCAAACCAGACTGTCACACTTGAGCAGGCTTCGGTTCAGGCCCGCAATGAGCTGGATACCATGGTGTCCGCATTGAACACCCGTATCGGCGGTCGCAGCCTGTTCTCGGGCACTGCCACGGATGTCTCACCGCTTCCTTCGGCTGAGACTCTGCTGACTGCGCTTGAGGCCGAACTGACAGGATTGACGACCGTCACCGATATTAGAAACGCCGCGAATGCATGGTTCAACGACCCCGCGGGATTTGATGCGGTCATTTACCAAGGGTCTGACACGACGCTGTCATCGATGCAGATTGCCGAGAATGAACGCATTTCTATGCCGACTACGGCAACCGACCCGGCGTTCAAAGCAACACTGCGGGACGTGGCCATTGTCGCACTTGTTGCGGATGACGCCCTCGCCATACCCACGGATCAACGAACGGGTTTGTTCAAACAGTTGGGGGTTGCATTGGCTAATACTCAGGATGAAACGGTCAAAATTCGGGCCGAGATCGGCGCGGCCGAGGCGCGCGTCGAACAAGCGGCAACCCGCAACGCTGCCCTACGCACCAGCTTGGAATACAGCCGAAATGCCCTGATCGAGGCCAATCCGTATGATACGGCCACCAACTTGCAAACCGTTCAATACCAACTTGAAAGCCTTTACGCTGTCACCGTTCGCAATGCGAACCTGTCGTTGGTGAATTTCCTGAGATGAAGGTCCTTGTTCTACTTTTGGCTTTTTTGCCCAGCACGGTCTTTGCCGGTGCAATCCGTCTGAAAGATCTGGTGGATTTCGATGGGGTGCGCGGGAATGATCTGGTCGGCTACGGGCTTGTTGTCGGTTTGAATGGAACGGGCGACGGCTTGCGCAATTCGCCCTTCACTGAAGAAATCATGTCCAACATCCTCGAAAGGCTGGGTGTCAACGTGAATGGTGAGGATTTCCGTCCAAAAAACGTCGCGGCCGTACTGGTCACCGCCAGCCTACCGCCATTCGCGCGGGTTGGGGGGCAGATCGACGTCACCGTCTCGGCGATTGGCGACTCAAACAGCCTTTTGGGAGGGACCCTTATCATGACTCCGCTGAATGCTGCGGACGGGCAGATCTATGCCGTAGCCCAAGGCACGGTTCTGGCCGGAGGTGCATCTGTCGAAGGAGAAGCCGCAACGGTTGTGCGCGGGGTTCCGACCTCGGGCGTGATCCCGTCTGGGGCGCGGGTCGAGCGCGAGATTGATTTCGAGCTTTCGACATTGACTCAGATGCGGCTTGCATTGCGTGAGCCTGATTTTACCACGGCGGGCCGAATCGAAACCGCCATCAATCGCGAGTTCAACCGCGCCGTGGCCATCATGCGGGATTCTGGAACCGTCGAGTTGAACATTGCGGCTACTCAGGCCGTGTCGACAGCACATGCAATCGGTCGGATCGAGAACATTCTGGTTGAACCGGAAACCAAGGCCCGAGTCGTGGTCGATCAACGTTCGGGTACCATCGTCATGGGGCAGGAAGTCCGCATTTCACGGGTGGCGGTGTCTCAGGGTAATCTGACCCTGACAGTCGAAGAGGCTCCGATTGCGGTTCAACCAAACCCCTTCGCAGAGGGCGAAACCGTCGTGGTGCCCCGCACGTTCGCCGGGATCGAAGAAGAGGAAGGCACAGGGTTAGCGGAAATTCCCGAAGCCACGACCCTGTCCGAGGTTGTCGCAGGTCTGAACGCTCTCGGCGTCTCACCTCGCGACATGATCGACATATTGAAGACAATCAAAGCGGCCGGGGCGCTGCATGCCGAATTCATTGTTCGATAGCCCTCGAACCCGGTTCATCAGCTCATTGGGACCTATTTCGATTTCCAACTGTCCAACCAACGGCGCACCCGGCCGCGGCGCTCATCAATGGCATCGCCCGCCGCGTAGAGGCCGTCTTCCATGGACTCCAGCATCGGATCGATACGCGCCCGACGGAACCTGCGCCAACGCACCCAAAGGGCCCAAACCACGGCAGCAAAAACAGTCAGGAAGATGATGTTGAACCATGGAATAATTCGCACATCCGGTCCTTCGACATGTTTGATGAACACGGCGTTCGGGAAAATCGACATGAATTCATTGCGCCAACCGTAGTGGGTCACGACGACCCATTCGGGGTCATTCTTGTTTGAAATCGCGTCATTCGCTTCAGTGTACAGATTCGCAGTGTCAAACTTGAAATACGGCGGCCAGCCCCAGCCAGTATCCTCGTTCCGGTACACAATGGGTTTGCCATTGGCGCGCACCGCCTGAATGAACTGCACGTCGCGGTTCGACAGGCTGGTCGATTGATCTTCAGGCTCGGACCAGAAGATCCGCGTCCAGTCATTCAGATCCTGCCTCTCTTCATAAGTATTCACAATCCGCACGATATCGCGTTGCGGCAGAGAGTATTGCAGGACCGCAGCGATCGTGCCCCAGAAAATGATAATGAACGCCCATTTCAAATAGGCCATGCAGTAACCCTCACATGTAGTTCACGATATAGATCAGCGCGCCGATCGCGATCCAGGGGACAATATAGACGCCCAGGATCAGTTTGCGCCGGAACGAGTTGTCATAGACATGCAGGCCGCGTTCGACAAACGCCTGCTTGTTGCCCTGTTTACCCTTCTCGTCCCACCAGGTTTCCAGCTTGCGACGCCGCAAGCTGCGCGAATAGAGCGACAGCGCAAAATACGCAACAGTCTGGATCACCAGCAGGATCAGAAACAGGCGCATTGCTCCGAACATCTTACCCCTTCCTCACCGAACCCCAGGGCCCGACCCGTGCAATCACGGCCTCGCTCACCCGATCTTCGCCCGACATGTCCGGCTCATGACCGAACAGTGCCGCACGCGCCCCGGCCTTATCCACCTGATACTCGCGCGCAAGGAAGTCGGCAACAAAGGCTTTCTTGGTCTCGGGCCAAGTCGCGTAGGTACGGTAGAACAGTTCCTTGTGGCAGATGAACAACTGACGCGGATCCAACGGCGCCAGTTCGGACAGCAACATGTTGACCAGATCGCGGGACGGGGTGTCCGTTGCGCGCAACGTATAGAAGTAGGCGGGATGGTCCGAGGTGATCCGCGGCCACGATCCGCCATCGGTCGCCCAGCGCAAGAGTTGGGCAAGCCCGTGATACGCATCAGGCAAGCGATCCGCGTGGTTGCGCGCGAGGCGGCGCATGTCGCTGCGATCCAGCCCGGTCAGATCGACATCGGCATCTGCTGCGGCGGAAACGGTCAGAAAATCCATCTTCTGCTGTAGAATGGCCGCCGAGTCCACGCCCCGCGCTTCGATGATGGTCTGAACCAGACCGTTCAAACCGAGGAACTTGGCAATCTGATTGCTCTGCGACTTATGAAACACGTGTTTCAAGGGAAGATCATCCGGCGTGTCCCCCATGCAAATGGCTGCCGGGTGGTCCAGATCCGGGAACAAGTAGAGCCCGTCGAAATGTGCCGTCCAAAAGTTGCACTGCTCGAACTCGGTGTGGCGCAGATGGACGGGATTGCGGGTGACGTCGCCGGTTTCCTTTGCCGTTTCGATCATCTTTGCGATCAGCACATCGTCGAACCAGGCGTCCTCTTCTGTCTTGAACCGTTCGACCATGCCCGCCAGTTGCTCGGCCTTGCGCAGGGTACCACCTGCGGTGTCGGCCTCGATCTCGATCTTTTTGATGTTGAACAAATCGCGCGGGGTGGTAAGTGTGATGACCGAATTCACCAGCTCACCGGCCACCGCATCGGTGGCGGTCAGGGCGAACAGCTGCGCCTCGTTCATCTCGATGAATTCGCGTAGGATATCACGTGAGGTCGAGAATTTGACGTTCAGCAGAGGCGCGCGTTTCTGCTCGGTCGTCAACAGGATGAACTGCCGGTTGACCCCGTTAGGGTTGAGGTAAAGCTCGTCGTCCAGCTCAATCCCCACCTCCGGCGAATAGCCCGAGATATCGACATGGAAATCCGTCAGTGCCGTGGTTTTGCCCGCCAGATGATGCAGCGCACGGTTATACCGCTCGACCAGAGCCGGGCTGGAAATGTGGACGAGGTTGCCGAACATCAGGCCTTTTTCGATGAGGCGGATCATGAGATTTGCCTTTCCGCACAACGGTAGCGCTGCGCCCGGCCCGAGGGTGGGTGCGGAACGCGCCCGCCGTCACGCCAAAGGCGTGCTTCCGGCGCGACGTGGGCGGGTCGGGCATGTCGCGGGTGCGCCGCGATATCACCTTCAACTAGAATCCCGTTTTCCACTAACTCAAAACTCATGTGCGCCGCCCATTTGCAAATGCAAAAATAACAGCGAAACCAAGAGGTAATGAAATCAATCCAAGCTGTAACTGGAAATAGGCCATAACATCTGCGGGATTAGTACTGCCAACGTCCACAGCAAATCGGTCGACAAAGACATCCATCAAAGCATAGCTGGCAATAACTGCTAAAACAGTACAAGCCGCACCATAGGCCAAGAATGGAAGCAGCCATTCCTTTCCATGCTCTTTGGACGCACGAGCCGTGCGATAGGCTCGTAAACCCATTGGTATAGCAATCGCAGTACTCAGCAGTAGCGGTAGACCTATGGCGATCAAACAGGTCACCCCTTCCCCTCCAGATACCGCCTCTTGGCTTCTTCCATCCGGCCCATCTCACGCACGGCATTTTCGATGGCGACCTCGTCGCTCTTGTCGGCATAGCGGAACTCGCTGTCGGCGTAGCGGTTGATCTCTTGGATCACCATCTCAACCGTAATCGGCTGGCGCAGGTCCTCGATCATGGCTTTCTTGGCGTCGTAGTCGCGGAACAGGAACAGGTCAGGGTTTTCCATCCATTCGTCGGACAGTTCGAAATCCATCGCGCGGACCTTGACTGCGTCGGTGATGTTCTTGATCGCGCGGCCGGTGAAACGTTCGTCCGCCTGCTGGATCGCCTTCAGGTAGGTGCCCAGCTTGGCGATCGTGTCCATCTGGCCGATCTCGCCCGACACCCGATCATAGACCTGCAACAAAGCGTCCTCATGCGGGCGGGAATGGCTTTCGAAACTGGCGGCAACAGCCTTCTTGATCTCCTGAGCGGCATAGGCTTTGTGCTCGCCCAGCGGGATGTCGTGATTGCGGCCCATCAGCAGATGCAGGATGTCGATGTAATCCTCACGCGTTTGCGGCCCGTCGACCAGGAACCGCGCCCCCGCCCGCTGGCGCAGGGCGTCGTCCACATTCTCGGGGTAGTTCGAGAACATGCCAAAGGTGCAGTTGCCGCGCACGACGGTGTTGGCACCCGCAAAGCTCTCCATCAGCACGGCGGTGATTTCCAACTGCCCGGCTGAGGACTGCCGGTCGCCGCGTTTGCCTGCCAGCTGATCGATGTCGTCGATGGTGCCGAAGCCGATGACCGAAGGGTCGATGATCGTGTTGATGAACGCCTTGGCGTTCTGGCCGGACTTGCCTTGATAGCTGTCGATATTGTCGGTGCTCAGGTTCTGATAGCGGAACGGATAGCCCGCGTTCTGGCAGTAATCGTTGATCAGACCAGCCATCATCTGGATCAGGGTGGTTTTGCCGGTGCCCGGTTTGCCGTCGCCCATGAAAGTAAAGATGAACCCGCCAAGCTCAGCAAACGGGTTCAGGCGGCGGTCGAAATCATAGGCCATCACCATCTTGGCCAGCTTCATCGCCTGATATTTGGCGATATGGTTGCCGACCACCTCGTTCGGTTTCTTGAACGTCATGGTGAGCGTAGTGGATTTGGCTTTTGACGCCGGTTCAAAGCCGCGAATGGTCAGATCATCTGCCTCGATATGCCAGGCGGCGTTCTGGAACGGGGCCAGTTGACCTGCGGACTGCGCGCGCAGGGCGGATTTCTCCATCAGTTGCTCGGCATAGGCGCTGGTGGCAGCGATCAGATGGGCGTCGTCGGGGGCGTGTTTGGCGAGGGTCTGGTCCAGCTCCCACAGGGCGCCGTGCAGGGCAAGCTGGCCATTGTCGGTCAGAACCTCTTCGATTTCCCCGACATCAACCGTGGTTTCACCCAGATGCGATGATATCAAATAGGCCAGCGCATTGCCGAATGTGTGCGAGGTGATCAGCGCCTCGGCCGTCAGCAGTTCCGAGAATTCAGTCTTGCGGGCGGCGGGCAAATCCCCCGCCAGATTGGCGCGTTTCAGATCGGCCAGCGGGGTTTGTTCGGCATAAGCCTCAGCCACGGCCAGAGCGATGGCAATGGCGCGGCGAATGGCCTGTTGCGTGGTGGCCTGCGGCGGAGAAACCAGCGTATCGCCATCGTCCGACGCCTCGATCCGTTCCACCAGATGCACCCCGTCAGCCCGCACAGTGCGCCGTGTCACCAGACCCGGCGTGGTGGACCGAAACCGCCGACCCGTGGACACACCCGGAGACCGCTCAACCGCGGCCTCAACCGCTTTGGCAATCCGCGGGGCGTGTTCGAACCCGTTCAGCAAGGCAGTGGCCGCGGTGTAGTGCTTGCGAATATCGTCTTCGCGCAATTCCATCTGGTCTGACGTCAAACTCATCTCAAAATCGCCTTTACTGTCTTCAATATCTCAACACCTGCCCGGCCTTGCTGACGACGAACTTGCGCACGTCGCCAAAGCCCGGCGGGTTGCGTTCGGCCAGCACCTGGAACGGGCGCTGGGGCAGGATGATTGAGCGTTCGGTTTGTGTCGCGCCGGTCTCGGCCCCTTGCCCCCCGAACGGGTCCAGCGCAAAAACCTCGCGGTCAACGGTTCCGAACCAGCCCGAGCGTTCCTGGATCACATCCTCGCTTTGCAGCACCTCGGTGGTCCAAGCCAGCGCCCAATCCTGACCCTGAGGGGATTTTGCATCCTCCAGCACCTGCCGCAGCGGGCCGGATTGCTCGGTAAAGGCCGAGGAATACATTGGCCCCACATGGATGCGGCGCAGGTGTTTGGGGTGCAGGTCGTCGAAATCCTGATCAAAGCCTTTGGCAATGGTCACCAGTTTCAACCCGCCCAAGGATTGCGCCATCAGATGCGCTTGCACCTCGGGCCAGCGGCGTTGGTCTTTGGGCAGGGCCGTGCGCCCGCTATCTTCCAATTCCATCAGGTAGATGACGGGCAGGTTGATCTGGCTGTCATAGACCGCCCAGTGGAGCAGGAACCTGCGTCGCTCGCCCTCATTGCCAATCCAGTGACATTCGGGATCGTTGCGGGCCCAGAACAGCTGACCTTTAAGCAATTCCTCGTAATAGAGCCTTTGAGACAGCGCGAATTGCAGCTTGGTCGGGATTTCCCGGTCGCCAATGATGGTGCGCACCATGTCGGTTTTCAGCTCATCCTCGGACGGCATATTTGCCAGATGCACCTGCGCCTGCTGCGCGTCATTAGCCATGGTCAACAGTTCAGCCGCGACCGGAAACCCGCTGTCGCGTTTGTCCATGGCGAGGCTGCCAAAGAACCGCCCCGTATCACGCCCGACCAGCAGGTATTTCATGCTGAGCGCGCGGAAGGTGTAGAGTAATCCTGAGAGGTAACGCGATACGATCCGCACCTCTTGTTTGCTGATCGCGCCCTCGGCCTCCATCGTCGCGGCCACGCGCAGGAGGTGGACGGTGATCACCTCGAATTTGCGGAAATAGCGGCGCGAGGCGAAGGTGTCTGTCAGGCCGACATGGTCTTGGGTGGGGTCAGTCATTGGACGTTCTGTGTCGCCATCGAATAGTCAAGGCTATCAACTTCGATATTAGGAACCAAATCAACACTATCAGACCAATAACAATGCTCGCGCCCATTAGCAGCCAAACATTTATATGCCAGCCAAGTGTTGAAAGATTAGAGGGATCGGTTTGCTGGTACAATTTTGCCAAAAAAACTGTCGCAAATGGCCAGACTAGCAAAGTAAAACCAATCGAAAAAAGACGATTGCTACCCCTGTCTGGCACTCTAGCCCCCATACAAATTCTCATCATGCTTCTCGACAATCGAGGCAAACCGGCGGGCAAAGCGTTCGTCCGCCTTGGCCTTTTTCTCCAGCACGTCGCGGGCAAAGACCATGTGGTCTTCGTGCGCCTCAAGCATGTCGGCCATTTTCTGGTTGGTCGCGGTGCCGATGGCGGCCATGGCGGTTTGCGCCTCTTGGTCGGTCTGCACGCCGATCTCGTTGATGCGGTGGGCCACGTCCTGCTGCTGGGCCGTTTTCAGCGATTTGGTCAGGGCGTCATACAGCACCACGCGCTGTTGCGTGTCTGTCTGTAGCTTGTTGATCAGAACCATCTGCGTCGCCGCCTGGTTTTGCAGGGAATCGACCCAGGTCTTGCCCTTTTCGATATAGCGCTCAAGCGTTTGGCTTTTGGCCAGCTTGACCTGCTCTTCCTGAACCTTGGCGTTATATTGCTTGTTCAGCTCGGCCAGTTCGGTCTCAAGCTGGGTCCGTGCGGCGGCGTCCTGTTCAACGCTGATCTTGTTTTCCAGCGTGATGATTGTCGGGTCCATGCCCTGAATTTCAGCCCGCAGCGCTTCCAACTCGGCCACGGTGGCCTCGCGGTCATCCAGCGTGCCGGTCAGGTTGTTTTCAACCTTCACACGCTGTTCTTCCAGAACCGACAGCTGCCCTTCCAGCAGTTTCACGATCACGTCGGACTTGGCGATCAGGTCCTGCAGTTTGTCGTCGATACTGGCGGTGCGCATACGCTCCTGCCGCATCGATTCAGATTTACCCTTCGAGAAGATGCCGACAAATGTCTCCCACCCGGATTTTGAGCGCATCTCGTCAAAATCCTTGGAAAACGCGCTGGTGACGTCATCCAGACCCATGATCAGCTCGGCGATATTGGCGTTCATCACCTCGGTATGGGTATGCACATCTTCCAAAGTGGCGTTCTCGATGTCGATATCCGCCTCGGCTGTGCCGATCTTGGCGCGTGCAGCCTCGATCCGCGAGGTCAGGCCTTCGATCTGCGATTGCGACTCACGCACCTTGGCCTGAGTTTCCTCAATCAATGCCTCAAATTGCTGGTTCGACATCTGTGCTATCCCTTTTTCCTTATATACCCAAATAGATAGGGAATGTTACGCCAATTTACATCCCCTTGACCTCTACAATCATGGAAACTTTGACAAACTCGGGCCTGAAAGGAAAGGCGCGTAGGCCCAACTGGACCTGTTGGCGTACATTGCGGCACAGCTGCAACGCGGGGCTGCGCGGACGCACGGTCAAACTGGGTTGATCCACCCAACAGAGTGGCCATAGACAAAACCCGCCACACCTGTTTGGGTGCGCGCAACTCAAATTCTGCCGGAGACTACCCCATGTTGGACGCGACGACTGATCTGAAATCACTTCTCAAAAATCCTGATCTGCTGGTGACCAAGGCCTATATCGGCGGTCAGTGGGTCGAAGGTGACAATGGGACGTTTTCCGTCACCAACCCTGCGCGTGGCGATGTAATCGCCGAGGTCGCCGACCTAAGCCGTGCGCAGGTTGCAGGTGCCATCGCCCAGGCCGAGGCCGCGCAAAAGGAATGGGCCAAGCTGACCGGCAAGGAACGCGCGGTGATCCTGCGCCGCTGGTACGATCTGATGATGGAAAACGCCGAGGATCTGGGCAAGATCCTGACCGCCGAACAGGGCAAACCGCTGGCCGAAGCGGTGGGCGAGATCGGCTATGGTGCCTCATTCATTGAGTTTTTCGGTGAAGAGGCCAAGCGCATCTATGGCGAGACTATTCCGGGCCATCAGCGCGACAAACGCATCATGGTGCTGAAACAGCCCATCGGCGTTGCGGCCTCGATTACGCCATGGAACTTTCCCAACGCGATGATCACCCGCAAGGCCGGACCGGCGCTGGCAGCGGGCTGTGCCTTTGTCGCCCGCCCTGCCGCCGAGACACCCTTGTCCGCGCTGGTTCTGGGCGCATTGGCAGAACAGGCCGGCATCCCGGCCGGTGTGTTCAACGTCGTGCCCTCGTCCCGTGCCAGCGAGATCGGAAAGGAGTTCTGCGAAAACCCCGGCGTGCGCAAGCTGACCTTTACCGGCTCTACCGAGGTGGGGCGCATCCTGCTGCGGCAGGCCTCGGAACAAGTGATGAAATGCTCGATGGAGCTGGGCGGCAACGCGCCCTTCATCGTGTTCGACGATGCCGATCTGGATGCCGCCGTCGAAGGCGCGATGATGTGCAAGTTCCGCAATAACGGCCAGACCTGCGTGTGTGCCAACCGCATCTATGTGCAAGCCGGTGTCTATGACGCCTTTGCCGCCAAGCTGAAGGCCGCGGTCGAGGCGCTGAACGTCGGTGACGGCCTGAACGCAGGCATCACCACCGGCCCGCTGATCAACGATGACGCCGTTGCCAAGGTGCAGGAGCATATCAAGGACGTCACCGACAAGGGCGGCGCGGTGCTGACCGGCGGCCTGCCCCATGATCTGGGCGGCACTTTCTTTCAGCCCACCATCGTCACCGGCGTGACGCAAGACATGATGGTGGCCCAGGACGAGACCTTTGGCCCGCTGGCGCCTCTGTTCAAGTTCGAGGACGAAGACGACGTGATTGCCATGGCCAATGACACGATCTTTGGTCTGGCCTCGTATTTCTATGCCAAAGACCTCAGCCGCGTTTACAAAGTGGCCGAGGCGCTGGAATACGGCATCGTTGGTGTGAATACCGGCATCATCTCGACCGAGCTGGGCCCGTTTGGTGGTGTAAAACAATCCGGTCTGGGCCGCGAAGGCAGCCGTCACGGCATGGAAGACTATCTGGAAATGAAATACATCTGCCTGTCGATCTGATCAGATTTGGCCATCGCCCTAGGGCGGTGGCCTTTTCGACCTCGCTTGTCACAAAACTGAAGCCCAACCGTCACAATTCCGCAATGAACCGTGGTCATTCCACTCTCATCCAAGTGAGAGGGGATTCCAAACGATGTCACTGCGCTGTGTCTGCCTGACATCTGCCCTTGCCCTGACCGCAGGTCAGGCCATGGCAGAAATGAATTTCAACCGAATTGCGTCTTTCCCAGTCGTCAAGAACATGGCCGAGGGGGCCGATACCAACCGCGAAACCTCGCCCGAAATCATCGCGGCCACCGCCGATGGCATGACGCTGGTTTACACTGACAGCCCGCTGGGTGCGATCGGGATGATCGACATCACCGACCCAGCGAACCCGGCGCCTTTGGGCGCGTTGGATGTGGGTGGCGAGCCGACCTCGGTTGGTATCGTGGGCGCGACCGCGTTTGTCGGTGTGAACACATCCGACAGCTATATCGCGCCGTCAGGCAAGCTGATCTCGGTCGATATCGCGGGCAAGGCGGAAACTGGCACCTGCGATCTGGGCGGCCAGCCCGACAGTGTAGCCATCGCACCCGATGGCAGCTTTGTCGCGGTCGCCATCGAGAATGAGCGTGACGAAGATCTGAATGACGGCCTCATCCCGCAACTGCCCGCTGGGTCGCTGGCGCTGGTGCCGCTGAAGGATGGCGCGCTGGATTGCGCGGGCATGAACATGGCCTCCTTGACCGGTCTGGCCGAGGTTGCCCCGACCGATCCCGAGCCGGAATTCGTTGACATCAACGGCCTTGGCGAAACCGTCGTCACGCTGCAGGAAAACAACCACCTCGCTGTTGTCGACAAAGACGGCAACGTGGTCAGCCATTTCTCGGCGGGCGCGGTTGATCTGGAAGGCATCGACGCCACCGACGAACGCGGCGCACTGATCTTCACCGAAAGCCAACCGGGCCGACTGCGCGAACCAGACGCGGTGAAATGGATCGACGACAACCATTTTGCCACCGCCAATGAAGGCGATTATCAGGGCGGGTCGCGCGGCTGGACCATCTTCCACAAGGACGGCACCGTTGTTTACGAAAACGGTACCGATTTCGAAAAAGCCATCATCCAGATCGGCCACTATCCCGACAAACGTTCGGACAGCAAAGGTGTTGAGCCTGAAAGCGTGACCGCAGCGACCTTTGGCGGTACGCCGATGATCTTTGTTGGGGCCGAGCGCGCCTCGGTTGTGGGTGTCTATGACGCTACTGATCCGGCAAACCCTGTGCTGAAACAGCTGCTGCCCTCGGGCGTTGGCCCGGAAGGCTATGTTGCCATCCCCGAACGCAACCTGCTGATCTCGGCCAATGAAAAAGACTTGATCGAAGATGGCGGCCCGCGTGCCCATGTTTCGATCTTTGAATATCAGGACGCCCCTGCCGCCTATCCACATCTGACCTCTGCCGGTGCGGATGAGCTGATCGGGTGGGGCGCTCTGTCCGGTCTGGTCGCCGACGAAGACGGCATGATCTATGCGGTCAATGACAGCTTTTATGGCTTCCAGCCTTCGATCTTTAAGATTGACCCCAGCCAACAGCCAGCCCGTATCGTCGACGTGATCCGCGTTCATCGCCAGGACGGTAGCCCGGCGCAAAAGATCGACATGGAAGGTATCACACTGGACGGCAACGGCGGGTTCTACGTCGCCTCAGAAGGTCGTACCGACCGCGTCATCCCACATGCGATCTACCACGTGTCAAAGGATGGCATGATCAAAGACCGCAAAGGCGAGATCGGCCTGCCGCCGGAACTGATGGCCGTCGAAAAACGTTTTGGCTTTGAAGGCATCACCCGCGTCGGCGACACCCTGTGGATGGCCGTTCAGCGCGAATGGAAGGACGATCCGGAAAACCACGTGAAACTGGTCGCCTATAACCTTGAGACCAAGGAATGGGGTGCGGTGCATTATCCCAAGGCCGATCCCGAAACAGGTTGGGTCGGGTTGTCAGAGATCGTGGCCTTTGGTGAGCATGTTTACGTAATCGAACGTGACAACCAGCACGACCACCGCGCCGTGACCAAAAAGATCTATCGTATCCCGCTGTCCGAAATGACCCCTGCCGAGCTGGGCGGCCCTCTGCCAGTGGTCAGCAAGCAAGAGGTCCGCGACCTACTGCCCGACCTGACCTCGACCGGAGGTTACGTTCTGGACAAGATCGAAGGTCTCGCCATCCTGCCCTCGGGCGAGGCGTTTGTGATGACCGACAATGACGGCGTCGACGATGCCTCGGGCGAGACGATGTTCTGGTCCATCGGGTCGGTTTCGGCTGGGAACTGATCGCCGTAAATGCGCTGACGGACCCCGCGCAGGACTGTGCGGGGTCTTTTTGCCTACATAAGAAGTTGCACGTTAGCCTGAGGCGGGCCTAGCCAAACAGGGCAATGCGAGATCTGTGGTGAATTGGCGTTTCTGCCGGGTCGTATCGAGGGTCACACATCCGCTGGCGCAACGGCCCGCTGGTACAGATGCCATGTTGTGTGGCCCAGGATCGGCAGGGTGAAGATCAGGCCCAGAAACGCCGGAACCAGCGACAACAACATTGTGACCGAGATGATCGCCGCCCAACTGAGCATAACAACAGGATTTTCGGTGACGACGCGAATTGACGTTAGCATGGCAGAAACGAAATTGGTTTCCCGGTCAAGCAGCATGGGCATGGCGACAACGGTCACCGAAAAAAGTACAGCAGACAGAAAGGCGCCGATGCATGTGCCGACAGCCAGGAACGTCCAGCCCTCGGGAGTGAAAAACACGGTGGTCAAAAACCCGTCAAAATCCGAGAAGGATGCATTCTGCAGGATGATGGCCAGCCAAAGCCGAACCTGGTAGACCCACACCCAAAATATGAACAAGGTGACAAAGGCCATCCAGCCCATCTCGCGTTTTCGCTGGTTGGCCATGACTGTAAGGATTTCTGACCAGCCGAAGCTTTGTCCCGACTGCAACCTTCTGGATATCTCGTACAGCCCGGCTGCCGCGAAAGGCGCGACCAGCGGAAAGCCTACAATGGCGGGGATGATCATCCAGATTTTGCCCAGCCAGATCAGAACCCATACCATTGTAAGTCCGAAAAGGGCGTAGAACAGGCCGAAAAAGCCGCTCAGGACGGGACGCGCGAGAAAGTCTGAAAACCCGGCCTTCAGCGACTCGGCAATGTCTTCAAACGTTACCCTGTTGACTTGAGGTACAGCTTGTTGACGCGGCACCAGATTGTCCGTAGGTGCAGTACCTTTGGTTTTGGATGTCATGACACACTCCTCCCAAAGCATAGCGCTATGCTGACTGGCCTGCACATAGACCCCGCATCCGGACAGATTTACGCGCTCTCGGTACAAGTCTGCATGACGTCGCGCATGAGAGCAAGCGAAACGAAGGGTGCTATCATGTGCCCAGCGACCGAAAGCGGCGCTACGGACAAACGGTCGGCGATCTTGGGTGGTCGTGTCGAAGCATTTTGGGGGATCGGTGGTAGCGGAGGAGGGACTTGAACCCCCGACACGCGGATTATGATTCCGCTGCTCTAACCAACTGAGCTACTCCGCCACGAGTGAGAGGCGATTTACGGGAGTGGTCGATGAGGGTCAAGAGGGAAAACACCAAAGACTTTCGGAATCGTCCTGATGCTTTGGCGAACCTTGTCTGACAGGAATTCTCTTTTGATCCGGCCCGTCGAAATGCGGCAAGTATAGGCGAATGCAAACCGGGACAGAACAGTATGCATTCGAGGAAATTCTCGCTGTATGACAAAAGGTTGCCGGTCATCGACCTGTGTGTGACGCACATAGGTGCGGCACCATGGGTTTGGTGCTTGATAGCTGATTTGTTTGCATCGATTATCTGTGCGATCGGCTGCCAATTGTACTCCGACGTGCAACCGTCGGACACAAAAAAGGCCGCCCTCGGAGGAGCGGCCTTCTTTGTTTCATCGGTTGGATCCGAGATTACTCGACGAATAATCTCTTCGCCAGAACCAATTACTCGACGATTTTCGACACAACGCCGGCGCCGACGGTGCGGCCGCCTTC
>NZ_JBQGAE010000022.1:0-37684 GCF_056542645.1 Ruegeria sp. AB5
AAATCTGACTCTGACGCGGGATGGAGCAGCCCGGTAGCTCGTCAGGCTCATAACCTGAAGGTCGTAGGTTCAAATCCTACTCCCGCAACCAATCTTTAACGTCTGAAAACAACATCTTACACGCCGCCTCCGGGCGGTGTTTCTATGTGTGCCAACACAACTGGAAGCACTGTGGAAGCAACAGGGGCGGAAACCGTGTGTGGTGAACGCGCAACATGCATTTCTGCACCATACATTCCGATAAGGTCACGATGAGCCCGGAACGGACGTTAGTCGCACTTCGGCTTCTTGCACGTGCAGCAGGCTGCAAACCGCCAAATGCAGTCATTCATGGCAGGGTAGCCGTTGTTAGGCCCCCTCATGAACGTCGGGTAAGCACCGGCTGCTTGGATGGGCTTGCACCCAAAAAGAACGATGGCAAGTACCCTTCGATCGCTATCCTAACTTGGTGAAGAAACACAGGTTCAGTCGCTTGATTGGTCAGCTAAGCTACTTTATTTGCCTCAATAAATTTGTATGGTTCTTTTATGCACAGCGTTGCCCATCATCTACAAGTCGAGGCTTTAAAGCTTGTTCCTGACTCCGCCGCAGATGCCGATTCATACGCACGCTCTGCCTTCAACAGGTATTACTACGCTACTTTTCTTTGCGTCAGAGGTACATTGGTTGAGATTGATAGCAAGTACGAGAGTTCCCTGAACCACAAAGGGGTTCCCGAACTTCTAAGGGGTACGATACAAAAGCGCATCAAAGCCATTCAGAAAAAAGCAAACAAGCTTGGTGATGCGACATTGGTACATGATTGTCGGCAGGCGGGTTCTCAAAACTTAACATTTGCGGGGATGTTAGAGAAAGCGTACGCAACTCGTGTGGTCGCCGACTATACTCCTGAGGCAGCTGTTGATTTCCGCTCGACGCGTTTTGCCCTTTCAGGGGTCACCGTCACTGAGGCACATGAATGGTTGGCAAAAGCAAATCTTTGGTCATCCATCATCCTAAATGTAATTAGGCAAGAAAATGCGTAATTTGAATGAGATCGCCAACTTCCTATTTGAGCGGGGTATCAAGCTAAGTGGCCCGATTGCCCGACAAGACGGCGACAACTCAACCCTGTATGCCTTTGTCGAGGTGTCCAGAGACGAGAAGGGGCATCAGAAGCCATCAAACTTGAGCCTAATGAAAATCGGCAAAGAACTCTTAGAGAACGAAGTCTCGGTTAAGTTCATTCTCAATGATGTGTCGAATCTCGATTTTGAATCCGGCCTCAGAGCGACTCTTTTGCACGCGTTTCCCGAGTTGATAAGAAATTCCTTTTTGTCGACCGACAAAAAGGGAGCGGTCGTCTGGATAGTTCCCAAAAGCGTCGCGGTGCGAGAAAAAATGGACACAATTACGAACCGAATATTGGTCTACCTAGATAACGCAAATATTGCACTCTCGGAAGTGAAGCTCACGATTGATGAGAATTTACCTTCAAGGACAGCTATACTTAGCGAACTTCGTATTGCCGCTCCTGCGTCTACAGAACGGCTAGCGGCAAGGTTGTCTGCAAAAGGGTTTGCTGCTCCGCCTATAGACTACCTGAACCGCCACCTTGATGCCTTAAGACGGGCAAACCAAGTTGTTAGGCGTAAGGACGCCGAATATTGTTTAACAGCGAGCGCTTTAAAGGTTCTGGGGACCGTGAAAAAAAGAAGTAGCCCTGATATTGCCCGCTTCCTTGACCTTGCTAAGAGAGGCGACGTAAAATGAGCCTCGCGGAAGCCTCGGGCGCGGGTGTGTATCATGCCCATCTGCCAAGACTACACATAGAAGGGTCGTCGGTCTTCGAACTGACGCTCCTTCGAAGCGAAAGTTCGAAGACCGACGCTTATGAAACGACTGTTTGCTAAATGAGGCTTCCGCAACACTTAGTCGAATCGCCTTTCTTCTCCTTTCTGGAGGAGGCCGACTTCTTGAAGGCTGTTAGTTCGGTGGTCGACGAAGGCGAGATGGTCCGTATCCGCTCGCTTGTCGACAATGGCCTCATTCCAGCGACCTCAAAGGAGGTCTTGGCGACCATGTTGGGTGTAAACCCGGGAATCATATGGTCACTGGTCAACAAGCGCGAACGTCACTATCGACGTTTTTTGATACCCAAGGGAAAAGAAAAACGGTTAATTGTTGCTCCCAAAATCGGCTTGAAAATAGTGCAGAAATGGATTGCGGTTCAGTTGCAAGGGCGAAGTGTGTTCCCTGACCACGTATTTGGGTTCATCCCAGGACAATCTCACATAGGAGCAGCTTCGCAGCATACGAATGCCAAGTGGATTTATTCGGTGGACTTGGAAAATTTCTTTCCAAGCACACCTGAGACTCAGGTTGCGTTGGCGTTAATCACGCTGGGGTATGACTCTGACAGCGCAGAACTTGTTGCGAGCTTATGCTGTTACAGTGGAGCGCTTGCCCAAGGAGCCCCTTCGAGTCCAGTACTTTCAAATATCACATTATCTGGTGTTGACGCTGCGCTGAGCGCATTGGCTAAGAAGTTGGATGTTAGAGTAACTCGTTATGCTGACGACATCACGTTTTCATCATCGAGCGCGTTTCCACCAGAACTGCCCGAGAAAGTCTCGGGGTTGTTCTTGGACACACCTTGGAAGTTATCAGAAAAGAAAACCCACTTCGCCGAAGCGCCCGCACGCCTCAAAGTTCACGGGCTTATCGTAAGCGGCAGTTCGGTCAAATTAACCAAAGGGTATCGAAACAAACTGCGGGCTTATCGGCACGTCCTTGAATCCAACAAGTGTAAGCAGAAAGACGTGGCACGCCTCTCTGGCCATATTCGGTATGCTGCACAAGTAGATGAAAATGCTGGCTAGTGAGCAAGTGCTCAGCGTTTTGTCGGCGTTACGCGTCGTACCAGAAACAACACCAAGTCTGCTTTCTGCACATATCTGCCGTTAGGGACGCTTGACGCTGCAATCGCAGCGAAGGTCTGCTAGGTGGCCTACTCGTATTAGGATAACCGATACTTCCCGCGCGCCTTGGCAAGCCTTTCTGGGAGTGGTGTAGAGTTTTCTTCGGTTAGCCGAACCAACACATCTAAATGACTTTCTAAGAATTCACCAAAGCTGTCCGCAGAGACGTCAGAAATTGCCGCACGCGTTATAAACAGCCCTGCAAGCTGTGCATCAAGTTCTCGCATCTTCGCGGCACGATTAGCTTTAACTACATCGCAGGGCATTACACCCGCACAGTTCTGAAGCAAGTCGGTCCCAACCACAGCATCAAACTGCCGCCAGAGCTCGTGTGTGGGCCAGCGGGCGCGGTTTGAGTCCGTTGTGGGCATGCAGTAGCGAATACGCCCCAACGCGTCTGTGAAGGCGTCTCCGATGATGTCGTTTACGTCTTGCCAGTTGCGCATCTCGAACCGGTTTCGCAGTTGCTTAGAACCAAGCCGCATCTCAAAGCGCCAGACCTGGCTCGTGGTTCGGTCAGTCAGATTGAGGGGTGGTTTGCCAACTGCGGCCAGCGCGGCGTTCCATATGGTCAGCCAACCCATCTTGTTCTGCTGGATAACCTCGGCCCGCTTTTCACCTTTTGCCACCTCGCCCATGATTTCCTTTGCCAGCTTGCGCGCCTCGTCCACGGTGATCTTGCCATGACGCCCAATTGACATCCGCCGCGTGCGCCCGCCCTTGCGATACTGCGCCTGATAAGTCTTGGCCCCCGACGGCATCACGCGCACGCCAAACCCGGCAATCTGACTGTCCCAGACAAAGTAGTCTTTTGTCTCAATTGGCAGCGCTTCAACGGCGCGTTTGGTCAATTTTGGCATGGCTCTTTCCTTTCCCTATCATCGCCCCGTGGAAGCATTGTGGAAGCAACTGGAAGCAAATCATGGGGTAAGGCGTAGAAGCCGAGCGCAGTCGCCGTCAATAAAAGAAAAGCGATTCCAATAAGATAGGGTAATTGGTCAAAAACGGGCGTAACTGGTGCGACACCGTTTAGGCTATCTCATAACCTGAAGGTCGTAGGTTCAAATCCTACTCCCGCAACCAGCGTCAGAAAATCTCAGTACAGCCCGTTCAGTCGGAAGCAGTCATTCAAATGACCTTGAGACCGGAATTCAATCTGCGCGACTGAGTGACGCTGGAGAGCAAAAGTAGATATTGTGCAGGATTTTCCGAATCGTGATTGAGGTCTGGTACCCAGCACTTCAGTGTCTAGACAAGTAAACTTTATTTGGGTGATTGCATCGCTTCCTAACAAATGTGCTCGAACATGTACCACTAACGTTCACCGCGTCGGTAGGGTGCCATCAACGCCGCAGGTACTTCGGCTCTACGGGCAACAAGGACGAGCGCAACGATTGAAAATACATACGGCGCCATAAGGAACAACTGATATGGCACACCCTCAACCGTTGTCTGCAATCGCAGTTGGTAGGCATCGAAGAAAGCGAACAACATCGCGCCAATCAACGCCTTGCCGGGCCGCCAACTGGCGAAGACTACCAATGCAATGCAGATCCAACCGCGTCCCTGCACCATACCCGGGAAAAAGCTGTTGAACGCCGTTGTTGTCAGGAAGGCCCCGCCCACCGCCATCAAAGCCGACCCGACAACAACTGCGCCGATACGGATACGGATCGGGTTCAGACCCTGCGCCTCAACCGCATGAGGGTTCTCTCCGGTCATACGAACGGCCAACCCCAAGGGCGTGCGGGCAAGAACATAGGCCATCACAGCCACCGCAGCGAGCGCCAGATAGGTCGGCAAAGCTTGGTTAAAAAGGATCGGTCCTAAAACGGGAATATCGGACAGGACCGGAATATCGAGCGGCTTAAAAGCCTCGATCGTAGGGGGCAGATCTCCCACCTCAACAAGCAACCTGTACAGGTAATAGGCTAAAGCGGATGCAAACAACGTTATGCCCAGCCCTGAGACGTGTTGCGAAAGCCCAAGTGGAACTGTCAGCATGGCATGAAGCAATCCCATCACCGCGCCGCAAAGCGCCGCAAAAATGAGGCCTGCAAGCAATGGTGCGCCCATGTAGACGATAAGCCAACCGCTCATCGCACCCATGGTCATGATCCCCTCGATTCCCAGATTGAGAACGCCCGAACGTTCGCAAAGCAACGCACCAAGAACACCAAATATGAGCGGTGTCGCAATACGCAGCACGGAAGCCCAAAGACTGGTATTCAGCAGCAGGTCAAATGCATCACTCATCGGCGCACCCGGTAGGTTGTGAAAAGAAGGGCCACGATCATGGTGAGCAGGCAAAGCGCCACGATCACATCGGCAATGAAACTGGGAACACCCGTCGCACGGCTCATGGCGTCGGCCCCGACAAAGACTGTGGCGACGAAAACAGCGGCAGCGACCACTCCGGCCGGATGCAAAGCGGCGAGCATGGCGACGACAATGCCTGCATAACCAAATCCGGGGCTCATAGTGGTGGTAACCCCCGCAGTGACCCCCATGACTTCGACAGACCCGGCAAGCCCAGCCAGCGCGCCCGAAAGCAGGGCCACGCCCATGATCGTCTTGGGCAGAGAAATTCCCGCAAAAGCAGCGGCGCTGGCATTTAAACCTGCGGCGCGTGTTTCAGCACCAAAAACAGAGCGCGCAAGGATCAGCCAAACAGCACCTGCTGCAGCGATAGCAACAAGCAGCCCTATATGAAGGCGTGTACGGGGGATCAGATCTGGAAGGCGGTAATCCCCGCCTACGGGCACCGAAGAGGGCCACCCAAAGGCCAGCGGATCGCGCATAGGCCCCTCAATCATGAGGCCAACGAAAAGGATCACGATGAAATTGAGCAACAGGGTTGTCACCACCTCGTCTACACCGAAACGTAAGCGTAGAAAGGCAGGCCCTGCCAACAGGGCCGCGCCTGCCGCCATACCTGCCAACATCAAGATCGGAATACCTATCCACCCTGGAACCCCGAGTGAATGACCGATCCAAGCGGTGATTAGCGCCCCAATAAAGAACTGTCCCTCGCCCCCGATGTTCCAAAGCCGCGCTCGGAAGGCGACAGCTGCGGCAAGCCCCGTAAAGATAAGCGGAGTGGCGCGGGTCAGCATCTCGGCGATGGAAAGGCGCGAGCCGAATGCGCCATTCATCATTTCGCCATAAGCCGTTAGCGGATTTACATCAGCAGCAGCGATGAGACCTGCGGCCAAAAGCAATGCAGCAAAGATCGCGGCCAGTGGTGCAATGATCGCGAGGTGCAGCGGCACATGTGAGCGTCGATCAAGCCGCATCATCATTTTCCTTCCAGACACCTGCCATCATCAGGCCAAGGCGTTGTGGGTCGGCTTCATCCGCCGATATCGGTTTTGACAAACGACCTTTTACGATGGCCTGTATTCGGTCTGACAGGGCCACAGCTTCTTCCAATTCTTCCGAGATGAGCAGGATTGCGGCACCTTCCGCCCGTGCTGCCAAAAGCTCGGCATGAACCGAAGCGATTGCCCCTTCATCAAGACCACGCGTTGGCTGGTTTGCGAGCACAAAGCGCGGCCCATTGGTCAGAACCCGGCCAAGGATCAGCTTTTGCATATTGCCGCCGGACAGCAGCCTTGTTCGCGTGTCGGGGCTGGCGCCGCGGATATCAAAACGTTTGATCAGTCCCGCAGTATAATCCCGGGCGGCGCGTTGTCGAACAAAGCCGCGGTGCGAAAATTCCGGTGTGCGCAGACGCTCAAGTACTGCGTTTTCCCACAAACTCAATTCACCCACGACGCCTTCTGCATGCCTGTCTTCAGGCACCCTGCCTGCGCCCGCGCGGATCATGTCGCGCGGACCAAGATGGCCGATATCTTCGTCCAAAAGTGTTAACTGACCCGCACTGGGGTGTGCCAATCCTGACAGCAGCGCTCCGAGGGAGGACTGACCATTGCCTGAAACGCCAACGACACCAAGGATTTCACCGGCATGGACAGCGAACGACACATCATCCAGCCGCAATTCACCGTCTTCTTCCACGCTCACATCCTTTGCGATCAGGACTCGCGCTCCAATCTCATGGTCTTGACGTACGGGACGCTCCACCTTGCGGCCAACCATCAGTTCCGCCAACTCTTCTGGTGTGGTTTCGGGTGTTTTGCGTTCCGCGACCATCCGGCCGCCACGGAGCACCGCCACACGGTCAGAGGCTGCCATGACCTCATGCAGCTTGTGGCTGATGAAAATAAGCGAGAGGCCTTCTTTCGTCATATCGCGCAGCGTCTCGAACAGGCGCATCGCCTCGGGCCGAGCCAGAACGGCGGTAGGTTCATCCAATATCAAAATACGCGCGTCGCGATAGAGCGCTTTTAGAATCTCGACCCGTTGACGTTCACCAACGGAAAGCGACCGAACCTTGGCCTCTGGATTTACAGGCAGGCCGAACCGCTCTGAGATCTTCAACAATTTCTTGCGCGCCTCACTGCGAGCAGAACGCGTGCGCGTCAGCGGTTCTGAACCAAGCACTACGTTTTCAAGAACCGTGAGGTTGCCGGCAAGCGTGAAGTGCTGATGTACCATTCCCACACCCACGTCGATCGCTGCGCGTGGTAGACCCGGGGGCAGCTCTTGCCCAAACACCCGGACAGAGCCTTCGTCAGCTGCGTAATGGCCGAACAGGATATTCATCAGCGTCGTTTTACCCGCGCCATTTTCCCCCAACAGCGCAAGGATTTCCCCTTCTGCCAGTGTGAGGGTTACATCATCATTTGCGGTAAGCGCTCCAAAACGCTTGGTAATGCCGTTTAGTTCGAGAACCTTGGTCATGCGGGCAGGCCTGCGATTGGGTGTGGAAAAGGGATTGCGGGGGCGCGGGCTTCGACAAGTGCGCCAAGTTTCAGCAAGGCAAAATCCGAGCCGGGGGGACCAATCAGCTGAACGCCGATTGGAAGACCATTTGCCGTGCCAAAAGGCAGCGCCAAAGCTGGCAAGCCCGCTACATTTGCAAGTGCTGCATTCGGGGCAAAAGCCTCGAGTCGCGCCATGTGATCGTCTGGGGAGGAGACGGACAGATCAAAAGCGCCTACATCGGGCGGCGCAGATGAGAGGATCGGCGTCAGGACAGCATCGGAAGACTTGAAAAGCTTAAGAGATCGATGTGTCAGTCGCGCGAGCTGTCGTGAGGCCGCAAATAGCGCTGTGGCCGGCGTCGCACGGCCCTCGGCAGCCATGGCTGCGGCAAGTGGTGGAACCTCATCATCAGTGATCTTGAGCGCAGTCAGCCACTCGGCCAAGGAAACAGCTAGTATGGTTCGGGCGATTGCGTGAGCCTCGCCCCCCAATTGGTCGGAGGCAGGAATATCGCACACCTCACAACCTGCATCGCGCAGCGCGTCGGCAGCACTTTTCGCAGCCTTGCGCTGGTCGGCACCGCAACGCTCCGGCAATGCCAATGCGACGCGGGGGCGTTCTGGCAGATGTGCCGGAGCCATGGGCTGGGCTACCGCGTCAAAGGCGGTCTTCACATCGCGGACCGACCGCGCAAGGACCAGCTCAGATGCTATGCCCATCAGGTGATTGGCAAAATCAGGGCCTCCGGGCACCGCGCCACGAGAAGGTTTGAGTCCGGTCAAGCCGCAACATGCAGCGGGAACCCTGATGGACCCGGCTGCATCTGTGGCATGAGCAATTGCAACAATACCAGCTGCGACCGCGGCTGCGGCGCCGCCGGATGAACCACCGGGTGTCAGTATGAGGTTCCATGGATTGCGGGTCACAGCCTTGCCATCGGGTTCGCATGTCAGGGAAAGGCCAAATGGGGGTGTTGCGGTCAATCCGAAAGGGATCAGACCGGTTTTACGCAATCCCCGCAACAAGTGGCTGTCGCTTTCGGGTTTACGCTTTTGCGCGCGGATTGCGGCAGATCCCGCCGCAGCTGGAAGCCCTCTTGCGGAACCACCGAGGTCTTTGACCAAAAACGGAACCCCGTGAAGGGGCCCGCGCTGGTCAGATGGCAGTGTATCTGCCGCCTTTGCCCCAGCGCGGGCCATATCTTCGTCCAGGTAGACCACGGCCCCCAAATCCGCCCGCGCGTGGCAGGCGGCAAGGCTGGCTTCCATCACGTCGCAGGCAGAAATCTGGCCTGCTGCGATGGCAGCTGCAAGAGCTGTGGCATAGGTCACGTCAATGCCTTCCGGATCAGGAGGGCTCGCTTTCGTCAATCGGAACGTCCCATTCACCGGATTGAATCGCGGCCTGTTTGGCCTCCATCACCGGAATGGCGTCGGCGGGCACTTCATCGGCGACATAGATCAGCTCAT
Source organism: Ruegeria sp. AB5 (assembly GCF_056542645.1). NCBI lineage: Bacteria > Pseudomonadati > Pseudomonadota > Alphaproteobacteria > Rhodobacterales > Roseobacteraceae > Ruegeria > Ruegeria sp. AB5. The sequence goes on from NZ_JBQGAE010000022.1 coordinate 9,260, forward strand.
TGCCGCCATGCGCCATAAAGGAATATTCCGTATAATTGCGCCCCGTTGGATTGTCGGCTTGAACATCCGCCACGATGGCCTCGATTGTGGGGCCGTAATTCCAGATTGCATTGGCAAAAACCGTGCCCGGGTAGCGTGGAGTATAGTCGATGAGCGAACCGATGGCCTTCACACCTCGCGCTTGGGCCGCATCCGCAGTGCCAATGCGTTCGCCAAACAGAATGTCCGCGCCCGCATCGATTTGGGCAATTGCAGCTTCCTGCGCGCGGGCCGGATCGAACCATGCACCGATAAAGCCGTTGACGAAGGTTGCGTCTGGGTTCACTTCGCTTACGCCCATGCGGAAAGCATTGATCAACAGGTTCACCTCGGGGATCGGATAACCACCGACCGAGCCATAGACATTGCTTTCGGACATTTGACCCGCGAGCATACCGGCCAGATAGGCTGCCTCGTGGTTGCGTGTGCCAAAGACACCGAAATTGTCACCTTCTGGCCCACCGGAAGACCCCATCAGAAACGCGGTGTCGGGGTAGTCACCCGCCACTTCGCGTGCTTCACGCTCCACAGCATAAGATTCACCCCAGATGATTTGCGCACCCCCCTCGGCATATTCGCGCATCGCGCGGGGATAATCGGTCGGAGCCACTCCTTCTGAAAACTCATACTCTATCAAGCCAGCGTCGGCGGCTTCCTGCATCGCCAGGTGAATGCGGCTGTTCCACGCATTTTCAACCGGGGACATGTGCACTCCGGCGACGCGGATCGCAGATTGCGCATTCACGCGACGGATGTAAGCCGGCAGGGCCAGCGTGGCCGCAGCGCCGACCATCAGTTGACGGCGGGTTGTGGTGAGTTTCATTGGTAGATCCTCTTCTGTTGGTGGCAATTTTCTTATTGTTGAGCTTCCTGAGTATTGGGCCTGGGCGCGTAATCTGCGGGATCCAGGGTCGTGGGACGACCGGGCAACGAAAGCTCGGCCATTCGTGGTTCTGTGCGGGCCAGCACCTTTCCGTTTTTGATAACGGCAAGCCGGGTGGCTTTCATGCGAACTGCTTCAATCGGGTCCTGCGCTTGCAGCACAACCATATTGGCAGGGCCGCCTTCGCGGATTGTCGGGTCGGGTAAGCCCATAGCTTTGGCGCCATTCTGGGTAACGGAAGTAAACGCCCACTCCATCGCTTCACGAGATGTCATCGGCACAGCATGCACGCCCATATGAGCCACTTCCAACATGTCGGCGGAGCCAAGCGAGTACCACGGGTCCATCGTGCAATCCTGCCCAAAGGCGACATTTACACCTGCCGCGCACAGCTCTGGCACTCGGGTCAACCCCCGACGACGCGGATAGGTATCCGAGCGACCTTGCAGCGTTATATTGATGAGCGGGTTGGGCACCACGTTCATGCCGCTTTCTGCGATCAGAGGTATGAGCTTCGATGCGTAGTAGTTGTCATACGAGTGCATCGCGGTGACATGACTTGCCGTTACCCGCCCGCCAAGCCCAAGGCGCGTGGTCTCATAGGCCAACGTTTCCACGTGGCGCGACATTGGATCGTCGCTTTCATCGCAATGCAAATCCAGCATCAGGCCTCGGTTCGCCGCTATCTCAGCCAGTCTCCTGACCGACCGTGCACCTTCCGACATCGTACGCTCAAAATGCGGGATGCCGCCCACCACGTCGACGCCCATATCAAGGGCTTGGATCAAGTTTTTTTCCGCGTTTTCTGAGCGGTATAGGCCATCTTGCGGGAATGCTACCAGTTGCAGATCAATATAAGGGGCGACCCGCTTGCGGACCTCCAACAGCGCTTCAACGCCAACTAAGGGCGCGGATGAAACATCAACATGCGAACGGATGGCCAGTAACCCCTGCGATATGGCTAGATCGCAATATCGCATCGCGCGCTCAATCACTGCTTCGGGTGTCAGCAGGGGTTTCAACTCACCCCAAAGCGCAATGCCTTCCAAAAGTGTACCCGAGACATTCATACGAGGCGTTCCTAGGCTCAGGGTCGCATCCATATGGAAGTGTGGGTCGGTAAACGGAGGCGAAACCAAGCGTCCAGCCGCGTCGATTTCTTCGCCCGCCTTTGCCTTGATGTTGGGGGCAATTTCTGCTACCCGGCCACCCTTGATCGCGATATCCAGCGGCCCTCGGCCATCTGGCAGGTGGGCTTGTCTGATGATAGTGTCGAGCATTCATCCTCCCCCAAATTTGACCACATGGTAAAAAGTATTCCCAAAAAATGCCAATTGTTTTTGCGGGCATCTGAGGAACCACCACATCCGCCATTCTCGGTGCGTGCCGATAGACAAGGTTCGGATCAACCATTCTACGCATTTGAAGCGGCCAAATCGGCCAACGCACGCAATCTGGGTTTGAGGCGCACTACTGGTTGGCGCCTTGTTATCCGCTTTACGTCCCTTCAACGATCAACATTAGCGATCAGAGACGGAGCTTTGGTAGGCATTGAGTTTCGTAATCAATTCCGGCCCCACCGACGCTTCTTTTCTAGAGCAAAACTCTGCCCAAACAGCGCCATAGGGAAGGTCCTTGAGCTCTTCGGTTAGAGCGAGGCGTGAGGAAAAGTCCAGCGCGTCTTCCGCTGCACGTAGACGATCCCACGGTTTCAGAAAGGCTTGCAATAGGGCTTTTTGCATGTTGCGAGTGCCAATCACCCAAGCGGTCGTGCGGCTGATCGTGGCGTCGAAGAAGTCCAACCCAATATGAGTTCGCTTAAGAAGGTCACCACCCACCAGTTCGTGCGCCATGGCAAGAATATCATCGTTCAAAAGGATGACATGATCACTGTCCCATCTCATTGGGCGGGACACGTGCAATAGAACCTCGGGCATAGAAAGGGATACTGCTGACAGTTTATCGGCAATGCTTTCGGTTGGATGAAAGTGCCCCATATCCAAACATAATAGCGTGCCCTTTCGGATCGCATATCCGAGGTAAAACTCGTGACTGCCCACGGTGCATGCCTCAACACCGATACCAAAGAGTTTAGATTCGACCGCGTCCTTCATGTGTTCTTTTGGGTCGGTCAGCATGGCGTCCAACGACGTCTTTAGTCGTGCGCGGGCTGCCATACGGTCAACTGGGATGTCTTTGTAGCCATCTGGCACCCAGATATTGTTGATTGCAGGCGAGCCCAGTTCTTCACCCATCTTCGCTGCGATGTCGCGCGTACGACGGCCATGTTCGATCCAGAAATCGCGGATACCTGCGTTTGGATGGGACAGAGTGAGATTGTCGTCTGCCTTGGCGTGGGCAAAAAAGGTCGGGTTAAAGTCCAATCCGATGCCAAGGTCCTTCGCCCAATCGACCCAGGGGGCGAAGTGGTGATACTCGATCTCATCGCGATCCGGCGCCTCGTCCGTGTCCAGATACATGGCGTGCAGATTGAGACGGTGAGTGCCCGGAATCTGCGAGTAAGCAAACTCCAGATCAGCTCGTAGCTCGTCGGGATTGCGCGCGCGCCCTGGATGATTTCCAGTCGCCTGGATACCGCCGCCTGAGGTGCCAGATCGATTTTCAAACCCGACAACGTCGTCACCCTGCCAACAATGGACCGAAATCGAAATGTCCGTCAGCCGCTCAAATGCTGCTTCGGTATCAACGCCCCAATCAGCAAATTGTGCCTTGGCACACTCGTAACCCATTCTCCCGCCCCCTTTTAGCGCGTGAACGCTTGAACATTTCCCGCATCAACATTCAGAATGTTGCCTGTCGACTTGGAAGATGTCTCTGCAGCAAAGAAATAACAGGCTTCCGCGATATCTTCAGGCAGGACAGAGCGTTTCAGCATCGAGCGATTGCGATACATTTCTTCAAGCCCTTCTTTGTCGGTTCCATAGGTCGAAGCGCGCTGTTCCAGCCAGTCGCCTTCCCAAATTTTGGAACCTCTCAGCACCGCGTCCGGGTTCACTACGTTGACCCTGATACCCGCTTCAGCGCCCTCCAACGCAAGACATCGTGCGAGATGAATCTCGGAAGCCTTCGCCGTACAATACGCCGATGCGTTGGGTGACGCCGCAAGACCGTTCTTGGAGCCGACAAAGACGATTGATCCGCCGAGGTCCTGCATACGCATTACCTTGAAGGTTTCACGGCTAACCAGGAAATAACCGGTGGACAGGATATCCATATTTCGGTTCCAAAGCGCCAGCGTTGTGTCTTCGACTGGTGCTGAAGAGGCGACGCCTGCATTCGACACGAGAATGTCGATACCTCCGAATTCAACAGACATCTCTTTCAACGCAAGTGCCACGGCACCTTCATCCGTTACGTCCATCTGGACGGATCTCACGACATCTAATCCGAACTTTTTATTAAGTGCAGTTTCAGTGGCAGCGAGATTTTCAGGATCGATATCGGCCAACACTACACAGGCACCTTCAGCCAGATAACGCTCTGCAGTCGCCGCACCGATGCCACCCGCGCCACCCGTGACCAGGGCTATCCGACCGGCGAGCGATTTGGGCTTTGGCATCCGCTGCAGTTTGGCCTCTTCAAGAAGCCAGTATTCAATGTCGAAGGCTTCTTGTTCGGGAAGACCGCAGTATTCGCTGACCGCACTCGCGCCGCGCATTACATTAATTGCGTTGACATAGAACTCACCAGAAACCCGTGCCGTTGCCTTGTCCTTGGCGAAAGTAATCATACCGACGCCAGGGATAAGATAAACTACCGCATTCGGGTCACGCATTGCGGGCGAGGTGTCATGTTTGCAGCGTTCATAGTAGGCAGCGTAATCCTCCCGATAGGCTTGCACCTGAGCAGCAAGACCTACCAAGACCTCCTCAAGGTTTTTCCGCGGGGGATCAAAATCCACGACAAGCGGGCGGATTTTCGTGCGCAAGAAATGGTCGGGACAAGATGTGCCAAGGGCAGCAAGTGGCTCCAGATCATTCGCATTTACGAATTCAAGAACTGTGTCTGAATCGTTATAGTGTCCGATCATATGCTGGGTACTGCTGACAAGTCCGCGAAGCGCAGGCATGAGGCGGGCAGCAATGGCGCGACGCGCATCTGGGGAAAGGCTCACATGCTTTGCGCCACCGAACGCAGGCGTATCCGTTGAATTTTTAACCAGCCAATTGGTCGCGACATTTATGGTGTCGATTGTGCAATCGTAACAGTCTTTCGCCGTATCAGCCCAAGTAAAAAGCCCATGGTTCTCCAAAACAACGCCTTCTGCTTGTGGGTTTTCCGAGCAGAATTTTTCCAGCCAAAGGCCAAGCTCATATCCGGGACGCTTCCAAGGCAACCAGCCGATCCGATCACCGAAGATCTCTTGCGTCAATTCTTGTGAATTTTTTGAGGCCGCAATTGCAATGATTGCATCTGCGTGGACGTGGTCAACATGCTTGCGCGGAACATAGGCGTGCAGTGGCGTGTCGATAGAGGCAGCTCGGGGGTTCAATTTGAATGTGCAATGCGGCAGGTAAGCGACCATCTCATCTTCAAACTCCTCACCGCGATAGAGTCCTTTCAGGGCATTCAGCTTCTCCATGTAGAGTGTTGCGAACCCATCGAGCTTCATCGTCCCGATGTCGCCTCCTGACCCCTTGACCCAGAGCACCTCTACTTCCTGACCGGTTAGCGGATCGGTTTCCTTGAGCTTGGCAGAGGTGTTCCCACCACCGAAATTGGTCACACGCTTGTCTGATCCAAGGATGTTGGAGCGATAAAGCAGCAGGTCCGATTCGGACATTCCCAACACAGCTTCCGTGTCCCAGCGGTTTTCTAGAAGCTGATTATGAAATGTTTTCAACATTTTGTCCTCTCTGTCGGCCAGTTCGGAGTTGGGAAGATGTTGTCTAGAGCCTTAATCTGATGTGGCGACATGTCAATCAATAACAGTCATGTACAATCAGATGAGGGCAAAATTTGATGATTAATGATTGATAATGATTGACAGATGAGCCGAATCTGCGCACGGTTCAGGCAACGGGAGACGCACTTGCACGAAAAAGAACGACATAGAGTCATCCTTTCAGCGGTTCAGGACCGCCCGGTGGTAACCGTAGTTGATTTGTGCAACTTGACGGGTGCATCCGAGGCAACAATCCGGCGCGACATATCCAATCTGCACATGCAACAGAAGCTCCGCCGTGTACGCGGCGGCGCTGAGGCCATAACGCCACCTCAGTTTGTTGGACTCGCCGGTCGGCCCTTTGCGGTAAACGAAGCTCTTAGGATCAATGAGAAGCAAGCCATTGCACGCGCGGCTGTTGGGATGTGCGAAGATGGCGACAGTATCATTATTAATGGCGGCACGACGACGTTCCAGATGGTACACCCGCTAGCCAGCCGTCGGCTTCAAGTTTTTACAAACTCGTTCCCAATTGCTGAGCATTTGCTGAAGCATTCCAAAAATACGGTCATGCTGTCGGGCGGTACGATTTACCGCGAACAAAACATTATCCTGTCACCGTTTGACAATGATGTGACGCGCAATTTCTATGCCAGACGCATGTTCATGGGTGCGCAAGGGCTTAGTGCAATTGGCCTTATGGAAGCCGACCCACTCCTGATCCAAGCCGAACAAAAGCTCATCGGCCAGGCCGATGAACTCGTCGTTCTAGTCGACAGCACGAAATTCAGTCAACGGTCGAGCCTCGTTTTGTGCCCGCTTGAACGTATCTCAACCGTCATCACCGACGTCGGTATCCCGGACAAAGCTGCGGCCATGCTCGAGGCTGCCGATGTGAAACTGGTCGTCGCCAATTCGGGCGGCATTCAAAAAGAGGCGGCCTCATAATCGATTCATAGACGAACTACATCATGTGACCTTGAGGGAGGATCAAAATGAAACGTCGCACGTTTACTTCGGTTGTTGCCGGGCTCAGCCTCGCGGCAAGTATGATGGGAACAACAGCAATAGCACAGGACAACATGCGCATTGCTTTGGTTGTCAAGGCTCTCGGCATCGGCTTTTTCGAAGCCGCAGCTGAAGGTGCCGAAGAGGCTGCTGGCGAGCTTGGCAATGTTGAGATCATTTATACCGGTCCGACCGATACCACCGCAGAAGGACAGATTGAGGTTATCAATTCGTTGATCGCACAGGGCGTCGACGCTATCGCGATATCGGCAAATGATCCTGACGCGGTTGTCCCCGCGCTCAAGAAGGCTATGGATCGCGGTATCACCGTTATTTCGTGGGATTCAGGGGTGGCCGAGGGCGGTCGCCAGATGCACCTAAACCCATCATCGACTGACCTGATCGGGAACACGATCATCAAGCTCGCTGCCGATCATATGCCGGACGGAGGTGATGTAGCGATCCTGTCAGCTTCCGCGACTGCGACCAACCAAAATGCTTGGATTGAGGCAGCAGAAGGGTTTTTGCCGAACTACGAAGGCATCAACCTTGTTGCAACGGTTTACGGCGACGACCTTTCGGATAAGTCCTACCGCGAAGCACAGGGGCTAATGGCATCCCACCCAAACCTGAAAGCAATTATCGCGCCGACGACAGTGGGTATCCTGGCGTCCTGCCAAGCTGTAACCGACGCTGGCAAAATTGGCGAGATCAACGTAACGGGTCTTGGCCTGCCGTCTGAAATGGCGGGCTGCGTAGACTCGGGCGCAACAAAGAGTTTTGCGATTTGGAACCCGATTGATCTTGGGTACTCCGCGACCATGTTGGCACACGCGATTGCGAGCGGGGCCGAAGCCTCTCCGGGCGCTGAAATCCCGATGGGTCGCATGGGTTCCGTAACGCTGGACGACACCAATTCGGCCGCAATGTCGGATCCGTTCACGTATGACAGCTCGAACATAGACCAGTTCAAGTCGATTTTCTGAATTGAACAGTTTTCGGCGCGGGCATTGATCCGCGCCGGAACAACTGCAAACCCTTAGACATCGAAACGAGCCAATGCAGTTGGAGATCAGACCAGACGTGTCCATCCGAGCCGCCTCTGATATCGATCCCCTGTTGTCGCTTGAAGGGATTACCAAGACCTTTCCCGGTGTACGGGCTCTGTCGGACGTATCACTGAAGCTCTACCCCGGCAAAGTAACGGCGCTGATCGGTGAAAACGGTGCCGGTAAGTCGACCGTGGTAAAAGTCCTGACTGGAATATACCAGCCCGATGAAGGCGACATTCGGATGGCAGGCCAACCGGTTCGGTTTCCAACTCCGCAATCGGCTGAAAGTGCCGGTGTAACGGCAATCCACCAGGAAACCGTTCTGTTCGATGAATTGTCCGTTGCCGAAAATATCTTCCTTGGACACGCGCCTAAGGGGAGGTTTGGGCTAATCGATAATAGTGCCATGACCACCCTCGCAAGCGACATACTCTTCAGCATAGGTGCAAAAATAGATCCTGGTGCAACGCTGAAGGACCTGGGCACCGCGAACAAGCATCTGGTCGCAATCGCCCGCGCATTGTCGATCGATGCAAGCGTCGTGATCATGGACGAACCGACTGCGGCGCTCAGTCAGAAGGAAATCGAGGAACTGTACGAGCTGGTTGATGACTTGAAAGCCCAGGGTAAGGCAATCTTGTTTATCAGCCACAAGTTCGACGAGATTTTCCGGATAGCCGACTTCTATACAGTGTATCGAGATGGCCAGATGGTCGGTGAAGGTGCCATCGAGGAAGTAAGCGAACCAGAACTCGTCAAAATGATGGTTGGTAGAGATGTCAGTCAGATCTTTCCAGATCGCGTTCACAACATTGGTGACGAGGTGTTGGCAGTCGAAGGCTATGAGCACCCAACTGAGTTTGCAGGGATCGGATTCAGGCTCTGTCGCGGTGAGATTCTTGGTTTCTACGGTCTTGTCGGCGCTGGGCGCTCGGAATTTATGCAGGCGCTATTCGGGATCACTCGCCCGTCCGGCGGAGAAATAAGAATCGACGGAGTACCGGCAACCATTCGAACTCCGGCCGATGCCGTGCGAAACGGTATAGTTTACGTTCCCGAAGACAGGAGCAAACAAGGTGCCATTGGCGCGCTACCCATCTTCCAGAACGTGACCTTGCCATCTCTATCACGCACGTCCCGCAATGGCTTCATCAGACTTGCAGAAGAATTCAAACTCGCGCGTGAATACACGGAACGTCTCAGTTTGCGCGCAGCTTCCCTGGACACTGAAGTCGGCAACCTGTCTGGCGGCAATCAGCAAAAAGTCGTCATCGCCAAGTGGCTGGCCACGCAGCCAAAGGTCATAATCCTGGATGAGCCAACCAAAGGTATCGACATCGGATCGAAAGCGGCAGTTCATGAATTCATGGCTGAACTTGCTGCGCAAGGACTCGCAGTAATAATGGTAAGCTCGGAAATCCTGGAAATAATCGGCATGTCTGACCGGGTTATCGTGATGCGAGAGGGTCGGATCGCCGCCGAACTGAATACAGCAGACATATCTCCAGAGAGTCTTGTCAGCCACGCAGCCGGAATCGGGGAGGTGGAGCAATGAAACGTATATTCGCCTCACGAGAACTCTTGCTTCTGATTGCCATCGTGTTGCTTCTCGCGCTGATCGCGTCTCGCTTTCCAGCTTTCGTCGCACCGGCCAATCTGGCCGCAGTTTTCAATGACACCTCACCGCTCATCTTGCTGGCAATCGGACAGATGATCGTAATCCTCACAAAGTGTATCGACCTCTCCATTGCCGCGAACCTGGCACTGACAGGAATGGTTGTGTCATTGATCAATATCGCTGCACCAGGACTACCCATAGTCGTGATCGTCGCCATCGCAATAGGGTTCGGCACAATGCTGGGGATGCTTAACGGCATCCTTGTCTGGAAACTTGCCATCCCTCCAATTGTCGTAACCCTCGGTACCATGACCATCTTTCGTGGCGTCATCTTCGTTCTTACCGAAGGCAAATGGGTTAACAGCCACGAGATGAGCGATGCATTCAAGGCAGTTCCGAGAACTGATATTTTTGGATTGCCTGTCCTGAGCTGGACAGCCATTTTGGCCACAATACTATTCTGGATTGTTTTGACGCGAACGACCCTTGGTCGCTCATTCTACGCTGCAGGTGGCAATCCACACGCGGCCACATATGCAGGGATCAACGTCGGCCGAACTCAGTTTTGGGCCTTTACAATTTCGGGGGCCTTAGCCGGCTTTACCGGATACCTGTGGGTTTCCCGTTTTGCGGTTGCCTACGTCGATGTCGCGGGCGGGTTCGAATTGACTGTTGTGGCTGCTTGCGTGATCGGCGGTGTATCCATCATGGGGGGCATCGGCACAGTGCAGGGTGCGCTTTTGGGTGCATTGTTCCTTGGCATCATCGCCAACGCTTTACCTGTCGTGAACATCTCTCCTTTCTGGCAAATGGCGATTTCAGGCAGCGCGATCATTGTAGCGGTTGTTCTGAATGCTCAGGCAAACCGCTTACCAGGCCGCATCATCTTGAAACGCGCGGAGCACGCGACATGACCACCACCCGCAGCATTCCTGACCGCCTGCGTTCGCCACTGGAGCAGAACTTAAAGAGCTGGGAAAGCCTGTTGATGCTGGTCGCCATCGTTATCTTTGTGGCGAATTCATTTGCATCGCCTTACTTTTTGAATGCCTGGAACCTTTCTGACGCGACCTTCAATTTCACCGAAAAGGCAATGGTTGCTTTTGCCATGGCGCTGCTGATCATTTCTGGAGAGATCGACCTTTCCGTGGCAGCAATCATCGCGCTTGCATCTACTGCAATGGGAGCAGCTGTGCAGGTGGGCATTGGCGCTCCGGGGTTGGTTCTGATCGGGCTTTCTGTCGGTCTCTTGTGCGGGGCGTTCAACGGGTTTTTGGTCACGGGGCTCGGTCTGCCTTCTATTGTGGTCACAATCGGTACAATGAGCTTGTTTCGCGGGATCAGCTTCATCGTCCTCGGTGATCAAGCTTATCGTGGTTATCCACCCGAATTCGCTTTCTTTGGGCAGGGATATATATGGTGGGTGATATCGTTCGAGTTTGTTCTGTTCGCCCTTATCGCTGCCTTCTTTGCTGTCATTCTTCACATGACTAATTTCGGCCGAGCGGTTTATGCCACCGGAAACAATTCCACCGGTGCGCTCTTCTCCGGTATTCGTGTTGGACGTGTTAAATTTATCCTGTTCCTTTTGACTGGGCTCATGTCCGGGGTCGCGGCGATTTGCTTGACATCCAGGCTTGGATCAACGCGACCGTCCATCGCCCTAGGTTGGGAACTTGAAATCGTTACAATGGTCGTTCTTGGGGGCGTCAGTATCCTTGGGGGTTCGGGTTCGATTCCTGGCGTGGTGATCGCGGCTTTCGTCATGGGTCTCGTGACCTTTGGGCTGGGCTTGTTGAACGTGCCGGGGATCGTAATGTCGATCGCGATCGGGGCCTTGCTTATCTCTGTTATCGCGTTACCCAAGCTTTGGTCGATGTGGAGGGCGCGTTAATGGAAAAATACGCTTTCAAGATGCAACTCAACCCAGGCTGTAAAGATGAATACAAAAAACGCCACGACGAGATTTGGCCAGAACTGGTGACATTGTTGAGGAATGCAGGTGTGTCGGATTACTCCATCCACCTTGATGAAGAAACCAACACACTTTTTGGCGTACTCTGGCGGACTGAAGGGCACAAAATGGACGATTTGCCTAGCCACGAAACCATGCAACGCTGGTGGGCGTATATGGCTGATATCATGGAAACTAAGTTCAACAACGAACCCGTGGCGATACCATTGATGCCCGTCTTTCACATGTCATGACGCCCGCACACGTCGCGGTAATCGACATCGGCAAGACCAATGTGAAGCTTGCGCTCGTCAACACTTATGATCTCTCGGAGATGGCTGTTACTACGCGGCCAAATACCGTTCTTGAAGGGCCGCCCTATCCTCATTTCGATGTAGAGACGATTTGGACATTTCTCCTTGATGCTCTCGCTAGGTTTCATGAACAGTACCGCGTCGACGCGATTTCAATAGCAACACACGGAGCCTCTGGGGCTCTCTTGGCAGCTGACGGGAGTCTTACTGCTCCGATACTCGACTATGAACACACCGGGCCCGACTTGGTGGCAAACGATTATGACGCGCTGCGTCCTGCGTTCGAGGAAACCGGATCTCCAAGGTTGCCCATGGGTCTAAACCTTGGTGCGCAATTTCACTGGCAATTCGCGCAGGACAAATCGCTTCGGGAACGAACAGCGGCAATCGTTACTTATCCACAATACTGGGTTCATCGGTTGACGGGGGTACTTGCGTGTGACGTTTCTTCTCTCGGTTGCCATACTGACCTGTGGAACCCATTCGAGGCGCGAATTTCTTCGCTGGCTGACCATTTGGGCATCTCAGACAAGATAGCTCCGGCGCGAAAATCTACCGATATGATCGGTACTCTCTTGCCCGACGTCACAGCCCGAACAGGCCTCAATCCGGATACCCGGGTTTTCTGCGGAATACACGATTCTAACGCCTCGCTACTTCCCCATGTGATGCGGCGCGATCCTCCGTTTTCCGTAGTTTCGTCGGGTACATGGGTGATTGTTATGACGGTTGGAGGACCCCAAACGCCGCTGGACCAATCACGCGACTCCCTGGTTAACGTGAATGGTTTGGGCGAACTCGTTCCTTCCGCCCGCTTCATGGGCGGTCGAGAGTACGAAATAATCCAGGCCGGCCAAGCCGCGACCTATGACTCGGCGATCATGGGTGCAATTGCGGATAACGGTCCTCTATTGATGCCGTCTGTGGTGCCTGACAGTGGCCCTTTTCAAGGGTACGCGCATCATTGGATCGGACCAGTACCGGACCGGGGAACCGCAGAGCGCACGGCAGCAGTCAGTTTTTACCTCGCAATGATGACTGCGGAATGCCTATCGATAACTGGCCACAAGGGGACGATCATAGTCGAAGGTCCTTTCGCAACCAACACCGGCTATTGCACGATGCTTTCTGCTGCAACGGGGTGTCCTGTAGAGATGGCCTGCAGTGTAACCGGAACCAGCCAAGGCGCAGCGATGTTGGCATCCCAAACAGACAAACCAATGAAGGGCCCGAATGCCAATCAGACTAAACCCGAAGACTGCTCCGAGTATCAAGCATATGCGAAAAAGTGGCGAGAAGCCCTGCGCGATTGTGACTCTAGAAATGCAAAAAATCAGAATTCATTCAAAAGGCGTTGAACTAATTGGCCGCTAAATCCGCTCCGAAAATCCTTGTTTGGAAGACTGTCATGCAACTACAGCAAATGACGGAATTGGCGGGCGGATTGCAGCCGCCGAAGTCCCAGATGAATGGCAGGTCTGGGCCGTCGATGGCAAGCGGCGCGCCCTTAGCACGAGCGACGCTGCGATTCCGTCAAATGGCATTTTCACAAGGTAAATTTCAATAGGAGCACCGAAAAATCTTCGATGTATTGACGCTGCTCTTAGTGCGATCCTGTGACCAAAGTTCACATCGTATGCCACGCTCTGCAAGCGCCAGAAACACACGGTGTGGGTTGATGCCTGCGGCTTCACGATCAAATGTCAGCACGCGGTTGTCGGTCAAATGAAGTTCGAAGCGTTCGTTGATTTTGGAATACTCGCCATCGCGGACTTTATCTGTGCGGCTGATTTCTTATCGTAATGTCTTCGCAATGTCGCCGAGTGCCACGTCCATCGGTAAGGTTTTGCAAGGTAATGCGACATCCCACATCAGCCTGCCTGCGCCGATAGTCGCCTTCCAATCGCCCGGCGTGTTTTGTCTGACGTCAGGGCCAATGGGATAGTTTGGGGTGATTTGATAAGAGAGGGTTTCTGGCACATCGTAACCACCAAGGAGTGGAGAAGAGACAGAAACCCGGAACCAAGCGGAGCCACGGCGAGAAGGTTGTCAAAGACATTCGTCGTGCAACACGCAAACAGTACTCATCCGAAGAGAAGATCCGGATCGTTCTGGACGGCCTCAAGGGTGAAGGCCGCGTTGCTGAGCTGTGCCGCCGAGAGGGTATAGCCCAGAGCCTGTATCAAATCTGGTCCAAGGAGTTCTTCGAAGCTGGGAAGAAACGCTTTGCTGGCGATACGGCTCGTGCAGCGACCTCGACCGAGGTCAAAGATCTGCGTCGTGAGGTTTGCGATCTGAAGGAAGTGTTCGCCGAACAGGCCCTGGAACTGCGCCTGCTTAAAAAAATATGATCGGTGATGGGGACGACGACGAATGAGATGTCCTGCATCTGAGAAACTGGAGATCATCCGCCTCGTCGAAGGGTTGCATCTCCCGACGAAGCGATCCTTGGACAAGCTGGGTATCCCCAGGACCACCTTCTATCGCTGGTATGATCGGTATCTCGTCGGCGGCCCCGAGGCGCTTGAAGGTCGTGGCCCCACGCCGTCCCGGGTCTGGAACCGCATTCCTACGCCAGTACGCGAGAAGATCAAGGATCTGGATCTGAAGGAAAGCGATCTATCGCCTCGCGAGCTCGCGGTGCGCTTAACCGACACGGATAAGTATTTTGTGTCAGAGGGTAAGGAGGAAGAGTGATCCGTCCAGTGGACGGATCGCCCGACGAACGGGTATCGCATCCTCAGGTTTTACGACCTGATCACAAGCCCGGCCTATGTGGTTCTATCGGCGGCCGACGAGTTCCACGATAAAACCACTCGGTCGAACCAACTTTGGCAGACCGACTTCACTTACCTGAAAATCATCGGCTGGGGCTGGTTCTATCTGTCACCATCCTCGATGATTACAGCCGCTACATCAACGCCTGGAAGCTCTGCACGACGATGAAGTCGGGCGATGTGACCGACACGCTGGACCTGGCGCTGCAAGCCTCAGGTTGTGATCAGGCGACGGTTCTGCATAAGCCCCGGCTGCTCAGCGACAACGGGTCCAGTTACATCTCCAGCGAGTTGGCCGATTGGCTGGAGGACCGGTAGATGGATCATATTCGAGGTGCTCCGTATCATCCGCAAACTCAAGGGAAGATCGAGCGATGGCACCAGACCTTGAAGAACCGCATCTTGCTGGAAAACTACTATCTGCCGGCGATCTCAGGCAGCAGATCGATGCCTTTGTCGATCATTGCAACCATCGACGCTATCACGGGAGCCTACAAAACCTAACCCCGGCCAATGTCTACTTCGGACGCGACCACACCATTCTGAAACAACCAGAAAGGATCAAACGAAAGACCATCGAAATGCGACGCTTGCTTCACCGCCAATCCGCCGCACAATCAGACAAAACAGATGAGACAGACCCTCTCTTGGTTCAGGCCGCCATCTGTTCCAAAATCCCTGACGACGGACAATTTCACGATGCGCTTGACGACCCGTTTTGGCATGATCGCCGAAGGTCATTGATCATTGCCTTCGCCAATGAGACGCACATCAAAAGTAGAACAACGCAGAATGGAAGCGCACCGATAATCATTGAATTGGTTAGCGCCTCCAAACCTCCACCTCCGGCGATCAACAGCGTTCCTATCACAAGTGTCAGCAAAACACCCCAGATGACACGATGTTTAAGGTCCGTTTCTTCGGCACCGCCTGACATGATAGTGTTCATTACCAATATCCCGGAATCGGCAGAAGTAACCAGAAAAGTCATGGTCAGGACCACACACATAATACTGATGATCATCAGAAAATTGCCCGAGATCATCTCATTCAGCGTGACAAACAGGGTTGCCGTCGTTGAGGCTGCCAGGATCGCGCCGTTCGCATCACCATTTAGTTCCAGATCAATGGCCGAGCCACCAAGGATCGTCATCCAGCAAAAGCAAACAAGAGATGGGGCAACAACTGCCCCCAGAATGAACTCGCGTACTGTGCGCCCTTTCGAGATACGAGCAAGGAATAAACCCACAAAGGGTGAAAAAGCAATCCACCAGGCCCAGTAGAACGTCGTCCAACCCGATTGCCACTCAAATAGCCGCCCTTGGGTGCCCGCATCGTAAGCTGCGGTTTTGGTCGCTTCGGCTAGAGCCGCCGCATCATCACTCAACGTTTGTAGAAAGGTCTCTTTTGTTCCCCAGGCATCTGTTGCTCCTGCAAACAATTCAGCTATGAAAGGCGCCGCTTCGACTGGCAGGACCGATGCAAATTCCTCTCGCGACGCCGGGCTGTGGGTTTGGAAACTAAGTGGAATGAAGTTGATGATGTAGTCGATCAGCGCTTGAAGGTATGTTGTCATCGCAAAGGAAAACGACCCAAAGGCTATGAACACCGAAAGCAGAACCAACGATAGTATCAGATTAAGGTTGGACAAGTATTTTACACCACGTCCTACACCGGAAACGGCAGACAAGGTCGACATGGTCATGACCAACGCCAATGCTGCAATCAGACCGGCGGTCGAAGGTTTCATCGCGGTCTCTGCATTGTCCGTTAACCATTGCATACCCGTAATCAGAAATGCGCCGTCGACCAGTTGAGACACCCCATAGCCGATGGTTACCGCCACCCCGAGTATTGTGGCCACAACCCCGAGGATGTCGATCACATGACCAATGACTCCATTTACATGTTCCCCCAAAAGAGGGGTCAACGCCGAGCGGATCGTCAACGGCATGTCACGGGTGTAGGCGTAATATGCCAGGCTTAAACCAGTAACAACGTAGATAGCCCAGGCATGGAAGCCCGTGTGCAGGAACGTGTATCGGTATGCCCCTTGAATGGCCTCTTTGCTCATGGAATTCACCTCGCCCGAAATGGTCAGCGGATTCGTTTCCCACAGGCCCAGCGGCTCAGCCGTTGCGTACACCATCAGGCCCACACCCAATCCCGCGCCAAACATCATAGAGAACCAGGAGAAGTTAGAGAATTCAGGCAATTCATCATCTGCGCCAAGCCGCATGCGCCCAGTCGCCGGGATGAGCGCGACGATAAACAAAAAGAAAGCAAACAGCGCTACTGAAAAATCGTAGAATGTATTGAATTCAAACAGCAACCCTGACTTCCAAGATCGAAGAGTTTCGTTCGCCGAGAAAGGCCAAATCAACGCCCAAATGACCAATACCGACACCGAGAGCTTGCTGACCAGGGCAATTGGCAGATTGTACCCTTGGTAAAACCCGGTCGATTGCGTTTCTATTTTGAGGTCTGTGAAGGGGTCCTCAAGCGCCATTTTTTTCCGGTCTTAAAGATTTCAACTACTTCGCACGCAGGACTGTCGGTTTTTGTCCCGCACAGATTTGCGCCGAAGGCTTTTAACATCCAAAATATGGGTAAGGACTTCAACACCTTTCACTCGGTTGAAGCAACTTTGCCACTGTTTGGTTGACCCAAGCCGCTCAATTTATAATGTATTTTTTCCTTATTCAATGCGGCCTAGTGACGACGGGACGGGAAATGAACGGCACGCCGAACAAAACAACTAGTTTGACAAAGCGGCCAATCGCGCAGCGCGACATTTTTGTGGGTCTGGGTTCCTCGCCACCGTTGGGGTCGGCGCAGCATTCTGTTGATGATCACGGATCAAGGCGATAAAGACGGCCCATTGCTGTTATTGGCCACTGCAGCTCAGTTCTGCGGTCGCAACCCGCTTTCGGGACATTCGCTGCGTATGCAAATTCGCAAGATACTCGAATTTGCACATCGCTGGACACAGAAGAAGTACATGCGGAAAGACGCGTGGCGGGTTTGCTCCATAGCGGTGTCGTCAAGGGGCGTGTTCGCGCAAAAAGACGCGAAACCTGAGGCTCGCTTTTCGATAGACTAGGTTTCCGCGCCTAACCTAGTTCGGAACAATCCTTACTTCCTTTATACAAACTTCAGGCGTTTCTTCTAGCACTATGGCAACTTTCAATTTCTTTCCGGTTGATCGATCTAGTATCGATATGGCGCTCCCGTTTTTCGCGAAATGCTCATCTCCCCATGCCATTAAAGCGAGAAGGGTCAGACCGAAACTCATGCCGATTTCTGACAGCGCATACCCGTATCTGGTTCTGGATGTGCCTTCGCGGTAGGGCACGCGCTCGAGCATCTTGGCATCGACGAGACGCTTGAGACGGTCCGTCAGGACAGATCGCGGTATACCGATGTCCGTGCGGAAGTCATCATATCGCATCACACCGTAAAACGCCTCGCGCATAAGCAGAATTGTCCAGCGATCTGAAATGATATCGGTCGCGAGGGCTGCCCCGCACTTGTCTATGGGAACAGGGGATTGTCGACGATACGTTTCACCTGAGTTTGACATTCGGTTTTAGCTCCTGTACTCACTGCCTGAGTTCACAATAGGGTTTCAGCTCATGTCTGCAATATTGTTGATACTTGCTGCGAAGATCATAGTGACAGTTGTTCTTGTGACGGGGCCGTTTTTACTTTGGCCGCAGCGCCGGCTTGAGATCATGACCGGCGTCTCCGCTGCGTCCGCGACCCTTTTCAGGCTTTATGGAATGGCCGCTGCAGCTTTGCTCGTGGGCTACGGCGTAGGAATTTGGCAAAGCATGAACGGGGTATTTCCCTGGGCGGCTGTGCTTATGGGCATCGTGTCCAATGTCGGGGCTGCGGGAATTCTGGCTTTTGCTCCCTCCGTATCGTCACGGGCCTATGCTACCATTTTTGGGACGGTTGGCTTTTTTCTCATCTGGGCAGCACTGAGCCCAGCTGCCGCCATCCAACCCTTGCTGTCCGAGTAGCAAGACGAATGCTTCTGTCGAACAATCCGAGGCCAAGACAATATGGCTCAAGTCATTTGTCGCAGGCCGTCGCCTCCCTAACCCAAGAAAGACCATAGTTTTGCGTGTTGCTGACACTAACATCAGACTCCCGGCCATTTGGCTGTTCATCCTGCTCGACACCATCTTTCGCGATCTGCACCAATTCGTTATGCCCGGTTTTCTCGAAACCATCATGACGGGCCAGTTCAATGGCTTGGAAATCACTCCGATTCTGATGTTGATCGGTGGTGTCGTGGTCTCGGTACCAATTTCCATGGTGCCGCTGTCACTTGTGCTAGAGCGTCGTTTCACCCAGCCACTCACATTCGTGCCAGCATTGATCGCGACGATCACCATGATCCCAACCGCACCCATCGATCTGGATGACGCCTACCACCTTGTTCTTCAACTGACCGCCATGTTGGCAATCGTTGTATTGGCTTGGAGGTGGAAACCGACACCGACAGTGTACGATGTGCCCTACACCTGACCCCAACCAAGAAGGGACGAACCCATGACTAATATCAACCTTCCTCTCATACATGGGAAAAACCAGCCTGAGGTTTCGGGCATCTTGGCAATACCCATGCGCTTATGGCCAATCATGGCCTGGATCATGCTCTATCGGTGGTGATCGAGCTTCGGGCGTCTCTAGTCAACCAATGCGCCTACTGTGTATCAATGCACGCAAGGAAGGTGTTTCACCAACCAAGCTGGATACACTCGTTGTCTGGCGAGAGGTGGGCCATTTCCCGCAAGCCGAACAGGCGGTCCTCGCCTGAACCGAAGCGCTTACGTACCACGATAGGGACACGGATCTGTCAGACCTTCGGCGGGATTTGCGAGAGCACTTTTCTGATGAAGAGATCTCGGTTATCACGGCAGACAACGGCAGGATCATTCGTTGGAACCCGGTTTAGAAGTCAAGACACTGACTCTGCATTGTCCGGCAATTCTTACGATGACAGTGAGGCCCGCTGAGCTGGGTCCACTTTCAAGGCACTTAGAAACGCGCCCTCCGTGACAGGGGCCGGTCTCAGTACGGACTCCAAAGGAGGCTACTTTGAAAAACGTAATCACTTTCGCAAGGCTCACCGAAGTTGAACCCGCCGAGATTGCAGATCACATGTCCGACCCTCGAGTCGCTGAGCACATGCCGCTTTTAAACTTTGGGTGGGAGGAAAAGGTCGCCGCTGGATTTGTCTCCAAGAAAGAGGACTGCTGGGCACGTGATGGTCTTGGGCACTGGGCGTTTCTGGTCGACGGGAAATACGTCGGATGGGGCGGGTTTCAGAAAGAAGGAGACGAGTGGGATTTCGGCCTCGTACTGCGACCGGACTCATTCGGTCTAGGACGGCGCATCACAAAGAAGGCCATTGAGTTCGCCAAGTCGGACGACCGCATTCCGTACGTAACGTTTCTGTTGCCACCGTCTCGTAAGAACTTGAGTGCGTTTCGTAAACTAGGAGCACAGCAAGTCGACGCGATCGAGTACGCTGGGGAACGCTTCCTCAAATTTCGTCTTGAAACAGATTAGGCGCAACGCGTGCTCGTGGTGATCGCACCAATGACGATGACGCTAGCGTAACATCCGAGTCGGAGTCCCACTCGTGCTCAGATGAGGACGGCCCAATGCGGTCATTCGTCCTTGATCACCCTCGTTGCGGTACGACTCCGGGCTTATGTATCAAACGCACCAAGTCAGTCTTCGCGCTGATTTCTTTCGTCAATCTCAACTACAGTTTAGCCCTTTTGTTCGCCGTCAATCCGTTGAAGATGAACGTCCACGACAAACACCAGATTGAGTGGATTGTCCCCGCCCTGCATTATCTTTTCTTTCAGATCTTGGAGACACGCCGTCGTTTAACATGCATAAACTTGTTAAAGATCAGGACCTGTCATCCAACCTCATTGAGCAAATTGACGTGCCGTAGACGTTGAAAGCAAAGCCAAGGAAATTGGCCGTGGGCCGCGCATAGCGATCATTGGTGATTTCATGCAAGATCAAATGTCTTGGGCATTCGTGGTGATAAATAACGAAGATCGCTACGATCTCTTGGTCGAGGGCGATAACTTGTTGCGGCACATCGTGAAAGAAGTTGCAAAGGCCTTAAGTGCCATTGTTGAAGGTGCATGACAGCAGGTCGGGCACTCAACCAAAGATCGCTTCACACAACACCCGTTGTACGTTGAAGAGCGGAGTAGCAGGGCACAAAAAATAGTGGCCAAAAGAAGCTACCTATTCATCAAAGTAGGCGTTGTGCGTCGTGTAAATTGCCTGGATCGTTGGAGTCAACCGCTCAAGATGCGTGCGAAGGACTTGATCAGCCGCCTTTGCATCACCGTCAAAAAGATTCTTTAAGAGAGATTGATGATCCACATACAAATCATCCATTGCCTTTTTGCTGGTCAGCGCGAGCATACAAAGGCGATCAACCTGCGCTTTGTTCTCGGCAATAATTTCAAACGCAAATTCTTGTTTGGCCGAGGCACAAAGTAGTTTGTGAAACTGGTAATCCAGTTCATGAAACAAGCTGACATCTTCCGCTGAAATTGCTTCCGCCTGTTTGCGAAGGTTCGCTTTCAATGCCGCGTCTACCGACTTGTCGCGATCTAACGCGGCCGCGCGGATAACTTCCAGTTCGACCGCAGCACGCACGAAGCGAGCGTTCGCAATGAGCTGCCGGGAGAACGGCCTAACAACTGTTGCACGTTGTGGTCGCACCAACAGGAGATTGAGGTTGGCTAGCCGTGTGAAAGCCTCTCGCACAGGTTGTCGTGAGAACCCGAATGACTTTGCGACTTCCGTTTCGGATATCTTTGTCCCAGGGAGCAGTTCCAGCCGGGTGATTTGTCCAAACAGTTCGTCAAAGACGACATCGCTACTCGTCGTGCGCTCAAGGGTTCCCAATGCTACCATTTTTTGTGTTCCAACCTCTGTTTGACAGCATTGTGGCAGATCAACGAGGTAAATAATAGATTAAAATTGGATACTAGACGACAATATTTTTCCTGTTTTTAATGGAAAAACATAAAGTGAAAAGAGATTTCATAAAGTTTTATGTTGACTAGTATCCCAGTTTTCGTGTTGTGTATGCCCATAGCGAGGGCGGAGCAATTCAGCTGGCTGGGAGGAAATCAGATCATCCAGATTTGGGTGAGTTCTGATCTGGCATAGCCATTTGCAAGGTTGCGAACGCGATCACCAGTCATAGACGACTGGTCCGAAACAAGATTTGAACCTGATCTGGGAGGATAGAATGTTCAATTTTTCACTGAAGACGATGGCCGTGACGGCTTTTTTGCTAAGCGGGGTTTCAACCGCGCAGGCTGATGTCACACTGCGCGGCGCGAGCATGTTTGATGAAGAGCATGCCTTCACTAAGACTCTGCGAGAGTTCGAGCGCCTGGTCGCTGAAAACTACGATGGCGAAGTGGAATTTGATCTGCGCCTGAACGGTGAGCTTGGGGTGGAATCTGACTACGTCACCTACCTCAATCAGGGCGTTGCAGTAGACTATACGATCCTGGCCCCGTCCAACATGGCCGTATTCTCAGAGTCCATTCCTTTGATGGACATGCCTTTCCTGTTCCGTGATCTTGAACACTGGGATGCAGTACTTTCGTCGGATGCGTTGAAACCTCTTGAGGATGATCTGCGCGAAGCTGCGGGCATCGTGATTGTCGGGTATCACGGCGGCGGCGTAAGGAATCTCGCGTCTGCTGAGCCCATCACAAACATGGAAGAGCTTGCAGGACACCGCATGCGCGTTATGGGGGCGCCGATTCAGGCGCAGACGTTCTCTGCTGTTGGCGCAGCACCATCTGCCATCGCCTACAACGAAGTCTATAACGCAATCCAAACAGGCGTTATCGCCGGGTTCGAGAACGAAGCAGCCTCGATCCAGAACCTGAAGTTCTACGAAGTCGCGCCGCATGTTTCATTGACCCAGCACACGATCACTGTGCGTCCAATTGTGATGTCAGCGAAAATCTTCGATGAACTGCCAGAGGACCTGCAAGCTGCCATCATGGAAGCTGGTGCTGAAGCCGGTGCATATGGTCGCGCGCTAGAGAGCGGTCAGGACGGTGAAAAACTTCAGGCAATGATCGACGCAGGTCAGATCGAAGTGCATGAGTTCGAGGGCCGCGAGAAAATGCTGGAATTGGTTCAGCCGGTCCAGGATGCCTATGCTGAAGAGCTGGGCGCGACAGAGCTGCTCAATAACGTTCGCGGAATGTAATCTCCCGGCTGACGGGCGGGTGAGTCTTCAAGCTCGCCTGTCGGCACAAATTCCGATGCGCTTGGTGCGTCACATTGCGATGTAGGGCAGGACATGCTTGGAAAGTATCTGGATAAGTTCTGCGCTGGGCTTCGCATATTGCTTGGCGTGATGATGGGGGCATTGGCGATTCCGGTCGCGATGCAGGTTGTCTCTCGCTACACTGGTTTGATCCCAACCTACCTTTGGACCGAAGAGCTGGCGACGTTCCTTTTCGTCTGGATCGTGATGATCGGTTCGATTGTTGCTGTCTGGGACGGCACTCATTTCGACGTTCGGATTACCCGGAATGCTATGAGACCGCTGCCACGTTTGCTTCAAGACGGCATTGTGTACGTTGCCATAATGATTTTTGGCGCGTTCTTCGTGCTTTACGGCATCGAATACACCGAATTTGGGGGCAACCAGCGGTCGGTAATGATGCGTGCCAATCTTGCGATTACGCACATCTCGGTCCCGATTTCCGGAGGTTTTTGGTTTCTCTTGTCGAGTTACCGGTTATCCGAAGCCGTCGCTCAATATCTTAACCGAAAGAGCAACCAGGCATGATCCTCGATACTGCAACTGCCGCCACGATGCTTATTGCTGGCTTTCTGGTGCTGATATTTATTCGTGTTCCAGTGGCTTTCGCATTGGGTTTGGCGACTCTTCCAGTTGTTCTGCTTGAGTTGCGACTGACGCCGTTCATTGTGCTAGATCGGATGTTCCAATCCTATAACTCGTTCATCCTACTGGCTGTTCCATTCTTTCTGTTGGCAGCCAACCTGATGAATTCCGGCAAGGTAACCGACCGGCTGATCGAACTGGCGCGTGTGCTAACTGGGTGGATGCCCGGAGGATTGGGCCACGTGAACGTCGCTGTATCAATGCTGTTTGCAGGCATCTCCGGGTCTTCTACTGCGGACGCGGCTGGCATCGGGAAAATTCTGATCCCTGCCATGCAGAAAGAGGGCTATGACACGCGGTTTGCCGTCGCTATCACGGCCTGCTCTTCGGTTATGGGTGTCATCATCCCGCCGTCGATCCTGATGATCGTCTGGGGGGGCGTCATGCAGGTCTCTGTCGGCGCTTTGTTTCTGGGCGGTGCGATTCCGGGCCTTATGATTGGCTTTGCCTTAATGGCTACGGTCTATTGCTTCGCAAAAACCCGCAATTACCCGGTTACCGCGACGCCGAATTGGGGTGAGTTCTGGGCCGCGTGGAAAGGCGCTGCACTGGCCCTTTTGACACCAGTCTTTGTGATTGGCGGTATTGTAGGCGGTCTCGTCACACCAACTGAAAGCGCAATTATCGCGGCGGGATATGCGCTGATCTTGGGCATGTTTGTCTATCGGACGGTCACACCCAAAGACTTGGGCTTCATCCTCTATGACACGGCAAGGTTTGCGGCCATCTCGCTGTTTGCAATCGGTACTGCGTCGGCATTCGGTTGGCTACTGTCATTCTACGATGCGCCGCGTCTTATCGTCGGCGTCTTGACCGCTTGGGAGTTCGGCGCTTTTGGAACAGCTATTTTGATTGCCCTGCTGTTTCTGCTTTTTGGCCTGTTTATCGATGCGATCCCCACAATCATCATCCTTGGCACGGTTCTGATGCCGGTGGCCCAGGCAGGTGGGGTTGATCCAATCGCCTTCGCCATCATTGGTATCGTCTCACTTGCCTTCGGGCTTGTGACGCCGCCCTACGGCTTGTGTCTACTAATTTCTGCAGCGATCGGCGGTCTAAACGTCGTGCAAGTCCTGCGTGAGGTTGTGCTCATCCTTGCACCAATGCTGGTTATCCTCATTCTGTTGGCTGCATTTCCCGAAATCATTCTATGGCTCCCAAAGACAGTTATGCCGGCGGCGTTCAGATAATGGCGTCTCGGTTCGCGTCCCATGCGCAATCCGAGGGCAGTCAAGCCAAGCCCATGACAAAAACGAAACTCGCGCTTCGCAATAGGAAGGATCGACATGAAACTTGCAGGTAAGACCGCCATCGTAACCGGAGGAGGCCGTGATATCGGTCGCGCCGTTGCAATCAAACTCGCCTCTGAAGGCGCAAATGTCGCGATCAACTATTTTTCCAGCTCGAATGGCGCGGAGGAAACCGTTGCAGCAATCGAAGCCAACGGCGGTAAAGCGATTGCCTTGCAGGGTGACCTGAACAAGAAGGCGGACGTTGACGCGCTGGTATTCCGCACTGTCGAAACCTTTGGTGGGGTAGACATTCTGGTCAACAACGCCGGCGGTTTGATCGCCCGCAAAACTATTGCGGAAATGTCTGTTGAGCATTGGGACGCCGTCATGACGCTGAATCTGACCAGCACATTCCTGATGACCCAAGCTTGCTTGTCCAGGATGACGTCGGGGGCTATTGTCAACCTCGCAAGTCAAGCCGGGCGCGATGGCGGTGGGCCGGGCGCCGTCGCCTATGCCACTGCCAAAGGCGCGGTCATGACCATGACACGCGGTTTGGCAAAGGAGGTTGGTCCTGACATTCGTGTAAATGCGCTTTGTCCCGGCATGATCGACACCGATTTTCACAACGTTCACACGCCTGATGCTGGTCGCCGTGGCTTTGAAGCAAACGCGCCGCTTAAGCGTCAAGGTCATGTGGATGATGCAGCGAATCTCGCCTTATTTTTGGCATGCGAGGACAGTGCTTTCATTACCGGTGCAAACATTGATCTCAATGGTGGTATGCTGTTTTCCTAGTACTGAAGGAGATATCCTGTGTCAGATTTCCCGATCGTTTCTACCGGCGAAAATGTCACTCGGCAGGTGCTGTCTGATCATCCTGACCTCATGATTGTCGCCTTCCGGTTCCTGGCGTCCGGGGCGATTGGTGTCCTGCACAGCCATCCGCATGTTCAGGCGACCTATGTCGAGAGCGGACGATTTCGTTTCTCGCTTGGCGGACGCGAACAAGAGTTTGGTCCAGGCGACAGCTTTGTCATCCCATCAGGCCAAACCCATGGCTGCATATGCCTGGAACCCGGTAAATTGGTCGACAGTTTCACCCCCCGACGCGACGACTTTCTGTAACTGACATGCGTTTCTTGGCGATCGGAGAGTGTATGGCGGAACTTGCCCCATCAGACCGGGCTGGAGAATTCAGACTTGGCTTTGCAGGCGATACTTTCAACACAGCATGGTATCTTGCACAGGCCGCATCAGGTATCGACGTAAGCTATTTTACCGCTATCGGGGACGATGCAATTTCGCAGGATATGCGGTCGTTCATGAAAGATAGTGGAATATGTGATGCACACGTCCAGGTAATTGCCAGCCAGACTGTTGGGTTGTATCTCATCCATCTTAACAATGGTGAGCGCAGTTTTTCATATTGGCGCACCGACTCTGCGGCCAGGAAACTTGCAGTGGACCAGATTGCGCTTGAGCGAGCGATCGGAGAAGCAGATTTAATTTACTTTTCCGGGATCACGCTTGCCATCCTAGATCCACAATCCCGCAAAACGCTGCTTGATGCATTGAGCCATGCACGTGCCGTCGGAAAGACTGTTGCCTTTGACACAAACCTTAGACCACTGCTTTGGTCGACTACGCAGGAAATGACAGACACCACTATGGAGGCTGCGGCGCAATCCGATATCGTGCTGCCATCTTACGACGATGAGGCCGTATGGTTCGGGGACCACGATTCAATTGCGACGCTGAACCGATATGCTGAGATTGGGGTGGATAAGATCGTCGTCAAAAACAGCGCTCAGCCAGTTACCTTTCAAAAAGACGGTCAACGCGGTGCGTTGGACGTTGATCCTGTGACAGGCGTTGTCGATACCACCGCGGCAGGGGACAGTTTCAATGCAGGTGTATTGGCAAGCGTCTTAAGGCACGATGATTTAACTGCCGGAATACGGCAAGGATGTCGCCTTGCAGGTCACGTCATCCGCCGCAAAGGCGCTCTCGTTCCCGTTGATGTCAGTCTCGGGACAGATGAGGCGGGACTATGATCCCTTGCAATCTAGGAGCAAGATCATGAAAGAGACTTGGCGGTGGTTTGGCCCTTCCGACGCGATTTCGATTGGCGAAATCAGGCAAACCGGCGCAACCGGCATCGTCTCAGCCTTGCATCATATTCCAACAGGAGAGGCTTGGTCAGTCGAGCACATCATTGAACGGCAGAAACAGATTGAACAGCCCGGCGGCGTTCCATCTGGGATGACTTGGGATGTCGTTGAAAGCGTGCCGGTATCTGAAGCAATCAAATCGCAAACCGGACCGGTTAGCCATCACCTTGAAACGTACAAGGAAACACTACGCAATTTGGCACGGTGCGGCATTTATACGGTCTGCTACAACTTTATGCCCGTGCTGGATTGGACGCGGACAGACCTAAGCTATGCGTTGCCACATGGTGGGCACGCAATGCGGTTTCATCTTTTGGATTTTGTTGTATTCGATTGTTTCATCCTGTGCAGGAAGGGCGCAGAGCAAGACTATTCAGCCGAGATCGTAGAAGCCGCAGAGGCCCGTTTTGCAGATCTTGGTGATGGAGATCGCTTGAAGCTGTCGAACAATATCGTCGCTGGTTTACCGGGGGCAAACGACAATTGGTCTCTTGAGGACGTGAAACGTAACCTCGACGCATACATCGGTGTGACGCCGGAAATGCTCCGGTCCAACTTGGTTGATTTCCTGTCCGAGGTGATCCCAACGGCTGAAGATCTCGGCATCCGTCTATGTTGCCATCCTGATGACCCGCCCTTTTCTTTGCTTGGGCTACCGAGGGTCATGTCGTCGCAATGTGATTACGCCACCGTTCTGGATGCCGTCGAAAGTCCGGCAAATGGGGCAACGCTTTGCACCGGTTCGTTAGGTGTTGATACAGAGTTCGACCCCATGTCTTTCATTGCTCAGCTTGGTCATAGAATCCATTTCGTACATCTTCGCAATACGATGCGCGACAGTCCAAGCGACAAACACCGGCATAGTTTTTATGAGTCCGAACATCTGGCAGGAGACACCGATATGGTTGCAACGATCCGCGCCTTGTTGGCTGAAGAACAACAGCGTCGAAGTCAGGGACGATCAGATTACGAGATTCCCATGCGACCGGACCATGGCCACGCCTTGCTGAGCGATCTCACTCTTCCCTCACAACCCGGCTACCCACTCATAGGCAGAATGCGCGGTCTCGCCGAACTGCGCGGTGTGATACATGGCTGCAACTAGATGCTTATCTGTGTTCAACGCCACTATTCGCTGTTTGTTTGCGGGAGTCTTCCCTCGCGGACAGAAAAGACCGTTTGCCTGATTTGATAGAAGCCTTTGAGTTGCAATTGACGAGACCCGTGCGCTCGTGAAAGACCCAATGGATCAAAATCAAATTCTGAGCTGTCGTCGAACGGCAAAACTATTCGTTGCCCGACAGTCCCTCTGATCACAAAATTCATAAAGCTCGGGCTTAACGGGAATTGTTCTTGGAGAACTGTAGGCGACCGCGCAGCGATAACAACGCATGACTGACTTGGCATCTTACCCCAATTACTTCAGATAGGTGTTGAACCAATCAACGGTACGGTTCCAGGCTAGGTTTGCCA
>NZ_JBQGAE010000023.1:0-32541 GCF_056542645.1 Ruegeria sp. AB5
CATGCTGAAACCTGTTGGAAAACAATACGCGGACAACAAACTTCGGAATCTGCAGGCTCGTCAATCCAGACCCAAAGTTTGCGACACAACCATGCACCCAAGAGAGCAAAGTCAATGACATCGCGGCTGAGCGCCCATTAACCACTTGGCATAAATCGGGAGGCACGCTCCTAAAGAATTCAGCCGGAAGGCGCGCGAAGGGCAGTTGAACTGAATCTTCTGCAATAGTGCATAGGTCGCTTATCTCTCCTGTAGCGCAAGCCGAACGCCCAATGCGCAGTAGATGCTACCAACAACCCTGCCCTGCCACCTGAGGACAGTCGGATTGCGGCGGAGGAAGCTGCCCAGGCCGCCTACTGCAACGGAATAGACGATAGTACTGAAGAAGCCGATCAGCGCGAATACGATCCCAAGAATGGTAAGTTGTGCGACCACAAGACCTCTTTCTGGCGCGACAAACTGAGGCAGAAACGCAAGGAAGAACAGCGCGGTCTTTGGGTTCAGTACTTCGGCAAGGATCGCCTGTCTGAAAGCTTGAGGTGCCGTGATTGGGACGCGGCCCTGGCCAATATCAACCGAAGCCTTATCGAATATCGCCTTCAATCCAAGGTAAACAAGATACGCCGCCCCAAGGTATTTCACGATGGTGAAAAGCGTAGCAGAAGCCGCGATGATCGCAGAAATACCGACTACTGCCATGATCGTGTGTAGAAAGTCGCCCGCTGTGATACCAGCACCCGTGGCAATTCCGACTTTCGTTCCAGACGTTGTGGCTCGCGCAACCGTCAAGAGGGTTGCGGGTCCTGGAATGAACACAAAGCCAAGTACGATCAACGAATAGGTCAGCAACGCTGCGGGGTCGATCATTCTGTTTTCTCCATGAGTTCTTGAGCTTTTAGCAATCCACAGGCTTCGAAGAATGACAAGCCCCAGAACAAGACGTTCGACGTACCCCGATCAATGAGCAAGTTGGGCTCAACGCGAACTTCAGCTTCAGCACGGCATCCGCCTGGGCCTGAGCGAACTGCTCCGCACCGACGGCCCGAACCGGCCCTAGTCCGAAGAGGCAAGATTCTCTAATCGCCGCCGGCATTGCAGCCGCCGGCAAACGCCCACCACCTGCCTGCGCTGGACCTCGGACGATCCAGCCAAAGAGATACCGGGCCGCGAGCGATCCAAGAACTGCAATAAGCAGATAACCGGAGCCCACCTCATGACCCGGATCGACGCCTCACCGACGGTCTTGGGATTTCTGGACACGCTCTCAATCTCGGTTGTTGCGGCTCTGGTCGCGCCAATTGTCGCCCAACGCGGCCTGCTTGAAGCCCAGGCAGTCATCGTGGCAGCGCTCGTCATGTTGGCGCTGCGGAGCGCGGTATGGGCAATGATCGCAAGAACGGCTAGCGCAGCAGTGTGGACTATTTTCGCGACCGTATGAGCCAACGTTCGTCGCACACGCGGGACGAATTTAATGAATAACTCAACAAACTCAGTTGAAGCAGATTCTACTTGCCGCCGGTTCGCCGAGTTGCCTTCATCGGTAATATTCGACCCCACGGAGTGTCTCGAGGAGGCCCAAATTCGCTAAATCCAGATTTCCTATATGCTGCGATTGCGCGCTTGTTTTCCGGGTCAGGATCAGTCGCGATCACCGGCACGCCCTCATCGAAGAGCGATTTCAGGCGCTCCGCAATAAATTCCGGGCCGTGACCCTTGCCTATCATATCAGTCTCACCGATGAACTGGTCGATACCCCGAGATCCTTGTGGAAGCTCAAATAAATGGTGGTTTTCCCATCCGTGGACTGTGTAATCCTGCATGTAGCCAAACGGTCGCCCGGACGCTGAGACAATCCACCGCGCAACGCGCGGATCTGCCAAGTCCTGTTCATTCCCGGGTTCAACAGCATCCCACCATTCGCGCACATGTGGCCGTGATTGCCACTCCAATAGCAAGCCAAGATCGGCCACTGTCGCGCGTCGAAAGGCGTATCCCGTGTTTGCTGCCATAGATTCACAATAGCGGATCAATCGTAGGACGGAATAGGCTCCGCACCGACCTCCGAAGCGACGCAAATTCTGATATCCATACTTTGCAATCTGTGTTGAGCACGGCCCAAAGCGGATGAGGTGGGTGGCTCCTGCTCCACCGGCATCGAATGTGTCAAAGTGCAGTTATCATCGACTGCTAGGAAAGGAGCCACCCAATGACAGTAAAGACCGTAGGCCTGGATTTGGCCAAGGATGTTTTTCAAGTGCACGGCATTTCAGAGAACGGCCGTGTTATTTTCAACAAGGCGAACAAGCGCGCGAAGCTGCTGACTTTTTTGAGATGCTACGGTCGGCATGGAAGCCTGCGGTTGATCCCATCATTGGGGTCGGCAGCTGCGCAAATTGGGGCGCGACGCGAAGCTCATGCCCGCTTGCTATGTCAAACCCTAGGTGAAGCGCGGCAAGAACGATGCCGTTGATGCCGAAGCAATCTGTGAAGCGGTCCGTCGACCAACTATGCGGTTTGTCGAGATCAAAACAGAAGAACAGCAAGCCATCCTCTCTATTCATCGGACACGAGATCTAGCCGTCCGGCGGTGCACTCAACTGGCCAACATGATCCGCAGTATTTTGCGCGAGTTTGGACATATATCGCCCATTGGGATCGAAGCAGTGACGGCCTTTGCACAGCGTCACCTTGATGGCGACCATCCAGAAATGCCAGAGATCGCGAAAGGCATGATCGGCATACAGTGCTACCAATTCCTCGGCCTGAACGCGCATCGACGGCTATTCGTAGATTATCGAACAACATGTCCTTCTGCATGCAGTCGCACGCCGAATAATGCGAATGCATTCACCATTGTGCTTGAACCCATGGCGCACAAATGGCTCATCATCGGGCCGATCACGGTACCAGCGATTGTCGCTACGATCGGCGATGCAAAACAGTTCCGGACCGGGCGCGATCTGGCGGCCTGGCTCGGAGTGACCCCACTCAACAAGTCTAGTGGCGGCAAGAGGGAGGGCCAGTGGCGACAATGCTGCCACGCAAACAGGCCGGACAGACGACAGTACTGACAAAATACCCGCAAACATCACCCAAAAATTCTTGCAATGCAGGATCCACCCGGAGGTGTGATTGCCGATATCGTCAAGTGCTGCGATGCAATTCAACGGACCGTTCATTCGCTACCGCTACAAAATCGGGTGCCGGTCGTATTCACAGATTGCGCATCAAAGCTGTCAATCAATCAAAACGCCTAAATCTCGATCCAACGCCAGTTTTCATTCCTGCATTCGGTTTGCGGCCGCCTGTAGTGCTGGCATTGCGTTTTCTATCATTTCGTCAGTTGCGGTTAGGCAAACTCGAAAGTCCGTCGGGCGATCAAAGACTGTTCCAGGCATAACGTAGACGCCACTTTTTCGAAGATATTCGGCAAAGGCTTCGCTGTCACCGCCCGGGGCCCGTCCCCATAAATAAAAGGTGCCTTCCGGTCTGGTCATATTGTATCCCCACTGGCTCAAAGCACCAAGCATTCGTTCGCGACGGTGCGTCAGTGCGGGAATGTCGATTGAGGCGTTTTCGAGGTCCTGCAGCGCATAGATCAGCGGAGCATCCGGTACATTCCAACCATCCGCCATCTGTACGGCAAACCGCAGCGTGCGAAGCTCTTCTCGCTCCGCTGCAGGCAAGTTTGGAGAGATCGCGAGGTAACCAAGACGCAACCCAGGTGCGAGAAGAATCTTCCCGTATGAGTAATCGATCAGCGTGTGCGGATACACAGCCGCCGGGCTTGTAAAGCCAATGCCGTCGAATCGAATACGGCGGTAAGGTTCGTCAGACAATATCCAAATTCGATGGCCGATCTCGGCTGATTTGGCTTCGAGCAGATCAGCGAGTTGTTGCAAATCTGAACGCGAGTATATGCGACCGGTCGGATTGTGAGGCGTGTTAACTACCAAGATCTTGGTCCGCGGAGTTATCGCTTTGGCTATGGCCTCCAGATCAAGCTCAAAGTTTTCTGGATTCAGCGGCACCTTTACCTCTTTGGCGTCGGCAGCGGCCAGCATCGGCCCATAGCAGAACCAGCCCGGCAACGGGACGAGGCATTCATCACCGGGTTCAAGAAGCATGGTGAAACACATCTTGATCGCCCCAAAGGCACCTTTGGTCAACGCAATGTCCTCAGATTCAAACGGTAAACCCAACTCTTCAGACAACGCGCCGGCCAAAAACGCACACGGGTCCGCTTCGTTGGTCTTATACGCAAACCAGTCAACACTTTGTGGTTCAGCGTGTGTCTTCAGCGCCTTGACCACACTGGGCAAAGGCATTTCGTGCGGATTGCCGAAAGTGAAATCAGCGACCGCAGGCGTTTCCTTTACCGCAGCATTGTAGGACGAAAAGAAGGCTTCGACCTTCCGGATGGAACGCGCAGCGGCGTTTGCTCGACTGGCCGTTGTGGACATTTAACTCTCCCTGCAAAGACATCGGCTGTGCGAGCACGGCAGGAATCCTGTAGTGTCGAACACAATATGGGTAGCCGACCTACAGATTTTTTTCAGCCTTTTTTGCCATTTGGTTTGTGCAAAACCAAAACCCACGTTGTGAAACCAATTCCAATCTAGTCATGAAACCGGCGCCCATCTCAGGGACCCGCACAGATGCGCCGACAATCTTGACTGGCGAAACGCTGACTATTCGAGAACAGCCAAGGGAATATTCTTAGTGTGAAGAACGCGTTCACTAGGAACAATTGAGTCACAGGCAGAATTGTGAAACTCGACTCGGATGCCCTTTCGTCGCGCTTGGTTTCTGAACAAGCGGAGGGCTTGGCTCTGAAACTAAACGTGCTTTTTTAACAGAAGGCTATTGCCGTATCCAAAGATGGCTTCCGCGCACGCGCGACATCCAAGCTGTCTCCAAGCACGAACTTGATCAGCGCTACGACCGCCTCAACAATACGCCACAGGAATGCCTCGGATGGATCATTCCAGTGAAGTGTTCCGTAAAAAGATGATGGAAGAGACGGGTCGGTCTGCCCAAGCTCTCGAACATTAGGAGTTACGGTTCAGATATCGCACACTATACTATCCAGTTTCGAAAAAGGTTTCGATTTTTCGCGAAGTCTTCTGCGCATCAGAGCACGGCAATGCTGTAGGATGATGAATGAGCACTCTGTGTTTGGATCGTGTCACACAGAGTGCTCAGAGGCGTCCAAGACCTTGCGTTGAGGGGACTACAGCCCTTGCCGTTTGGGTAGTGGAACATAGAGGTGGACGTGGGTGTTGGTCGAAAACTCCCCGGTGTCGGGGCCCCAAGTCTTTCCATCACTGTGCCAGGCAATGGCCAACTCTGAAATAAGCTGCTCGCCGGTAAGCTGCAGGCAGGGTGTTATGGTGCGGTGGAAACGCGCGCGACCGTTGGCATCAACTTTGAACGTGTTTTCTGAACCATCACGAGCGCCGAACGGCAGGTCATAGAATCCCTTGAACGGGTCGGTTGGCGGCCAGACGGCAAAGTCGTGCCACATCGTATAGAGACCGTTCGGCACAAGGTTTTCAAATCGGAAGTCTACTTCACCTGTGCCGTTTTCACAGTGGTAAGTGCCTTCACCTTTCGCCGCGAACCACTCTCCAAGAGTGATACCGAGCGGTTTACCTTTAGGCCAAGGCCCTGTGTTTTCGGTTTGAAGTGGCGTGTGCGGCACCGGATCTGCCGGGGCAAACAGAGGCGCTTTCATATCCCGTGTCGCAGCCGTTGGGCGGAAAACCTCGCCGGAACCTTGGACTTTTTCAAAAAAAACGTCCTGCTCGGTCAGCCCTTCATCTATGTGGAACATGAAGTTCAACGACATTGTCCGCTTCGCTTCATAAGCGGCCACAATGACGTTACCCTCGGACGCATGGTCAATCGGTCCGACAGGACCTCCGGAGTCAAAATCCGTGTGGCTGAAATCATCAGCAGCCGTAACGCCTGGAAGGGTCAGCGAAAGCAGAACGGTTGTCGTTTTAAGAATGCGAAGCATGGGAATCTCCTTTTCATTTTCGCAGGTTAGTCACTCGGAATCCAGTTAATGAACGCTGGCTGGGTGGTCTTCATGGTGCATTGTATTGAACGCCAACGTCGCGCACTGGCAAGTCGGTCGGTTGGTCAACGTTTTGGAACCGCACTGCATTCGTTTGACGGGTGGACGATGCGCGCTTCGGTTGTGGTGAAAGCCCGGACGGCACGCTGTCAGGTATGAGTGCAGACAGGTCAATCATCGTTGGGTCGGTCAACGCGTTGAGAAATGAGACAATGTCGGAGATCTCGGTATCTCCCATTGGTTTGGGCGCAAGATCGTTGGCTTCGGCAATACGGGAGCGCAATCGTTCAGAGTTGTGAACAAACCCGTCCCGCGCATCGAAGGCAGTTCGCCGCGCTGGATTGAGCGGGCGAAAGATCAGAACGGATCCACTTCCAGTCTGCTCGATTACGTCGTCGATCCGCTGCAAACGCGGCATGTCATAGGCTTCAAGGCTTTCCAAAGGAACGGCATGATGCCGGACTACATCTTCGAGCGTTTCATACGCTCCACTGTGCCCCCATGGCCCCGTCAAAGCGACGTTGACCAGTGACGGTGTGCGGAACCGAAACAGATCCTCGACCTCGAAGGTCACGCGATAGCGCCCCTCATCCTCGACACGGTCCATAAAGCCAGTGGCCCGCCAGAAGCTTGTGTCCCTGCCGTGACCTTTTCCCGGACCGATCTGTGGCATCGCAATTGCGTGAAACTCATGATCCGTAAAAAGCGGTCCGTTGTGGCATTCCGCACATCCAGCAGAGCCGAAAAACAAATCCATACCCCTTCGAGCGCTGTCCGAAAAAACTGAAAAATCCGAAGATGCCAAGGCGCGATGAAACGGGCTGCCTTCGGATCGGAACGCCACGCTTTGAAAAGCTGCAAGGGCTTTTGCAGCTTGACTGAAGGTTATCTGATCCGGTCCGAAAGCCTCCTCAAATAGGCGCTGATATTCGGGAACACCGCTCAATCGTTCAGCGATCAGATCCCACGCGTCTGTTATCCGATCTTCTGCTACTGCGGTTGCGATCAGGTTCTCTCCCTTCTGGCCGGCCATTTCGATAGGCGACAGAACAGGGAACATAGCCTGCGCAGTCAGCGCGTTGTGCAGTCCTGCGGGCAGGTGTTCGCGCGCGGGGCTCCAGAAACCGCTTTGAAACGTTCGTTGATCATCGGGCTCAAGCCTTCCATCATGGAACATGCGCGTGTAACTTCTTGCGCCAATATTGTAGAGCGGCTGAGCATTGCGTGGAACGCGTCCGATTACGCCGTCTTGCGTCTTGCGCTCGTGACCAGCGCCGACACCGCCTTCGCCAATCCCAAGTGCCAATCCGTCCCCGGTGCCCAGCGCAGGGTCGTGACAAGTTCCGCAGGAAATGTTGCGGTTGCCCGACAAAATGGGATCAAAGAAGAGGTTTTGCCCAAGAATGACCAGCGCCGGATCAGGATTTCCATCCCACAGAAAATCTGTATCTGTCAGAGTCGCAGGTAAGGATTGAACGTCGGCCCGTGCGTCCGGACCTGCCATCACAGTTGCCAGGCAAATTAACGAAATCGTCAGATTTACCGAGCGTTTGGTGGAATGTGAAAGAGTCATGTCAATTTCCTTCGCGAGCTGACGGCTCATGGCACCGGGTCGAGACAGGTGAAGGTTGGCGCGTCACACAAACCGTCGGGAGCGTGAGCGCCAGAACAACCGTCTCGAGAACCGTTGCGGCGGGTCAGCGATGCGCCAAACAAGCGCTACCGATGGAAGAAACATGGCGGTGGTCGGTGCCACAGCACCCGCCAACCACCGCAAGATTTGGCAGCAGTTTCTGCAGGCGAGTATAATCCTGCCCCAACTCCTGAGGGTCGCCAGGATCAAGTTCTTCCGCCTCATCCAGTTCAGCGTGGCTTTGGCGAGACGCATTGGCACGGATACCACGAATACGATCCACCCAATCGCCGCCCGACCTCAGTACGTCTTCAAAGTGATCCGGGTGTGCGCAGTTGATCATGTAATAGGCCGGCGCATTGCCCGTTGCCGTATCGACCTGTTCAATTGCCTCGCCAAGCGGTTGACCCGTGGGAAGGTTACCGTCGGTTTCAACGGTGAAGGCCAACGCCACTGGAGTGCTTTCGGCGACCGCAGCCCGTGCGATTCCGGCGGCTTCCTCGGCGTGCGTCATCGTGATCGCGGTGATCATATCCGCACCCGCTTCGACAAGCGCCTTGATTTGATGCCGGTGATAGGCTTGCGCCTCGGCTACGGTCAAAAGCTCTGCCGGGTTGTATCCGTCGCCGCGTGGACCGACGCATCCGCTGATCACCATCGGCGTGTCAGCCGTTTCGTGGGCGTTGCGCAGCGTACGCATCATGAAAATCGCGGCCTTGTTAAAGGCGGCCACGTCGTCCGCGCTGTATCCCAACAGCTTTCCCCAGTCTGTGCTGGCCCGCCATGTGGGACTTTCGAGGACAAACCCCATGCCCAGTGACTTGGCGATCCCGATGTGGCGTTCGAAATATTCGGTAAGGGCTGCTTTGCCAGCATCATTCTTTAGCAAATCGAATGCTGCAAAGTGAGGCAGGTCGATCCCGTCCAGAAAAATCAGCGTCGTTTCAATTCCGCCATCGCTGAGAAAAAGGTCTCCATTCAATTGCGGCAGCTTTTCACGGTTTGGTTTGGTTTCGAAGTTCATTTTTTGGTTCCTTCATTTGAAGCGGCAAAACGAACTTGAGGGGCATTCGGCTGCGTTGCTTGACCGGAGCTTGACCTAAGCTTGACTGCAACTTGTCTTTTTATGACTGAACTTTGGCGAATGGACGCCAATCGGTTTATGCTCAAAGCATGATCTACGCGGTCGAAGATCTCATCCTGGACACGGAACGGCGTGAATTAACCCGCGCTGGTACAGCTTTGCAGCCGGAACCTCTGGTCCTCGATCTTTTGATTTTGCTTGTCGAAAACCATCACCGCGTGGTCGACCGGGATGAGTTAATCGAGAAAATCTGGAAGGGTCGGATCGTTTCGGACTGGGCTATTGCCAGCCGGGTAAAACGCTTGCGCCAGCTGCTGAGCGACGATGGCAAAACCCAATCAATTGTCCAGACATTGAGAGGACGCGGATTTCGGATCGCTGGCGAGGTGCGATTGTCAGCCCCTGCAACGCCCATGTCATCCATCGAGGAGGTAGATACAACAGCGTCATTGCAATCCCGATCCATACTGCCGGACGGAGATCAGCCCTCCATAGCCGTCCTTCCCTTTAGGACCTACGGTGGAGAAGAAATCCACCAATCACTCTCGGAAGCAGTGCCGCGTGAATTAACCACTGCATTGGCCTCGCTGCGTTGGATCAAAGTAATCGCTCCGGGATCCAGCTTTCGGTTTCGCGGACCTGCCGTGGACGTCCGATCTGTCGGAGCGCTTTTGGGCGCGCGCTACTGCTTGAGTGGGACAATTGAAATCTCTGGTCGATTGATGATCATAGACGCAGAATTGTCGGACACACGTAACCGACAGATCATCTGGGCCACTCGAAAGCAGGCAGGGATTGATGACATCAGTGAGCTGCGGGCACAAATCGTTGCCAGTGTAATGGCAGTGGCCGAACTTGAAATTCCGCAACATGAGGTAAGCCTGCTCGATCTTTCAGAATTCGAAGAGTTCAGTGCCTGGGCGGCAATGCACTGCGGGTTCCAAGAGATGTATAAATTCACCCGCCAAAGCTGTGCCCGCGCGATGTCGTTTTTCGAGACTGCACTTGAGAAGGACCCGACAATGGCGAGATCCCATGCCGGCATGTCCTTCGCAAAGTTTAACTCGGCATTTATGCGGTATAGCCCTAATCCGCAGGACGATGTGTTGGATGCGACGCGCCATGCAGAACGTGCAGTGAGCCTTCAGCCAAGAGACCCGTTCGCCAACTTTGTTATGGGGCGCAGCCACTGGTTGCGGGACGATCCAGAAGGATCAATGTTCTGGTTCCGCGCAGGTGTTGACGCCAGTCCGAACCATGCGATGAGCCACTATGGTAAGAGCTGGGCTGAAGTCTTTACCGGAGACTATGACAGCGCATCCATGTCAACTCATCTTGCACTTGACCGGAGCCCACTTGACCCCATGCGCCCTGGCATGACGGGTACAAATATGTGGGTCAATCTGGGCCGAGAAAACTATCCCGAGGCTGTGAAATGGGCTGAAACGGCGGCGCGCGTTCCTTGGTCTCATGCCGGCATGGCGTTTTTTGCGGCTATGAGCAATTGGATAAACGGCAATGAAGAAAGAGCGCGTTTTTGGGTGGTTGAGTCCAGACGCCGGAAACCGGATTTTGATGCACAACACTTGGAGCCGCTGGTTCCTTCTTACCATCAAGAATTCAATGAATTGGTTAAACGTGCCGTCGGGGTTTTGCTTTGACCAACTCAACAACGTATTTGAGTTGTTCCAGGCGGCGAAGCCTCCAAAAGACCTGCCAACCACTTCGGGAACGGGCAATTTAACTAACCGACTGCTTGCCAAAAGCAGTGTTGGGTTGCTCGTTTCATGCTATGATTAGACAGTCGCCTCCTTGTTGAAACGGCGCTTGTAGAGAGTAGGTTTGTAGGATTGGAACGTATGGGCAAACCGCTTCCGGAGCGTTCTGGTGAGAACTTTCGGACATAGCAAACTCTGTCGCCGCCAAGATCATTGCAGAAGCAGGCGCTTGTTATGAAGAATTCAAGATCAACTGGTTGCTGGACGTGGCCAAGTTCAGTTTTTGTTAGGGCTGAGAATTGCGAGGAGTAGTCCGTCGTTAGGGCTCTCTTCACGGACGTTAGTCAAACACGAGAACCACAGGCAAATTGTAATGAAAACATACTTTGATCACAAACTCCTATTCTTCACCTGGCCAAAGTTGCATTTACTGTAGACTGACAAGACGGCCCAATGCGGCCATCCAACGACTGTTTCCAATGCTGCAGCTGCAGCCCGCAAACCGGCCGTTCGCATGGGGTCGTTTTGTCTCAGCAGACACTGCGCATTCATTGCACGTGACGGTGACCTGAGACGGCCACAAGTACAAACAGCGGCGTTCAAATCACTCTGTGTTGAGACGAAACTTCATGAACTTGGCCCCGTCATAATCGACATCGCCAACGTGCTTGGCACCCAGTCTTCTTAACGCTCCAAGGTTTTTCCTTGAGGGCGGCAGCAGAAAAGTCACAAATGGAATCCGGTCGTCAGCGGTGGCGAAATCTAAGGCTTTCTTTGA
The DNA here is from genome assembly GCF_056542645.1 of Ruegeria sp. AB5. NCBI lineage: Bacteria > Pseudomonadati > Pseudomonadota > Alphaproteobacteria > Rhodobacterales > Roseobacteraceae > Ruegeria > Ruegeria sp. AB5. The sequence continues at coordinate 11,296 of NZ_JBQGAE010000023.1, forward strand.
TATGGGTCTGCCAAGACCGAACGCATCTGGCCGCAAGACAAGACCGAAGTCCCACTCGTCCCCTTCTTTTTGAAAACCACCCCACCCAACGTATTTTCCATCGACCAGAAACGCCCAGTGCCCCAGCCCGTCGCGAGCCCAGTATTCCTCCTTCATTTTGACAAACTTGGTCGCCGTCTTGGTGTCCCACCCACCTGTCAGAAGTGGCATGTGTTCGGCAACTCTCGGATCAGACATGTGCGCCGCGATATCAGATGGCGCTACATCCGTTAGTCGGAAGAAAGTGATTTCGCGTTTCAATGTGGGGTCCCTTGCTTTCCTTGAGGTGCGTATCCGTAACATGTCTCATTCAGGCATGTGGAAGATGCCCCACTTTTGTTTCGTGTTTCGAGAAGTCTTCCACAACACCAACGCGGTTAAGCCTAACAGCATCACTTCGGCTAACGGACCAGCATACCAAATGCCCACTTCTCCGAAGAAAACGGGCAACACAAATGTTAGAGGGATTGCAAAGGCGTAAGGTTTGGTTAGCCCCAAGAGCGCTGCCTTGCCCGCAAATCCGATCGCCTGAAAGTGCGCCGCTATGATCATCAGTGGACCCGTCAGGAAAAACAGACATGTCATGATTGGTAGTATCCGCGCAACTTCCGCGATGACGGCGCCTTCATCGACAAAGGCGCTAGCGATCTGGCTGGGCATTGCCATCATGACGACTTGCACCACGCAGCAAAAGCCAAAGGCAGCCCAAAGTGCGATGCGCAAACTTGCATCGGATCGGTGCCAGAGTTCGGCACCGTAGTTGTTGCCCGTGATCGTCTGCATCGCAAAGGACAAACCGAGCAATGGCAAAACGACAAAAGTGATGACCCGGGTGATGATCCCGTAAGCGGTGATGGTATCCGCGTAGCCCGGTTGACCAACCCATTGCAGCATTGCGATGACGGCTGCTGCTCCAAGCGAGATTCCGATGAAGTTCAGGCTTTGAGGTGCACCCAATGCGAGGATGCGCGGCCAATTTGCCAGCAAAGAATGCGAGAGCAGAGTTGAAGGACGCAGCTCTGTGTTGCCGCTCAAACGGAACGCAAGAATAACAGCCAAGGCAAGCGCTTGTGCCGCTGCGGTGCCATAGGCTGCCCCCGCCACGCCCATATTCAGAAGGGCGATCAGCACGAAATTGAACCCGATATTGGCAACTGACACGATCAGTCCCGTGACTGTCATGAAGGCAACGTGCCCTTCGTTGCGCAGCGCGTCCGAGTTGACTCGCACCAAAAAGAGCAAAGGCGAGAAAAGGACAGTGATCTGCAAATAGATCAAACCCATATCAGCCAGCGTCTGTGAACCCGCTGCGGCCAATTGAGTGATCGGACGTCCGAAGGCGTAGAACAAAACGATGAGGACCAATCCGAGCCCCAAGGCCAATCCATGCGCACCCGCGAATGTAGCCCGAGCTCCATCGAGGTCGCCCGCGCCAAGCGACCGCGCCAAGAGGCTCGACATACCGTTTGCGACCAATGTCGATACGGCAACGATCAGCATATAGAATGGAAACATCAACGTGACGGCGGCCAACGCGACCGGCCCGACATAGAAGCCAAGAAAGACAGCATCAGTAACCGACAAGAGGCCGTTCATCGCCATGACGAAGATGATCGGCAATGCGGTCCTCAGGTAGATGGTGCCAAGCGACCCCTCTGTGAATCTATTTTTTCGGACTTCCGTCATGCCCCTTAGCTTTCTTTTTGTTGCCAGTTAACAACGGCAGGGCCCAGAAAACCGGGCCCTACAGTGCCTACAATAGGCCCTTGGCGTCTTAGGTCAGTGCTTTGATCTCTGAATCCTGTTCCAGAGATTGATCAATCCGATATCTGCCGTAATGGTGGTGATGTCCTCGTCGGAGAAGTGTTCGCGCAATTCTGTTCGGAGCGCGGACAGGTCCTCATTGCGGTCCAGGTAGGTCAGGGCTTCGGTCCAGGCGAGTACCGTTTGCTCAGCCGGTGAGAAGTGATCTACCTCTCGCCAGACGACCAGAGTGTCCAGCTTGGCCTCGGATATCCCAATCTTCCGCGCCTGCTTCAAATGCAAATCGACGCAATAGGCACATCGATTGATTTGTGAGGCGCGAAGTTCGATCAGAACCGAGAGCGCATGATCTAGGCCGTGCTGCGCCATGAGCGCGTGGGTCTGGCCCAGGTGACCGAAGACCTCAGGCTGGTTTGCTTCGTGGTTCAGAGGAGTAAGAGTGTCCTTCATTCGTTTGTCCATTCTTGGATTTGGGTTGGTGCGGAAAATTTAAGCAGGCCCGACGCGCCAGCCGTGGGATCAGTCCCTGTGTCTACGCGCGATCATCGTCGCTGCAGGACCTCCCGACGGTGGAATCTTCACGTCGCATGTCATGGTGCTTCGTATGTGTGCCTCGACCCTGCCGACATTGAGAAACCGGCCTGTTCCGCGGGACGAAAGACGCTTTTGCATCATCCAGTCCCAGACGCCTCGCGGCGGTCTCTCGGCACAGAACGTCAAACAGAGTAACCCTCCGGGTCGCAACACACGGCATAATTCTTCCAAGGCAGTGTTTGGTTCAGGCACAGTTTCGATCGCCCATGCACAGGTCACGATGTCGAAGCACGCATCGATAAATGGCAAAGCTTCAAGCTGGCAGCGGCTTGTCTCTACTGGCAAGTCGACGCAATGCGCGAGCATGGCTCGCGAAGGCTCCAGCAATGTAATTTGCTCGGGCGTGACGCCTTCAGCCAAAAGGCGGCGCGCAAACCGGCCCGTTCCGCAACCCGCATCAAGGAGCCGCGATTTGGGCGACATCGCGACCCGAACTGCGGCCTCAAGTGCAGCTTGCGCTTCGCCTCCGGACATCCGCAACCAGCGTTGGTGAAGCTTGTCGTAGACGGGGGCTAGGCGATCATACAGACTGACCATTCCGTCATTAGGGTTGGCGAAGTAAGTCATTGGTCAGCTCCTGACCACGTTGGACTTGGATTGCGCTAAAGATTGCGCGGGCCAGCGCCAGGCGGTCCCGACGATGCCTGCTATTGCAACGAGTTGCAGAACCAGATGATAGACGTCATCCAGGTCCATTGGAGCAGGCGGGATCATCGTGATCGTTGTGATGAGGGCCGCGAGAAAAGTGACCGGTCGCAGAAAGCGGCGCTCCAGAAGAAGTGAAAGTGGCACCATCGAGATCGGCACCGAGACCACGATACCGCCCAGCAGCATCAACTCGGGCGTGATGTCCATGCCGTTGAAGCGGCCGGTCATGATGCTCTCGATAAAGCCGGGCATCACGAACTGATGGAGGTCCCGAAATATGATGTTGAGCAGGATGAACAGCCAAAGGCTCGCAATCACGAGATGTGGGTCAAATTTGCGCATGGTGAACCGCTTTCATTCGTCATAAGGATAAGGGTCCCCGCAGTGTGCGTGCGATGCGGGGAAGTCAGCTTAGAACGGGCTCGGATATGACGGCTGGATCGCGGCAGACTGCGCGGCAAACCGTGTCCAACCGAACCAGACGATGGCCGCCAACGTCGCCAAGACAATGACCAAGAATAGCACATCGTCAGGATCAATCGGCGGCGTGAAGAGCACGAGCGCCGTTGTGAACACCGCAGCAATGGCATTCACGATCCGCAGCGCACGGCGCGGCAAAACATGCGGCAGAAGCACCATGAGGATCATGACTTCGACCGCGATCCCGCCGTAGAGCAGCAACTCGTCGGTGATCTCTTGACCGAACATCTCGCCCGCGATGATCCAGTCCATGTAGCCGGGTGACAGAAACTGATGAATGTCGCGGAAGATAATGTTCATCAGCAGGAAGACCCACAGCACTGACAATATGGTGCGAGGGTTTTGGGGGTATAATTGTGTGTGCATGGCGTTCTTTCATGTTGGAGTGGCTTAGGCGGGGCGCCGTGCCACGATGAAGGGGTTCATCCGGCCTTTTCCGAATTACTGGTGCTCCACGAGGTCAAACCCTGCGCGCAGGAGCGCGCGGTTAAGGTCAGCTTTGCTGAGGACGGTGACAGGCGGCGCCAATCCAATTGCGCCGAGGGCTCGAACGAACGGACGAATGACGGTAGAGGCATCGCCCAGGCAGACCGTCTTCGACAGAAAGAACCCGCCAGGTTTGAGTTGGGTGTAAACAGAATCCAAGACCCCGGGCACGTCTTCCACGAGGTGGAGTAGGCTGAAGCTCATAACAGCATCAAAGTGAGCTTCGTAAAGCGTCTCAGATGCATCCGCTCGGACAAACCTTGCGTTGGTGACGTCAGTGGCGCGCCGCTTATCCTCGGCGATTTCGATCATTCCACGGGAGATGTCGGTCGCCACGATATCTGCCACGTTGGGCGCGAGGTAAAGCGCCGTGCTGCCGGTTCCGCAGCCGATTTCCAGAACCCGATCCTTGGCTCCCAAGAGCGCTCGGACGTGGTTCAGTTTCTGGCGGTAGGCCTCCTCATCCCTTACGGGCTTGGCAGCGTATTTCGGCGCAATCCGGTCCCAGAAGGATGCGGTCTTGGGATATGGAATGTTGCTTTGCATGGTGCGTCTCCGTGTTAGACGCAGAGATAGCTGTGCGCAGAGAAACAGTGGATTGCCGAAATTCCTACATTTGCTATACGTTCATGAATGAACTGGGATGCGATCTCTTTTGACTGGAACCAGGTCCGCGCCTTTCTTGCGACCGTCGAAGAAGGATCGTTCAGCGGTGCGGCACGCGCCTTGAAGACAACCCAGCCGACCATCGGCCGACAGATTTCTGACCTGGAGGCCAAGCTTGGTGTCACATTGGTGGAACGCAGCGTGCGTGGGCCTACGTTAACGGAGACCGGACGCGAATTGCTCGATCATGTGCGCGGCATGGGAGACATGGCGACGCTGATTTCTATGGTGGCCACCGGCAAGTCGCAGGAGGTGACCGGGGAGGTCACCGTGACGGCGACAGATCTGTTGTCCGCGGCAATCCTGCCAGGTCTCCTGTGCCCGCTTCGTGAGACGGCACCCGGCATTCGCGTCCGCATCGTGGCGTCAAGCGACGTGCAGAACCTCACTCAACGGGAGGCGGACATTGCAATCCGCCACGTCCGGCCGGAGCAAACCGATCTTATCGCGCGGCATGTAGGGGATTTTCGCGCCAATCTTTATGCGGCGACCACTTATCTTGACCGTGTGGCCCGCCCGAAGACCGCGCACGACATCGCGGCCCATGACTTTGTTGGCAACGCAGATCCCGAGCGGCTTATGGCCCCGCTCCACAACATGGGCGTTCCTGTCCGCGCGGATCGTTTCGTGATGTCAAGCGAAAGCGGCGTGGTCGCCTGGGAGTTGGTTAAGGCCGGCTACGGTGTTTCGATGCAGCCAGAAGTACTGGGCGATGCTGAGGCGGGCGTTGAGAAAGTACTGGCTGAGTTTCCATCTCTTGAGTTTCCAATTTGGTTAGTAACCCACAGAGAGTTGCAAACCAGCCGCCGCATTCGTATCGTTTTTGACCTTCTGGCACGCGGCTTGTCCACGGCCGCTCGCGGCGCCAGTGACTAAGTCCGTGGAAGCCCCACGACAGGCTGAAGCTGCGCCTGAAGTCCAACGGTCACATTGTTCTGGAGGTCACCCAGTGATCACCGGATCTCGCCATTCGTGGCCAAATCGACAGTTTCCTCACGACCGTTCAGTCATATCCTTGCGTCGTGAAGTGAGAGTGCATGATGCTATGCAGGGCGTTGTTCCAGAATTCGGATCCGGCCCGAAGCTGTCGTCGGCCCCAAGGAACCCATGCTGCGCAGCGGCCCGTGGAACCGGACTTTCGCCGCTGACGCACAATCAAGATCAGATCGAACTCACAGAACGCGGAGAGGCTGTGTGAAAACACCCTTTCATTCCAGAAATCTGGTATTGTTTTTGCAGGCAGTGCGGAGGCATTCCATGGGGCGATTTATCGAAAACATTGATCGATATCAGGCGATGCTGCTGCCTGAATGCCTAGACGACTATGTTGACGAAGACAGCCCCGTGCTTGCGATTGATGCATTGATCGACATGCTCGATTTGTCGAATATGGGTTTCCAAACAGCATCTGCTGCAACCGGTCGCACAGGTCATCATCCCGGGTTGATGTTGCGCATTTATGTCTATGGCTATCTGAACGAGGTCCAGTCGTCGCGTCGATTGGAACGGGAATGCGGCCGCAATTTGGAGCTCATCTGGCTGACGCGCCGTTTGAAACCTGACTTCAAAACGATTGCAGATTTCCGCAAAGAGAATGGCCCAGCAATCCGTAATGTCTGCCGGCAGTTTGTTGCACTATGCCGTGACATCTATCTTTTATATAGCAACTTGGTCGCCATCGACGGCAGCAGGTTTAAGGCAGTGAATGCCAAGGCCAAAAACTACACGCGGGGCAAGCTGCGCCAAAAGCTCAGTGAAATTGATGCCGCCATTGAGCGGTACATCGGTGAACTGGACCGGCGGATGAGGTGTTTGAGCAAACCGGCGGTGTAACACCCGAAGCGCGAATGGAGAGCGCCTTGCGCAAAGTAGAGCATCTCCAGAAGGGAGCAGCGCGCTATTATTCGGTTGAAAAACGCGTGAATGAAACGGGTGAAACGCAGGTCTCGCTCAGTGACCCAGATGCCCGATCCATGGCAACCACGCCGCGCATGCCGCGCGTTGTTGGATACAACGTACAAACGGCCGTAGACGCTGAGAACCATCTGAACGTTGCGCATGAAGTGGCCATGCACGGCTATGATCGCGACGCCCTGTCGATGATGACAATCGCTACACGTGATGCGATGGGCAAAAACCAGCTCGAAGCCGTTGCAGATAAGGGCTACTTCAAGAGCGAAGAAGCGGGCATCTCGGTCGTGGTGCCTAAGCCGCAGACCTCAAATGCCCGTGCGCGTGGTCACTTCGACAAGGCGGACTTTGCCTATGATGCTGAAACAGACACTTACATCTGCCCGACTCAGGAACGGCTCACGTATCGCTTCACCGGGCCGCAGGACGGTATGGCTATCAGGGTTTATTGGGCTGATGGGTGTGAAAGTTGCGTCATCAAAGACAAATGCACCAAAAGCCAACAACGTCGCATCCGGCAGTGGGAACATGAAGATGTCTTGGAACGCGCTCAGGAACGGCTGGACAAAGACGCCACCCAACTGGCGGTGCGCAGCATGACTGTTGAGCACCCCTACGGCACGACTAAGTCATGGATGGGAGCCACGCACTTCAAGATGCGACGATTGAAGAACGTTGCCACCGAAGTGGTCCTGCATGTTCTCGCCTACAACATGACCTGCGTGATGAAGATCGTCGGTATCCCGACCCTGATTGCGGCGATGAGGGCTTAAACAGCGGCAGACTGGCCAGACAACACCATCTCAGCACGGTCAGATTGGCTCAGAAACGCCATGCTACCCAAATCTGAAGGATCAACCGTAAAAAACTGCGCCCAAAAACAAACGCACCTGAGTCTGCGCAATCACAACCAGTTTCCACACAGCCTCCGGACAAAGCCGCCATCCGCATTTATACTCCTAAGGGCTGCAGTCAGCCCACAACTGCGAGCGGAAGTTAGCGAACTATTGACTTGGGAGCCGGCCGCGTACGACATCGTTGACACTACACTCTACATTTTTGAAAAGAAGAGAAGGCACCACCTATGCTTCGACTTTTGGAACGCAGAAATTTCGCCGTAGAAGTCTGCGAGGAGGCCGGGGTTGTTGCCAAAAAGTATTTTGAGGATCGGGGTAACCTTGTCGTTGACCAAAAAGGCGCTCAGGATTGGGTTAGCGAGGCGGACAGGAGCGTCGAAACTTTCATTCGTCAAAGGATCGCAGAGGTATGGCCCGAAGATGGGGTTTTTGGTGAAGAGCACGGCGCGGCGGTAGGGCAGAGCGGCTTTGACTGGGTAATTGATCCCATTGATGGGACAACGAATTTCGTGAACGGCATACCAGCATGGACCATCGTTTTGGCCGGTGTCACACAAGGAGAAACGGTGATCGGCGTGATCTGCGATCCGAATATGGACGAGACCTTTGTCGCGACACGCGGAGAAGGAGCGACTTTGAATGGTTCACCGATGCAAGTCGCCTCTGGAGTAGCGCTGAAGGATGGCACGGTCGCCGTGGGGTATTCCAACCGGATTGAAACACGTCATGTTCTGCCCGTTGTCGCGGACCTGATGGCGAAAGGGGCAATGTTTCACAGAAACGCCAGTGGGGCGCTGTCATTGGCCTATGTGGCGGCCGGGCGTCTTCTGGGATACGTGGAAGAACACATGAACGCCTGGGATTGTCTGGCTGGGCAATTGCTGGTCTCTGAAGCAGGTGGCGTTGTTGAGGATCAGAACTCTGATGCGATGATCCGAAACGGCGGGCGTGTCATCGTGGGTACTCCTGATGTGTTCGAGACCTTGCTTGAAATCAGTGAAAACGCTTGGAGCTCTTAAGGTCTATGTCAGCGAGATCCAACCAGAATAAGGATTGAGTGTCGCCAAATCTGCCTGCCAGAAATGGCCTTGCGCGGGTTGGTCAAACTTGCGGTCAATTGAGCGATCCGAACAAGCGCACCAGAACAATGTGCCGACCGCGCCGTGTGTCACAATTGCAAGATCCCCGGCGTCATGTATCTGGATGATCTCGGTAACGGTCCGATGAATGCGTATCTGAGCCTCTGCCGCGGTTTCCCAACCACGATAGCTGATTTCTGGGTGAGCGAAAAAAGCATCCGCTGCGACCTCAAAATCCTCCCGAGGCAAATACCCGGTTGCGGTGCGGTCATTCTCACCAAGGCCCAAGTGGGTATTTACGGTCAGACTTCGAGGTGCGGCTAGTATCTCGCCTGTTTCGCGGGCCTTTCGTTCGTCACTGGTCCAAATCCGCGTTACACTCGACATGACTTCACTCGATGCAAACTCAGCCGCGCGTTTGCAGCCTACCTCGCTCAGCCCCCAATCTGTGATCGCGATGCTCGGATCGATAGAGACTTCGGGATGTGTTATGATCAAAATGTTCGGCATTTAACCGGGCAATAGCACCGGCCCCTTGTCTGCAAAACCCATCCTGATATCGGTGCCGGGTTCAAGCGGCGCATCGACATCATCGTGGACGGCAAAAACCTGACCAAATTCACCTGTCAGCGTGTATTCCATCCGCACGCCAACATAGGTCGCTTTGGCCACTGTAGCTGGTATGCCCTGATCGGACCCGATTACCAGACGTGAAGGTCGCACGGCGATAGTTGCGGGCCCTTTGGACAAACCTCGGCGTGGCAGCGTGTGGCGGTAGCCTTCGATTTCGATGGTTGCGATATCGCCTTCTGTATCCACGATTTGGCAGCTCAGAAGATTTGCCTCACCTATGAAATCAGCGACAAACCGGTCATTTGGGGCATCGTAAAGCTCGCGTGGTGTACCCATCTGAGCGATCGCGGCGTTGCGCATAACGACAATTTCATCCGAGACGGCCAGTGCCTCCTCCTGATCGTGGGTGACGTAAACAACGGTTAGGCCAAGGTCTTGCTGGATCGCCCGAATATCCTCACGCACCTGACGACGAAGTTTGGCATCGAGATTGGACAACGGCTCGTCGAACAGCAAGACTTGCGGCTCGAGAACCAGCGCGCGCGCGACAGCGACGCGTTGTTGTTGGCCCCCTGACAGTTCAGAGGGAAGGCGGTTGTCGAAGCCCTGAAGGCCTACCAGCTCCAATCCATACAGGGCACGGCTGTGGGCTTCGTCCTTTGCAAAGCCCGAGAATGTGAGGCCATACATTACGTTCTCGAGCACGGTCATATGCGGGAACAGCGCATAGGACTGAAACACCATGGATACATCGCGGTCAGTGGCTGGAAGATTGGTCACGTCCCGATCCCCAATCAGGATCTTGCCCGAGCTTGCCATTTCCAACCCGGCAATCATGCGCAACGTTGTTGTTTTTCCGCAGCCTGACGGACCAAGCAGAGTAACAAGTTTTCCCGCCTCAACGTGCAGGTTAATGTTGTCGACGGCAACGACATCCTTGCCGAACACTTTCGACACGTTCTCAAAGCGCACCGGGGCGGCCTTGGAACCGATTTTGGCGTCGGTCATCGCGATGTCTCCGTTCCGTGTTGCGTGCGCCGGCCAATCTGAACCCGGCCGACAAGCAGTTGCAATAATCCGACCGCCGCGAGCATCACGAAGATCAGTGTCGTCGAATAGGCGATCGCAAGACCATAATCGTTATTCTCGACCCGACCGATGATGTAGCTGGTCGCCATGTCATACTCTGCACTGACCAGAAAGATGACGGCCGAGATCGCCGTCATCGCGCGAACGAAGCTATATACAAGGGCGGCAAGGATGGCGGGACGCAGCAGTGGTAGAATAATCATCCGGAAGGTCTGCCACGAGTTTGCACCAAGGGTCAGCGAGGATTCATCTAGGCTTCGATCCAGCTGCGACATACTCGCGATGCCCGCGCGAACGCCAACCGGCATATTGCGGAAGATGAAGCTGACAACAAGGATGACACCGGTGCCGGTGATTTCGATTGGCGGGACGTTGAAGGCCAGAATGTAGCTAACGCCGATCACGGTACCCGGGATCGCGAAGGATAACATGGTGCCGAATTCAAAGGCGTTCTTGCCTGCGAAGCTCTGCCTCGTCAAAAGATAGGCTGTTACCAATCCAACTGCGGCAGTTAACGGCGCTGCAATGGCCGCGATAGTGATGGTGGTCCAGAAACTGTCCCAAGCAGCTCCGGTCCAGCGTATGCCCTGTTCTTCAAAGCGGATGGAGAACGCGGTTATGTAGTGCTTGATTGTAAGCGAGTTATCGACCCCCCACAACTCCACCACACTGCCGTAGATGATCATCGCATAGACGACAATTGTGAACAGTGCCCACCCCAGAGCAATGAGCAATACGGGAAACGAAAGGCCGGTCGGCATTAGCGGATGCACCCCGGCATCCCCTTTGCCGGTGACTGTTGTGTAGCTCTTCTTTCCCAGCCAGACGCGTTGCGCGTAAAAGGCGGAAAGAGTGAAGAACAGCAGTACCATGGCCAGAACCGCCGCCCGGCCTTGATCGTATTGAGCGCCAACGATGGCAAAGAATATCTCGGTCGAAAGCACGTCGAAATTCCCGCCCAGTACAAGCGGGTTGCCGAAGTCAGCCATGCTTTCGATGAAGCCCAGAAGAAATGCATTCGCAAGACCAGGCCGCATCAGGGGCAAGGAAACCGTCTTGAATGTCTGCCATCTGCTGGCCCGGAGCGTCTGGGCCGCTTCTTCCATCGACGGAGAGACGCCTTCAACCACTCCGATCAGAACAAGAAACGCAATTGGCGTGAACGCGAGTGTCTGCGCGATCAGGATGCCCGGCATTCCGTAAAGCCAGCGTGTCGGCTGCGTGCCGAAAAGTTCGGCAAAGAACCGGGTGACAGAGCCGGACAAGCCAAAAAGCAATATGAGTGCCAACCCGATCACAAAGGGCGGAGTGATAATTGGCAGAACGGTCAATGCACGCAGCGCACGTTTATATCGAAAGCCCGAACGCGTTACGACCAGTGCAAAGCACAGCCCAAGGACCGTTGTAATGACGCCAACGAGGATGGCTAGGAACAGTGAATTCCAGGCGGCACCGCAGCGCGCACCCCGAAAACAGCCCAAACCCCACAGTCGATCATCGAAAAACTTCGAGAAGAATACCGCGATAGAATAGGCGCCATCTTCGGTGACGAAGGCAGCGAAAAGCATCTTGGCAATCGGGAAAAAGACAAACGCGGTGACAATTGTAATCACGCCGCCAATAGCACTGACGACGAAAACGTCGCCATTAATTGCGCCCTTTGCCGCGATGCCTTGAGTGAGCAGGAACAGAAAGCTTGATGCGCAGATCATTGCGCCATAGCCCATTCCAAACTGACGGTCGCCAAGCTCACCAAACAACGCTTCTAGCCAATCGAAGTTGAAGCCTCTGATACCAATGCTAAACCCTTGAGCGATTAGCCAGCCGAAGCCGAGCGCACCCGACAGGATCAGAATGCGAGCGTAGAGCGGGTCAGACTTGGCGCGCCTTAGCACAAGTAGCGGAAGGGCCAGAGCGATCAGGAGTGGAGCAAGCCAGAGTTTTTCGCCTTGCCCGATCAGAAATACAGCCGGCGCATAGTCCTCGTCGAACGGGTAGCCGTCCACCAGCCACTCGAACGACCACAGGCCACCGTCGACCATGTACCAAGGCAACAGGCAGAACCCGACCCACCCGGCGAGGATCCAGAAGAACAGGACCGGATGGGTCGTTTTTGAAGTCTGGTCGGTCATTTACTGAGGTAGCGTCGAGACCTCTTCGTCCCATTTCTGCAAAAGACGCTTCCGTTCGTCTGACGAACCGTACTTCTTGAAGTCATAGTCAATCAGCTTAATCTGGCTCATGTCAGGCGCGCTTTCCGAAGTTTCCGCGCCTTTGTTCGATGGCACCTGAAACGCGTTGACCTGAAGGGCAAGGTTCTGAGCTTCTGGAGACAGCGCCCAGTCATAGAACTTCTTGGCTTCTTCTTCGTTGCGGGCTCCGTCAATAATCGACATTGAACCGATTTCGTAGCCGGTACCTTCGCATGGCGCGACGACCTTGATCGGGAACCCCGAAACGGCCTGCTTTACGGCATCATGCATGAAGACGATACCGATGGTGTTCTCACCGCGACCAGCGGCTTTGATCGGCGCCGAGCCCGACTTGGTGTATTGGTTGATGTTTGAATGCAGACCTTTCATGAATTCAAAGCCTTCATCCTCACCAAAGATCTGAACCATTGAGGCCAGCGTAGTATAGGCTGTACCTGACGAGTTCGGGTTTGCCATCTGAACGTGGCCCTTGTATTCGGGCTTCAACAGGTCTTTCCAGCAAGCAGGCTCAGGCAGGTTGTTTGCCGCCACAAGATCGGCATTGTAACCATACCCCAGCGCGCCGGAATAAATGCCGATCGTCTTGTTGTCAGCGCTTTCGGCCTGGGAAATTGCCCAATCGTGCAACTGATCGCGCATTGGCGACACGTACTCCATTGTCAGACCTTCTTCAGCAGCCTGCAAATGGGGATCACCCGTTCCGCCCCACCAGACGTCTCCTTTCGGGTTCGAACTTTCAGCGCGGATTTGCGCAAAGGTTTCGCCAGACGACTTTCGGGTCATGTTGACATCAATTCCGGTCGCATCTTCAAAGCTGCGTGCCATGAGCTGGCACCAATCTTCTTGCGCTGAACAATAGAGTGTCAGCTTGTCAGCTTGCGCCGCAGACAAAGTTGCCGCAAACGCAATAAGTGACCCCAGTGCGGTGGTTGCCAATTTCTTCATTATCTTTCCTCCCTTAGGCTCCAACACGCCGGTTATCCCGGTTCTTCTATGCCCGTCCTCATGCAGCTTTCAGCAGTTCCTCTATCGCTTCCAGTTTTTCCGAGTTGACTGAAAGGTCCTCCAGAAATTGCGACAGCTCTTTCTCTTCAACAAGTTTTGCCGCTTTCGCGGGCGAAAACCAGTGGCGTTTGCGTTCACTGCTTTCTTTCCAGCGGCGTTTCAATTTCACAACGATCATGGGGTAAAGTGTCACCCGGCAGTGAACGTCATTTTTGTGCTCATAACGTTTGAAGTAATGAAAATGTCCAATTGGACGGTTCGAAATTGATCCAACTGCACCAGCCTCTTCCAAAGCTTCGATTTCGGCCGCGTGCCAAGGCTTCTTGCCGTCCATTAACCAGCCTTTGGGGAAGACCCACCGTCCTCGATCACGCGAGGTGACCATGAGAACGCAAAGCTTGTCGGCCTTGTTCCAACGCAATGGGAGCGCCGCGATTTGTTCGGCAATTTCCTTTTTACTCATGCCGCACCACCAATTCTCCGGGGTCGGGCAAGACGGCTTTCCAGAAGATCTCCGGTTTCTTGGGCGATGGGATAAGCGATATAGGTTAGTGCAGCGTTGATTTGTTTAAGAAGACGCAGGGTTTCCTGATGAATGTTTGAGGTCTCAATGCTGACCGTAGCCCCTTGCTGCAGGCGTTTGAGGTGACGTTCCTGCAGCCTGTGTTCTTCAATCCGAATTCGGTCTTTTTCCGCTACGAGCTGACGAGCTGCTTCGGCGTCTCCTGTGGTCAAAACACTGAGCGCCAATTGGCCGTTGGTGACGATCCGGTCATGAAAATGCGCGATATCAGCAAGTCCCTGATCCGAAAATGTGAGCACCTCGACAGACATCTTTTTCGCCAGTGACACCAGGTTCACGGCGATCCTGTCTGCGGCCTCTTCCAGACTGTTCGCAATGGCCACGATTTCCAATGTCTTCTTCTCTTGAGACGGCAGTATTGCGGTTTCCCGCAATCGCGACACGTAAATCTTGAGTTCGAAGTGCATCCTGTCGATTTCATCTTCCCGCCGCTCGATCTTGCGCGCAATTTCCGGGTCCCAGGTGCGAAACAAATTCATGACGGGAACAAGAATGGCTTGAACCGTCTCGGACATACGCAGCAGTTCCCGTTGTGCGCAGGCCAGCGCTAGTGGGGGATGATCAAGTGCCGCGGGATCAAGTGGGCTAACAGAATCGGTTTCGCTGTCTGGATGCCGGGGTACAGTATGCTCTGCTATCCGCGTTAGCGCCCCGACAAGCGGAAGAGCGACAATCAAGAGCAACACGTTAAGTGCAATGTGAAGCGCGACGGCTAGCTGACCGGCGCTGAGACCAATAAGTTGAAAGGGAATAAGGCCCATGATCAATAGCGACAGAGCCACCAGTGTAAGGCTACCCCGCGCGACAAGGTTCCCAAGAACGACCAGGCGGGCAGGTCGTTCGCCCGACCACAACAGCGCAAACGGAATGATCGCGCCACCCAAATTTGCCCCAAACACCAAAGCAGCGGCCACCGGGACGGCGACTAGACCGGTCGCGGCAAAAGTCGCGAAGGTCAAAACAGCTGCTAGGCTGGAATGCATGGCCCAAGCCAAAAGCGCGCCAAGTACATAAGCACTGATTAGATCACCCTGAAAATATGCTGCGATTGATTGGATGATCGCATTGTCACCGATGGGTGCTGTGGCATTTCGGATCATGCCAAGGGAGATCAAGACAAGCGCGAAACCTATCATGATGCGGCCGACCTGCTTTGCCTTGCGACTGCGCGCTTTAAAAAAGATCGCAACTCCAAAAAGCATGGCAAAGGGAACCAAAGCCTGCACGGGCAACAGAAGCAGCATCGCCATTGTCGCTGAGCCGAGATCGGCTCCAATTAGCAGTGCCAGTGCCGTATGAGGGGCAAGCATGCCTGAAACCGCAAATCCGGCTCCTATGAGTGCCACCGCCGTTGAGCTTTGCAGAAACATCGCGGCAACGCCCCCACCCGCAGCTGCGGAGACCGTGTTGTCGGATAGGTTCTTCAAGGCGCGCTTTAGTTCAGGCATAAATGCGCGCTCAACCCCCGTTCGGACTAGCTGAACGGACCACAAAAGCAGCGCGACCGCCGCCGCTAGATGCCCGGCAATCAATATCATCTGCTCGTCTTCCTGTGTTTTTCAGTTCGGTGCAATTTCAATCTGCGCCTTGTAATTTTTGATATTCATGGAATTCTCACAGTGAAACGTGGGTTATGCAACAAATATTATTGCCAAACGCCCGAAACGCCACAAAAGTGTACTTGAAGCCGAGTCAGGTCGTTGCATGTCCAAAGCTAAAACGCGCAGCAAAAAAACGGAAAGAGGTCAGGATCGGGTTAAAAAATCCGACCGTCGTCGCGAGATATTGTTGGAATTGAAACTCCGGCCTCACGTGCGGATCAGCGAGTTGGCTCAGCGGTTCAACGTGTCAACAGAAACTGTGCGCAGAGACTTCGATGCCCTGTCTGTCGATGGATTGATTGCGCGTGCGCACGGTGGTGCGTCTGCCCCGATGCAAGGACACTACCCAAGTCTCGATGAGCGCACAGGCGCTCGAATGGAAGAGCGCGAGAGGATAGGTGTACGCGCGGCTGCTCTCATACAGGAAGGCGAGTCGGTAATGATCGACTCTGGTTCGACCACCATCGAAATGGCGCGTGCTCTTGCCTATCGAGGGATCCATTGCACGGTCATTACAAACTCGATTCCGGTAGCCATGACCCTAGGCCACGGTGCTGCCGAGGTACTGCTTTGTCCAGGGGAATATCTTGCGGCGGAGTCCGCAACCATTGGAACGGAAACACTGGCGTTTCTGTCTGGTTTTAGTGTCGATCGCTGCATGATTGGCTCGTCCGGGATTTCCGAAGAGGGACCTTCAGAAACGATACGCAGTTTTGCGGCGATCAAACGCATGATGCTGTCTCGGGCCGCGGCAAAACATCTTCTGATCGATTCAGACAAATTCGGCCGCAAGGGACTGGCCCATGTGGGTGATTTTGAAGGGTTGGATTCCATTGTTACCGACACAAAACCAAAAGGAGAGCTGCAGAACGCAATATTCAGTGCCAAGGTCGAGATCCTTGTCGCTGAACGACCTTAAGGAAGAACGATAGTTATTGGCTGGAGAGGCCGTACATGATTGGGAGGAAGACATGAAGATCGATATCAAACTACTGGTTGGAGCATCCGCTATTGCGCTGTTGTCGCTCGGCGGGCCCTCTTCGGCGCAAGATTGTCCGCGCGGTGATCTGGACGAGCGGTTCTGCGACGCGGACGGGGATCTGATCGCAGACATTCCCACAGATCCCTCGGATCAGATTGATCCTGACACATTGATTTTTGCCTATACACCGGTTGAAGATCCTGCGGTTTACAAAACGGCGTGGTCAGATTTTCTTGACCATCTAAAGGCAGAAACCGGCAAAGACGTGGTCTTTTTCCCAGTTCAGAACAACGCCGCGCAGATTGAAGCGATGCGTTCCGGGCGTCTGCATATTGCTGGGTTCAACACCGGCTCAAACCCTTTGGCAGTGAACTGTGCTGGCTTCCGGCCCTTCACGATCATGGCCTCAAAAGACGGAAATTTTGGCTATGAGATGGAAATCATAACCTATCCAGGCTCAGGCATAGAAAAGGTTGAGGACATCAAGGGAAAGCAACTGGCTTTTACATCGCCCACTTCCAACTCGGGGTTCAAAGCGCCGTCGGCTATTCTGAAGAGCGACTTTGATCTTCTGCCCGAACGCGATTTCGAACCTGTCTACTCTGGTAAGCACGACAACTCGATCCTGGGTGTTGCTAACAAGGATTACCTGGCGGCCTCAATCGCGAACTCGGTGAAGTCGCGGATGATCTCACGCGATGTGATCAACGAAGACGATGTCATTACAATCTACAAGTCGCAAACCTTTCCAACCACCGGGTTCGGAACAGTCTACAATCTGACACCCGAACTACAGGAGAAGATCCGCAACGCTTTCTTCAACTTCAACTGGGACGGCACCACCCTTGAAGCTGAGTTTTCGAAATCGAACGAAGGCCAGTTCCTTGAGATGACTTATCAGGAATTCTGGGACGTCATTCGAAAGATCGACGCAGCAAACGGCGTCTCCTACGCCTGCCAATAACCTATAAGTAACTCGGCGGGCCCGATGGGGCCCGCTGTTCAACCTTATCTGGGGCATTTTATGCTGCGTCTTCAAAAGCTCACGAAAACATACAAGACCGGTGATCAGGCATTAAAGACCATCGATCTTGAAGTTCCAAAAGGACAGGTTCTTGCGTTGATCGGGCCTTCAGGCGCGGGCAAGTCGACCATGATCCGTTGCATCAACCGCTTGGTTGAACCTTCAAGCGGCGGTGTCCTTTTAGATGAGGTTGACTTGACCAAGCTCGGATCGGGCGCGCTACGGAAAGCACGCCGCGAGATGGGAATGATCTTTCAGGAATATGCGTTGGTCGAACGACTAACGGTGATGGAAAATGTGCTGTCAGGACGGCTGGGATACGTGGGATTCTGGCGCAGCTTCCTAAGACGGTATCCGCAATCGGATGTGGATGAGGCCTTCCGCCTGCTGGATCGGGTCGGGTTATTACACATGGCTGACAAGCGGGCGGATGAGCTGTCCGGGGGTCAACGCCAAAGGGTCGGCATCTGTCGCGCATTGATTCAAAACCCGAAACTCTTACTGGTTGATGAGCCAACCGCCTCGCTGGATCCAAAAACCAGCCGTCAAATCATGCGCCTCATCACAGAATTATGTCAGGAGCGCGGGTTGGCGGCCATTATCAATATTCATGACGTGGCACTCGCCCAAATGTTTGTTCCGCGCGTCGTTGGCCTCCGCTTTGGTGAAATAGTGTATGACGGCCTTCCAACAGGACTTACTCCAGAGAAACTGACCGAGATCTATGGGGAAGAAGATTGGGAAGCGACAATTGAAAAAGTCGACGAAGAAGAAGATGTCGAGGCTGCAGAATGAGCCATCGAGAACTAGACGACATGCTCGGAAAAGGCTGGCGCAAACCTGCCTTTGTAAAAAACCCTTTGCTCCGCTGGATATTGTTCCTTGGCTTTTTCGCCTACCTGATCGCCGCCTTTGTGACCATCGAAGTTGATTGGGGCCGTGTCTATGAAGGGCTGGATCGAGGGTGGGCTTTTGTACTTGCGTTCACCAGCCCAGACTTCATGTCACGGTGGTCAGATATTTGGAGCGGCCTTCTGGAAAGTATCGTGATGACCGTGGCCGCGTCGGTCGTGGGAATCCTGATTTCAATCCCTATTGGTCTGGGGGCTGCACGCAATATCGCGCCATTGCCAATCTACATGATTTGCAGGGGCATTGTCGCGATAAGCCGGGCGTTGCAAGAGATTATCGTTGCCATTTTGCTTGTGGCTATCTTCGGCTTTGGTCCGCTGGCCGGATTTCTGACGCTGTCCTTCGCCACCATCGGCTTTCTGTCCAAACTTCTGGCCGAAGATATCGAAGCCATGGACAAGGTTCAGGCCGAGGCGATCAAGGCCTCAGGCGCGCGTTGGCCACAATGGATCAACTACGGCGTCCAGCCGCAGGTTATGCCGCGACTTGTGGGGCTTTCAATGTACCGGATCGACATCAACTTTCGGGAAAGCGCAATTCTCGGGCTCGTTGGGGCCGGCGGTATTGGAGCGACACTGAACACCGCATTCGATCGCTATGAATACGATACAGCGGCAGCCATTCTTATCCTCATCATCGGGATCGTCATGGCGCTTGAGTACCTTTCCGGAATTATCCGAGCGAGGGTTCAGTAATGCCGGTACTTGAACGCGATGATGTCCAGATCTGGCGGCGTCGAACGACGGGTCAGAGTCTGGTTAGATGGTTCGGCTGGCTGCTGGGCGTAGCGGTCTTTGTGTACTGCTGGCAGTTGATCTCGGAATCGACGACATGGTTTTTCGTCTGGGACGCGCCCCGCATCGCCAATGATATCTGGACCCGTGCAACGCCACCGAAATGGGACTACATCACCCAGTTGGGTCGCCCGATTTGGGACACGCTAAACATCGCCACCTTGGGTACAATCATTGCCCTGTTCATGGCAGTGCCAGTTGCCTTTTTGGCGGCCCGCAACACCACGCCATCGGCTCTGTTCATCCGGCCGATTGCCCTGTTGATCATTGTCTCGACCCGCTCGATCAACTCGCTGATCTGGGCGCTTCTTCTGATTGCGATTATTGGTCCTGGCGTTTTTGCTGGTGTCATAGCAATCGCCATTCGTTCAATCGGGTTTTGCGCAAAGCTTCTTTACGAAGCGATAGAAGAAATTGATCACACGCAGGTTGAAGCAATTACGGCGACCGGTGCTTCCCGCTGGCAGGTTATGGCCTACGGGATCGTTCCGCAAATCCTGCCCGCTTTTGCGGGCATTGCCGTCTTCCGTTGGGATATCAACATCCGCGAGTCCACAGTGCTTGGGCTCGTAGGTGCTGGGGGTATCGGGTTGCAATTGTCAGCCTCGCTCAACGTCCTGGCGTGGCCACAAGTCAGCCTGATCCTAATTGTCATTCTCGTTGCAGTTATGATCAGTGAATGGGTCTCGGCGAAAGTGCGAGGGGCGATCATTTGACCGAGTTCTCAGCGCAAGAGGCTTTCAGTGCCTACGAGGCTGTACGCCATCGCCTTCCTGAAGACACAAAAACCAAAGTGAGCTATCGACACGCAGAGACGCTAGAAGACATATCTGATGAATTCGACGTGTTCCTTCTCGACGCATTCGGAGTTCTAAATATTGGTGATACGGCGATCCCGGAAACACCGGAACGGGTCCGGTCATTAAAGGACGCTGGTAAACGTATTCTGGTCGTGTCTAATGCTGCTGGGTTCCCGCATGCGGCGCTTTTAGATAAGTACACTAGGCTTGGTTATGATTTCACACCGCAGGACGTAATCACCAGCCGAGCCACTTTGCTATCTGAACTCATCGGCCAAAGTGAGTTGCATTGGGGGTTGATGGCGACACCAAGCGCAGGTCTTCGCGATTTGGAGGGGCTGACGCTGTCCTACCTAGAGGATGACCCGACGCCTTACCAAACCGTAGACGGGTTTCTGATGATCGGGTCAGCGGCTTGGACTGAAGCAAGACAATCCATGTTGGAGGCTGCCTTGATCGAGCGGCCCCGCCCGGTATTGGTGGGCAATCCTGATATTGTCGCTCCTCGCGAGTACGGATTTTCCAAAGAGCCCGGTCTCTTCGCGCACCGGTTGGCAGATCAAACAGGGATCGCTCCCCAGTTTTTTGGAAAGCCCTTCGGCAATATCTACGATCTTGCCTTCCAACGTCTTGGAAATATAAAAAAATCTCGAGTCCTAATGGTGGGCGACAGCCTGCACACCGACATTCTTGGCGCACGAAATGCCGGGATAGCTTCTGCGCTCATCTCAGGGTATGGATTTTTTGCGGGTCATAATGCTGAAGCAGCTATCAAGAAGGCGGGGATAGTTCCAAACTTTGTTTTGGACAGGCCATGAGTTTGGCGTTCTCTTTTCACAGAGGAGCTACTTTCCACTCGATTATCAGTTAAGTCCTTGAAACTATGGCCAACCTCTCGACCGACTTTGCGGATACAACAAATATCTTCTTTGACGGCCGTACCTCAGCTATAAGGCTAAGGTTCGAATGACAGCTAGGGGCCGAACGTCAAACTTTGCAAGGCCTGATTTCTGCGCGCAGCAGCCCTTCACGCCCTGAGCACCAATGTTAACTTTGGGCTTATTTCGTTGAAAAACTCTTGCTTGATCGTGAGGTAAGTCGCTGATTCAATTCTCCCCGAGGATGGGAGGACTGAGCGATGATGGG
>NZ_JBQGAE010000024.1:0-27380 GCF_056542645.1 Ruegeria sp. AB5
TGGCTGCGTCAACAGGCCGAACACACGACGGTACTGACGGACCGCCGCCATCAACGCAGAAAACACTTGCAATGCAGGCGCCACCCACACATGCCATTCACTCGGTAAGCTGAGCGCCGCGCTGCGGCCCGTCAAAGTCGCCGTTCACTGTACATGCATGCATTCGCCAAATGAAAGGCGGATGTACGAACAAGAGCCGCGGTTGTCCTTCCCGGCGCTTGACGGCGCAGCATCCCTTTGCAGCTGCGGCACGCTCATCGCTGCATTGCAACCGATTCCGCCAGAGCAGTCATTGAAAGCCAACCTGGGAGGCGAAATTCAAACCGTCATTTCGCCGCGACCTGGACCAGCCTTCGAGGAACGAGCTTTGCTGCTACTGAATGCCTTTAGCCGAATGTCCGTTTGCTAAGAGCTCCCCTAATCAAGGTAAAAAAGGGTGCCGTTGCAGAAACAGGGTCAGAACGACCGTGTGACACGGATCGGGATCAAGCGAGTTCGCCCTATAGCCGGTCATTTCAGAAGACGGGTTTATACATCGCACGACTGAGTGATGTCACGCGGTTGAGTGCCTTTGATGCGATTTGCTATCCAGCTATTCGATTGTCGATAACTTGTTTCCATGCGCTAATCCGGACTTCAGCTTGTGATCGTTTGTTGTATCCCGTCTTCGCTTGCAAGTTGATTCGGCCGTGTTCAGCGATGGCAGCGATGTGTCGATTGCGTTGAATTTTCTCGTCGCGAACCGCGTTCTTCGGTGGAGGGGTAATGATCTCTACGCCCGGCTGAACCTGTTCTCCAGGCAGCCAATTGCCCCTTGGCCGGGTGTTGTCACGTTAACTGCCGCTCGCCGCCGCCCCGCCTCAACAAACCGATGTCACCGTCTCGAGGCATTTCAGGCCTGGAATGCCGCCGTTCAAGCCGCGCTTGAAATCTAAGCATCAACATGCCCAGGCTGACCGGAAGTTTACGTGACAAGACCCTTCTGGCTAATTGGATTTCCCGGCTTTTAATATCCGTTCAATCAAATCCAATGTCGCCTCCGGATCCGCCCGATACGCATCACGAAGCAACTGCATTTCATCGAATGCCCTGACACTTCTTGTCCCGCAAGCATTGGAGTAGCGCTCGACTTCCACGACGTTTGCGATGTCTTCCGCCTCTTCGATAAGAAGACAAGCTTGCGGATTGCTGCCAAGGCCAAAAATACCAGAGCTTTGTGCATGGGCGGGTAGCTGAAAAGAGAAAAGGATCAACGACGCAGATAAAACGGACTTCATGGCTTGCCCCCATTCAATTTGACGACCGAGTTTCCGATTTCAGACAGGTAAACTGCCACGGCATCCTCGAGAATTCCGTCTGTCTTTATAAGTTTTCTGTTGGATCCGGACAGCGGGTCAGAATCCTCTTCGATCAAAAGACCCGCGCGAACCAACAGGTCGAGCGTTTTCACGGCGCTGTCTCGGCTCATGTGGTCAAAAAGTAGCGCCGCGATTTCTGTTTTCGCAAGAACCGCCCTGCCTTTTTCCCTGACCGTTTTCACGCAGACATATTGCTGGGCATCCTTGAAAACCGATTTCTGTAACTCCTTGCGGGTCCGGGTCTGAAA
The DNA here is from genome assembly GCF_056542645.1 of Ruegeria sp. AB5. Classification (NCBI taxonomy): domain Bacteria; kingdom Pseudomonadati; phylum Pseudomonadota; class Alphaproteobacteria; order Rhodobacterales; family Roseobacteraceae; genus Ruegeria; species Ruegeria sp. AB5. Next base: position 1,607 of record NZ_JBQGAE010000024.1, read on the forward strand.
ATCCTCGGCATCCAGCAGGCGTTTGACCTTCAGGTTATGCGCCTCGATCAGGGCTTCGATGGCAGCCGGGGTCGAACAATCAAGCGTCTTGATCAGGAAAAAGAAGCGGGCGATATGCACGACGTTTTCGTGGTTCATCTCGCGTTGGATCGCCTCGATATCTTCCTTGATCCTGCATTTTTCGGCTGTTCTTTCCCGCAACCGCGACAGAAAGCGTGACTCTGCGAGAAGGACAGCTTGAAGCGTGCTCACCAACTGCGGTGGCAACAGTTCACCGGTCTGTTCAGCCCCTTCGGCCAAGTAAGATCTCCTGACAATTTTCAGCCGAGCGTTGGAGCGCCGCGTCCCGAGGCAGGTTAGCGGGACCGGGTTGAAGATTGCAAGCTTTGGCTGGAACTTCTCAGGCATGGCCGGGGTTTGGAACCTCTGTGACATCCTGCGAAAAGTACAGCAAATGGCCGGTTTCGGGCGGGTGATCTGCAAACCAGATCACCCCACCTGCCGGGCAGACCATCCCGTTCAAAGCGCCGCTCCTGTTGCATGATCAGAGCAAGGAGACGCTCTCTCCACCCAACTTCGCCTGACTGGCACATGAAAGGTTTGAACATGGCATTTTCTGTTTCTGAATTCACCGTCCTTGGCGAAGCGCTGACGCTGATGTCTCAATGCGGGCTCTACCGCGACCGCGACTTGGCCGAATTCAGCGAGTTGATCCTGCCGCCTCTGGCTATTGGCCAGGTACGGGTCTGGCGCTCAGGACAGATGCCGGTCGGATTAGCCACCTGGGCCTATCTCGATGCTGACACCGAAACCGCCGTCCTGAACGAGAGCCGCTCGCTGGCGGCAGAAGAATGGAATTCCGGTCTCTGCCCCGTGGTCATGGATTTCGTCGCACCCTTCGGCAACGGTTTTAACATGGCCCGGGACCTGACCCGCACTGTTTTTCCTGGTGTTGCCTTTCGTGCTGCACGCCGCAGCGCCGATGGGCGGCTGACTAAGATCGTCCAATTTCCAGGCCGTGACGCAAGCGGCAACTGGACCCAAAGCGCGGCCGTTGCCGCTTAATCCCAAACTTTATCAACATATACTGAAAGGAATTTTCCCATGGGTAGTTCAAAGAAATCCCCGCATCAAACCTACAAGCTCTACGGCATCAGCGTGTCCAAGGACGCGGGCAGCGGCAATGACAAGATGTATAGTTATGCCGCCAAGAGTTACCTCAAGGGCGGTTCGGGCAACGACCTTGTTTATGGCTATGGCGGCTACAACAAGCTCTATGGCGGGTCGGGCAACGACACGGTCAAGGGCTGGGGCGCCAAGAACTACCTCTATGGCGATTCGGGTAACGACAAGGTCTATGGCTATGGTGCCTATAACCGCCTCGACGGTGGGTCAGGCAATGACAAGGTCTACGGCCTGGGCATCAAGAACTATGTCTATGGCGGGTCCGGCCACGACTATCTGGAGGGTAAAGGCGCTTACAACTACATGAACGGCGGCACCAGCAACGATACAATCAAAGGTTATGGTGCCAAGAACGACATGCATGGTGGCGACCATTACGACAAGCTGTATGGCTATGGTGCGGTCAACAACATGTATGGCGGCAACCATAATGACACGCTCAAAGGCTATGGCGGCTACAACAAGATGGATGGTGGCGCGCACAACGACGCGCTCTATGGATATGGTGCCAAGAACTACATGAGCGGCGGGTCGGGCAATGACCATATGGAAGGTCGCGGGCTCTGGAACAAGATGAATGGCGGGTCGGGGAACGACGTGCTGAAGGGCATCGGCGCCTACAACGAGATGTATGGCGATAGCGGTAACGACACGATCGAAGCCATTGGCGCGGTCAACAAGGTGCATGGCGGCACCGGTAATGACGTGATCACCGGCATCGGCGGGGCAAATGTGCTGCACGGCGATGAAGGAAATGACACGATGAAGGCCGTGGGCGGCGTCAACACCGTCTTTGGCGATGCAGGCAATGACACCATGCTCAGTGCAGGTGGCGTCAACGTCATGTTCGGCGGTACCGGCGACGATAAGATGGTTGCGAGCGCTTTGGTGGCCACGACCCAGAGCGGTCAGGACGGAGACGACGCGATGGTCGCCGTCAGCAACGCCAACTGGCAGTCTGGCGGCAACGGGGACGACGCCATGGTTGGCGTCGGCAACCTGAACCTTCAGTTCGGCGACGCGGGCAACGACATGCTGCTCGCCGCGGGCAACACCAATGTCCAACTGGGCGGGTCAGGCGAAGACAAGCTATTCGCCATTGGCAACACCAATGTCCAGTTCGGCGGTGATGGAGATGATCTTGCCGTGGGCGCAGGTGGCGCCAATATCCAGTATGGCGGTAACGACGCCGACATTCTGATCGGCGGCGGCGCGGCCAATATCCAAATCGGCGGCACCGGCAGCGACTGGCTGATCGGCGCTGGCAAAGGCAATCTGCAATTCGGCGGCGAGATCTGGTCCACCCTACCTAAGGACGTGAGCCTAGGCGATTTCGATCTGGATAAGGCGGCGGACAAGCTGGCCGACTACGCCAACTCGACCGGCACCGATGGCTTAAACGTCATGTTGGCAGGCGGCGAAGCGAATATCCAGATCGGCGGTTCCGAAACCGACATCACCATTGGTGCCGGCAAAGGCAACGTGCAGGTGGGTGGCGAGGGCGCTGACCTGATGGTTGGCGGCGGCACGGCCACGGCTCAGTTTGGCGGCGCCGGTACGGACCTGATGGTCGGCATCGGGCGCGTCAACGTGCAGGAGGGCGGCGACGACACAGACGTCATGTTTGCGATGGAACGTGGCAAGGATGCCGGGATTCAGCTGCAGATGGGCGGCAGCGGCAGCGACTTCATGGTCAGCCGCGGTGGTGATGGGGAAGCCGATCCTTTCAAGGCGATTGCCGATCACATCAAGGAAAAGATCGAAGAAGAGAGGAAAGACGACGAAAAGGCCGCATCGGATGAAGGAACAACCTCATTCAAGGGCACCTCGGACACGGAGGTCGAAACCAAGAAGCAATCCCTGAAAGAAAAGCTGCTGGACAATGCCCCGTCGCTTAACTTGCAATTTGGTGGAGAAGGCGAAGACGTCTTCTCGACCGGTGGCGACCTGGGCTTCCAGATAGGCGGCGCGGATGATGATATCTTCCTCGGCGGCGGTTCTTACAACTTCTCCCTTGGCGGCACCGGCAACGATCTGATGTTGATGACCGGCGACAAGGCCAACTTCAACTTTGGCCAGGACGGTGCTGACTGGATTATGGACACTGGCACCTTCACGGACCTCGTCTGGAACATGCTGAAGCCAGATTCCGGCACCGGAGACGACACAGTCGAAAACCCGTTCGACACCCCATTCGGTAACGTCCTGGGTGGCGTGACCGATAAAGTCGAGGATTTGAAAGCAACGCTCGACGCTCTGAACCCGCTGAACAAGCTGACCGATACAGTTGGTGATCTGGTCCATGATGTAAAGGACGCGGTCGCCGACATCCACACAACCGTCAGCTCGCTTCTGGACTATGACAACACGCAGTTCTTTGGCGGTGCGGGCAACGATTTCCTTTCGGTCTCAGAGGCGGGTGGCGATGTTGTTGGTGGCCAGGGCAATGACACCTACCTTTACACATTCGGATCGACCGGCGCGATGGATGTAGACGAGGCCGGTCTGGATGCGGCGCGCGAGCTGGGCGATTTTCTTCAATTCGCCAGCGACAAGCTCGACGCCATTTCCGGCGGCGGTGGCGGCGAGAATGATGTGCTGGAACTGCGTGAAGCCGGAGCGCTGGACGGCAGCGACCTGCGGTTCTTCGTCGAAGGCGGCAAGGACCTGGTGATCGAAGGCAACGGCGGCGAAGTGCGCATCAAGAACATGCACATGGACGACACCCGCGTCGAAACCCTGCGCATCGTCGATCAGGACGGCGTGCAAGAGATTGATATTGGTCAGGCCTTCGAAGATGGGCTTTTCACCGCCACTTGGGCTGATCGTACCGGTCAGATGGGCATCGACGCCGTCGACAGCTTCGATTTCAAGACCAGCGACCCGGCATTGGGTCAGGTTGAATTCGACGCATATCTCGGAAGTACCATGGATAAAAGTGCAACCGACATCGCCTTCGCCGACGCGTTCGACGATTGGTTGCTGAACCTGGTCGAAGCAGGTTCGAGCCTTCCCATCGTCGGCGGGATTGTTGACGGGCCGGCCGAGATTGCAGCGAATATCTTGGAATTGGAGACACCTGCTATGCCCGATGCCATAGATTTTCTCTAGATGCCACAAGGCGCAGCCCAAACAAACACGCCCTTTCACAAAATCTGCGAAAGGGCGTGTTATTTCTTTGTGGCTGTGATGGCACCAGCGGACTTGAGTTACCCCGCCAGTTCAGCCCGCTTCTTAATTAAGCCTTGGATTTCGATTGATTGCCGTATTGGGATCGATTTAACGTCCGCAATGGTCATGTGTTCAGAACAGGATTGAGCCGAGATTTCACCGACCTCAGTATGACTGAATCCATCTGCTTCCAGCCCTGCAAAGACCTTTTCAAGAAGAGCTACACAAGTAACAAGGTCAGAAATAGCGACGTCAATCCCAGGCAACGCATAGAAAGCAGGTTCCGAGCATCAATCCGCGACGCCTTGAAGGTCTCGTCCATTCCATTCGCTCAGATATTTGCAAAAGAGCTCTTCAATTTCTTGATTGGGGTCTGCAAATCTCACATAGAACAATGTTTCGTGTGGCTTAGGACGACGTTCGCACACTATAGTGAATTCGCTCAAATCGAGCTCGAAAAGGCTGTCGCAGCCGCGTTTCAGCCGTTCAGACGTACAGTCATTCTGGAACACCGCATTCGGCCTTTCATACGCGCCTTTGGGTCAGACCTTATTAAACTCATAAAAATTCTCAAAGCTTAGGTTTTTTAGTTAAGTGGAACCCAAGACTGTTTGCTTGATGTGAATATCTGCGCATCCGGCGAACAAAGATCGGGGTTAACTAGCATGCCAACACGAATTTACTTGAGTTTGCACAGCCTCACCAAATACTCGCTGAATACAGCCGTACCACATAGCGCGCATCTTGTGATTTTTTGGCCCTTGCCACTTGGTGTAGCCAGCGTGTGATTGGTAGCTTCACCACTCCACGTCACGCGCTCCGTTTCGATGATGGCATTTAGAACGTATGCCGAACCGGTTTGCTTCTGGCATTCCCTGCAATGGCAACAATGCACAAACATCGGTGATGATGGCAGTTAAAAAGTCAGTTGGCCGCATCCGCAGGAGCCGGTGTATTTCTGTGCTTCCTCTGACCCCATGGATCACTCCACCAATTCGTAGTGTTTGACCAGTCTGCTCTCGACCAATTCGGCTTCGGCAGGGTCGATATGTGGAGAATTGTAGTCGTCGCCAACGAATGCCTTGAGTGACGCCAAGTCCCTCCAAACCATCACAAAACTGAATTCTCTTGGGCTATCGCGGTGTGGCGCACCAGGCAGAACCTGAACAATCCCGTCAGTTCCCTTCATCAATGGAATTGCGGTATTATGGAAGAATTCCGCAAATACGTCTTCTTTCCCTTCCCTAACCAGCACCTGAAAAATTCGCATTATCATGCAATTTCCTCCCTCAGAGAAATACCTGCCTGTATAAATGCCTCTCAACAGATCATATCATCAGTCTTGAACAATGTCCTGACTGGGCTCATGCAGGCAGTTTTCTGCACCGCAAATCAGTACCGGATTGCGGCATGATGCGGACACAAGGGGCTAACTCTAACCCGAAAAACTTGCTAGGGATGAATGTCGCGCGGCGTGCAACTAGACGCGAGGATCACAGCGACCCAGTTAACGTCGAGAGAAAGATCGCGCTCCTCCAACCAATTTCTTTGTAAGTAATAGGCGTCTTGCTCTTTAGCTGCCTGGCAATAATAGTACATGCCGTTCTGGCGGTGGTGTATGAGTTCGTGTAGAAGGACCGATATATCTTGTGGGTTTCTTGCGTTCCAGGGAAGAACCAGTGTGATTTCGCCCTTAGTCGGATTGTAAAGACCGCGCGGTACATTCCCAATGCTTACAGCCATTTTGCTGGGTTCCACCACTTCATACGGCTCGACAAACACTATTTTGGCCGGTTTTCGTGCTCTTGGGAGGTCTGAAGCAGTATCGATCCAATTTTGAAGTTCTTCAATGAGAGCGGCCGGAGGTTCCAGTGTTTCGGCCATTGCCTGGTTGGAAACAGCTACAAAAAGCTGGGCGACCACAACTAGCGTGGCGCGTCTAAAGGAGAACATTGGCTCCTCCGTTCGGGCGGCGAGGATTTGCGACAAGCCTAGCTGGCTGGTACACTAGACGGCAAAAGACAGTTTTTCATCGCTGGATGAGGAAAATTCACGCGTGAAGAAACGGCAGCTGCCTCCCTTCTCGGCCGTGAAAGCATTTGAGGCCGCAGCTCGGCATCTAAGTTTCAAAGATGCCGCAGTTGAACTCTGTTTATCCCCTTCTGCAATATCGCATCAGATCCGAGCTCTTGAAGACTATCTTGCGACAGCTCTTTTTCACCGAGAGGGAAACAGGATCAGTTTAACTGGCACAGGGCGAGACTATTCCGGGCGGCTTACACAATTGCTGGATCACCTCGACGACAGCACGCGAGCAGCCACGGGGGAAGAAAACAAACAAACCTTGCGGGTCTTGTCGACTCCTGGATTTGCTGCCCGTTGGCTTTTGCCACGCATGGTAAGATTTGAACACGCTCAGGCAATCCGGCTACGCATAGCTGAGGGCGCTCCCTCTACTGACTTTTCGACTAACGACGCCGATGTTGTGATCAAATGGCGCGATGATCCGGAAGAGGGTGTCGATGTCACACCATTTCTGCGTTCGGCTCGCTATCCAGTCGTGTCGCCTACGCTGCTGGAACGGGAAAACATCTCCTGCCCGCACGATCTGCTGCGCCTTACGCTGTTCCGTGATGAAGTTGACGACCAGTGGGCCGAATGGTTCCGTGCGGCGGGTGTGTTGGCTGAGCTTTCAGACAGTGATCCTGTTTACCCAAACTGCGAGTATGCCTCTACTGCCGCCGAGGCTGGACTTGGGGTTTCGCTGGCCTACGAAGCCGTCGTAAGCGCGACAGTTGCGGAAGGTCTGTTGGTTAGATTGTTTGACATATCGACGCTTCCATTCACCATTTATGCAATTGCGACCCAATCGGCGAGGCGAGGTGATCTACTCATCGACGCTTTCCGCGACTGGCTTCTCCTGGAAGCTGAAGATCAAGCGGCGTCTGGCGTCCCAAATGAAGCGGCCGAGTGATCGAGTTTGAGTGCAGAGCCGAATTTTGAGAGTTTTTATGACTTTGGTATCGTGCAGGTTTGGCTGCTCTCTGGACCCGAAGCTGACATCAGTTGAGGTGAATGCCCCATCAATAACCACCGTTTGCTCTATGACCGATGGACTCCTGCAAAAGATTAAAACCTGTTGGGCGACGTCGTCGATGGATGTCGTCGCGCCTAGCATCGATCTATCCCGCTATATGGCAACAAGCTTGTCAGGAGCGCCCCCAGACGTTGGTGTGCCCTGCATTATCCCGGGGGAAATGCAGTTGGGGTACGTGTAGGTTTGTACGCATCCCTACAAAAGCCTAAAAGTCCAAATTCTCAACGCTTAGTGCGTTCTGTTGGATAAACTCGCGGCGCGGCTCGACGACATCGCCCATCAGCTTTGTAAAGAGATCGTCCGCCTCAACCATGTCATCCACGCGCACTTGCAAGAGCGTCCGAGCGTCCGGGTCCAGCGTTGTTTCCCAAAGCTGATCGGGGTTCATTTCACCCAGACCCTTGTAGCGCTGCAGGGACAGGCCCTTTTCGCCCTCTTCCAGAATGGCGCGCAGAAGGTCCAGCGGGCCGTGAATGGCTTGTGAACGATCGCGCCGGATCAGGGTGGCGGGCGTGTTGTACACCTCTTGCAGGCTCTGGGTGAAGCTTCCGGTCTTGCGGGCCTCGCCTGATCGCAGCATCGGTCCGTCCAGCGTGCGCACCTCTTCGACCCCGCGCAGGATGCGGGCTAGGCGAATGCCGTGATCTTGCGTGATCCGGCCCTGCCATCCGCGTTCGTATTCCAGCGCAATCAGGTCTAGACGTGCCGCAACCTTGTCGGCCACGCCCTGCAGATCGGCATCTACCGCGCCCGGCACAAAGGCGCCCGCGACGGCGGCCTGTTCCAGAATGTGGCGCGGATAATGCGTCGGGAAGGCATCCAGCACGCGTTTCAACTGACGCGCTTCGTCGACCACACGGGTCAGATCCTGCCCGGTGATTTCCTCGCCCGAGCCCAGTTTCAGCATCGCACCTTCGACACCCTGATTGATCAAGTAATCATCCAGCGCCGCCTGGTCCTTCAGATAAACCTCTGATTTACCCCGAGAAACCTTATAGAGTGGCGGCTGTGCGATATAGAGGTACCCGCCCTCGATCAACTCGGGCATCTGACGGTAGAAGAAGGTCAAAAGCAAGGTTCGGATATGCGCACCATCCACGTCCGCATCGGTCATGATGACGATCTTGTGGTAGCGCAGCTTTTCGATGTTGAACTCATCGCGACCAATACCGGTGCCCAGCGCCATCACGAGGTTACCGATCTCCTGGCTTGACAGCATTCGGTCAAAACGCGCCCGTTCCACGTTCAGGATTTTACCGCGCAGGGGCAGAACCGCCTGTGTCAGGCGATCGCGACCGGTCTGGGCCGAGCCACCGGCCGAGTCCCCCTCGACCAGAAAGACTTCGGTCTTTGACGGGTCCTTCTCGGAACAATCCTTCAGCTTGCCCGCCAGATAATTCACATCCATTGCCGTTTTGCGTCGGGTCAGTTCGCGGGCCTTGCGGGCGGCTTCACGGGCCAACGCGGCTTCGATGATCTTACCGACAATGATTTTGGCCTCATTGGGGTTTTCTTCAAACCATTCGGCCAGCTTTTCATTCACCATCCCTTCGACCGCCGGGCGAACCTCGGAACTGACCAGCTTGTCTTTGGTCTGGGATGAGAATTTCGGATCCGGCACTTTGACCGACAACACACAGGTCAGACCTTCGCGCGCGTCATCGCCGGTAAAGCTGACCTTTTCCTTTTTCGCGATACCGCTGGATTGGGCGTAGTTGTTGATCGTGCGGGTCAAAGCGCCCCGGAACCCGGCCACATGCGTGCCGCCGTCGCGCTGAGGGATGTTGTTGGTAAAGGGCAGCACCGATTCATGGTAGCTGTCATTCCACCACATCGCGATCTCGACGCCGATATCATCGCGCTCGCCTTTGATATAGATCGGTTCGGGCATGGCCGGAGTTTTCGACCGGTCCAGGTATTTGACGAATTCCTTGACGCCACCCTCATAGAACAACTCGGTTTCCAGCCGTTCCGCGGGGCGCTCGTCAATCAGGATGATCCGCACACCCGAGTTCAAGAAAGCCAGCTCGCGAAGGCGCTTTTCCAGCGTCTCGAACGAGTATTCGAGGTTCGAAAACGTATCGGTCGAGGCCAGGAACCGCACCTCGGTCCCGGTGCGGTCACCGCATTCGCTGACCACTTTCAGATGTTCGGTGGTCTCGCCACCTTCGAACCGGGCGACATGTTCCTTGCCATTGCGCCAGACGCGCAGTTCCAGCCAGTTGGACAGCGCGTTCACAACAGATACGCCGACGCCGTGCAGACCGCCGGACACCTTGTAGGAATTGCTGTCGAACTTACCGCCCGCGTGCAGTTGGGTCATGATGACCTCGGCGGCCGAGACGCCTTCTTCGGGATGGATATCTACCGGAATTCCGCGCCCGTTATCGCTGACCGAGACGCTGGAATCGGCATGGATTTTCACTGTCACATGGTCGGCATGACCGGCCAGCGCTTCGTCAATTCCGTTGTCGACAACCTCATACACCATATGGTGCAGACCCGAACCATCATCCGTGTCACCGATATACATGCCGGGGCGCTTGCGGACAGCCTCCAACCCTTTGAGAACTTTGATAGAATCTGCGCCGTATTCTTGAGGAGCCTGTGCGTCTTCGGACATTCAGTCAGTACCTATATTATTTTCGAAGTTTATACGATTTCTGGTGGGGAATGTCACGCGATCCCCCAACATTTTGTGGCTGTGTTCGCAGAAAACCCGCCGGCTACAGACGATCCAAATCCGCCGCGATATCCGCGGCAATCGAACGGGCGTCGACATCGTCTCGCTCGGCCGACAAGCGCAGTCCCAAAAGGTCGGATTGGTACCGCATCGCCAGACGATCCGGGTCATGTTCGGGTCTGATCTCGCCCTCAGCCTGCGCCTGCCGGAACAGGGTCGCAAAGCAGTCTTTCATCTCGGCCATATGGGCACCTGCCTTGTCGGCAAGATCATGGCCTTTTGCCTGCAATTCGGCATAGGTTTTGGCCAGCATGCAGGCTTTGGTCGGCAGCTCGACCGCGTCAACCACCAGACGTGGTTGCGCTTTGAGCGCGCCCAAGGGGCCCAGGTCCCGGGCCAAGGTTATTACCCGTGACACTCCATCCTGCGCATAGCGTTCCAACGCCAATGCATAGAGCGCATCTTTCGATCCAAACGCCGCATAGAAACTACCAGGCTTCAGCTTCAGTTCGCGCTCCAGATCCTTCAGCGACGTTCCCGCCCAGCCGTGGCGCCAAAAGACATCGCGGGCCTGCGCGATCAGAGCATCTCGGTCATAGGAGGGTTTGCGGGGCATCTTCTTCACCAATTCTTGAACGATCACTCAAATATATACTTGAGTGATCACTCAAGAAACCCTATTTCTGTCCCATCGCGCCAGAAAACAGGAGAATCGACATGGCTGACTTTCCCTCTCACGACCTGACTACAGCGCCCGAAGGGTCCAAGCCGTTGCTGGAAAAATCGCAGGCTGCTTTTGGTCGCCTGCCCGGCTTGCACAAGATCATGGCAGAAAGCCCGCAGCATCTGGAAGGCTACCAAGTTCTGCATAACCTGTTCATACAGACCGATTTTGACAATGACGAAAAAACTGTCGTCTGGCAGACGATCAACGTCGAGAACGAATGTCACTATTGTGTGCCTGCCCATACCGGCATCGCCAAGATGATGAAGGTCTCGGACGAGATCACCGAGGCGCTGCGTACCGAAACGCCACTACCGTCGGCCAAGCTGGAAGCGCTGCGTACCTTCACCCTGCAAATGCTGCGTCAGCGCGGAAATGTCACTGAAGACCAGATGCAGGCTTTCTTTGATGCCGGATACTCTCACCGCGCAGTCCTGGACGTTGTTCTGGGTCTGGCTCAGAAAACCATGTCGAACTACGTCAACCACGTTGCACAAACGCCGGTCGACGAAGTCATGCGTGGCTTCCTGTGGGAGCGTAGAGTCAGCGAACCGGCCTAAGCCGTCACGACCGAGCCCTCATCGCCTTCGGTGACAACCAGCGTCTGGGCTCGGTCACCAAGTTCGTCGAACAGCTCGGGTCCGGTTCCTGTCATCCAAGCCTGAGCCCCCAACGCGCAGATCTCGGAATACAGCGCCGCCCGTCGCCCGGCATCCAGATGTGCGGCCACCTCATCAAGAAGAACAATAGGCGGTGCCCCCACCATCCCGGCCAGCGCCCGCGCATTCGACAGGATCAGGGACACCAATAGCGCCTTCTGTTCGCCGGTCGAGCAATCCTTCGCCGGCACACCTTTGGCCGCAAACACACCATACAAGTCTGACCGATGCGGCCCAACCAAAGTGCGCCCTGCCGCCAAGTCCCGAAACCGGCTTTCATTCAGCGCCTCGCGCAAATCCTCTGGCGTCTCCGGCATTGCCCCTTCGGTCTGCACCAGGTCCAGTTCCGCCGAAGGGAACGCCGTCTCGGCCCGCTCCTGCGCCGTTCTCAGGTGTTCCAGCGCTGTCAACCGCGTTGAATGAATGCGATGGCCGGTCTCGGCCATCTGCCCTTCCAGTGCAGCATACCAATGGGCATCGCGCACCTGCTCTTTTAGCAACCGGTTGCGTTCCCGCATCGCTTTCTCATAAGTCAGAGACGCCTCGGCATGGGCCGGATCAAAGCTGAGCGCGATTCTGTCCAGAAACCGGCGCCGACCCTCGGCGCCCTCGATCCACAACCTGTCCATCGAAGGGATCAACCAAACCACGCGGGCCAACTTGCCCAGATCAATCTGGTTCGCTGCTTTGTCGTCAATCCGAACTTGCCGCGCCGCGCCGCCTTCGGACCACGTCTCGATTTCGTAGTTCTGCCCCTGCGCCTGTAACAAGCCGGACAGTTTCCAACCCAGACCTTCCGGCCGCCGCGTCATCTCGGCTGCGCTTGCGCGACGCATCCCGCGCCCAGGCGAAAACATAGACACCGCTTCCAGAATATTGGTCTTGCCGGCCCCGTTCGGCCCGTGGATTGCAACGGGCCGCCCGTCCAGAGACAACCGCGCCAGCTTGTGTGACCGAAAATGCGAGACCGTAAGCTCGGTCAGGGCCAATCCCATGACCCCTCCCTATCGTTCGAGATCACCCGGATGAGGCAATCAGACACGCATCGGCATAACAACGTATACCGCACTCTGATCATTGCCTTCGCGCATCAGGGTCGGGTCGCCCGCCGAATTGAACAGGAAAACCGCATTTTCGCGATCAACCTGAGATGCGATCTCAAGCAGGTATTTGGCATTAAAACCAATTTCCAGCCGCTCGTCGCCATAGGCCACGGCCAGTTCTTCCTCGGCAGCACCACTGTCCGGCGCATTCACCGACAGCACCAGTTTGTCGCCGTCCAGTTGTAGTTTCACCGCCCGAGACCGCTCGGACGAAACGGTTGCCACGCGATCCACAGCCTGCGCGAACTCGGCGGCATCCACTTCCAGCTTGCGGGTGTTCCCCTGTGGAATGACGCGCGTGTAATCCGGAAAGGTTCCGTCGATCACTTTGGAAGTCAGCGTGATATCCGGCGTCGCAAAGCGCACTTTGGTTTCACTGACCGACACAGCGATATCCATATCGTCATCGTCCAGCAGTTTGCGCAGCTCACCCACGGTTTTGCGCGGAACTATGACACCCGGCATATCAGTGGCTCCGTCCGGACAATCTGCGTCGATCCGCGCAAGGCGGTGCCCATCGGTTGCCACGCATCGCAAAACCTTGCCGCCATCGGATCCGTCGGTGACATGCATATAGACACCGTTCAGATAGTATCGCGTCTCTTCCGTCGATATGGCAAATTTGGATTTGTCGAACAACCGCCGCAGCAGTGCCGCCGAAGCTGTGAAATTCGACGCATATTCCGAGGACGCCATCACGGGGAAATCCTCTTTCGGCAATGTCGCCAGAGAAAAGTTCGATCGCCCGGCCTCAACCGTCAACCGTCCCGCTGCACTGTCAGCGGTCAAGGTCACCAACGCGCCGTCAGGCAGTTTTCGCACAATCTCGTGCAATGTGGTGGCTGCAACGGTTGTCGATCCGGCCTTTTCGACTTGTGCAGGCGCTTTGTCGACCACCTCGATATCAAGATCGGTGGCTCGGAACAGGACCTGGTCGCCCTCGGCTTCGATCAGCACATTGGCCAGGATCGGAATTGTGTTGCGGCGTTCGACAACGGATTGGGCTTGCGAAACGGCCTTGAGAAGAGTGCCGCGTTCGATGCTGATCTTCATACCCTCAATTCCTCTGACTTAGGTGCCGAAATGGGTGGGACTGGCACGTTAGCGGTTCAGCCCTGAGGCACAAGGATTTTTTACGGATTTCTGGGTCGGAAAACCCATTCGGTCAAGGGGCGCGTGGTGCCACGGACACAGTTCATCGGTGACCGTGGACATTTGCGCACAAGAAAACGCCCCGGCACAAAGACCGGAGCGTTTTCAAGGGGCCATGGCCTGCCCTCTAGGCTTCCAAAGCCCGGCGTAGCATTTCCACGTCTTCCGCGATCTGCCCGTCCGTCACTTTCAACTCTTCAATCCGTTTGACTCCGTGCATGACCGTGGTGTGGTCACGCCCGCCAAAGCGACGCCCAATCTCGGGCAACGAGCGACTGGTCAGCTGCTTGCACAGATACATCGCCACCTGGCGTGGGCGCGCATAGGATCGCAGGCGCTTGGGCCCGATGATGTCGGACAGTCGGATGTTGTAGTAGTCCGAAACTTTCCGCTGAATCTCTTCAACCGTGATCTTGCGCTCGGACGCGCGCAAGACATCGGCCAGACAATCCTGCGTCAGCTCCATATCGATCTCGCGGCCAACCAGCGAGGCAAAGGCGAACAGACGGGTCAGAGCGCCTTCCAGCACGCGCACGTTGGTCGAAATGCGATGGGCCAGAAACTCGAGCACGCCATCGGCGATGGTCAGGTCGGGATAGGTGCCGCTGTACTGCTGAACCTTGTTCTGCAGAATGCCCAGACGCAGTTCATAGTCGGTCGGGTGCAGGTCAACGACAAGACCGCATTGCAGGCGTGACTTCACGCGGTCTTCCAAATCCTTGATTTCGCCCGGCGCACGATCGGCTGAAATAATGATCTGTTTGTTCTGATCCACCAACGCGTTGAAGGTGTGGAAGAATTCTTCCTGGGTCGAGTCTTTGCCAGCAATGAACTGCACGTCATCCACCATCAGAACATCGACCGAGCGGAACAGGTGCTTGAAATCCATCATCCGACGTTCGCGCAGGGCCTGCACAAAGCGATACATGAATTGTTCCGCTGACAGGTAAAGCACATTCAACTCGGCATGCTTGGTTTTCAACTCCCAAGCGATGGCGTGCATCAGGTGGGTTTTACCCAGACCGACGCCGCCATACAGAACCAGTGGGTTAAAAGTCACAGGGCCACCTTCGGACACACGGCGCGCAGCGGCATGGGCCAGTTCGTTGGGCTTGCCGACGACAAAGCTGTCAAAGGTAAAGCGCTTGTCCAGTGGCGCAGCTTGCAGAGAATCCAACGGAGCCTGCGGGCTGTCGGAACGGCTTGGTGCAGGATCTTCGGCAACAAGCTCAGGGGCCGCAGCTTTGTTTGACCTTGGCTGCTGCGGCGAATTGGCCGGCACACGGAAGTCTAGACGCTGAACCGGTTCTCCGGCTGTATTCAACTCGTATAAAATGAGGTCTGCAAAGTTTTGACTGACGTAGTTGCCCATAAAATTGGTGGGAACCGAAAACACGGCCACCCCATCTTGCAACTTCTGGAATTCAAGTGGTTCGATCCATGTCGTAAAGTTGTTCCGACCAACGGCCTTCAGCAACTTGTTACGCAATTGTCCCCATTTCTCTTGTGTCATTCAGCGCCTCACGCATCCCATTCTTTATTGGCCTGTCGGCCTTATTAATATGATCCGGTCACCCGGTATTATGCATTCACACGCACAAAGGAACTGCGTCACCTGACCTTGCAGCCCGGCGGCTTCATCCCAGAAAGCCTGCGCTGACTGACCTTCGTCACGACCCATCGAAAAGCCGCCCCGAAAATCGGGTTGCGCATCGCAATCATATTTCTGACAGGGCTAAGATCATCGGTTACCGCCGAGACCTGTAGCAGACCAGCAGCCTGACCGAAGTCAGTTGCCGACGATTGTTCTCCGATCATTCTGATGCCCGTCAGTCCGATCGTGGAAACAGCCTGTCCCCCCAAGCGAGTGAATCGCTGTATCAGTGGTAGCAAGATGGAATGGGGCGCGGCAACGAAACTCTGATATTGACTCGGGGTTCTGACCGAAAGAATCTCTCGGTTTCGTGAAGGCGCGGTATTCCGGCAACAGATGCAAAAAGGCGCCGCAGACCGCAGCGCCTTTGGGAATTGGATCAGCGTTTCTGACGTAACGCTAGGTCATCTTCAAGTTTAGCCCAGCGCTTTGACGCGGGCCGACAGGCGCGACATTTTGCGGGATGCAGTGTTCTTGTGGAAGACGCCCTTGGTGACGCCGCGCATCAGTTCAGGCTGGGCTGCGCGCAATGCAGCGGTTGCCGCGTCCTTGTCGCCAGAGGCGATCGCTTCTTCGACTTTGCGCAGATAGGTGCGGATGCGCGAACGACGCGCTTTGTTGATTGCGAAACGCTTTTCGTTCTGACGCGCGCGCTTCTTTGCCTGGGGCGAGTTAGCCATGTGTCTTGACCTTTGTTCGGTACGGTTATCTTGGGTTGCGCGCCACGGAACTATCCGCACCGAATCAGGATCACGAGTGTGAGTCGGGCCAAGCGGGCCGCACGCGCATGTATAGCGGCGCTAGTTATCCAAGTTTGCAAGCTTTGCCAAGCGGATTCTTTTGAACCAGCGCGCGCCGATGAAAAAGGCGGGAAACACCCGCCTCAGTCTACTTGTCCCGGAACTGCGCTGCGCGTTTTTCCTGAAACGCGGCCATGCCCTCTTTCTGGTCTTCGGTCGCAAACATCGAATGAAAGACCCGGCGTTCGAACAGCATCCCCTCACTCAAGGGCAATTCGTAACTGCGATTTACCGCTTCTTTTGCGGCCATCGCCGAAAGCAAAGATTTCTCGGCAATTTTCTGAGCTGCGCTAACCGCTTCTTCTACCAGCTTCTTGGCGGGAACGATACGGCTGACAAGACCGGCACGCTCTGCCTCTTCGGCGTCCATGAAACGACCAGTCAGGTTCATGTCCATCGCTTTGGACTTTCCCACAAACCGAGTCAGGCGCTGCGTACCGCCCAAACCCGCAATGACGCCGAGATTGATCTCGGGCTGCCCGAACTTGGCCGTATCCGCAGCGATGATGAAATCGCACAGCATTGCCAGCTCACAACCGCCGCCCAAGGCGTAACCGCCCACGGCAGCAATAATCGGTTTGCGAATCGCGGTGATGCGGTCGTTGAAAGCCCCAAACAGGTTCGAGCTGTAAACCTCGACAAAACTCATTTCGGACATCTCTTTGATATCCGCTCCAGCGGCAAAGGCCTTGTCCGAGCCGGTGATGACGATGCAGCGCACCTTGTCATTCTGATCCGCATCTTCCAGCGCGGAACACAGTTCCAGCGTCAGTTGCGTGTTCAGCGCGTTCAGCGCATCCGGTCTGTCGAGTTTGATGAGGGCGACGTGGTCTTCGATTTCGACGATGATCGTCTCAAAAGCCATGAGGTGAAAGCTTCCGGTTGTTCCGTTCAGGTACAATTCCTTATCACGCGATTTCGCTGGATCAAGTTATCTTTGGCATTGCGCACAATAGAAGGATGAGCGACCGGACTGAACGATTCTCTTGATTTCACCCTCGCACCCTTCGGTTCTGCAGGGTTCACCCTCACGCCCGTAGACATCAAAGCTGTGCTGAAAATATCCAAGCTCTCCATCAGCTTGGCGGAAATCGCGCAGAGATGAACCGCCCGCCTGAATGGCCTCCTGCAACACCTGCCGGATGATCGGCACCAATGCGGCAACACGCGCCGAGGAAATCTGCCCCGCTTTGCGACGTGGCGACACTCCGGCCCGATAAAGCGCCTCGCAAACGTAGATATTGCCCAATCCGGCAACGATTCCCTGATCCAGCAGTGCGGATTTGACGGGGGTGTTCTTGCCCCTGAACGCATCCACAAGGTGCTGATCGTGGAAATCATTGCCCAAGGGTTCTGGCCCCAGAACCGAAAGCAGCTTGTGATCCTCAGCATTGGCAGTCGGCAACAGGTCCATCGCACCGAAGCGTCGCGGATCATTGAAGGTGATGCGTGCCCCGTTGGCCATGTGAAAGACCACATGGTCGTGTTTCTCGGGCATCGGGTGCTCATGCGCAAACTGCCCCAGTGGATCTCCCGATACCGTCATTCGCCCGGACATCCCCAGGTGAATCAGCAACGTCTCGCCACTGCAAAGGTCAGCAAGGATGTATTTCGACCGCCGACGCAAACGCTCTATCCGCTGGCCCGTCAACCGGTCGGCCATACCATCCGGAAAGGGCCAGCGCAGGTCGGGCCGATTCACGTCCGCCCGCGTGATCACCACGCCCTCCATCGCAGGGCTCAGACCGCGTCGTACTGTCTCGACCTCGGGCAATTCGGGCATTTCACCGCTCCTAAAGCAAAGGGCCGCATTGTGCCCGGTTCTTATGGCCCTATAACAGAGGCGAAATTCGACAAACGGCAAGGCAAATGTCCGACAATAGCGACAAGACCACTCATTTCGGGTTCGAAACCGTGCGCGAGGCCGACAAGGCCGGGCGCGTTCAGGGTGTATTCAACTCGGTCGCCTCGAAATATGACGTGATGAACGATGTCATGTCGATGGGCATCCACCGGATCTGGAAAGACGCGATGATGGACTGGCTGGCCCCGCGGCCCGGCCAGCAACTGCTGGATGTTGCAGGCGGCACGGGGGATATCTCGTTTCGGTTCCTGAAACGTGCAGGTCACGGGCACGCCACGGTTCTGGACCTGACCGAACCGATGCTGATCGAAGGCCGACAGCGCGCCGAAGCTGATCAGATGTCGGACAGCCTGAACTGGGTGGTGGGCGACGCGATGAGCCTGCCCTTCGAGAATAACACCTTCGACGTCTACACGATTTCCTTCGGCATCCGGAACGTCACACGTCCCCAAGAGGCGCTGAACGAAGCGTACCGGGTTCTGAAACCCGGGGGCCGTCTGATGGTGCTTGAATTCAGCCAACTGCCCAATGACGGGCTACAGAAGCTTTATGACCTTTACAGTTTCAACGTCATCCCCCGCATGGGGAAACTGATTGCCAACGACTATGACAGCTATCAGTATCTGGTAGAATCAATCCGCAAATTCCCGGATCAGGAAACATTCCTGGGCATGATCCGCGCCGCCGGATTCGAAAATGCAAAGTACCGCAACCTGAGCATGGGCATCGCCGCACTGCATTCTGGCTGGAAGATCTGATGCGCGGTCCTCACAACATCATCCGCCTGATCCGAACAGGCGCCACGCTGGAACGCACAGGTGCCATGAATGTGGTGCTGGATGCGTTTGAAGCCCCCAAGTCGCTGCGATTTGTGGCGCATGCTCTGGGAAAGCCGTTTCAATGGTTGGGCTACAAGGGCGATCCGGACATGCCACCCGCCACCCGCGCCCTGACGGCACTGGGCCCGGCCTATATCAAGTTCGGTCAGGTCCTTTCGACCCGCCCTGATGTGGTCGGCGACGAACTTGCCGCGCAATTGCGTGTGCTGCAAGACAAACTGCCTCCCTTTCCCAAGCCCGAGGCTATGGCCGAGGTCGAAAAGGAACTCGGGCAGCCGGTGGCGGATATCTTCAGCGACTTCAGTGAACCGATTGCCGCAGCATCGATTGCGCAGGTCCACAAGGCCAAGCTGACCAGCACGGGCGAGGATGTTGCCGTAAAGGTTCTGCGGCCCGGCATCGAACGCGCATTCCGAAAGGATGTCGACGCGTTCTATTTCGCCGCCCGCATCGTACAGCTTTGCGCCCCCGGCGCCCGCCGTCTGCGCCCGATGGAGGTGATCGAACATTTCGACGGCGTCGTGCGCGGCGAGCTGGACCTGCGGCTGGAAAGCGCTGCCGCTTCGGAATATGCAGCCAATACCAAGGACGATGCCGGGTTCTGGCTACCCCCAGTGGTGTGGTCCTTGTCCGCGCGCCGCGTGATGACGCTCAGCTGGGCCGACGGTATTCCGCTGGGCGACAACGCGGCGCTGGATGCCGGCGGTCATGACCGCCGCGATCTGGCCGAGCGTGTATTGCGCTTGTTCCTGTTGCACGCTCTGCGCGACGGCTATTTCCATGCGGACATGCATCAAGGCAACCTCAAGGTGGCCGCCAACGGGGATATTATCGCCTATGACTACGGAATCATGGGCCATATCGACGAGTATACCCGCCGGGTCTATGCCGAAATCCTCTTTGGCTTCATCCGCCGCGACTACAAGCGCGTGGCCGAGGTCCATTTCGAAGCCGGTTACGTCCCCGCCAATCAGGACGTCGATGAATTCGCCCGTGCCCTGCGTGCGGTCGGAGAACCCATCTTCGGCATGGACGCCACCCACATCTCGATGGGCCGCTTGCTGAACTACTTGTTCGAGGTCACGGAACGCTTTGGCATGGAGACCCGGACCGAGTTGATCCTGCTACAGCGCACCATGGTTGTCGTGGAAGGTGTCGCACGCTCGCTCGATCCCCATATGAACATCTGGGAAGTCGCCCGCCCCGTGGTCGAGGACTACATCAAGAAATCTATTGGTCCCCGCGCAGCCGTACGGGACTTTGGTAAAACCGCCCTTGTTCTGGCCCGCTTTGGCCCGCGCCTGCCTACCCTGGTCGAAAACGCGCTGATCGCACAGACCCAGAAAGACGAACCGCATAAATCGTCACTATGGTCCACCGCCCTGCCCGCCACCTTGGGCGCAGCAGCGGGCGCAGCGTTGGTCTTGCTGTTCAACGCACTCAGCTAAACCCGCAAGCTTCATCTGGCCAAAATATCCTCGGGGGGAATCGCACCCCGGCGCGATGGGGGGCAGACAGCCCCCCGCCCGGTCCCGGTTCAAAGCCGCTCGATGGCAATGGCGATCCCCTGGCCGCCACCAATGCACATGGTGATCAGGCCCTTCGATCCGCCCGTGCGCTCCAATTCATAAAGCGTCTTCAATGTGATGATCGCACCTGTCGCTCCAACCGGATGCCCCAGCGCAATCGCGCCGCCGTTCGGGTTCACCTTCGCTGCGTCCAGGCCAAGCTCCTGATTGACCGCCAGAGCCTGCGAAGCGAAGGCTTCGTTGCTTTCAATCACATCGAAATCCCCTGCCGACAGACCGGTCTTTTTCAGCAGGTTCTGCACTGCGGGAACCGGGCCAATGCCCATCACCTCGGGCCGAACCCCGGCATGGGCATATCCCAATATGCGGGCCTTTGGCTTCAGTCCGGCTTTCTCTGCTGCATCCGCAGTGGCCAGAACCATCGCCGCCGCGCCATCATTGATGCCCGAGGCATTGCCCGCCGTCACACGCCCATCCTTCTTGAACACAGCCCGCAACCCGGCCAACGCCTCGGCGGTGGTTGCCTTGGGATGTTCGTCGACCTTGAAATCGACCATATCGCGTTTTACCTTGACCTGCACCGGAGCGATCTGGCTCTTGAAATGTCCAGCTTCAATCGCAGCCGCCGCGCGGGACTGGCTGGTCAGCGCAAACTCATCCATCTGCTCTCGGCTGATCTGATGCTCGTCTGCAACATTCTCTGCCGTCACGCCCATATGCCCGGTTCCAAACGGGCAATTCAACGCCCCCAACATCATGTCCAAAGAAGACACATCGCCCATTTTCGCACCCCACCGCGCCTGAGGCACGATGTAGGGGCTGCGCGACATGCTTTCGGCACCGCCAGCGACCGCAAATTCGGCATCACCCAGCATCAGCGACTGCACCGCCGAGACAATCGCCTGCGCCCCCGAGCCACACAGACGGTTCACGTTCATTGCGGGTGTTCCGTTGGGAATCCCCGCCTGCATTGCCGCAACGCGTGACAGGTACATATCCCGCGGTTCTGTATTGATCACATGACCAAACACCACGTGCCCGATCTGCGCGCCTTCCACGCCCGAGCGCTCCAACGCCGCCTCGGTCGCAACGGTGGCCAGGTCAATCGGCGCGGTCGAGGCCAGAGCCCCGCCAAAGGTTCCAATCGCGGTACGGGCACCGTCCAGAATTACGATATCGGTCATAGGTCAATCCTCCTGAATTTGCGCGCAGTATGCCTGCGCTGCGCCCACCTGTCCCATAGGACGTCCCGTCACGGTTGGAATTGACATCCGATGCATCAACGCGCAAGGAATTCCGTCATGACGGAGAACACAGACGATATCCTGACGCGCTTGCCCGCGCGCCTGAAAGAGGCGCGACGGGCCAAGGGCCTGTCTTTGGAAGCGGTCGCCAATCTCAGCGGCGTGTCCCGCTCGATGGTCAGCCAAATCGAACGGGGTGAAAGCAGCCCTACCATTTCGACCTTGTGGAACCTGACCCGCGCCCTTCAGGTGGATTTCGCCGGTCTGTTGGAAGACGGCAGCGCAACGGATCAGATCGAAGTGCTGCACAAGGCCGAAGTGCCGAGTATCGACAATATGGGGCAGAACTGCCGCATCCGTATCCTGTCACCGCCGGAAGAGGCCGGAGGTCACGAGGTTTACGATATCGCTTTTGATATAGGTGGCACTCTGACAAGCCAACCGCACGCACGCGGTGCGCGGGAACAGCTGACCGTGCTGGAAGGAGCTGTCCGCGTGACGTCCGGTGCAGCAACCCGAGACCTCAAGCAGGGTGATACAGCACGCTATGCGGCTGATGTGGCGCACTCGATCATCGCAGATGGGCCTGCGCGCGTGTTCCTAATCGTCAAAAACGCATGACCCCAAGAATCCAGCTTTACGGATTTTTTTCTTAGATGTTGTAATTCCCCCATTTGGGAATTACATCCGTTATGTTAGATATGCGACTCACATAACGGAGCCCGCCATGGCAGATGCATTCCTGTCCCACATCACGGACACCCTCGCGCAGATCGAAGCGGAAGGTCTGTATAAACGCGAACGAATGATCACCTCGCCTCAGGGCGGCGAGATTACGGTAGGCGACAAACAGGTCATCAACCTGTGTGCCAACAACTATCTGGGTCTGGCCGATCACCCGGCGCTGATCGAGGCCGCCAAAGGCGCGATGGAGCCCAAGGGGTTCGGCATGGCCTCGGTCCGGTTCATCTGCGGCACACAGGATATTCACCGCGAGCTGGAACAGAAGCTGGCGCAATTTCTTGGTAAAGATGACTCGATCCTGTTCGCCGCCTGTTTCGACGCGAACGGCGGGCTATTCGAACCCCTTCTCGGACCAGAAGACGCCATTATCTCGGACAGTCTGAATCATGCCTCGATCATTGACGGGGTGCGGCTTTGTAAAGCCAGGCGCTATCGCTATCTGAACAATGACATGAACGACCTCGAAGCCTGGCTCAAGAAAGCGCGCGAGGACGGCGCGCGGCATGTCATGATCGCGACCGATGGCGTGTTCTCGATGGATGGCTATCTGGCCAACTTGCCGAAAATCCGCGAGCTGGCCGACAAGTATGACGCCATCGTCATGGTCGATGACTGCCACGCTACGGGCTTTATGGGACCGAATGGCGCAGGCACACCGGATCATTTCGGTGTTGATGTCGACATCCTGACGGGAACCTTGGGCAAGGCACTCGGGGGGGCAATCGGCGGCTATATCGCCGGGCCGCAGCCAGTGATCGACCTGCTGCGGCAGCGGGCGCGGCCCTATCTGTTCTCAAACTCGCTGCCGCCTTCGATTGTCGCCGCCGGGATCGAGGCTATTCGTCTGGTCGAACAGGGCGACATGCTGCGCGCCCAACTTTTCGGCAACGCCAAGTACTGGCGCGCGGGGTTGGAGAAACTGGGCTTTGACCTGCTACCGGGCGAACACCCGATTATCCCGGTGATGCTGGGTGAAGCTCAGCTGGCACAGGACATGGCTGCAAAGCTGTTTGAAGAGGGCGTCTATGTCTCGGGCTTTTTCTTCCCGGTCGTCCCGCGCGGGCAGGCGCGGATCAGAACGCAGATGAATGCGGCTCTGACAAAGGATGAATTGGACCGTGCGCTGGCCGCTTTTGGCAAGGTCGGCAAAGAGCTGGGGATCATCTGATGCGACCCAATACGATGAAAGCGCTCGAGAAATCCAAACCCGAGGAAGGGCTGTGGATGGTGCAGGCCCCGGTGCCCGAGATCGGCCCGGATGAGGTTCTGATCCGCGTCAAAATGACCGGCATCTGCGGCACCGATATCCATATCTGGAACTGGGATGACTGGGCTGCCGCCACGGTGCCGACCCCGATGATCACCGGCCATGAATTTGCTGGTGAGATCGTCGAAATCGGGCGCAATGTGACCGGGTTGGAAATCGGTCAGCGTTGTTCCGGCGAGGGGCATCTGATTACCAATGACAGCCGCCAGAGCCGCGCGGGCAAGTTCCATCTGGATCCCGGCACGCGCGGGATCGGCGTCAACGAACAGGGGGCATTCGCGCAATACCTGAAACTACCCGCCTTCAACGTGGTGCCCCTGCCCGATGACGTCCCCGATGAAATCGGAGCGATTCTGGACCCTCTGGGCAACGCTGTGCACACCGCGCTCAGTTTTGACCTGCTGGGTGAGGATGTTCTGATCACCGGCGCAGGCCCCATCGGCATCATGGCCGCCGCCGTCGCCCGCCATGCCGGGGCGCGGCATGTGGTGATCACCGATATCAACCCTGACCGTTTGAAACTGGCGGAACATGTGGTGCCGACTGTGCGCACCGTCGATGTGTCCAAGGAAGACCTGCAGGACGTCATCACAGAACTCGGCATGAAGGAAGGCTTCGACGTGGGTCTTGAGATGTCAGGCTCGCAGATCGCACTGGATCAGATGGTCGAAGCGCAGGTCATGGGTGGAAAGATCGCTCTGCTTGGTATTCCGCCCGGCAAATCCCCCGTGGACTGGTCCCGCATCGTGTTCAAGGCCATCACCATCAAAGGCGTCTATGGCCGCGAGATGTTCGAGACGTGGTACAAGATGATCGCTATGTTGCAGAACGGTCTGGATGTCAGTCGCGTGATCACACACGAGATGAAGGTCGATGAGTTCGCGCAAGGTTTTGCTGCGATGAAATCGGGCCGGTCCGGAAAGGTGGTTCTGGACTGGACCTGACCCTCTGGAATCCGGCCGCGATGCGCCCTAAGACTTGAATGTACTGGCTGGGTCCGACCCGGCATGTGTCAATCAAGGGCGGAAAACGATGCTGTACAGGGGTTTCACAC
The DNA here is from genome assembly GCF_056542645.1 of Ruegeria sp. AB5. NCBI lineage: Bacteria > Pseudomonadati > Pseudomonadota > Alphaproteobacteria > Rhodobacterales > Roseobacteraceae > Ruegeria > Ruegeria sp. AB5. The sequence goes on from NZ_JBQGAE010000024.1 coordinate 26,376, forward strand.
AGGATGAACTGGATCAGGAATATTCGCCCCGTTCGATGATCGGCGGCGACCTGACCCCTTATATCGATAGCTACGCAGCGCTCAGCGCGCAGCACCGGACACAGATGGAGGTGAAAGAGAACCTAGCCTATGGTGGCAGCCCGACACAGGTTCTGGATTTCTTTCCCGCAAAAGGCGCTGGCGCACCTCTGCATGTCTTTATCCACGGAGGCTATTGGCAAGCCCTCAGTCAGCGCGACTCGGCGATGATGGCCCCGGCGCTGATTGAGTCCGAACAGTCCTTTGCAACCCTGAACTACACCCTCGCCCCCGACGCGCGTATCGGAGAGATGGTCGACGAATGCCGCGACGCACTGCTGTGGCTGGCTGCTCAGGCCGGAACCCTTGGGTTTGACCCGTCGCGGATTACCTTGTCCGGGCACAGCGCGGGGGCGCAACTGGTAAGCATGGTGATGGCCGGGTCCGCAAACGATCTGGCTCGTGCTGGTCTGCGGGTGCGCGATGTGATCCTGATCAGCGGCGTTTATGATCTGGAGCCAATCAGCCTGACGCCGACGAATGACCCTCTTCAACTGACGCCAGTTGAGGTGAACGACTTATCCCCGATCCGCCACCTGCCACGCCCCGGCCCCCGCTACCACGTGACCGTGGCCGAACGCGATACCCCGGAGTTCATCCGCCAAAGCCGCGACTATGCGGAACTTCTGCGCAAGGCCGGGCATTCGGTCAGTTTCGAACTGAAAAAGGGGATGCAGCATTTTGACATCATCATGCATCCCGGGACATTCTTACCGGCAACCCGGTAGCTGCAAATGTCGGAGATCAGGCAAATATGGCCGTTGCTTCACAAACCAACGCAACCACCACAAGAGAGAGGTTATGTGGCGGAAAGAGGAGTGTCAGGTTTGGGCTGCGTGGTTTTTCTCTGATTTGGTGGACACCTAGAATAGGCGCAGCCCGCGCCGGGAGGTGTCGAATGACGAAGCCGAAGCGATACAAGCGGTA
>NZ_JBQGAE010000025.1:0-26669 GCF_056542645.1 Ruegeria sp. AB5
AAGTCGTTCTTCGCCATACTACTTCTCCGATTTGCAGAAATAGGCAAAGCCTAACCTGCTGGGTGAAGCAGCCGGTACATCCCATTACCGGTCACTCAACCCTGATCCTAATGCTGCGGTCGCAGCCCGCCTTGCCGACTTTCGCTGCAGGTGCCAGATATTCATGTCACCTGTTGTCAAGCAAGATGCGGAATTGCACCGAACGTGCTATGTTAACGGTATTGAGATCAGAGGTATTCCGCGATGACCGACTTAAAAGGATTCGACCGCGGCGCGCTGTATTATCCGTATATCCACGTCCGCGACGATAACTGGTTGAAAGCCACATTGCTGACGTTTCCTTATCTGGACCGCATGGTGCCGCAGGACTTCACGGTAAACGATGGAGAACTGGCGCGGCAGTTTGCGAAACAGCAAAGCCGTGTAGGCCCGAAAATGCTGAATGCTGTGGAGATTGATGATGGCAGCGCCGGCGACGCGCAATGGAAACTGGCGAACCGCTTGGTCGAGGACGTCGAAAACCTGGGCGACACCTTCGTTAGCCGCTTCACCCAGGAAGTTGCAGAAAGAGACTACAAGGATGGTAGGAACGCGTTTCAGATAGGAAGTCAGAAGTTTCTGGGACTCTTAGGTGATTTCCGAAATAATCACCCAGAGTTGTTTTGGAAACCTGATAACCCGAACCGGGGCGGCACCGAGTGGGTCGGCGTGCATCCGACGATCGGCGAAGCGATTATGACTGCGACAGCTGCGCAGATGGCGCGGCTGAATTCGCTGGATATTGTGACCAATCGCGTCAAAATCAATGAAGCGGCGGTAAGCGGCGATGTTGATGTAATCTACGACCAGATTGTGCACGAAAAGCTTTCATTTGCTGAGACGTCAACCGTCACCCAGGTCAACGACCTCTGTCGTCTCTTCATTCACTCTCATTTCGACCTAAGCGACTTATCGGTGGATGAGATATTTGAGATGAATGCCGAGGGTGCCGATCTGGCCGCGCTGAAGCGGCGGTTGGCGAAAGTTCTTGCGGGCATGCCGCAAACACTGACACGTGAGCGCTACGAGGACTATCTGGGGGCTTATTTACGCGATGCCGTTGATGAATGGGAGGCGCAAGCTGCCAGCTTTGGCGGTTTCTTCAAGCGGTTGTTTGGCGGAAAAGCTCTGGACGAAGGAGAGAAATACGTGTGCGCAGTCGCTAAGGAGGTGCTGCCCGGTGGCATCGCCGTGCTGGGCGGAGCGCTGGTCGCGAACCTGCCCGGCCTCATGGTGGGGCTTGCCTTTCATGCCGGCAAGTCGGCCTACGACGAATTGAACGAGAAACAGCGCGGCGAATTCCGTTATCTATCAAAGCTACAGACAAAGGACGGCCCGCCGAAAGGGCACAACCTGGTCATCGCCCAGCCGGCGACCGCTGCGGCCTGAGACGGTCATAGATGCCTGTGCGCACTATTCCAGGGACAAGGAATTGGTTAAGCAGTTCGTATATCGGTTTGCTCCGGTGTTAGTAGATACCCAGGAACGTGCATGGCTCAATCACTAAGCATCGCCTGCGCACGATTTGATCGCTTACGCCACCACTACGACAAGCTGTTGCCATATCATCGCCTGCTGTAAGCTTCAGCTCAATCTTACGTAACGGCCCCAAGGTGACGGCCCAGATCAGACCTTGGCCGGGGTCCTGGAATGCCGTGAGTGCAGCCCGCTTTGCGGTCATTCGTGGCAAGCGCAAAGTAAGGACCTGGTCGAACTCGCAGCGCTCTACTTTGCTCGGGACCATGCAACATCTGGATAGCGTGTGCTAGTCTAACCGGCGTCGGAATTCGGACTCGAATACACCGAAAGAATAGACGTTCGCGACGTATTTGACAGCGTCGGTCGATTTCTCCCGGTCGATGTAAACATTGCTACACTCTTCGCGGCCGACATGGACCGCCTCCGAGCGATGGCAGTACTGACCGTCCCGGATCGCCCAATGCGACGTGATTGGCTGGCCGTCCATCCAGCCGAAATGCATGACGGTCACCCCCTTGGACGGATGATCCTGCCGGTAGGGCATACCGAAGGGGCCGGTGTCGATGATTTCCTCGTACTCATCCGAGAACAGCGCGACCAATTCGTCATGCCCCAATCTGTCGACTTCCCGTCCCTTCTCGAAATCAAATGGCGAGGCTGGCATTCCGACGGCGGAGAGCGCTTTGGCCCACTCCGCGTAGATAGCCGGATCCGAGTATCGTCCGAAGTAACCCTTTTGCCAAAGGAGGTTGTTCCAGACCGTTTCCTTAAGAAAAAGGTCCATGTACTGTTTCCCGATCTCGATATCCCCGTTCCGGGCATGTGCCGCCGCCGCAAATATGTACTGGTCGATCCTGTCGCTTTCTTCGGGCGGGACGAGGTTCAGGAGCGCAATTGCTCGGTCGACCTCGCCTAGGAGAAGGCGATGAAAGGCAAGCTCCCGCAATTCCGACGCATTGAGCCGGGCCGATAGGTCTTCGTAGGCCGTGAATTCGGTGCGCGCTTCGTCATAGAGCCCGGCCGCGAGAAGAGCCTGACCCAACACGTACCGAAGCCGGGGTTCATCAGGTTGCAGGAAGACGGCCCCCCGGGCCTCGGTCAGGGCGGCGTTCCATTGGCGTTTCTCGATTTTTATGCCGATCTGAATCCCGAGGGCATCTGCATGGGTGTCGTCGACGTCGAGGATGTAGCCGACTGTTCGTTCCGCTTCCTTGAGCGCGTCGAGCGTAAATCGGATGGTGTTGTAACTGTGGCTCCAGATGATGAAGTTCACGGTAGCGTAGCCAGCATGCGCGGCCAGAAAATCGGGATCCCGCTCGATCGCATGTTCGTAGAGAGGGAGAGATTGTTCCAGTTCGAAAAAGTTCCCGCTGGCTAGGAACCTTTCGGCCTCTGCATAGGCCAGGAACGCACCGATATCGGTTGTGGTCGGAGCCTGCAACACAGAGCGTTCCTGTGTCGACAAGGGGCCCATGAGTTCGGCGGCGGCCCTTTGTTTAAGTCCGGCCAAAAGAACGAAGAAATCCTCAGGCGCCCCGCCAGCGCTTTCCTCCCAGATTACCGCGCCAGCATCACCAAAATCCCCGAGTCTTACGGCCAATTCAACCCGGTCGCCGACTTGGGCCGCCATTCCATCGAGCACGTAACGTATGCCGGTCTCCAAGCCGATATCACTTGGTTCGGGCGCGATTCCCTTGTATCCGAGGGAGACGGAGTAAGGGACCGTTTGCAAGCCCTCAATCCGCGACAACGAAGCGATGAAATCCTCCGTCGCAGCGTCGGCGAGCTGCCGGTCCCCGGCCTTGGCAGCCGCGAATGGAAGGATCAACAGACGGTCGCCCCCTGGATGTGGCGGTGCCAGCCAGATCCAGGCGAGGTATCCCGCAGCAAGAAACACCAAGGCAAGCGCCACCGCCCCGAAACGCGGGGTCGGCTTGGGCATGCGGCGGGCCGTAACGACGGCACCGGCATCTTCGGGGTCCGGAAGCACCGAAAAGGCTGTGATTGGATCTTGGATGTTCTTGACCTGTTGCGGGCCAAGATCCACGAAGCCGAGGTCAAGCTTACCGTGGACGTTCAGAAAAACCGCTTCGGATACGCAGATTCCTCCGGGGTCGGCGCAACCTTCCAGTCGGGACGCGATATTCACACCGTCACCGAAGATGTCGTCGCCATCATGCACGATCTCGCCGAGATTGATACCGATCCGGTAGGCGATGCGGCGGTCTTCGGGAACGTCTACTTCGAGGTCGGGCACCCCGCGTTGTACCGCTACGGCCCATTCGACGGCGCTGACCACGCTTGAGAACTCAAGCAGCGCGCCGTCGCCCGTAGTCTTGACAATTCGCCCTCCGAAATCCCGCACGGCCGGGTCGATCAGATCCGTCCGGATCGTCTTTTGGCGCGCTAAGGTGCCAGCCTCGTCCAATTGAACGAGGCGGCTGTAGCCGACCATGTCGATCGCAACGATGGCCGCCAGCCGACGTTGAAACATCTCCTGAACCAAACCGATCCCTCGCGCTGCGTTTGCGGACAGTATAGGAAGTTCTCCGGAAGATGACGAGTTGGGTGCTCAAGGCCGGCGCTCGAGGTCACCAGTGCCTGCCCGTACGGTTCAGGGCGGCCCACTAGAGACATTCACCGCGCACCTAAAATGCTGCGTAGGCAGCCCACGTTGCGGCCATTCGCTGCAAAAGCGAAATACTATACTTGATGGCCCTGCGTGATACGGGCTTGTAAGACGAGACGCGGGCATCAGTTACCGTATCACAAATTGCTAAACGGATAAGTGTGCCTCAAGAAGCAAAATCCAACCAATCGTGATCCCGGTCGAAACAAGTCCGATGGGCAGGACATCCTTCATGAACTGTGTGAACGTCACTTCCTTCGCTCCCATGCGATCTGCCATTTGCAAGACGATTACATTGCTGGCTGCGCTGATGATGAAGACGTTTCCGGCCAAGGTCGAGATCCCGGCAAGCATCATCAGATTCGGCACATCAAAGGATGGCATAAGCTTCAGGTACATATCTACCAGTGGCACGTTTGAAAAAATCTGGCTGCCCAAAAAGCTGATACCGGCTGTGACCAGGGGTTCACTCATATGTTCGCGCTCTTCGCCTAAAATGGTCTGCAACGATCCCGAATTCAGCAGCGCGCCAGTCACGATGAACATGGACACGAAGAACACCAATGTTGGCCAGTCCAGGTGGACGAAGGTTTTAAGCCGCGTACCATCGAACAGATAAACCGGCAAACAGGCGATGGCAGCGGCAACCCCCAACGGGTATCCGAAATCCGATCCCGTCGCGGCCAGAATGCTCTCGACCGTAACGAGAACCACAAGAACGATTATGGCCAGAAGAACAGGCCATTTCAATCCGCCGGTTTCCTCAGGTGCCTCCGTTTTTGCTACATCAGGCGTTGAAACAACCATGCGCTTAGAGAGCCACAATGCGCTGCCCCCCAGACAGATCAGCGTGGGAACGATCAGCCAGTGCACAAACGTAACCATCGGGGCCGGAACCTCGCCGCTGGCCGCTATCAACAGATTTTGCGGGTTTCCAATCGGCGTGGCCATACTGCCGATTGTTACGGTGACGCACAGCGCGATCAGAAAGGTCCGCTGGTCAGCTCCGGTTTGTCTCGCCAACATCAGAGCAATGGGCGTGCCGATAATTGCAGCAGCGTCATTGGTCAGGACTGCCGCGATCAGCGCAAACAGCAGCATGAACGCCACCAGTGAGACACCGGGCGTTCGCCAACCCACCATCCAGCCAGCGATCCGATGCGAGATACCGTTCTCATACAGCGAGCGCCCGATGGAAAAGACCGAGAACAGGTACAGCATCACGTTCCAGTCTATTGCCTCCAAGGCGGATTTCGGAGTGATTGCGCCTGTGATCAACAAGGCGAACGCTCCTGCCGTCATGACATGCCAGATTTTCACGGATGCGGGCAGCCACTCTCGGATGGCAATCAGAGTGAAAACGGCGATTGAAACCCCAAGGCTGAAGGACATGGTACTTCTCCGTTCAAGGTCGCGCGCCATCTGAGCCGGTCTGATTGCGGCTGGCGTGGGGCGCTGTTTCCGGCATCAAGGTGGCAAAAATCAATGCGCCCAGCAGCGAGACGGCTGCAAGAAAGTAGAACGCCATGTCATAGCTGCTAATCTGCACGATCTCTTCGGCCGCGAGGTTGCTGACCGAGGCTCCGACGCCAACCAAAGTGGCCAACGCCCCTTGCGCGATGTTGAATCGTCCGGTGCCCTTCGTCACATCCGACACGATGAGCAAAAACAGAACGGCAAAGATTCCGTTTGCTACGCCGTCCAGCGACTGAACGGCGACAAGTACCACGCTATTGTCTGTCAGAGTGTAGAGAAAAGCGCGGATCGGAAGAATTGAGAAAGCAATCAAAAACAGTGGCTTGCGGCCCCAATGATCTGCGGTTCGGCCACAGAGAATAGCCATTCCGATCATAATGAACTGCGCTGAGATGATGCAGGCAGAGGTGAACGCAATCCCAGACTCGGTATCGCCTCCGCTGGCGACCTTCTGGCTCACCAAAGGTAGCATACTGGCATTTGCACAGTGAAACAGGACGATGGAAACGCCAAAAATCAGAAGTCGCCTGTCACCCAAGATCGTCGCAAAGCCACTGGGCTTTTCAGCACCCGAACTGTCCTCAGCCACTCCGCCGCGAGCTGTCTCGTGGTCAATATCCGTTGGTTTGATCAGTGCAGTACAAAAGATCATTCCTGCGCACATCACGGCGATCAGGACAAACACCCCGTCCACATAGCCCGCCAATGCCAATCCCGCAGCGATCCCCGCGGCCATCACGTTTCCCGCATGATTCCAAGCCTGGTTGGCGCTGGTCTGCCGAGTAAAGGCCCTCCGCCCAACAACACCCAGTGTCATCGCCGCAATCAGCGGGCCGAGAAAGGCTAGCGCGACACCCATGGTGGCTTGCGCGCCATAGATCGCGACTGCCTCGTCCGACACCACAAGAGTCAGAGCCGCCAGCCCTACAGCCGTGACACACACAACCATCAACGCTCGCTTTGCGCGTGTCCAATCGATTAACGCCCCGGCCGGGGTTTGTGCCAGAACCGTTACAATCGAGCCGAGGGCCAGTGCGAACCCGATATTTTGGGGCGACCAGTGAAGTTGAGCCAAAAGGTAAATCGCCAAATAGGGGCCGAACCCTGCGGTCACGTCTCCGGCAAAGAAATTCACACCCAACAAAGGTCGGTTTAAGCGTGTAGGTGGCACCGTATCCACCGGCCTTTCAGTCAAATCGCCTTGCGCAATACAAGCGCCTCCACGTCAGCACTGCAAATGCCCCTGATGCTCACTGTGGTTGACTAGCTGCCTTTTTTCAACCCAAACAAGTTTTCAGCACGTAACATGTAACCCCTGCGGGATAAAAGTTAGGAAGAGCAGACCGGTGATCCTCGCCCACTGAGTTGGTCCGCAGTTATGGTTAAGAAAGCGGAGGAAACTCGCCATCAGGACCGTTGCTATCGCAATGAACTCGGCGCGATTAGGTTGATTTTTTGGACGCATTACCCTTGGACCAAAAACCGCTAAAGAAAATATTGAACATGGGTACTCTGACAACAGCAAAGGCCGCACAGCTGGCCCAGGGAAACGAATTGATCTGGTTGTTTCTAAGCAGCCGTTCGTTGCGCTGTTTTACATGTTCGGGAGCGGCGCGCGAAGTCAACCATCACAGCGATTTCAGTAATACCAGCCTGCATGGTTATAAGTTGGTCCTTTATGTATGGGTTTGATCAACCTCTGTCATGCAAACCGCTTGCGTAGCCGAGTTCCAACTTCTTCGAAGCCTTCACGCATGTAAAATTTGAGGGTCCTATCCCAAGCAGGTTGACCCGGTGTCCCAACTTCAAGCCGTTTCCAACCGCGGTTTATACCGTAATGCTCTGCTGCCTCTACTAGTTTTGCAGCAACACCTCTAGAGCGATACTCGGGAAGAACATAGAGCTCAGTTATCTCTCCAAACTTGCCGCCTGCGTAAATTGCTGCACACTCATTCAAAACTATCACCCCAAGTAGTTTCGCATCGAGTGTCGCCAAAAAACCTGAGACAGTATCCAAAGGTAATATTTCATCCGCTGTTAACGCCATATCCGACCGATCCGGCTCGCTACCCGGCGCGACCTCATCAATCAGAAGGTAGACGAATTCGGAAACGGAAGGTCCATCCGTTTCGGTCAATGGCTTCACTTCAATAGGAAGAGACACGGGTTATGTCCTCGCAGTTCTTGCAATGTAACTCGAAACAGAAATTTCAAAGTGGTAGCTGACCGTCAACCACCTTGCAGCGTCCAACCGAAACCGTTTCTGATCACCAAAAGCCTCGTTGGGTTGTAAAAACAGAAGCGTGGACTGTTCCTGCTACCCGGCTTGACAATGCGCAATAGTGCATCGGAACAGCAAGGCCCGGGTTGTGGCAATCCTCAACTGCGTGGCGATGAACTACTGGCTGTTATCACGGCGGACGTATTCGTGCCTGCCATGCTTCATGTGCAGCCGTTGCAGAAAACGAAGCACGTCATTTACGTTCAACTTCGGTCGCACCGCCTCAAAGAACGTCGCACGGCTAGTCCTCTTGTCAATGTGACTTAGCTGGTTCTCTGATCCTTTAATCGCGAGATGAGCACCACGGCACGATAAGTCTTCCCATCAGGTTCGGCCGTGGCGTAAAGGTGTGTATCGAGTGCGTTGTCTGAAATCGTATAGCGCCTAATTCCAGTCGGGAAGAAACCGTTCAACGCAAATGCTCGTGCCGCAGCTGCGTTGACTTCCCCCGATGGCATGACACGCACCACGGCTGCAAGCCGCTCCGTATCCCAGGGAAGACTCATTGCTTGGGCAATAATGTACCTTCCCAACCGCTGGCCTTTCAATCTCGAGAATAAGCCGTTCAACTTACGAACCCTAAGGTCACCCCAGGTCTCGGTTTTCGTGTAAAGGCCACCCAGCACTTTGTCGTTCTCATGAAGCACGACAAGACTGTTGCCCGGAGCGGTAAGCATACTCTTCGATATGTTGTTCAAGAACGCAGGAGTGCGTCTGATTTGTTCTCTTAGTTCGAAAATATAGGCATCGACTACCGCCTCTGGAGCGGCGTTAGCTGGGTAAACACTGATACTAGGTGGCTTTATACCAGAAGTTTTCATTCGGGTTAGTAATCCTTTCTTGAAGGCTCCTCGCGGTGCGCAACTGCCTACTGTAACGCAGTTTATGCAATCCGAAAGGTTGCATCGCAAACTTTCAGTTCAATTAGGCGATGAAGCTCGTCCTGGCATTCGTTTCTTGCAAGCAATTCTTGCACAGGTCTCGGTATGGCCGCACTGACAGGGGGTCACTTTCCAAGAGAGATGGCTTTCTGGGCCGGGTTCTTTTACCTTCGACACACATTATCATATCGTGATTTGGAAGAATCATGGCCGAGCGCAATTTTTGGGTCGACCACGCAAACTTGAACAGGCGGGTGACGAAATACTCGCCGCTGAAATCCTAGGGCATGGTCGAAACGTACCTGCGAATTCAAATCGTTCGGATCCGCTTCGGCCGCACTGGATGGCAATAATGTCGCCAATTTGATCCGGAAACTGCAATCCATAAACGCTTCGACCTCTGGATTTCGGACGTTTAAAGAGACCTTAGGTTAACTGCATCCAGACGCGCGAAGGAACAACGTAAAGCCTATGATGATACTGTTTGTTTGCGCTCATCCAAACCTGCCTTCTTGGGCCAAGTACCCAGGATCAAACAGAAGTGCGTCGGTCTTCGATCTGTGGCGGTCATTCTTAGAGGGCGCCATCTTCCCCAACGGCGGTGGCCCGGACGCCTAACTCGCTTTTACGATCGCTCGATCGCGTGGGTCGAGTGTATCCTTCGAAGTAGCAACGATATTCGCACGCGACCGAGTAAACGTCACGCACGCACTCGCATGTCCTCCAAAGGACCGCTTTGAGCCCGATCATTTCGTACTGACGTGCTGCGGGGAATTTATCGACGCCGTCGGTCACATTCGGGTCTTTCAGAACCAACACTCTGCCCGTCGGGGACGGACAGTGTCGAGTTAAAAGCCCATGCTGATTTGAGGTCTATCGGAACTGCGTAATGTTTTTGCCATTCAAACAGTGTGGGAAGAACGGGAAGCTATCTGTGGCAAAGTAGGTGTATTTGCCATTAACCATGGCCCCGTTGCATTCATCCAGAGACCCACTCCCGACGACATACGCCCAGTCCTGAACATAGGTACCGTCGTGCACCCCACCTGGTGCGGTCTTGCGGTTTCCAGGTTTCAACCTGTACGACGATGAAACTTTGTCACCAACGTAATGGATTTCAAATCCATCCGCAGCCCAAGCGATAAATGACTGTTCGGTTTCGACCAATGGACCAGCAATACCGTGGTAATGGTAGATGCCTCGGTGGTCTACATGTGCGTTGTTTTGATCAAGGCCAAGTTGCTCAGAGGCACCCATGCCATCCAGGCGCCAGCCTGAACCCGGGTTGCGCGAATGCTTTCTTGGGCTATTTGGATCATACCAATCAGCAGTACCCGGCCGAATAATGACACCGTTTCTGGCTATCCCGATTGTGGAAACTTGCTTTGCCTGTCCGCCATATTGCGGTGTCGCGTCTACACAGAAATTTATTCTTTGTTTTGACATCGCATGGGGGTTGCCCTTTCTTGGGAAGTGACCAGTTGCGTGATCTGGCAAACCATCGGACGTTATACATCTCACGTCGCCTGAAACCGAAACGCGGGTCTCAGCCTGTGCCATGAATGGCAGGAGCAAAAGTGGTAAAGTAAAACGGATCATCGCGGTTCCTTGTGTTGAATTCCTGAAAGCATCACTTTCTTTCACGAACTAGAACCCAATTTCCGTCGCCTTCAGCACCAAATTTCAGGAGCTATTAGGTTTCTCTGAATGCCGACCAAAAAGATGAGTACTGTATGGAGTGGCATGTTGCCCTGTGCCCGGTGTAGTGACCTCGGGCGTCCGTAACACATCCGTCAACGGAGGCTTAAATGGCCGGTATTGTTCGCGACTTCACATGTAATCTCTTAACTGTCGCTGCAGCATTCTGAGCCGCTTTTGGCGAATGCCTTAGGGGCAGCGACTCTTTAGCGATGCGTCAAACACTCAAAGACTAGGCAAACCGAACGATGTCATAAACCGGGCAATTGTCGGTGGGACGGGCGACTTCTAGGGTCATGATGCATTGATTTTTGCTACAGGGCATGAATCACGCTCGAAAACGATCGTCTAGCCAATGCACCTTACTTTTTCACCTACAGCGGTTGATGATCTGAAAGAGCACAATATTAAGGATCCACACCTTCCAATTGAGATAAGGTCCGAATGAAGCGCCTCTTTCAAATAGCCGGAACTGTTCTGGTCTGTCTGATCCCCATTGTACTAATTTACGCCGCAAGCGTGTTTGCATACAGCCGGTACTTTTACGAAAGCCAGTCCGAACTGGCCGGTTGGCCAGACACCCAAGACTTTGGTGATCCGCTGGAATGGCGCACTCAAGATCCTCAGCGGGTGCGCATCTTGGCGATGAACGGTGGCGCTTTGTACGGGCTGGCAGAACTGGAAGTTCTGAAGGCGCTTGAGGAGAAATCGGGCAAGCCGGTGCATGAACTTTTTGACTTTGTCGCCGGGGCATCGACCGGCGCTATTGTTGCCGCGCTTTTGTTCGGCCCTTCTGGAGATGGCGGGCAACCGATGACAGCCGAACAAGCGTTGGAAGGTTACGAGCAATATGCAAAAGAAATTCTTGGCATTCCTGCGTATCATAGAATACTGACAGGCCACGGTCTTTTTGGCCCGGCCATCCCAAATGAAGGCCGCATCAAGGTATTCGAACAAGCGTTTGGTGACACGACGTTTAATGACCTGTTGCGCCCAACCATGTTCCCGTCATATTCGCAGAAGGCGGGCGGCCTGCGGGTGTTTCGAAATTGGGACAAAGTCGAAGGTAACATCTATCTACGTTCCCTGGTGACCGCAGTGACCAGTGCTCCGGTCTATTTTCCTGCGGTCACGCTGTCTGGTGAACATGCAACCGGCGAATTCCTTGGTGATGCTGCCATGATCTTGAACGCCCCGGGCGAAATTGCTTATCTCCATGCTCGCTCCAACCTGCCAAATCATCGAGAATTCGTTGTTGTATCTCTTGGCAGCCAGCTGCAGCCGCCAGTATCACCTGAAACTGCCAAAGGTGGAGGGCTCATCAGTTGGTTCTTTCCGATGATGCATATGGTTTTCAACGGAGAAGCGACTGTCAGTTCACATGCACTACAAAGACATGCAGACTTTGATTCCTCCATCGAAATAGATAGCTACTTCCTGTTCCAAGACACAGTGGAAGGCGTCAACCGGTTTAATCCCAAACAGGAGAACATCGACCGAATCCGAGCCTCGGGGGAGCGCTATGTCAAAGAGAACGACAAGTTTATTGATGAAGTTGTGAATAAGCTCACCAACGAGGTTCGCTAGCACATGTTCCTACACCCCGTTGCAGAGCCGGCGCTCGGACCTGATGCCCATTACGCAACCGACCATCAGTCGATCCGGATCACCAGTTCCGGATTAACTGATGGTCGTCCTTTAGAACTGTAGAATGGCGAAAGCTGCTGACCGATATCAGACAGTTCGACGAACCGGTCTGTGCCCCGAAGAATATGGTCTGCCGGGGCATGATCCTCAATCGGGAGCTCGTAGAACATTGACCCTGGTGCTTGCTGCCTTGGCCCCATCATCGCTCAATCTCCCGTTCAGTAAGGAAATTGAATCAGCGGCTTTTGCGTTAACCAAGTTAGAGTTTTTCAACGGATTAGGCTCCCTGCTGACTTAAGAAGCGGTACAGTTTCTCGTAATAGGATGATCTGCCAACGTCGATTTGTCGTGGTGGGAGGGCATGGCAGATCTGAGGATCAGTTAGGGGAACACCAAACTCAGCAGTCATCCGCGCGCTTTGCCCTGTTTGGAACAAAGGCCGTATTGTTGTTCAGAAACAACCTTTGAAACTAAAGCATGTTTGGGGAATTCCAGCTTTGCGGTATCACCGGAACTGGCTAGCGTGGCAGCAATAGCGGTCTCGGGTCAATTGTTGTCAGCGCCATTCATAAGGTCCTTTCGGCGGAGGCCAACATGTAAGAGGAATTCGTGTCACAGGATTCAGCGACTACCGCCGAAAACCCCGAAGTGCCCCCGCCGTCAAAGTCAGGCGGTGTCCTGGGACCGTGGATGTGCACAGCGCTTGTCGTGGGCAACATAATAGGCTCGGGCTTTTTCTTGGCTCCAACCGCTTTGGCCTCGTTTGGCGGTGTGGCGATCGTCGGCTGGATCGTGTTGTCGTTGGGCGCGATGTGTCTTGGGCTTGTTTTTGCCCGCCTTAGTCGTGTCGCGCCGGAAACCGGTGGCCCTTATGCCTATACCCGTCTTGGGTTCGGCGACTTCGCAGGTTTTCTTGTGGCCTGGGGGTATTGGATCGCGGTCTGGGTGGCCCTACCGGCAATCGCCCGGGGGCAACGGACTATATCCTGTATTTTGTCCCGGATCTCAGCAACATACCTGGAGGCACCACCAGTGTCGCGCTGGCTATGATGATCGGCGTGTGTCTGCTGAATTTACGCGGGGCCGAGACGGTGGGCCTGTTTCAGCTTGTCATTGTGGCCGTCAAGCTAGTCCCGTTTCTGGCCGTCTCACTGGTGGGTTTGTTGTGGGTGGATTGGGGGCATTTCACACCATTGAACCCGACGCCGATGTCATTCTTTATGGCTTTGGCAGGCACTGCGCCATTCATCATGTTTGCCTTCACGGGAGTCGAGTCCGCAACGGTTCCAGCAGGTGAAGTCAAAGATCCACGCCGCACCATTGCTTTTGCGACCGTCACCGGAACGCTGCTCGCCGCTATCATCTACACCTTTGGTACCCTGACGGTCATGGGCGTGATCGATCGGGCCGCATTGGCCCAGTCCAATGCACCGTTTTCGCAAGCAGCAAGTGTGATGTGGGGGGACTGGGCCGGATATGTGATCGCAGCGGCCGCGGTCTTGTCTTCGATTGCTGCTTTGAACGGGTGGACCTTGCTGATGGCGCAGGTACCGCTTGCCGCCGCGCGTCATGGGCTGTTCCCACGCTGGTTCTGCGTCCTTGACAGCAAAGGCGTGCCGGCAAGGGGTATCGTGATTTCGATGGGCCTGTCGGTTGCGCTGTTGCTGTTCAAATCGTTGTCCAGCTCATTGCTGGGGATCTATGAGTATCTGATCGACCTTTCGATTGTGACCTTTATGGTCAGCTATCTGTTCTGTTGCTGTGTTGAAAGGTTGATCCTTTTGCTCCTGGGCAGACGCATCGGGTTCCTGAACCCTTGGACTTACCTGCCGGTGGCGGGAACAGCGTTCCTGTATTCCTTGCTGACCATCTTTGGCGCCGGGGCCGAGGCCGTCATGTGGAGCTTTTTACTGTTGCTTGTCGGAGTTCCAATTTTCGTTGTGAACCGACTGTTCCAAACAAAACCCGCCAAGAATGATGGGGGAGGACCAACGTGAGCGCCGCACCCTTGGCCACATCCACCCGTATCGAGAAACTATCGCGTGCCGCCAACCCGGCCCTGTTCGAGGCGGCAATCGACCCGCAACTGCTAACAGTGCTGATGCTGGCAAATCTGATGAGCCCGACGCTTTGGCAACTCAAGGACAAAGTGCTGGCGCGGTCTCAGGCCAAGTACCCGGATGAAGAGGAACTGCAGCAATCCCATATCACGATTGAGATGCTGGCCTATGTGAACCACCATTTCACCCATGATTACCCTATGAGCACGGCCAAAAAAGTCGGCGTGATCGATCTGTCGACTATTCGTAAGAGGCTTGGGGCTGATGGCGTGGATTATGCGCTGGACGTGATCCGGCAGCATTTCCGGAGGCGCGGCGAACAAGGGTTGCTGACGCCTGACTTGGATATCTTCCCGGTGTTGGAACAGGACAAGTTTCCGATCTTCAACTACTCGACCATCGATGGCCTGCGGGCGATGCGGCGGCTTTTGGGTCAAAAGAAACACAAGCCGTTAGGTGTTACTATTTGCGCCGACGAAGCAACTCTTGTGGCGACCTTGGCCAACATCCTGCATGGGGTTTCCTTCAGGGATATCTTCCTTCTGGGGACTCCGGCCCACTACACGACCTTCCTGCATAAGGATGGCGCGCGGTTTTGGTGTAACGGCAAACCGGAATATTTTGATCAGGCGGCTTGGCAAACGCTGTGTGCCGATCCCAAAGTCACAAGTCCAGACGCCGAATTTTCGCGACGCTTACCTTTCCTAGACCGGATAGTCTCACCACAGGGGACACTGCTGCTGTACAATCGCGAATGCGCGATCCCCGAGGCTGCATTCCAAGAATTCGTGGACGAAAGCCGCGCCTTTTTCGGATGCGTTCTTGAGCCACTTCAAACAGTGATTGAGGCCGGTATTTTGTATTTGCCCAGTAGCGAGGGATTGGAGGGTTTGAGGTCTCTGGACAATTTGACAAGCGCTACTGAGGCTCGTGCCGTTTTGTCGGACCTCGCAGCTAGTTACGCACTGTCGGTCTATGATCAGGCATTCTATTGTATCCGAGATCTGCAGGTCGCTTATCCCGGTGCGTATCTGGCCGCCGCATTGCATGGTCCGAAGTTATGTGTGGCGGCTGGCAATATCTGGTCGCTCGACGATGCGATGGAAATAGTCGCAAAAACCACAGGCACCGATGCAGTATTAGGCGACAGAGACAGAATTGCGCTGCCGGATGAGGTCATAACGTTCCAAACCGGCGACGATACGGACAAGGGATTGTTGCTGTTCTCATTACTCCTTTCCAGTTCAGCGTTCTCTTCGCGGGACAAATCTGAGGCCGCTCTTGTGGTCACGGAGGTGTCTTCATTCTGTTGCTGGAAGCATCAGATCATCGATTTGAAAAGCCTCAGTTTTGTGGATGCTATATCTGGGAATGAGTGTATGCGTTTAAGGCAGGCGGCCTTGTTCGAATAACTTTGAAAGCCGGACCCGATATGCTGTTACAACAGGCTATCTTTAATTGCCGCACGTTCGCTACTGATTGGACAGACCAGGAAGCCGCGCGGCAAAGCGCCAACTGGCTTCGGCCGCCCCATCAGAACTTCAACCTGCCGTGACCCAATCTAGAGCTGCCTTCATTAAGATTGGATTAATGTCAGGTCCTCAGTCGATTGAAAGCTTGTAAGAAAAGCGGCCCGGGACCAACTAGTGAGCCAACTAACTGGTGGTTCGAAAGGCAATCGACATGAAGAAGCTATTGGTAGTTTGTGCGGTTGGTGGCTCACTGCTCCTGGCTGCATGTGGAGCACCAACAACGCCAACGCAGGCACAAGTGCAGCATGATGCTCGCTGTGCGGCGGGCGTCCTTGGTGGTGCTGCCCTTGGAGGCGTGGTTGGAAACCGGTTCGGTGGTGGGACAGGCAATACCCTGGCAACCGCTGCAGGCGCTGGGCTTGGGATGTACGCTGGTCAATCTGCCTGTTACTGACAAGGCCAATTGGTGGCTTGTCGGGATATTCGAGACGCTGGCGTTCTGGCGCAGAGTCTGGATTTCACACAAAATATAGCCTGTGTAACCCGCTTCACTGACAGCTTCACCGAATCCAACCACTTTGGTCTCAGTTAAAGAGTTAGCGCTCATGTTGAGTTCCGAGCGCGAGATTTTTTCACTGTCCTCCCCGTTGACTGGGCGCGCTGTTTGAAGGCGCGCCCTTTTTCTGGCCCATCAATGATGATGGTGCCCGTGCCCGCCGTAATGGTGGTGAGGATGCCCATGGCCATGCTCGTGTGGATGGTGCTGAGGTGCAGGCTGATAGAGCCGGTTTTGGTAGTATGGGCCGTAGTGGCAGGCGGGATCTTGGGGTGCATGATAACAATATGGTCCTGGGACCGGATGGTAGTATTGGTTCCAATAGGCAAACCAAGGATAGGCCTGGTAGTGGTTTTCCCAATAAGCCTGACTGAACTCCACAATCGCAATACCCAGAGCGGCGGCGACCACCGGGTTCATAACCTTCTTCGTTCCATCGCTTTCGGTAAGAATGTAGTTGGATGAAATCCAGCCACGGGCGCTATTCCATTCAGTGTCGCACCAATTGTAACCTGTTTGACATCCGTAAATCTCGATTGTCGCGTCTTGCGGCAGTGTCGCCACGACCGGATAATTCGCGCCTGGTCCGGCACGCATATGTACAGAAGTGGTCGTGAAACCTTGTGTTTGGGCAAAGGCAATGGAAGCCAGTAAAGGCCAAACAAGCGCGGTCGCAAAGGCGAGTAAGAACTGTCTCATTGGTAATTCCCGTCTGTAATCTGGCTATTTCAAATTTACACAGCCGCAACTGGCCTTAGTCAAGAAACTCCGCGGACTCCTCAGGTTTGGACCTGACTCCCTGCTCCACCCGTTACATGAGACCTCCCAATTAGGAGGTCAGACTTGCGCGGTAACGTACAAACCCGTTCTATCGCGCAAACCGCCTGCGACTGGTCGGAACAAAGAAAAATCGCGACGTCGACGGCAACCACATTCACGTTGATTTCGAGACAAACGCACATCCTGACCCACCTTAATCAAGGACTCACCAGCGGCCTCAGCCTGTACTACAATTTTTGGGTTGGCCTTAAGCAACCCGCATCATCAAAACCATAGCCAGACAGGCGCAGCCAATGCCTGCCACCTCACGAAGCCCAATGTACTCGCCAAAGAACATCCAGCCAGCTCCGCATAGGATTATCAACGACAGCATCGAATAGGCCACTGCAGCTTGTCCTAGCGTGACATGACGCATCGCGAAGTACCAAAGTATAGCGGAACAGGCGTAGAGAAAGATGCCCACAAGCATGGGCGGAGATGTAATCGCCCTGGCTCCATCCGCAGCAACCTTGATGAATAGGTCGCCTGCAATGACGACGGCGGCGGTGAACAAAGAAAACAAAATACCATAAAAAACGCTCATAACAGCTCCAATAAATCCTGCTGAAATTTGTGGGGCGCGAAATACATGCGCCTAGGCAACCATGGTCCGCTACCAACAGGTTTCTGTCAAATGCGTCGGATTCGGCAATTTCATCGGATTTGTTTGGGAGCGTGTGACTCAATTCACTGACCGACGTCATCAGACCGAAGATACTGGGCGCATTACAGAGTATGCGTTGGTGTATTTGAGAACGCGAGATTTCATTCTTCTCCCATCGACTGGGCGCGCTTGTGGTTGGGCGCGCCCGTTTTCTTTCTGGGAGAACTGCAAGCCACGTGCACCACAAGCGCTTCAAGAAGGTTCACTGGCTGATGCGGTGATAGTGGATTACACGACCATCAAACGGCGCGGTGAGGGTGATGATGTGGTTTTCTGAGTCAAGGTCGTAAGTCGTATCGGAATGTCTGGAAGGCTCTCCGCCCGCGCATTTCAACTCGGTGAATTCTCTAACAAGCTTGTCGTCTTCGACATATGCTTCTGCCCTAAGCATCGCCGCAGTTCCACATTTTGCATGCTCAGTTACCGAGACGTGCATGGAGTACTGACCTTCCTCGCTGGGCGATAAAGACAGATAGTTTGTTGAGCCGTCTCTTGGGTCTACTCCTTGATACAAACCCGCCCACGTATCCGGCTCTGCAAGGGCAATTCCTGTGCCACCAATCCAACAGCCTGCAGCAACTCCAAGTAAGCTTCCACGCATAGCGTTTTCCTTTCTGCCTGGTGCCTCGCCCGAACAGTGTAGCGAGAAGTAAGTATTAGTATGCCTGATTTCATCGGATCTGGGTGGCAACGATTCCCCTGCGAGGGGAAATGAAATTTCGACGCCGCAGGCCTGCTAAACTCGCTAAATCCGCTAAACAGAAAAACTCAGTTTCGACGGTTACCCACTGCCACATCTGCTACATAGGCCTGTATTCCGCTCATTTTGTGTTTAGTGAATTTATTCACTGTGGTGAGTGTCTGTCGGATCTATAACTCCGCCTACACTCTGGATTGAAAAGGAAAACGAAATGTCCGTTGGACCCGATAAGAAAGTTGCAGCCGCCAAAAAAAAGATGCAGGCCGAGTTACTTGAGTACCATAAATCTCAGGCCGACCTGGAAAAAGCTAACAAAGAACTGAAAAAGGTCGAGGCTGAGCTCAAGTCCGACGACATGTCCAAACTTCAGACCGCAATGGCCAAAATGGAAAAGATGAGCAACAAGATTGTTGAACTTCAAAAGAAAGCCGCAGCTAAGAAGAAGAAACTGGGTGATGCCATGAAGTCGTTTGCTAAAATAATGAAGGGCAAGTAAACCCACGAAGTTGTTTTTGGCCGGTGTTTCCCGGTGTCAACCGGTTTTGAGGTTGTCGTAATTCTGGACTGACGATCCATATTTTGCGGAAATCTCAGGCTGTGAGAACAGACTGGCCAAGTTTGCCACTCCTACCACCGCAAAGGTATCACTAACACAGACATCCCCACAGACGCGATTTGCGGGTCACAGGGCGGCAAACAGGCTGTCTGACAGTTCGGTGTGCTCTGAACCGCCTAGTTGTGCCTTATGCGCAGAATGCTCACTCTGAGGATTACCGGGCGGCATTACGCCGACGTTCAAGGCGCTAGGTTAGGCGCCTGTCAGAATCGCTCGTTTTGAGCTACACAACTTAAAGGTGGGCACCCAGCACTGAATTCTTGCATTAGGCATTGCTATGACCTTTGTACGCACTCCAAACGACTACCACGACGCGCTCCGGGAAATTGAATATCTCTGGGGCTCCGAGCCAGACACGGAAGAAGGCCGCAAGCTGGCCGAGTATTTGGCTGCTGTGGAACGGTATGAAGGGACCAAAAAAACCAGTGCCAGAACTACGGGCATAATTTCCACCCTGAATCCACATGCGGGCCTATAGAGGCGATACAAAGCGCCGACTACTATTTTGACAAGAAAGGAGCTGTGCGAAAATGTTCTTTGATCCACGCCTTAGTTTGCCGACCATTGCCGGAGCGGGATTGTTGTTGTTTGCAACAATGACAAGCGCTCAAGAAATACCAAATATGGTCGGTACATGGACCAGTCAGTATCGCGCCGCCGTTCATGATGGAGGTAGTTTTGAAGTTGGCGAAGAAACAACATCCCTCGTAATAACCGAGCAGGATGGAGAGTTCTTTTTGGGTGTCGCCGTTTGGGAGTTGAACGAAGATTACTCCGGAACATCGGATATCGGAGAAGAGGAAGCCACCGGTGGGGACGATGGATTTATTGGGATCATCGGCCTCGATGGCAGGGAAGTCACCATGGCAGAAGTCAGTGATACTGGCATCTACCGAGGACGACTGCTTGACCAAAACCGACTGGAATTAACCTACATAGAAAGTGACTTGGGCGATGCGGTTCTGCTTAGAACCGTCTTCGAGCGTCAATAATCTACATACGCCAGAAGCACGCCTGTATCCAGATTCTTAATCCGCATCACTGACCAGCCAAACAGAACCACGCAATCTGGCCGCAGTATTGGAGTGAGCTTCGGAGTATTTGAGAACGCAAAATATGCCTTCACCCTGTTGGTGGGGGCGTGCCTGTCGTGGGTGCGCCCCTTTTCTTGTAAGGCAGTTTGTTCAAAACAGAGCGTACCTTAAGCTTGCTTTGGCACAAGGCGCAGAACAAATCGGGCGGATTGCGGTTGTGCGCTGCAATCGCGCAGGACGCCTGATTTCGGTTCAACACGGAAATGAAAGTTGTCAATTGTTCGAGCATCGGAAGTCAGCATACGGCCGAACGAAAGCGTTGAAGTTTGGGCGGGAGCAGCGGTTCAGGGCCGTGTTTTTATTGCTGCCAAGTTTGTAGTATCAAAACTAGAGATTAAACTCAGTTGGAGTGACCAAATGTCGATATCCAGAAGGGAGATGGTGGCCGCTGGTGCAGCTTATATTTGTGGGTTTCCAGCATTGGCGCACGCGGCAGATGTAACACTCGGATCCATGCTCGGCGCCGTCAGAGATAACCTTCTGGATCGGTACAGCGAGAGGCCGACCATCAATGCCGACAACCGTATGAACTCCGAAGAGCTTCGACAAACTGTCGCGCATAAATCGGCTTATGGCACTACCAATAAAGGAAAGGTGTACGTCCTGGCCTTTGAACCCGAAGGCAAAGGGTTATTGAGGATTGAAGATGAACCTCTTGAGGTTGGGAGGTGGTGGATATCTGAGGAGGACACCATTCATTCTCAATGGCCGAGCGCGGCTAACGGCGAAGCACTGGATATGTACTATCGGCACCTTGGTGATGGTCTTTTCTCGGCCCGAACGATGGATAGCCGTCGGAGTTCACTCTTCTACATCGGAGAAACACCGCCGGAGCTTAGATCAAGCTAGATAGCGTTCGCAGCATCTTGTTGGTGCCGCACTTAAACACGAGCGCTTGGATTAGCCCATGATCACGCATTGGCACCCATGAAGTTCAAACCAGTGAACAAGCAGTGGGGTTGAGACCCTGACCTCTCATTGAATAGCGGCCGCCGACCATATCTTGGCTGAAACCTTAGATGGCAGAAGGGACTTGAAGGAAATCCCAGGTTGCCACCCCACTTCGTGTATATCATGAATGGCTTGGAGATCTTCAAGCGTCAGGCGATCAAGTAGATTTACGCCGGTAGAGGCTTGGATCGCTTCAAGGACCGACGTCTTATGCACAGGTGATCTGGCAACGACGTTGCCGAACTCGTCTTGATGCGCATCCATAGTGGGTTCGTAAAACTCATCTTCGATCATGCCGCCAAATAAGCAGCATGCGCCCTCATGTCGGTATGCGCCAACGCCGAACTCCGGATTGAACGCTTTTTTATCTTGCGCTTCGAGGCGAGCAATAGCGGTGTCAAACAGGTCTGCAACACTCATGTTAGTTGATACTCCTTCCATCGGGTAAATTCGCTAAAACTAAGTGTATGATGATCTCAACAACAATGTACGCCAGCGGGTCGAGACACAATCCATGACAAAAAGCTAAACGCGATGAGTGACGCGGACAAGAAATCGGGTTCGACCCCCAAAAAGAACCGCGCCTATCTGCTTTGGGGTGGTATTGCAGATTCCCTGTCGGACATTCTCGCCAGCCCCAGCATTGTGCTTCCATTTCTGTATCTAGCGCTGGGGGCTCCACAGTTTCTCGCCGGGCTGCTTCTGCCATGTGTCAAAGGCGCCCGGATTATCGCTGAAGCTGTGATGTCCCCTTATGTTCGTATTGGTGACCGCTCCAAAAAAGCGATGATACTCCCCAATCTCGTCATTGCTTTGGTCCTGGCCATCTTGGCGCTGTCAGGTGCAGCCCTTTCCGATGGGGTCGTGATGGTGCTGTTTGTATTGGTGGCCGTGATCGTGGGCTGCTGCTACGGAATCTGGGCTTTGGGCAGCAACCACATCTATGGGTCGGAACTCGAAGAAGAATAACGCGGGCAGATCGTCTTCACACAACTGGCACTGAGCTGCATCATCGCGATAGCCCTTGTGTGGGCCACACGGGCTCTGATGGTCGGAGAAACTCCGTTCGAGCGACATCGCGTTTTGCTTTGGTTGGGTGTGCTCGCACTTTTGGTTTCTTGCTTCTGCATGTTCCGACTTGTGCTTACAAAAACTTCTGACGAGGTTGCCAATACAGAGACACCCGAGGAAAAAGAGTCCTTTTTCAATCAGGTTTCGCGCGGTTGGTCCCTGGCGCTTCAATATGCGTGGTTCCGACGTTTCATCGTCGCGCGATTGTTCTTTTTGTCAGTCGAACTGGCCACGCCGTTCTATACAATTCATGCGGCGACATATCACCTGTCTACTCCGCATATCCTGAGCATCTTCGTTACAGCGACAAGCGCCGGACGCGCACTTGGTGCGATCTTGTGGCGGCGCGTTGTTCGCAAGTCGATCCGCTACACAATCGCCGGTGCGTCGATGATCGCGTGCCTTTCGGCGCTTATGGCGATTGGTTTCGATTTGTTTGGCCTGGCCAGCAACCCGTGGGTTTATGCCGCAACGATCTTTTTTCTGTCCTTTGGGATCGGTGGTGAAACCGAAGGCCGGTACTTGTACCTGCTCTCGATGTCGACTGATTCCAATCGCCCTTATATGGTCGCGCTCTCGGACGCAGTTGCAGGTATCGGCGGGATTATCTTCGCTGCAGTGCTTGGCCTGGTGGCACAAATCCAAAGCGTCCTGATCCCGTTAACCGCGCTAGCAGTGCTTAACGCTATATCTGTATATCTGGCCCTGTCGCTGACTGAGAAAACAGAAAAAACAGCTTCGGGTTAACGCGCCCTGGCTGCGCGTCGAAATCTGTCATTCCCTAATGGCCAGCTATTACGATTGCTGGACGCTGTTCGCTGCTGAGATGATGGCGTCGGCAAGGGGGCCATAGAGCGTTCCGTGCAATCCGCCCAGCACAATGACAAGTTCCGATCGAGGCAGGGCCTTATGCAGACGCCATGGTGTCCACAAAGGAGCCGAGAGATCGAGCCGGCTGTGGATAAGATATGCCTTCAGTTCGGCAAGTCTGTGGGCCTGTTCCAGAAGCGGCGTGTCGAGCCAAGCAAGGTTGCGAAAGTAATGTGTGACGACCCGTGCAAAACCAAGCCGAAAGCGTTCGTCATCATAAGAGGGGTTGGGTTCTACCCGCGGGTCCAGGCTTACGACAGCGGCTTCCCACGTGCACCACGCGAACGCGGCAGCGGAACGTAGGCTTGCATCTTTACCGACGAGAAGATCGTTGTATCCTCTCGCAATTTCAATCCCGTCGCAGGCCTCCGGTACCAACGCGTGGAACTCTTCATGTGCTTCCGGCAAAAAGCGACGGGCGCCAAAATAGAGAAAGTCGAGGTCTTCGCGCGATGTCATTGCAACCGCAGCCAGTATCAGACCGTTCACCCGCTCCAAGTGTTCAAGCGCATAAACCACCGCCAGTGTGGTACCCCATGAAGAACCATAGATGTACCAATTCGCCAGCCCCAGACTGGCGCGCAACCGTTCCAGATCGTGGATCAAGTGTTTTGTCGTATTCGCTTTGAGGGCATCCACACTGTCGCCCGCGTGCGGCGTGGATCGCCCTGCTCCCCTTTGGTCGAGCGTGATAATGTGCCAAAGGTCGGGATCGAACAACTGAACCATTTGCGGACGAGTGCCACCCCCAGGCCCTCCGTGCAGCAACACAATAGCTGGCGCATTATCGTTGCCGAAAGTCTGCCAAAACACAGAGTGACCATCTTCTTCTGGCAAAAAACCAGAATTTAGAGGAGGCGAGGGATGATAGAGAGCCATGACGTTGTCATATCCTGCTTTGAAAAACCTCAATCGATCATTACGCGCAGTCGCTCGGCATCCACTCTGTGCCACAAAACCTGCCAAGTTCCTACGCCCTCTGGTGTTTCTGACTGCATTCGGACTGATCGCGCAAGTTTAATGGATTGCGATTGGCCATTGAATTTACATGGCTCAACTTGACACCTAGGATAGTGAAAACTGACGCAAGAACATGTATGCAGAAGAGGAGTGTTATGAGATCTTTATCGGCACTTATTGTATTCGCTTACATGGTGTTTCTTCCTATGGGAGCGCTTTCGCAGGTAAGCATGAAACTGTATTCGGACACGCCATCCACGCATCCGAAATCTCAGCTGCTTGCGTCCTTGGCGACCCAGATTCAGACCCGAACAGACGGGCGGATCGAAGCCGAGTTCTTTAGTGCAGAGTCGGACTTGTTTCCGAATGAAGACACCGCTTTAGACGCCTTGGTCAACAATCAAGTTCAGATGGTCTGGCCCCCGGTCGCGCGGCTCGAACGCTTTGCCCCCGAGTTCATGTTACTGACGCTTCCGTACAGCATCGATTTGTTTGCTATTCGCGATGCAGACGGCCACGCAGCGCTAATTGACGACCTGTCAAACAGGCTTCATGACGTGGGCCTGGACATTTTGGGTTTAGCACCGGCCGGATATACTCTGTTTGTGAGTAAGGACCCATTGACCAGGGCCGACCAATTGCCCGGAAAAACCGTCCGCGTACCAGGCTCGCCAATGCTGGCGGATTACCTGCAAGAGATTGGAGCAAAAGCCGTCAACTTTCCGGCACCCAAACTGCCAAAGATCCTAGGGGACAAGAGTGTAGATGTCGCTTTGACGTCTTTCGCTGGGTGGAACCTGATTGGTCCAACAGATGGGGAATATGTGCTGGTTGATCTTGAAATGCGCGTTGGATTCTATGGTGCCGTACTAAACGATGAGTGGCTCGCTTCGCTCGATGAACAGGACCGAAAAATCGTGATTGAGGAAGTGTCAAACACCTTAGCTGCGCGTTGGTTACAGCTTGAAGATGAAAAGGTTGCATTTGAGGAGCAAATGCGCGCAGTCGGCACCACATACACAGAAATCTCAGGGGAAGACGCGGCGGTCCTTAAGACCGCGGCGGACGCTATCAGGAGCGAGTATATTGAGCAAGCACCGGAGTTCATTCAAGACTATTTGAAGTGATTGACCTAAGGCGTGTGCCTCTGACCTTATCCTTGCAAACGTCCAGCATGTACCTACGCAATCGGAAATAGTCGCGCCGGTAGCGCGGGAAAAAGGATGTGTGTCAGAAGCTACGGGTCGCCCACTGTTGGCCTCGAAGCAAATCGTGCGTCTATGAGTATGGCAAAGAAAAATAACGCGCCACCAATGCCAGTAGTCAGCGATATGTTCTGACTGAGGAATAACCAAGCCCAAAGCGAACCGAAAAAGATCTCAGATAGCGAGACCATACTGAACTCTGCCGATGAGACCCATTTGGAACCAATGGTAAAAAGTAGAAACGCGCCTCCTGTCAGAAAAAAACCCATACCAAAAACAATCGCGGCTTCAACGGCGTTGGAGCCGACCTGTTCGCCCGTAGCAAAGAAAAGGACAAGTGCGAAAACCATGCCGATCAAACCGACCATTAGCATTGACACGCGCATGTCCATGTCTCGCCCAGCCCGCAGTGCCACGGAAAAAACAGCATAAAGAGTCGAAGAAAAGACCGCAGCCAAATCTCCCGATAGAGAAATCCTGTCCTCGTCGCTGGACACGATGCCCCCCAGAACAATCAGAACGATTCCCGCTAACGATAAACAAAGCGCCAGTATGGTCGCTTTGGCCAAGCGTTCACCCAACACAAAACGAGCAATCAAAGCCGCCTGTAAAGGCGCGGTTGAAAACAGTAAGAGTACCCGTGCCACCGGAGCGTTGTGAAAAGCATAGATGGACAACACCATAATCGTGCCCATCACAAAGGATGCAACGAGGCCTGGCAAACCTGACTTTCGGAATCGAGCGATACCGCCAAATCCAGACGTTGCAACCACAATCAAGAAAAAGAAGGCTACGATACCAAAACAGCGTAGAATGACGATTTCCAGAGAACTGATGTGTCCCAGCCCAGCAACTAAAGCACCCGTCGGAGAGATGATCAAAGCGCCCAACAAAATCAAGCCAATTCCTAGTCGCCGATTACCCAACAGCTACTCCTTGCAATTGGCATGAGTCCGCATCCTTGCCGTGCCTGTCGAATTTTCCATATTTCTGTCGCTGTGTCGTGGAGTTCATAGTGCAAAAGTTGGACGCTGATCGCCAATTATCATCTAGCGCCGCCCATCCAAGCTAGCCGGACCTAGATCAAATGCAGCCTCGGTTCTGATAACGGCATTGAGCCCAACCAAGGAAACCAAATCAGCAGGATCCGCGGGTCTCTGAGAGCCGAGCTACGAACCTTCCCCATTATTCCAGTAGATATCAATTCATTCTAGGTTTTTTGTTGCCTCGCCCGTTATCCAATCTAGAAAGCGTCGCATTTGGGGGCGTTGTGAGGTCTGCTCTCGTAGACGCATTCGAAATGGGTTCACCATCAGGCTTTTTGAAGGTCCGCTCTATTGAGAACGGGATCGTGCCTTCGCATTCGCAGCGAATGGCGGCTCTCCGCCGATTCTGTTGAAAAACAACGTATTGCTGGCGCAGAGTGGGGTGACTTGAGCACGGCACGAACGCCTTTCTGATCAGGCTTTTCGCGTTTGCTGCGGCGCAGGAAAGATCTTGG
>NZ_JBQGAE010000026.1:0-22701 GCF_056542645.1 Ruegeria sp. AB5
TGCGCTGCGCAAACAGGCCGGACACAAGACTGCATCTGACAGACGCTCATTTCAGCTCAAAAAATGTCTTGCTATGCAGGAGACATCCACACAGGTCATTCGTCGCAAACGTATTATGTCGAGGATATTGGATTGGGTAAATCTGGCGCTTATGACTATCCGTTGAAACGTTTCTAATCTGTTACATTACCTGAGTGAAGTTGGGTTTAACGTAGTTGAGAAATGGATATTGCAGGCAGCGTGGCCTTGGTGAGCGGTGGCAGTGGTGGACTTGGAGCTCAGATTTGCCACTTGCTTGCCGGCAATGGCTTCAAGGTGATTGTCGGATACCATAGCGGCGCCCACCGGGCGCATGCCGTCTGCCAGAACATCATCGACCAAGGCCATGCGGCGAAGGCGGTCAAGATTGATCATTGCGACCCTGTGTCTGTTTCCGAGTGTATTGACGACGTTGTTGGCACATTTGGTTGTTTGGATATTCTGGTCAACAATGCCGGCATGGCGTCAGGGGGTATAGCCTCCCCAAGGGCGATCTCGAAGCTTTCACGCCAGAAATCTGGACCGAATTGCTGAACGTGAACCTAAGGGGCCGTATTATTTGACCAGGGCAGCCGCACCATTTCTTCGCGCATCCAAATGGGGCCGGGCGATCAACCATTCATCCACTATTGGGCAAGGGGATTGGGGCGCAGCGGCGGCATACGCTCCCAGCAAAGCAACCGTGGTGCCACTTGCCCGGTTTTTGCGGCGGCGTTGGCTCCGGAGGTCACTGTAAACTGCATTTCCCTGGGCTTAGTGGAGGGCACAAAAATGTCTGCGGGCGCTCCGGATGGGTTTGTTGCACTCAGGCGCGATAGATCGATTTTAGGCGCGACAACATCAATCGGCGACGTCGCCCAACAGGTTTTGACTTTTTGCAAAAGCTCTTCTTTCACAGGGCAAACGGTGGTGATTGACGGTGGAATTCACCTCAATTGAGGTCAACTTCGGAGTCACGTTGCACATCGACTGCAGCGGTCGCCTAACATGGTTGGCAGACGGCGGATAAGGGTCTTCGTTGACGGACAACTCCCCTGCTGACTATGCTTTTGGAATGACCAGCGGCAAGTATTTTGACGATCTGTCAGTTGGAGACACCTTCGAAACCGGTGGGGTTACTCTCACCGAGGGCGCAATTATTGAGTTTTCACTAACGTACGACCCACAGCCCTTCCACGTGAACAAAGTGGCGGCGGCAGAATCGATTTTCGGCGGGATCATTGCCAGCGGCTTTCATACCATAGCACTCACCTTCCGACTATTTCGTGACACTGGTGTGCTCACCGACACCAACTTAGGCGGCCATGGCATGGACGAAGTGCGGTGGCTCGCTCCCGTGTTTCCTGGCGACACGATCCGCGCTCGGGTTGCTGTCGAGATACTCACTCCGTCGCGCTCCAAACCCGATCGGGGAACAGTACGATTCCGTTATAGAACGTTTAACCAGGATGATATCGAGGTGCTCAATTTGGTCATGGACCACGTAATGGCGCGACGGACATAAGTCTGTTTGTCTTGGTGTCGCGGTAGGTCGGTTCCGACTACTAGACATTGGCAGTCGGCCCAGGGCCGCCTTCCATCCAGTGGCAAACATTCCGGGATACGATCAGATGGACTTGCCGTTAGCAGAGTTAAAAATTCACCATGTGGAAGAAAAAACGTTATTTGGTTGCGTAGACACTGCAGTTTCCTCACTTTGGGATAAGTTTTTAACCCGTAAGATTGGAAGAGTATTGAATGAAACGCCTGTTCCCATCTCTACCAAACAACGCAACACTTGGAAGCGTGTATCAAGCCTTTCCGGATAAACTATCTCATCTATGTGCGTACGAAAGCCTTGTGATGAGGGGCGAGAGCGATCTTTCAGTTGGCGAGCGTGAATTAATTGCAGCCTATGTCTCAGGTCTGAACGCTTGCGCGTATTGCCATGGCGCCCACATCGTATTCGCCAAAGCCCACGGCATAGAAGTCGAGACGATTGAGGCCCTGATGGAGGATCCCGGTACGGCACCAGTCGGAGATCAGCTCAAGCCATTGTTGGCATATGTCGAAAAGCTCACTGTCTCGCCATCAAGAATGACGGAAGCTGACGCACAAGCAGTCTATGCGGCTGGCTGGTCGGAGAGTGCATTGTTTGATGCTATCCAAGTCTGCGGCGTGTTCAATCTCGTGAACCGCTTCGTAGAGGGAACAGGACTCGAAAGCCTCGACAGCGATCCAAGACAAGCGGATGCGGCCACTTTGAAGCGATACCGGAGCGACACCTTCTATACTGATTTCGGCCGGGAGAATGGCCTCGACATCTTTTGAGTTGAAGTTTTGCCAGACCGTTTACTTAGAATGTACAATGCCAGCGAAGTACTGATGGCTATGATTCCTTTCGACTAACGACGGTAAACCGGTCAGTGAAAAGAAGAACCACCCTTAGCTACCAATGTAGACGTGTTCGTCGAACAGAGTCTGCGCTACAAGTGGCGAACGGTCTCTTTTAGGTTATGGTGTTCCTATCCAACTCTTTTTTCATCAATGATCCTAACCCGACATTCGATGTGTTTGAACTTTGAGAGACCATTTCCGTACAATTAGCCAGTTCATCGCGCATGCGGAACAGGGCTGCAGTGTCCTTTGTTGCCATACAACTGAGGCGGCCATAGTTCGTCAGTCGAAAAATGGCCGCTTCGGTGCTGGAACAAGGTTGAAACCGATACTCAGAGGCCAGTAGACGGCTCAAAGCTGTGAAGTTCGAAAGTTCTCTTTCCGTCGGTATTGAATTTCTGGATTGAGCGCCCGACACGCAGCACTGTCATACAACGGTAACGCCCCTTGTCGGCAGCCATGGAAACGCAAATTTGGT
This sequence comes from Ruegeria sp. AB5, assembly GCF_056542645.1. Classification (NCBI taxonomy): domain Bacteria; kingdom Pseudomonadati; phylum Pseudomonadota; class Alphaproteobacteria; order Rhodobacterales; family Roseobacteraceae; genus Ruegeria; species Ruegeria sp. AB5. Next base: position 2,894 of record NZ_JBQGAE010000026.1, read on the forward strand.
TTGTGTCGGTGATGGCAAAGGAGCCCGCACCATTCCAACCGCCGTTCGCAAGCTCTCCGCTCACAACGTTGTTTGGATCGTAAAAGAAGCGAAATCTCTTGTCTCCGGACGTGGCTGTGACAGTATTTCCGATAAGAAGCTCTGCGATCTGATCGGCGTTGAGGCGCTCGGCACCATTATTTAAGGGGTGTATCCCCTTGAAGCAAGTTTAGAAAATCATCAGCACCAGCCAATTGGCTGGTGCCAAAACTAGTTAGGTGTCAGTATCGTCGTCCGCCAAGATGGCCTGCTGGGCTTGAAGCAACTTGATGATGCTACCGATTTCCCGAGCGCCAATTTCACCGGAAACGAGAACCTCAAAGTCCCCGTTCTTAAGCTTTCCTCGTGACAAGACCGATTGATCATCACGCTTTTCACCTTGCGCCATTTGGGTTTGGGCCGCGAGAATATGCGGAGGGACCGGCGGCGGCGTCCTTGCAGCGGGTGCTTCTTCAATCACAGTAATCTCCTCTACTGGTGCCGCCGCATTTCCTTGATCGGTGAATACCCATTGTTCATCTTCTGAAAACCCGAGCACGGTAGCGGGAGTGGCAAACATATCGACACCACCGCTCGTCCACTGAACTTTGTCACCAACTTTAGCCTGCGGCGGATCATTTTGATCGCCTACAGAATCGTCGTTTTCACTCACTTTGTCCAGAGAATTGTCTGGATTGTAGAGGCCAATGAACTCGGCTGTTCGTTTATACTCTGCTAGCAAATCTTTAGCCGCGTCAGGTGAAAAGCCATGCTCGAAATGCAGAGCATGCGTTACTGTCGAGTCGGATGGGAGGCCTGTAGGGTAGCTATCGTGCAGGAGCTTGTGGGCGCTTGGCGACATCGCGGAACGTCGGATCAGCTCGCGCTTCTCACTTTGATCCTCCCTTTCGTCAAGGATAATTCGCTTCGCGACGTCGCCAAGTTTGACTTTTCGGGCATCTCCCTCGCCGGAAACTTCAATCAACCCATAGTACTTAAGCGTTGCCAGTACTTGCCGACCGCCACTGCTTTTCGGGCTGTAGCCCCATGCATTCATGGCAGATTGCAGTGGGGCGTCATAGTCGCCCTCCTGGCTATACAATCGCCTCACGTAGTTGAGGGCTTTGTCGATGGCGAACGATGGGTATGCAGGGCTCCGGCCCGCGCGGCGTCGTTGCTTATTCACTTCCTGTGGCACGTCATTCATCGGATAGCCTCCTTTCTTGTGCCTATATAGATCAGACATACAAGATCGGCAAGACAAAATGACCAAAATGACCAAAATGACCCTTGACGAATGACCAGCAATGACCGATGGTGTGGCAGGATGGACAGGAGGTCAAAATGATCAGAAGAGTTTCCAGCCCCGGCGCAAAGCCGACCGGCGTCCGGGGCGAGGATGAAATAGGAGGGGCCGCTCTCTCGGGCTAGGAAAGCAGCGACCCCTAATCGGCACAATCTCTCATGCGCACCCGGCGGCGCACTGTCGCCGGGAAGGAGGTTAGGAAGATGCTTTGGTATCTTCTGCGGGACCGGGGGCCTTACTCCCCATTCCCCGCGCTCTTATTAAGAACCTAACCGGGCGGGCCGATTGGCCCGCCCTTTTTGTAGCAAATGTATCGACTCACGTCTATATTCAAGACCATGAGCGACAGGATTACTTTACAAGAGGCCATAGCCACTGATCGATTAGACCAGTTCATTGCGCAAGAAGAAGCGCGGGGTTCGGGTCCGATCCATGAGGCTGAATTTGACGAAGCTGCGGCGGCGGTGATCAAAACGCCGCAACCAGACGATCAAACATCAGGTTCGCCTCACCGCGATGGTTCGCGCGGAAAGTAAACTCGTCGAGGTACTTGCGCATATGCTGCTGACTGATCGAGACGTGTGTACCCCGGACTGAGTGCTTGAAGTGACGCCAGAAACTTTCAACGTGGTTGGTATGGTGCAAAGTGTCGGTTTCGGCGTCGTACACGGCCCATTCTTTCGCACCATGCTTCACTGCAACGTGCGAGTAGCCATGATCTTTCAGTAAGCGATAGCTGTAGAGTTCATCAGTTGAAACAGTAGCGCCGGTTTCCACAGTCTTGAGTGTTTCCGCGCGCAGGGTTTTGAGCTTCACGTCTGGGATAATCTCGGTAACCAGACGACCGCCCCGTTCCTTGAACCCCATGACGATAGTTTTGCCTGCGGCACCACGACCCCGCTTTCCGGGGCGCTTCCCGCCAACATACGCTTCATCAATCTCAACGTGCCCTTGCAGCATGGCCTTTAGTTCGTGCTTATCCATTTGTTCGCGGATTTTGTGACCCATCCGCCATGCCGTTTTGTAGGTGACGCCGAGTTGCCGCTGGAGTTCTTTGCCAGAAACACCATGTCGGGTCGTGACGAACAAATAGATTGCATAGAACCAGACTTGCAGCGGGGTGCGCGTGTCTTGAAAGATTGTGCCAGCGGTCGGGTACAGATGATCACCACAGGCAGCGCAGGCCCATGCACGGCGGTTGCTCATACGGTGAAAGGTGCTTTCAACGCCGCACGCCCGGCAAACATGACGTTCACCGATGCGTACTTTGAAGATGTGCTCAAGGCACGCATCATCGTCAGGAAACCGCTTGAAGAAATCGCGGACGCTAAACTCAGGTGATGCAGATTTGCTTTTCTGTCCCATGACCTCAATATAGGGTTACGACTTACTTGCTTCAAGGGGATACACCCCTTTTCGAAAGCTGGGTCGACCCATAGCCGGCAGCGAATGCAAGCGCAAAAGGTCAAAATCAGAACACGCGTGTCCGACAATCGGAAATTCGCCCTTCAGAGAATTTCACCGAACGCGTCATCAAGGGTCGCACTAGGGCGCGAAGTACTAGGCACGCCTTAGCTGTGGATAGTTCGAACAATCGAAAAACGGTCAACTCCGACGTCAATTTCAAAAAACCAAGGGAGCACTTTCTCGAAGCACGGAATAAAAACAAGTCAACCGTTTGACCGCGTAGTGATGCTCTGTTGCAACCAATTAAAAATGTCGCTCGGTTTGCAAAGCTGAGTGTCACCGCAGGACGTGACCGAAGCAAGGCTTAACAGTCTGGAGACCTCAAATATCGCGAGGCTGAAAAGCCTTGCGGATCAGGTGTCGAGTACGGTTTTTTGGGAACAATGCGCCCTTGGTCATCAAGCATTTTGATGCGCTTTCCGTGAATGCCATTGTAGTTGATTGACGACCTGCTACCGCGCGCATCTGTGATAGCTATGGAGTACATGTTTCCACGCCGCCCAGCTTCAAACCTTGTCTTGAATTCAGTGAAGTCGGATTTTGTCGCTCCGTGCTTCTGGCAGACATTCTGAAACTCGTCCCAAAAAACGGGGCGGGCGTGAAGAAGCTGGGCTGACGCGGTTCATTCGTCCAGTTGGCCAGTCAAGAAATCCACGACAAGGTATCCGTCCGGAATGCATGCAGTATCTGCGAAGACATTCGTCACACATTACCCGACAACAAAACCAAGCCCACGTGCCAATGAGTCGGTAAAATTGTGGGCGATGGCGTGCAGCTGAGAATGCTTCATAGGCGTTGGAAAAAACATCTGCAGATACGGTCAAATCGGCGGCTCCGCCAGTGCCCGCTCTGCGCGCCTGCGCTCATATTAGGCTTCCATCTTCGAAAGTCGGCCTGGCGGACGGCGGCGTGGCCTTCTTCTGTTCCTCTTTGATCTGGACCAGTACAGCGCCAAGGTGCCTGTTCTCTGTGATCGCTGTGTGGGTCACGCGCCGCTGACACGGATCGAAGACGCTGCAGCGTAGGACGACGCCTTTTGCACGGACTTGGATGCGCCCAACCGACATCTCCTAGACATCGACGTATTTGCCGACCAAGCCACGCGTCAGGTCGTTGACTTCCAGCCGGACGCGCGTGCGGTCGTACTTCAGCGTCAAATGCTTTGTGACATAGCGTTTGACGCGCAGGCAGAAGATCTCAGCAAGTCGACATTCAATTCTCTCATCAGCCATACAAGCCAACCTGTGAAGTCATGCTATACTATTGCTGCAAAATGCCTGTGGCGTATATGTATATTGTGAGGACGGGTGTTTTAGGGGCGCTCATTTCCTACTATCTTCGCGAACGCCGGATACACATTCTTTCCGAGTCCGAATTTCGGCTTTGCGCTGCAACCGCCATCAGACGCGGCGCGGTACCCCGTTCGGCATTCAACACCTTGGAAGTCTGGCTGACCCTGCGATGAGAAATCAGACAAGTTCTGGGACATTTGTGAACACGGATTGCTTTCCAGCAGGTTGTGCTTGATTTCTCACTACATATCACGTGACGGAAGCGGGTTTTACAGAAAGTTTCGCAGTAACAGCTGCTTAAAGCCGCATACGCTTATCTGCAGGATCCAGAATACTTTTCAAGTCATAAAGCAAGTGCGACTTCTTCCCCCAAGCGTGCAACTCAGCCGGTGACAGCGTCTTGTATTCGTTATGAGCAACCGCCAAGAGGATCCCGTCATACGACCCCTTGGCCAAATCAGCCACCAAATCAATCCCGTATTCAACGCGGGCCTCTTGTGGGCTGACCAGCGGGTCGTGAACATCCACCCGAACGCCATACTCTTCAAGCTCAGCGATCACATCCACCACCCGTGTATTGCGCAAATCAGGGCAGTTTTCCTTGAAAGCAAGCCCCAGAACCAGAACCCGAGCGCCTTCGATCTGGATGCGTTTTTTTAGCATTGCCTTGATCATCTGTCCGGCCACATAAGTGCCCATGCCGTCATTGATACGGCGGCCGGCAAGGATAACCTGCGGGTGGTAGCCGACGGCTTCGGCCTTGTGGGTCAGGTAATAAGGGTCGACGCCTATGCAATGCCCCCCCACCAGACCCGGGCGGAAAGGCAGAAAGTTCCATTTGGTCCCCGCCGCTTCCAGTACCGCCTGGGTATCGATCTCCATTCTGTTGAAGATCATTGCCAATTCGTTGACCAGGGCGATGTTGAGATCACGCTGGGTGTTCTCGATCACCTTTGCGGCTTCGGCGACACGGATGCTTTCGGCTTTGTAGGTGCCGGCGGTAATTATGCTGCCGTAAAGCGCGTCAATTGCGTCTGCTGCCTCGGGGGTCGAGCCAGCGGTGACCTTTTTGATGGACGGTAAACGGTGTTCTTTATCGCCGGGGTTGATCCGCTCGGGCGAGTAGCCGCAGAAGAAATCTCTGTTGAACACAAGTCCCGAGACACGCTCCAATACCGGCACACAATCTTCTTCGGTAGCGCCAGGATAAACGGTGCTTTCATAGATGACGATGTCGCCCTTTTTTAAAACGCTGCCCACGGTTTCAGAGGCCTTGAGCAATGCAGTGAGGTCGGGGCGCTTATGGGCGTCTATTGGGGTGGGAACAGTGATGATATAGACCTGCACTGCGCGAATGGCTTCTAGATCAGTCGTGCAGGTGAGATGGGTTGCAGCGGCCAGTTCTTCGGGCTCCACCTCACGGGTGCGGTCCCGGCCCTCCTGCAGTTCAGCAATGCGCTCTTCATCTATGTCAAACCCAAAGGTTGGGCGATGCTTTCCAAATTCCACAGCCAAAGGCAGACCGACATATCCAAGGCCGATAACAGCCAGCTTACTCTCAGAAGAAATCATCATTATTTCCCGTAATACTCACGGAACCACGCAACAAACCGAGCGATACCGTCTTTGAAATCTGTTTGTGGGCGATAACCGGTTAATTCCTGCAGGAGTGTTGCATTGGCCCAAGTGGCGGGAACATCGCCTTTTTGCATTTCCATGTAATTGCGGATGGCTTTTTTGCCTAATGCCTCTTCGATCGCGTCGATGAAATCCAGAAGTCGCACCTTGTCGGAGTTGCCTATATTGACCACCCTATACGGAGCGACCGGCGAGAGACTGTCCCATTCCGGAATCTCGTCACGGCTGGTGGGCCGCTCCGGTACCGCGTCGATCAGCAGGCGGATGCCACGTACCAAGTCGTCGACATAGGTGAAGTCCCGATACATGTCTCCGTGGTTGTAGATGTCAATCGGCCGGTCATCAAGGATTGCGTCCACGAACTTGTACAGCGCCAGATCAGGCCGTCCCCAAGTGCCATATACGGTAAAAAAGCGGAACATTGTCGTGGGCAGGTTCCACAAATGCGCATAAGAATGGCCCATGCTTTCATTGGCCTTTTTCGTTGCGGCATAGATAGTAAGCTGCGTGTTGGTTTTTTCGGTTTCGACAAAGGGCATGTCCTCATTGGCGCCATAAACCGAACTGGTTGAGGCCATCAACAAGTGCTTTACTTCAAGCCGACGCGCGGCCTCCATGATATTGAATGTGCCTATGACATTGCTGTCGATGTAAGCGCGCGGGTTTTCGAGGCTGTAGCGCACACCGGCTTGCGCGGCGAGATGTACGATGACATCTGGCTGAAAATCGTCCGCAACGCGATCAATCAGTTCGGCATCCTCCAACATCCCTTCGGTCGCGGCAAAGCCCGGATTCTGCAACAGTTGAGCATGACGGCGCTGCTTAAGGGAAACGTCATAGTAATCGGTCATCCCGTCAAAGCCTTGCACGAGGAACCCCTCTGCAAGTAGCAGTTTGGCCAGATGGAAACCGATGAAACCGGCGGTGCCGGTGATCAGGACACGGCGATGAGTGTTTTGGGGCATATTTGGGGAACTTTACTTACCATTTAGGCCAAAATCAGTGTAGCGGAAATTCCTGTTGGCAACTTCTGACCAGTTCCACCTGAGTGGCTAGGATTGATTGATAGTGCATGACCGACCTTTGGTCCATTGGATGTTTAACTCTGAGGCAGCTAGGCGATAGTGGTTTTGAAGTTGTAGACGCCCCCGCTGACCTTGATGTGCCATCGTGGAGTTGCAAACAACCTGGATGGAGACGTCTACACCTTCAGAAGGATTTGTTGCAAACTTTTGACTGTTGACTCCCTTAGTTGCTTTGAGCGTATGGCTATCAAAACTTCGAAATAAAAAATCGGTTCATGATTTCCTTGAAAGGCTGCCATTTCCCCAAGGATACCGTTTTGTACGCTGTGTACTTCTACCTGCGTTACACGGTTTCCTATCGTGTTTTCTGAGAAATCATGGCTGAACGCGGTGTGCGAGTTGACCACGCCACATTGAGTCGGTGGTTGTGAAGTACTCGCCGATTGTGGCTGCTCGTGCGCAATCTATGAAGCGTCCAACTCAGAATTCCTGGCGCATGGACGAAACCTATCTCCGTGTGCGCGGCAATTGGATGTATCTCAATCGAGCTGTCGACAATTACGGCAAAACGCTTGATTTCATGCTTTCGCAGCGCCGAAATAAGCCAGCCGCCACGAGGGTCTTTGCTCGAAAGATGGAGGTGAACGGCCTTCCGAGGAAGATTGTGATCGACAAGAGCCGAGCCAACACAGCAGGCATCAAGGCAATAGACAAAATGCTGAAGGGTTTTGGATGTCCGATCCCAATCGAGATGGTGAGGCGGAAATACTTGAACAATATAGTCGAGCAGGACCACCGCTTTATCAAGTGGCGCACTCGACCGATGTTAGGGTTCAACGCACTTGGTTCTGCAGCGGCAACTTTGGATGGAATCGAAGTCGCGAACATCATCCGCAAAGGTCAATTCACGCCTGGGCTCTGCACATTTCGCCAATTCGCGAAACTGGCTTCTTAACCCGCCGGTCCGGTGTAATCTCCTCGTTCAGTGATAAACTTCGCAACAAAGCCTCGTCGACCATTGGCTTCGTTTAGGTCGTTCCCTATTTGCAGATTACTGATGCGACAGTCATGTCACTCCGAACACAAAAGCCCAGGCGCTCATACACTGTCTTGGCGCAAGTGTTCTCGGAGAGAACATGTAGATAAGGGGTATCCCCTCTGGCCACGATATGACCTGCGGCGTGGCGGACAAGTGTTGGCCCAAGACGCCGACCTCTATAATCCGGGTGGACCGAAACTGCACTGATTTCGGTGAAACCTGGTTGCCTGAGCCTTTCACCTGCCATCGCGACTAACTGATCGCCACATCGCAACCCCCAGAAGCGCCCCATGAGATGCGTCAGAGCCTCGAACGGCCCTGGCTTTGCCAACGCCGCGAGCGCCCGCATCTCGTTGGTCTCGGCTCCGGTAAGACGCACTGCTTCATCACAGAATGCACCACGAAAGGAGCCATCACCAATCATCTGTACGGCAGGCGCGGTTTCGACAATGCGCGACCTGCGCAGCTTTGGTGTTTTTCCCGCCTGCATCAGAGTTGCCGTTCCGCCGTGGGCGACAATCAGCCTTTCCAGAGCCTCGACATTATCCGGGCTATCGTCCTGCGCTGCTACAAAAGGACCGGCCTCGACCAGAAGCCGACGCGCGCCTCCCTTTCCAAGGGCAAACCCGCAGTGACAACTGGTGAGCGACGACCAGACCGGACGATCTAGCAACTTGGCAATGTCAGCGGACGCAGATTGAGGTTGGCTTTCCATCATCCGCGTACTCCTTCTCGGTCCAACCATTTTGGCAGTAACGAAAGCGGGTCCTGAACAGTCCTCGGAGTGATTGGCTGCGAAAGCACGGCAAGTCGAGTGTGGAGCGTGCGATCCTTGAAGGCGGTCAGAGCCTCCGTTGCACCACCAACAAGTTCGCCGCCGACAAAAACCTGAGGCACGGTTCGCATGCCAGTCCGGGCGAACAAGGCCTGCAGTATCTGACTGCCCTTTTCGCCTTCCCTAAGAGCAGCGCTGTCTACGTCGATCGATCGAAACGGGATTGCTGCGTGATCAAAGAGCTTGCGAACAGACCAGCAAAACTCGCACCACTCAAAACCAAACATCACCACAGGTGCCTCTACATCATCAAGGGCCGCCTGCACGAACGCTGTTGCTTCTGCCGTGACCTCAGCAAACTTGGGGGTTTCCTTGCGGTCAGGCCCGCGCCGAGGTTTCGGGGCGGTTGCGAGGATTGCCCTTTCCTCAGGCGTCATGTCCTGCGGCACATCTTCGAATAACGGCGTGGTCAGATATCGCTCACCGGTGTCTGGGATCATGGCCAGAATACGTGAACCATCCGGGGCATTTTTTGCAATCTCAAGTGCCGCCGCCATGGTTGCGCCGCCACTGGGGCCGCAGAAAACACCTTCTGCCTCGGCAAGCTGCCGCGAGATTTTGAGGGCTTCGGCACCTGACACTGGTTGGAAACCGTCGATTAGACCGCTGGATAGTGCCTGCTCTGCAAAGATTGGAACAAAGTCCGGTGACCATCCCTGAACCGGGTGCGCCCGCGCGTTTGGGTGGCTTCGTGCCGGTCGTCCGTCTGGATGTCGGAGTTGAGGTATGTCGCTGTTAAGAATCTGCGCGTTTTCCGGCTCGACCGCAATAACTCTTGTCGAAGGGCTCTGGCGCTTGAGCTGGCCTGCAACACCATTCAAAGTGCCAGCGGTACCGAAACCGGAAACCCAATAGTCGAGGCCATTCGGGCCGAAATCGGACAGGATTTCGAAGGCTGTCGTGGACCTGTGCGTCTCGACATTCGCTGCGTTGTCGAATTGACGGCACAAAAACCATCCGTTTTTCTCGGCCAGTCGTTCTGCTGCGGCCATCATTCCTGTGGCACGTTCCGCCGCCGGTGTCAGAACCACCTTTGCACCCAGAAAACGTATGAGGATGCGGCGTTCGATGCTGAAGTTTTCAGCCATGACAATTACAAGCGGATAGCCTTTTTGAGCACAAACCATAGCTAAGGCGATGCCGGTGTTGCCAGAGGTCGCCTCTACCACGGTTTGCCCCGGCTTCAGGGCGCCAGAGCGTTCGGCCGCTTCAATGGTCGCCAGAGCCAACCGGTCCTTGACGGAACCCATCGGATTAAAGGCTTCCAGCTTGGCATACAACTCGACGTGACGCGGGCCCATATTGTTTATGCGCACAACAGGTGTGTTGCCGATCGTGTCAAGGATGGATGGGAAGAGACCGCGCCTTTTCGCATCCGTTCCATTATTGCCGGAAAATGTTGCTGGGTTTGATTGGGTTGTTCTCAGGGTCATGAACGATGCCTCCTGCGATCCTCTGAAGAGGCCGCGACTGGGGTTGAGAATTTGTTTGATAGGTGTCAGGCGGCGACGCTTTGGCGCAGATACCGGCTTAGGTGACGGGCTAAGTCATGCGCATCGGGGCCAGCACCAGAGATCTGCAACGACCGACGCCGTCGAAGAAATGGAAGTCCCATCACGTATAGCCCCGGTGCGCCCGATGCGACCCCACCGGCATGGGCAAGCCGACCGCGGCGATCAAAGATCGGCAGATCACTCAGCATTCCGTGTTCAGGCTTGAAGCCCGTTGCCCACACGATGCTTGCGATCTCGCCCGATCTCAAGTCAAGATGCAGGCGTTGCGCTGGTGGCAACGGGGTAGTTGCCATGCGCTCGGAAGGCAACAAGGCTGCGGGGGGCAGATGCTCTGCCGCCCAAAGGTCAATTTTATCCAGCAGACGTCCAAGCTTGAGGTCCGCGGCTTGAACCAAGTGCCCCAATCCGCCGGAGAACAGAGCATTCCCATCGCGAATGTCCGACAACCTGCCAACAACCTCGACACCAATCTGACCGAGCGCGGCCAGGTCGACTGGATACTTGCCCCCGATCAGTTGCGGCGACGGCGTGCGCCGGACCCGAGAAAGATTATCAACTTCGTCTATGCTTTCGTCCAAAGCGCCAATCGCGTGCAGCCACCATTCGATATCTCGACCACGGTAGTGACGCGGCAAGCGAACATGGTTGCCCACTGCCAAAATGACCCGCCGGCCCGAGTTGCAGAGCTCGCGCGCGATCTGGACGCCGGAGGCCGACGCCCCGACGACAAGTACGCCGCCTTCAGGCAGGTCCGATGGTCTCTTGTAGGTCGCTGGGTTGGTCTGGAAAACACGTGTGGGAACAGCGGAGGCCAACTGTGGAACAAGCGGGCGGGCTGCTCCGCCCGTGGCTGCCACAAGGCTCTTACATCGGATTGCTCCGACCGTTGTGATTGCCTCAAAACCGCCAGGCATTGCGCGAACAGCGGCAACCTTTGTGTTTTCCACCAGTGGTGCCTTGATCAAGTTTGAATACGACTTGAGGCTCTCGGCGAATTCCGCGGCAGGCATATAGCCATGAAGATCAGGGCCTGCATAGGGTTGGTTTGGCAATCCGTTGGCCCAGTTGGGCGTTAAAAGCCGCAAGCTGTCCCAGCGGGACGAGCGCCACGCATTGCCCACCATTCCTTGTTCTAACACCAGGTGTTCGATGCCTCGTAAAGTGAGTTCCCGGCTCATAGCAAGGCCAGCCTGACCGCCTCCAACGATCACTGTATCTACGTTTTGACCTGTCATAGCCAACCCCCTTCCAAGCTTCGTCAGATGCCTGCTGTTTGCTAGGCTCGCAATCAGGCCGCAAACACGCTGCGGCCCGTTGGTTCAAATAATGTGATGCACTCCCGGACGGGTAAGCGTGCGCTCAACCTCATCTCGTGTCAGCCCGATGTCTCGCAGGGTATGGTCTGACATGGGGGCGAATGCGGTTAAGCCCCTGCTCAAACGCCTTGCCGACCTTCGCGCCGCCCTGGCTTTTGCAAACCCAACGACGGCGTCCCAAATGGCGATGATTGGTTGACGTCTGTTGCTATCCGCAAATGCCATAGCCAGCTATCCCTTGCCCGCGACGGTCACATTCACCGCTGTAGGATTGGTCAGGATATCAAACACGGCCGAGCGCTTCTGCGATTGAGCAACCAGAGCCGCGATGTCGTCAGCAGATGCATCGGCGTCAATGTCGAAATTGACCCTAATGACGCTGAAGCCGTTGCGGACGTTCGCATCGATTCCAAGAATGCCCGAAATGTCCATTTCGGCTTCGAGGGCTGCATGGATTGATCGGAGCTTGATCCCCCGGTTTTCGGCTACCGCAGCGACACCAGCCGTCAGACAGCCAGCCAAGCCAGATAGAACAACCTCAACCGGCGTTGCAGCTTCGTCGGATGCCGCAAACTCGGCTGGATGATCAGTCTCGACTATATGGGTCGACGGGCGTGTCTTTTCTTCGCCAAGGCCAAAAAAGCCCGATATGGTCGTCCGGCTATGAACACCGTCAAGCCATTCGCATTCGGCGCGCCAGGTGAATTGTGCCGCCTCTGGCGCGGCTTCCAGCGCCGAACGCGCATCGAGTAAGGCTTGAACGTTCACGCCGTTACGCATTTCGGTCCCCACTTGTGCAGTCATTTTGTTTCCTTTCCGTTTCAATATTCCGGCGGTCGGAGGAAGCTGTGTCCGCTACCGTATGGGGATTTTCCTAGACCTCGGCTGCGCACCTCGTTAGTGCCATTAAGGAGGTAAACGATCCATTTGTGCCAGAAGGAGAAGCCAATGGCCGCCACCCGCACAATCGACGTTCAACTGCTCGCGCTTGAGGAAAGTTCGGCTGCAGCGCTTTACGGAATGTTGGAGGTCCTGAGTACGGCTGGGCGCCCGATACGTGAAAGCAGGGGGATGGACCCCGCCCCGGCGACTTTTGCGCCGCGCATTGTCTCACCTCATCGCGAGACCTTTCGCTGCGCGCATGGCATACCGGTCGCACCCGACTGCACGATGGATGACAGCAACATCCCCAGCGTTTTGATCATCACCGAGTTTTGGATCGAGTCAGGCGACGATATGACAAATCGCTACGAAGACGTGAAGGAGTGGCTGAAACTATGCCGCAAGGCCGGAACCACGATTTATTCCGTCTGTGTCGGTTCGGTCCTGGTTGCGGCAGCGGGTCTTCTCGACGGTCGTCCTGCAACGTCCCACTGGGCGTTCGAAAACCTGTTCCGGCAAAGTTTTCCTCAAGTCAAGTTTGATCCGCGCCCCAGCATCTGCTTCTCGGACCCGTCCGGACGCCTCGTTACCGCTGCAGGTGCGAGTTCATGGCATGATCTGGCGCTCTACATCATTGCACACCACGTTTCTCCGGAAGAGGCGATGCTGGCAGCAAAGTTCTTCCTTCTCAACCTTCATCCGGATGGACAACTGCCTTATGCCAACAGGATCGTTCGCAGACCGCATGCGGACAGCATCGTGCGCCGCGCAGAGTCCTGGCTTGCCAAAAACTTCCGACACGCGGATCCTGTCGCGGGCGTCGTTGATGCCATCGGCATTCCCGAGAGGAGTCTCAAACGGCGGTTCAATCAAGCGACCGGTCAGACACTGATCAGCTATGCGCAGGATCTGCGGGTGGAAGCTGCAAAACGGGCTTTGGAGTCAAGCCTCGCGTCTGTGGAAGAGATTGCAGCGGATGTCGGTTATGAGAACGTTGCATTCTTTCGGCGGCTTTTCAAACGCAGTGCCGGGCTGAAACCAACCGAGTATCGGCGCCTGTTCCGACCCTATCAGACGCAGGCAGGTCTTTTCGATAAATCGGTTTAACGGTGAAAATTGATAGCAAAGAAACTTCCCAACGGTGATTCCTGGGCAAAACTTCTAACAGTGAAACCAACAAGAGAACCAAAGGCCAGCAGGTTCAATGCCGCTGCGATTAGTTGGCCTATATGGATCGTTACTAGCCATTCTCGCACTGCCTGGCACCGTATTTGTAGCCCATAATTGATTCATCGACCTTGCCTGGGTGTAGCTGGCAGCAGACCACAGGTTATGACGATGTGCTTGCTATGACCACGCATCTACTCCGTGCCCGTTTCAGGTCTTCGGCTGTCAGAACCCCCGACATGCCTGCGAACGGAAACAAAAAAGAGTGAAAAAATGAACGTATTCGACAGACATGTTGGTGCGGCAGAAAGCCAAGACGCCTTCAATCCAAGTCACACACTTATGGCGCTTCATTGCTCGGGCGCGGACCGCACGCAATGGCAACATCTTTCCAACTACCTCGGATCAAACACGAGTTTGATTCTGCCTAACTTAGTTGGAACCGAGGCCGTAGCCCAAGGCTGGACGCGTTTAACATACTCGCTCGCCGAAGAGGCAAAGCCACTGATCAAGTTGTTGCGCCGCCAACCCGCACCCGTTCATCTCGTTGGTCATTCTTATGGTGGTGCCTTAGCGCTCCATATTACCCGCCATCACCCAGAATTGGTGGCATCGCTTTGTGTTTATGAACCAACCTCGTTTAGTCTTCTTCAGCACGCAGGTTCCAATTGCCAAGTTCTGTTTGACGAAATCGAAACACTGGCTGTGGCGATCGAAGAGGCGGTAGCAGAAGGTTGCTTAGACTTCGCGGCACAAGTCTTCACGGATTTTTGGGGGGGCGTGGGTGCGTGGCAAGCACTGAGTCGCAATCGCAGAGCGGCGCTCACCAACTGGATTCCGAAGTGTCATCTCGACTTCGGTGCTCTAATGTATGAACCATTAAATGCGACCTTACCCTCGGGATTACCGATAACGGTAATGGTAGGTAGCCAAAGTCAGCGACAGGTCTCGCGTATTGCTGAGTTGCTGGTAGTGGAGGCACCACAAAGTCGTCTACACACAATTAACGGTGCCGGACATCTCGGTCCTTTCACGTTTCGCGAACAAGTCGCCTGTATTATTGGTGAACACTGTAAGATCGTATGCGAAACAGCGCAAATCCGATAGGATACGATTAGTGATTTGTCCGCCCACCCTGCAATGCAGCTTCCCTAAAGAGGACGTTGACAGGCAATCAGAGGATCGTCATCGCTTCTAAACCAGAAACTGATGCTCTGCGGAATCATGGCTTCGGCCCACTGCGGTGCTCCATTCATTTTGCATCGTGAAAAATGATGCCAAGCGTGTGGCGCAGCCCTTCCTCTAGGCGAGAAACCCCATGTCGCATCGTGACGCGATAATCCCCACGCGCACCTTTGACTGGTCGCGTGTTCACCGCAAAAATCACTGCATCACCTTGGCCAAGAGAGACGACCTGCGGGCGGCTCTGCATTCGCGGCCGCTGTTCTGTCAAGACAAACTCACCGCCCCTGAAATCACGCCCGGGCTCCGAAAGCACGCAAGCGACTTGAAGAGGAAAGAACAGGTCCCCATACAGGTCTTGATGGAGGCAATTGAAGTCGCCTTCGACATATTGAAGGAGCAAGGGGGTCGGACGCTCCTGCCCGCTTCTATGACACATATCCAGGTAATCGGAGTGCATTTCGGGGTACTGAATGCCCGTCCCCATACGCTCGGCCCATGTGTTGGCGATCGGCGCGAGCCGTGCATAGAGCGTGCTTCGAAGCTGACTGATGACACCAGGCAACGGGTAAGAGTAGTACTTGTATTCTCCTTGTCCAAAGCCGTGACGCTTCATGTGAATATGGCTGCGAAAGATGTCCTCTTCGTTGTATTGTCTAGCGATCCCTGTGCAGTCATCTCTACTGAGTAGTGAAGACAGTACGGCGCATCCGTCACGGTCAAGCTGCTCGTGAATGGCCGCCCAGTTGTATTGGGCCACCCGCTGTTCCGGTCTACCGACCAATTGTTCGCCCAATTCATGAGTTTTGTGCTTGTTCATGCCGCAGCCTCCAACTGAAGGAGTTGCTCTTTCCGCCCTAATCCCCATCTGAATCCTTTGGATGTACCGTCGGCACGTACAACCCGATGGCATGGCACCAGTACCGCAAAGCGGTTGGCGCCACATGCCGCTCCGACGGCGCGGGCTGCGTTCGGCTTCCCAATGGCGTTGGCAATCTGGGAATAGGTTGCGGTCTGGCCAGCAGGAATTCTCCTGAGCGCATTCCAGACGTTTTTTTGAAAACGCGTGCCCTGAAAATCCAAGGGGATTGCATGAGATGATTTCGGGTTTTCGACGATCTCAATCACGTTCGATATGATCCGCATTGCTGCGTGGTCGGCAGGTAACTCAACAGCGTTGATGTACTGGCCACAAAATTCCTTGCGCAGGGTGTCTGGACTGTCTCCTAGCTCAGCCGACATGACTGAACGCGGTCCAATTGCAACCAAGCAGTATCCGATTGCGGTCTTCTCGATCGCGTATCCGACAAGTTCTTCGTGTGGTTTTCGAGGCGCTGGAATACCACCGCAGCGCTTGCATGCCCTGAATCCAGCAGCTTCTGCCTGTTCCGGCCCATCGAAGAAAGCGGTGTTTTCCCGCTTTGGCTGTCTCGAGGGACACGAAGGGCTGCAATAGACGCCGGAAGTTCGGACCACATAGACAAAACGACCGTCCAGAGAGGTGTCGTTGTCTTTGACCGCGTTCCATCTGTCATCATCGCTCAATGCGGACTCAAGTGACTGCGGAAAAACTGATGTGTGCATCGTCATCGGGCAAATCTCCATTAGTTTCTGATTAGGGCGATGTTTGGGACCCAGCGTTAGTCTCAGATCAAACTCGCCACTTCTGCTTTAGTGATATGTTTACCCATCGAACCTCACGACCCGTTTCTTGCGCTTCCGATCCGCAGGCCCTCGGGAAGCGCATGAAACGGGTCGTTCCGATACTGGTACACAGTTATCTCCAGCTCGAAAGCTCAGAACTGGAGATACTATGCTACTTGAGAACAAAACCGTGATCATCACAGGTGCAAGCAGTGGAATTGGTGAGGCAGCGGCTACGCTTTTTGCCGCAAACGGCGCCAATGTCGTGCTTGGCGCTCGGAGGGAAAGCCGTTTGGCTGACCTCAGCAACAAGATCCGCGACAGCGCTGGAAAAGCGGCCTTTCTGGCGGGAGATGTCGCTGAAGAGACCTACGCAGAAGCGCTGGTCGAATTGGCGGAAGCTGAGTTCGGCGGGCTTGATGCAGCCTTCAATAACGCCGGCATCATAGGAGACATGGGACCGATTACAGAAATGACAAACGCCAATTGGGACAGAGTCATCGAAACCAACCTGACCAGTGCGTTTCATGCAGCAAAGCGTCAGATCCCGGCACTGAACAAGCGGGGCGGTGGCTCAGTAGTGTTCACCTCAACATTTGTTGGGCACACAATCGGTCTGCCCGGCATGGCGGCTTATGCCGCTTCGAAAGCGGGTCTTATTGGGCTGACACAGGTTCTGGCCGTAGAACATGGTACCGAGAACATCCGTGTAAACGCTCTTTTGCCGGGCGGAACAAAAACCGAGATGGCGGGCGACGACGCCAAGACGCACGAATGGGTCGCCGGCATCCACGCACTCAAACGTATGGCGGAAGCAGAGGAAATAGCGAAAGCTGCCCTGTTCCTGATCTCAGATCAGTCCTCATTCGTGACGGGCAGCGCCATGATTGCTGACGGTGGCAACTCCGTAACGAAAGGTTAGAAGCGCGATCCACGGCTCGGCGTTGACCGAGCCGTGGACTAACAAGTCTTCCGTATGTCGTCGATATTGAGTACTCGCGCGTCAAGGAATCGGGAGCCGACATAGCCCCAGAACCAACCGTTAACCAGCTCATCTCGAAGTTGCAGTTAGTCCGTATAGTCGTAATTCGCTCCACTGGCCAAACCTGACCGTAGTCGAACTCACAGTCTGCGGACAAAGTTGTCATTTTTGGCGCTCGCTGCGATTGCGAAAGCCAGCACCGAACGTACTATCGTTAGCGGGACGAAGTGGAATTGCGTTAAACTTGCACCAAGGTCAGATTTGAGATTTTTGGCCCATTTGAGGATGCCGATATCAAAAATGGAATGAAAACCTTTCGACCGAGCATCAAGTTTGTACGACATAGCATAAGGCCCCAGTTAGATCACGTACCAGACCCTTCTCAAAAGTCCTACGGGTATTCTGGTGACGAGCAAGCACCGAATCTGGGCCTGAGTTGATCTTGTTCAGTTCTTTTTCGAGAATTCCGACGCAAACACCCGGCACCCACGCCCCCTTGTTGCCAGAAACTGTAGGTTTCGCTGCGCATATCGCCAACACCTCCTTGTTTAAATTAATTGGTCTTCGTGACAAAGGTTAGTTTTTTAACTGGAAAGAGATACCAGCCGAACAATTGGTGGTAGAATTTGTCCGGGAATGCTCCACCGCGGGACAAGTAGTATTCCTGTGCAAACTGACGAGCGGGAATGGGATAGTCGTGCCGTGAAACTGATAGACCGAAGAATGCACCAAGCGGATCACGCAAGAGGAAGTTTCGGCCAATCCACGGAACTTCGAAGGGAGGTTTCGCTGCAGATCCTCCAAGCATGGTGGTCAGTTTTGCAGCTTGGTCTATGTCTTGGATCTCGACGTAGGGAATCTATCGGACAAACAACACCTAGCTTTGAGATTCGATGCCGGCCCTGCTTCTGAATCAAGAGTGCCAGTACAAAGTCTTTTTTGCCGCCGCTCCAAGCGAAATCCATGGTGTGATCAATAATTTAGCTCCAGCCTGCCAAGGATTTGTAGAGTGCCCTACCCCGTTTGACATTGCGATGGCCAAGATTTGGAAAAACGCTGCTGTTGTTCTGGTTGCCACAGCCTTGTCCCTGACCTTTGCAATTCAGAATGCTCTGGGGATCAGCATCGCCAGTTCGAAAGGGTTGTTTCTTTTTGGCACCGCGCTGTTTCTCTTCGCAGCAACTGCACTTGGGGTATTTCTTTTAATGATTGCACACTCAATGGCGCAGTTCGCACTTTTGGTCATGCTGATAGTCCTTCCGATGCTAATGCTGTCAGGGGGTGAGATACCGATCGAGGGGCAGCCCGACTGGCTTCAGGTCGGAACATCGACCCTTCCGTCCGGTCATTACATGTCCGCCAGCCAATCCATCATCTTCAAGGGTGCGGGGTTTGAGACGGTCTGGTCAGAGTTCCTATGGATGGCGTTACTGGGCGCAATCCTTCTGGCGTCAAGCCTGATGCTTTTCAGACGCTCGGTGGCGCAATAGTGTCAGATCAGTTTGCCCCTCGGCCTGGACGTATGATCGGGAGTTCGCCTTGTTTCCTTCGGAATGCCGACACTTCTGGGATGTCCTTTTGGCGCGATACCGAGGACGCTTGCTTGCGCAAGATCAAGGTAATTTGACGCGTTTTTTGCCATAATGTCGCCTCCCCAATCGCACCGAAGGAGGAGGATCAGAAAATGCTTGAAGACAAAAAAACCCCGCAACTGTTTGCTGGAACACATCCGCTCTCTGATAATTTTCGACGCGAAATGGAATCCATGATTTCGCGCTTTTTCGGGGGCGCAGCGCCATACCTGCCGCTGGAAACAGCCGCGCAACGCACGGGCTTCCCGTCGTTGGACATGACGGGTGCGATTTCGCCGGCGATCGACATCCACGAGACGGATACAGCAATCACTCTCACTGCTGAATTACCGGGCCTAGAAGAAGGCGACGTCGAAGTCGAAATCAAAGACCGTCGATTAACGCTGCGGGGCCAAAAGAAGGTTACGCATGATGACACGGGCGATCTGCGCGTTAGCGAGAGAAGCTATGGCAGTTTCACCCGGACAATGACGCTGCCGGATGCAGTCGATATCGAGGAGATTTCCGCTGAATTCGACAAAGGTGTCCTGCACGTCACGATACCGAAAACCGAACCTCAGGATCCCAGCCGGAAGATCAAGGTCTCATCGAAATAGGCGCAATGGAGGCGTACGCGCAATCGTCATGATCCGGTCAGCATACGCGGACTCTTTGCGTTCTTAAAAACGAGCGCGTTATTGCCCACCATGGCGGTTTTACTGCCGTGCATGATAATGTGCCAATAGCGCCAAGGAACTGAGATGAACCATGCGGACGCCGGACAAAAGCGATTTGGAAAGTGAAACGGGCGATGTCCGAGCATTCCTGGAGTGGTTTTGCTCTGATTTGGTGGACACCTAGAATAGGCGCAGCCCGCGCCGGGAGGTGTCGAATGACGAAGCCGAAGCGATACAAGCGGTACAGCGCGGA
>NZ_JBQGAE010000027.1:0-20192 GCF_056542645.1 Ruegeria sp. AB5
GGTCCAAGGAGTTCTTCGAAGCTGGGAAGAAACGCTTTGCTGGCGATACGGCTCGTGCAGCGACCTCGACCGAGGTCAAAGATCTGCGTCGCGATGGCACAGGCCTGCGCGGAGTTCAACGACGGTCAGTTTGACTTAGATTGGTGTGTGGTTGAAAGGGTCGATCTCGACGGAGATCTGCAACGCAACTACAGTCGCTTCGTCTCCGAGATTATCGGAATCGATCAAGACGGCGTCACCAGCTTGAATCTTTTCCTTTGCGGTATCGGTGAAGACATCTTCAAAACTCTCGATGTCGGGTTTCACAAGATACAGGGAACAACTCTTTGTCTTTGGCAACTGCCTGAATACTCTATCTAATCTAGAGTAGATTGTTTCAGAGCAAAGATCATTACTCAACGAGATGAAGCCGCTCCTCATCCAAAAGAAAGGGAGAATGGGCATTTAAGTCATCGTGGATCATAGCTGAGTTTGACTTCGTACAACCCATTTCCATGTGTTGCGTGAAGGTCCATTAAAGGCTGGGGGCAGTCAACTACTTGGAGTGCAGAGGTGGACGGTTCCGAACCTTAGGAGAAGCCAACTATCCCTCTGCTGTTTCAATTTTCCACGCCTTTAGTAGCCTGGGAAGTGCAACATCCCAATCCATAACGCCTGTCCGTTTGGCCCAGCTATTGTATTGGCCAATCAGGCCTGCCTCCAATTCCACGTTGCTCCCTCTCAAATCAGTCAACTCCGTGCGATCTGCTTCGATGTCATAGAGTTCCCAATCTTGCCCATGCTGCCTGACAAGTTTGAACTGACCCAACCGTACCGCCGAATTTCCTTCATGTTCGAAAAAGATGGGCTCTTCTCGCGCCCAGTCTTTGCCACGGAAAAGTTCCATCAGGGATTGCCCTTGCATGGGCTGAATTTCGTGACCGCCAAGCTCTGTTTGGTACTGGCATCCCGTCGCCTCTAGGATAGTCGGTAAAATATCGACAACATGGCAGGCGGCGTGTGCATTTGCACCAGAGGCAAATCCATTGGGCCAATGCGCTATGAGCGGTGTCGAAATACCACCTTCATGGACGTAGTGCTTGAACAACCGAAACGGCGCATTCGAGACATTTGCCCACGGTTTATCGTAACTCTGATACGTCTGAGCATCACCCGGCATCACGTCGGGGCGATTTCCCATTTCGATTTGACGGCCGTCATTTGTGGTATCTGGGAAGAACTTTGCCCACCCGTCTTCGGCCATGAATTCTGCGCAGCCGCCATTGTCAGACAGAAACAAAATCAAAGTGTTTTCAAATTGCCCCAAACGCTTTAGCGCAGCGATGAGCCGGCCGATAGATTGATCCATCCGGTCCACCATCGCAGCATAGGTGGCCATTTTTCGTGCCTCCCAATCGGTATTCTGTTCGGCCTCCCAGGGATGAACGCCCGTATCACGCGGAGAAATTTCCCAGTTTCTCTGAAACAGGTTCAGGCTGTTCATGGTTTCGTGCCGTGCGGTACGGATTTTGTCCCAACCGCCTGAATACACCCCGTCATAGCGTGCGATATCTTCGGGATGGGCGTGCAGGGGCCAATGCGGCGCAGTAT
Organism: Ruegeria sp. AB5; assembly: GCF_056542645.1. Taxonomy (NCBI): domain Bacteria; kingdom Pseudomonadati; phylum Pseudomonadota; class Alphaproteobacteria; order Rhodobacterales; family Roseobacteraceae; genus Ruegeria; species Ruegeria sp. AB5. Next base: position 1,591 of record NZ_JBQGAE010000027.1, read on the forward strand.
GCGCGAGATAGAGAAAGAAAGGCTGGTCGTCGGGCGTTTCTTCGATCATTCCAATCGCTTTGTCCGTGATCGCATCTGTGAAATAGAAGTCATCAGGGAATGTCATGACACGGCTGTCATCTTCGAGCATGTAATGCGGCGAAAAGAAGTGAGTGACGCCATCAACGATCCCATAGAAGCGATCAAAACCGCGTTGTCGCGGCGTCGGATGCTCAACATCTCCAACGCGCCAGCTGTCAACTTCGCGCGCCATGAAATCTCCTGCGACATGCCATTTGCCGGACATCAAGGTCCGATAGCCACCTGCGCGTAGGTGCTCCGCTATGGTGGCGCTGTCATTGCGTAGAAACCCCTGATATGCGGGCGTTCCCAGATCGGCCCCCATGTGACCCACGCCGGCGTTGTGCGGGTACAACCCGGTCAAAAGAGATGCCCGCGTAGGACAACAGCGGGCGCAATTGTACATTGCCGTAAGCAGCACACCATCCCTTGCAAGGCCATCAATACTTGGAGTGCGTATTTCCGACCCGGTGGCACCCAAATCTGCAAAACCCAGATCATCGGCCAAGATCAGTATTACATTCGGTCGTTTTCCTGTCGGCATTCGGAGGCTCCATTGCTGCACTTATGAGCTTACCTTACAATCGACGATGATCTTGTCCCAAAGCGACCCAACACTAGTAGGGTATGCCACAGATTCCATGCGGCAGAGCAAGGTCACTCAAATATCCAAGAAGGCAGGCAATCTGCGCGTGGTACACTCTTGTTCGGGCATACTAAGATGGACAGTACCGTTCGGTATCTGGGTGTTGAGCTTGAGGATGCACTTGCCATAGCAGAGGCCATCGAAATCTGATTACTACGGGTCGCTTTCGTTGGCGGCGCAAACAGGACATTGAGCTTTTCATTTATTGCGGCAATGCAGCGTTCCAAATGCGGGCATCCAATTCAAGGCAAGAAACCAGCCCCAAGCGAAGCCTGTTCATACGGGCCGCCTAAGCGGCCCGCGAAATACATCATTTTCACTGAAGCATATGCGCCCGGTACTCGGCCTGTCGCTCGATCATCCAGCCCGGATACTCTGCCGGCAGCTGAGTCACAGCGTCCAGTGCGGCAAGATCTTCTGGCGAAAGGGTAACAGAGGCAGCGCCAATGTTGTCATCAAGTTGTTCCGGGCGTTTTGCTCCTAAAATGACGCTGGTGACGACCTTCTGATGTAGCAGCCAAGCCAGCGCGACCTGTGGTATCGTGCATCCCTTTTCCGTCGCGATAGTCCGCATCACGTCGATTGCAGCATAAGCCCGGTCTTTATCGACCGGCGGGAAGTCGAAACTCACGCGGCGGCCTTCGGCAGTCTTGCCTTCGCGATCGAACTTGCCGGAGAGAAAGCCACCTGCAAGAGGGCTCCAGACCATCAGGCCGATCTGCTCGGCTTGCAACATCGGTGCCAATTCACGCTCCAAATCTCGACCCGCGACGCTGTAATAGGCTTGCAAAGACGTGATCGGCGCAAGTTGTCTCGCCTCGGCAATGCCTACTGCTTTTACGACCTGCCACGCCGCCCAGTTAGAGAGGCCGAGGTACCGGACAAGACCTTGTCGAACAAGCGTATCTAGCGCCTCAAGCGTCTCGACCATCGGCGTGGCCGGGTCGAAACCATGTATCTGATACAGGTCAATGTGATCAAGCTGCAGCCGTTTCAAGCTCGCCTTTGCCTGATCCAAGATATGTCCACGCGAAGAGCCGCGCGCATTTGGCCCCTCGCCCATCGGACCGTGAACCTTTGTGGCAATCACAACATCATCCCGAGCGACACCGACACTCTTGAGAGATTGCCCAAGTATCTCTTCGCTTTTGCCTGTCGCGTAGATATTGGCGGTATCGATAAAGTTAATGCCTGCATCCAAAGCTATTTTTAACAGGCCATCTGCTTCGTCCTGTTGGAGTTTTCCGATCTGGCCCCACATATCGTCCGATCCGCCGAACGTCATGGTGCCGAGGCAAAGTTCTGAGACAAAGAGACCGCTGTGACCGAGGCGATTGTAACGCATGATGTATTTCCTTCATTGAAAATGCCCGGACCGATCCGACCGGGCTCGTTGATGATATGCGATCTCACTGCCACTCCATGCCACTCCGATCCTCGCGAAACCTTGCACGATCCTCTCAAACTCCAGGATCGGTCTGGTCACCTACCGCTCAAAGGTTAAAGTGACGATATGGCTGAAGCGCATCTTGAAACATTGACGGAACATGCTTTGGATTTGTGGCGGACCTATGGGCGTGAAACTCCGCTTCCCGGCGTTTTTCTTGCGGTATCTGAGGAACCTACAGGCCCTCTGCACGGCGTTTATCAACCCTCGCTCTGCGTAGTTCTTCAAGGGGCTAAGGTCAGTCGGGTCGGAGACAGAACTTACCACTACGACGCAGGCAATTGCCTGATTGCCTCATTGGATGTCCCGGTGCGTGCAGAAATTGTCACCGCCTCGAAAGAACGCCCCTATGCGGCCATGATCGTCAGTATCGATCCAGTGGTTGTAGCGGAGTTGCTGCTTGATCACACTACAACGGAAATGGGTGCCAATAATACGTCTGAGGCACTCGCTGTGCATCCTCTTTCCAGTGAATTGATAGACCCGCTCGAACGGCTTTTGGCGTTGGACAAACGCCCTCGTGACATCCCAGTCCTTGCGCCGATGATACAGCGGGAAATAGTATGGCAGCTTCTAAATGGCCCGCAAGCTGGCCTGCTGTGCCAAGTTGGCTTGGCCGACAGCCGAGTAGCGCGCATAGGCAAATCGATTGCTTGGGTTAGGGAGAACTTCGCTGAAGCCCTGAGCGTGCCTCAATTGGCAAAACTCGCGGGGATGAGCCCAGCAACGTTTCACCGGCAATTCAAGGCCGTGACTGCAATGACACCAGTTCAGTATCAAAAAAGCCTGCGCCTACAGGAAGCTCGGCGATTGCTTTTATCGGACGGTGTGGATGTGGCGCAGGTCGGTTTTGCCATTGGCTACGAGAGCCCTTCGCAATTCAGCCGCGAATACCGTCGGATGTTCGGAGCACCCCCGGGTCTCGACGGAGTTCAACTGCGCAGCGCCGTTACGGTTGATAGCCACGGATAGAATACGTTGAGTGCAGACGGCCCAATACCGACATCCGGAAGCCAGCCCAGATGCTACACCCGCGCCCGCTGGACATTCGCTGTGGGCGCGAAGCCTGTCCAGAGTCGCGTACCAGCGTGTGTAAGCATGAAAATGGACCCGGCGCACGCCGCCCGGATCTGGCGTGGATAGGGCCTCCCGACCCTTGGGAGCAGGCAGTTTTCTCCATGATCGTGTAGTCCAAACTGACCCGCCGCGTTGGCAAGATACATTTGCGCGACCGGCCACCCGCAGCAACTCACGAAGATTCTACCCTGCGGAATGGTTTTTCCTGATCTTGCTCAGACGGTGCGTGTTGCGATTTTTAAATGATCATTTTAATATTCTCCGATGGGCAGGCCAAGATCATATTTACGCGACGCCGTGATTGAAAAAGCCATGGGTGTTTTTTGGCAAAACGGCTACAAGGCTACGTCGATAAGTGATGTCGTCCGCGAAACCGGGCTAAACACGGCTAGTATGTACAAGGAGTTTGGGGACAAGGAGGGATTGTTCTCAGCAGCCCTGGATCATTATCGTGATCATGTGATCGGGCCGCGCTATCGTATTCTCATCGACAACCCGAATTTAGAGGGCGTTGAAATGTTTCTCAGAAATGTTTTTTTGGGAGCCGCCAAGTCGGAATACAAGGGCTGCCTGATGATGAACCACCTTGCTCAGAAACATGTGATAAGTCCTGAGGCCGCTGAACAATTGGGCGCGTTCTGTGCAGAGGTGGAATCGCTGGTTGAAGCCGCTCTTCGCAATGCCCAGGCGGAGGGAGACATCGGGCCGGACAAGGACACGGCGCAGCTTGCAAGCTTTGTTGTTTTTTGCGTTCACGGAACCGTCTTGTACGGGCGGCACGACGAAAAAAAGCACATGATACCAAATTTCTACGACATGATCATGAGAGAAATTCGCCAGTGAGGTCAATCAATCATTTATTTTAAAATTGTTTTTTTAAAATAAATGTTCTAAAACTATCCCATCCAGACGGAATTGAAGGCGACTACGCGCTGGACATAAGCGAAACAGGGATAGGAGAAACACGATGAGTATTTCCGAAACGGCTATGGCCTTCTTTGATGCCTGCGAAACAGGCAAAGGTTGGGACGTCTGCAAAGCTTACTGTCAAGACGGCGCCGTCTTTGCATGCCAAGCCGACGCATTGGCCGACATCTCGACAATCGAGGGTTACACCGCCTGGACGGCAGGAATTTTGACCCCAATCCCCGATGGCAATTACGCCATCACCTCTTTCTCCACTGATCACGCACGGAACATCGTAGCCGCTACGGCAGTATTTAGTGGTAAGCAAACTGGTGAGGGTGGACCGGTTCCTGCCACCGGCAAGGAAATAGCAACCAACTATGCCTATGTTATGGAATTTGAAGGCAGCAAGATCGCCCGAATGACCAAAATCTGGAACGACGGGCATTCTCTAAAACAACTCGGATGGGTGTAGTTCCAGCGCGTTGGTGGTGCCGCCTTTTAGGGGCGGCGTTGCGTGAACTTGGTAACTACTTCGGGCTCTCATCTGCAACTATGCGTCTGAGTTCCCAGCCTACACACCATGATGACCGTCTATGGCGCATTTGGACCCAAAGTGGTTTTGAACCCTTTGTAAGTTAAAAATAACCGCGCCAAACACTCTTTTGGGGAGCGTGCCATGTCAACTCAATCTGGATATCTGTTGATAGCCGACATTTCCGGATACACACAGTTTCTGACCACTTCAGAAATGGATCACGCTAATCCGATTTTGAAATCCTTGCTGGGCGTACTAATCGAACAAGTGGGTGATCCGCTTCATTTTTGGAAAACCGAAGGCGATGCCGTTCTGGCATACTCAACGCGGCAGGATTTCCCATCCGGCGAGACCTTCCTGACCATCTGCGAAAACCTCTACAACGCATTTGCAATTCGTCGGCAGGACATAATTGCCAACACAACCTGTACCTGCAACGCGTGTGCCAATGTCGGGGGGCTGGACTTGAAGGTTATCGCCCATCATGGCCAATTCGAAGAAATGCAGCTTGGCCCGGTAAAGGACTTTTCCGGTGCCGACGTTATTCTGGTTCACCGAATGGCCAAGACAAATGTTGTTGAAGCCACCGGTGTACATAGTTACGCGCTGTTCAGCGAGGCCGCCGCCAATGCCATGGATATTAACGACATAGTGGAACCGTTTTCACAGGAAATCGAACATTTTGGCGAGGTTTCGATGATGGTCTACGATTTGGCTAAGTCGTGGGAGCGTTTGCGTGCCAACCGCGAACGCCATTTCCTGACCGAAGAAGCCGGAGTTTGGACATTCCGCCATCATTTCGATGCGCCAATCGCAGTCGTCTGGGAGGCGTTGGTCGCGCCGGAACAAAAACTGAAATGGATGAACCGCGTACAGGAAATTACCGTCGACAGCCCGCAAGGGCGCCTCGGCAACGGGTCGGGATATCATTGCTCTCACGAATTGGCGGACTTTTTCTATCGCGTCACGGATTGGGAACCGTTCGACTACTTCTCGACTTGCATCCAGGATCCGGCGCGCACTGGGGTGAGCTTGCCCGAGACATATCAACTGACGCAAGCGGACACTGGCACCGATCTGCGATATACACTGGGTCAAGCGACGGATGCCGAAGGCAATAGGTTGGAGATCTCCGAACAGGAGATTTCAGCGTTTCTGGCAGAATTCTGGGCCACGTCGTTTCAAGAAATGGACGAACAACTCAACGCCTCGACCTAAGTAATCCTGGTCGGTCCATTGCGGACGTTCACAGCACTACCTCGGTGCTGCTGCGCGGCCTGTCAAACCAGCCGTTCGCTGCGCGAGCAAATTCAGCCGCTGAACGAATTCACAGATCGCGGACATAGCGGACAGTATGCCGGCGCAGCATAGTCCATGATTGTTCTTGAACTGACGGGAGCCGGACAGTTTGCCCATGCTGAAGTTTTCCGCTTAAATCGGTCGTTAGAGCTGTGCAGTCAGCGCCAATGCCGGCCCATGTTTTTGCCATTTTTTTTTGATTTGACAAGCAAAACCCGTGAACGCGAGGGTCATTGTTTTTGTGGTCAAATTCAGTGCTTCACTTGCCGCCAGCGGATCTATTGTGACAACCAGTCCGGCGTCTCAAAACGCGCATCGGAATAGGGCTCTGGCGCGATGATCGCGTTGTCTTGGCCGAAATCCCGGAGTTGATAGAAGATGTGTGGAATTCCAAGCGAGGGATCGTGTATCGCATCCGGATAGGGAATCGCGGATTGCCATTTGTCGTGGTAATTGATGCTGCCAGATACGCTGCGAAAGATTGTCGACTTTAGTTTTTTAGCGACGACCTTATTGATATCGACTTCTCCTGGTCCGCCGGATCCTCCAGCAAGAGCAACGGCTGTGGCGTAATGGTGCAGCGACGTATAGGGTTGGCAGCCGACTTCTGGCGTCGAATTCTCTCCGAACCTTTCGCGATAGCGCCTGGCGAACTCTTGCCCCAGTTTATCTCGCGGAAGGCCAATCACAGTTCCCACGATAATGCCGCGACCCTTGTTGCCTACGATCTCTGAAAAGGATCGGTGCAAAGCGCCGTATTGGAGGTATAGCAGGCAATCCAAAGGGTTCTCGACAAACTGAAGCTGAAAGTTGGCCAGATCACCGGCGTAAAACTGTGTGTTGGCCAGAACGGCGGGGTCGTGCTCGCGGATCTCGGCCAGCAAAGGCCTCCAGTTTGGTGTGGGTGCAGAAACGACTTTTGGGCCAAAAGTCAGATCCCACCCGAATTGGGTTGAAGCACTCGCCATCGCGTTGGCAATAACGATGCTGTAGGGTTTGGCGCCAGAAATGACGGCGATCTTGTTGTTGCGCGGCTTCCATTGCCCGGTGTCTCGTAACCAGGAAATGAATTTGATGAAGCCCTGGCCGTACCAATACTCGGCTGGATCCCCCATGAAGCAACCAAAATACCTGTCGGGATTGCTGAGCACTGTATCGTGGTGCTGCAACAATGTGTTGTGATGTATGTAGATGATCCCCGCATCCGCGATCGGCTCATATTCCGAGTTTTGCGGCCCGATGTTGTAGCCATTGATGATGGCGTGGACTTGATGGCGGGTGATGAGCCGTCGTGCAGCGCGCACTACTTCCTCGGCGGACTGTCGGCCGGAATCGACGAAAAATGGTTCCACCTTCATTCCCAAAATACCGCCGTCGGTATTGATTTCTTCAGCGGCCAGAAGGACGCCATTTCTGAATTCTTTGCCATCCGCAGCCGAGGGTCCGCTGAGCGGAACCATTGAACCGATGGGGATGGTCTCAGACATCATGCATCTCTTTCAAGGCTGTATATTGGACATTGCTGCGCGCTCATCACAGCCGTCCCGACGTAGGTTTCAATTCGTCGACCAAGTTTGGCTCAAACAAGATGTTGTGAATCATGACCCGCAGTCGCGGCGGGCTGACCGGTTTGATCAAGACGGGAAAACCCTTGGCGCGCACCATTTCGACGATTTTCGGGGCCGTATCAGCTGTTACGACAACGGCGGGAATGTCGCGCCCTAGATGCTTACGGATCTGATTGACGGCTTCGGTCCCCTCAACCCCACCTTTGAGGCGAAAGTCGGTGACAATGAAATCCGGCGGTTGGTCGAGTTGTTCAAGAAGCGCCTCGGGTTCGAGATAAGTGTCAAAGCACACAACGTCGATCCCCCAACGTTCAAGAAGCTCTTTCAGGGCCGTCTGCAGAAGAGGGTCATCCTCGAAGATAAGGGCCTTCTGTCCGGTGAACTCGCCCCCGATGCGTTCGCTGATTTCTGGCTCGCCTATGTTGCTGTGCCAGATGTCGCCAATAGGAATGGTCACCGAAAAGACTGATCCCACGCTAGGTTCGCTTTTGACATTGATCGGGTGGTTAAGCACTTCAGCCAGACGTTTGGCAATGTTCAGCCCAAGGCCGAGACTATGTTTCTTGAGCGCTTGATCTTCAGAGACGCGGAAGAATTCTTCAAAGATTGCGTCATAATGTTCGTACGATATGCCTCGGCCTGTGTCCCACACCTCGATTCTGAGGTTGGTGCCCTCAGGTCGGCAACCTACGACAACGCCACCCGTCTCCGTATACTTGATGGCGTTGCCGACAAAGTTGCTCAGAATACGCTCCAACAGGGCGCGGTCGCTCACAACTGCGGAGTTTGATGATACGATCTTTAGACGTAGGCCCTTTTCGGCGGCCTGGTCTGCGAACTGAATTTTCAGCCTGTCCAAAAGCGTTGAGATTTGAAATGTCGTTATGATCGGCTCGATCTTTCCGGCATCCAGTTGACCGATGTTCAAAAGCGCGCCGAGCAAGTCTTCCATGATCGAGACGGATACATCCATTGCATGCAAGAGTTCTGCACGCCGTTCCGGTTCCAATGCTTCCATGCAGTTGTAGATAAGAATTTTTAACGAGGCGAGTGGCTGGCGCAGATCGTGGTTTGCAGCGCGCAGAAAGCGTGATTTTGACTGGTCGATCCGTTCGGTGGCATCCAACACGTTCTTCAGGTTCCGCTCACTGCGTTTTGCCTCGGTGATATCGCGCACATGCATTGCGATGGTCGTGCCTGTGACCATCCAGCGCTCAGCTCGGAAAACCGAACCATCCGCAAAGGTGTATTCGCTGTTTTCAAGGTTCTTCAACGCTGCAGCTTCGTCGGCGACCAAATCTTGCGCGCGTTTCGTCGTAATCAACTCACCTGACTCGACAAGCCCAACGAAAACATCTGCAAGCTTGGGGCGAGACGCGAAATTCAGTCCGCCCGACTGAAACTGCGACTGAAAGGTCTGATTGAAAGACAGCAGCGAACCGTCAGTTTCCCATAGCGCGAAGCCAGTATTCATACAATCAACCGCCTCGGCGATTGCTTCCGTATCTCTTACTGAAGTACGCTTGCTTATCATGTGTTCATCGCTTGCCAATCTGTTGCGCGTTCTGGATCGCGAAATGCACGATTTCTTCTTTTGTCGAGAGAGAGAGCTTCCGCTTGACGTTACCTAGATGCACACGCACCGTTTGCGCACTGATCGAGAGAAGTTCGGCTGCCTTGGACACCGATGCGCCGCTTCCAATTGTCTTGAGCACTTGCAGTTCACGAGAGGTAAGACTGTCCAGTTCGTTGTTCGAGGTGCTCGTTCCCGAGGACTGAAGTTCTCGCGTGATTGAGGCGTATGACTTCTCGATTATGTGTCTTGGGAAGGACACATCCCCCGAAATTACCTTTGCGAGCGATGTCTTGATGTCTTCTGCGCCGGCCGATTTTGGAATATATCCAATCACCCCATGCGCGATCGATTGCATAACGTGGTCAGGGTCATCGTGAACAGAAACGACGACAATCGGCGTCTCCGGAAACTCACTTCGCAACAGGCGCAGGCCTTCAAATTCTTGAAAGCCAGGCATGATCAGGTCGATCAGCATAAGGCCAATGTCCTTGTCTTCTCTTAAGATCGACAAGGCATCGTGGAAACTGGCAGCTTCAACTGTCTGAAACGAAGTATCTAGACTTTTTGTTACCTGTTTCAGAGACTCGCGCACGACCCAATGATCATCTGCAATCAGGATTTTCATTGCTTCACAAGTGGGCATATCGTGTCCTTTGTTCCACCAGTAGGTCAGGGTCCTGCGACACCCACTCTATAAACGGTCAGCTGCGATTGGCCAACTGCGCACCAAGCAAACGCTACATATAGAAGCTTGTATGTTTTTGCGCCACCTAAGCATCCTGATTCTCCTTCCTTTTTCGCAGCGCATATTTTTCAATCTATAAAATACCTCTCTTATTCAAATGCTTATAAGATTTATTCGCTTCGTAGTAAAAAATATTAGACAAAACATCTAGACGATGTCTAGTGTTTTTGCATGATCTGCGCCCCGATCTATCGGAGAGCGTAAGGCAACCAGGGAGCTAAAATATGAAGAATCGTTCAAGTTTCGGAATAGGAACCGTCGGTGACGAACTCACACGCAGAGGCGCCATCAAGACCATCGGGCTTGGCGGGATGTCTGCCATGTTATTGGGAAGCACAGCGCGGGCGCAAAACGATGCGCCAATTCTTCTAGGTGTGCCATCGTCCCTATCAACGCCTTACGGTGTTGCTGACGATACCGATCACCTCAACGGCACCAACCTAGCTGTCGAAGAAATCAATGCAGCCGGCGGGATCAATGGTCGGATGATTGAGCTGTTCGTACCTGATGTCGATAAGCTGAACCCAGAAAGCTGCCGCCAGGCCATCGCGGCCTGTATCGATAAGAAGGTGCATGCGATCTCGAACTCGTTCCTGTTCGCGCCTATTCCAGCGATGGACGAGTCGGCGAAATACAAGGCGCCGTACCTGCAAGGCAACACCCAGCGCGCCGCAACCGAAGCGTTCAAGGCGGACCCTGAAAAGTTCAGCCATATCTTCCAAACGGACCCGTCCGAGGTGAACTATGGCTGGACCTATCCAATGTGGCTGGATGCTATGGAGAAAAATGGCTGGACCCCGAAGAACCGCAAGGTTCACGTGGTGTCCGAACAGGTGGGTTACAACCAGACGATCCTGAAAGCGCTTCGTGAATCCCTCGAAGGGTCAAATTGGGAGCTGGCTGAGAACACGGACATTCAGTTCCCGGTGAATGACTGGGGTCCTGTGATGCGCCGCCTGAAAGAGGTCGACGCTGGCACGATCTTCATCAACCACTGGGTGGCAGCTGAATACGCTGCGTTTTGCAAACAGTTTGCGGCCGATCCCGTGCAGGATGCCCTGGTCTATCTTCAGTATGGCCCATCGCAGCCTGAATTCCTCGAGCTTGGCGGACGCGCAACCGAAGGTTTCTGCTGGTCCACGGTTTTGGGCGTTTACGGGGATCAGACTGGTCAGGACTTCCGCAAGAAGTACTTGGAACGTTTCCCGGAATACGAAGGCAACATGGGCCTCGTCTATACCGGCAACGGCTATGACATCGTCAACTACCTTGCGCTGGCTTGGCAGGCGACTGGCAACCCAGATGACTTTGCAGCCAACTGTGATTGGATCCGCGCCAACCCCTACCGCGGTGTTTGCGGCATGATGGACATGAACAACGAGTTCCAAGAGGCATTGCACTATCCCGACAACGGGTTTGGCAACCAATCTGCCGAACTCGAAGGCGGAATGAGCCAGCTCTTTGTTCAGGTACAAGATCGTGAGCACAAGGTGATCTGGCCAAACGAGATCGCCGAAAGCTCTTTACGCCTAGCGCCCTGGTGGGCCTAACCTAGCTTTCAGTGAGTCAGCAAATGCATGCGACATCAAATACAGAGCCTTTGCTGGCTTGCAGCGGCTTGTCTCTGGACCTTGGAGGGCGGGAAGTCCTTACGGATATCGGTTTTGAGATAAGACCCGGTGAAGTTCTTGGCATTATCGGTCCAAATGGGGCCGGTAAAACCAGTCTGCTCGAAATCCTGTCAGGCCGCTATGCGCCCAAAAAGGGTGAGGTTAAGTTCGAAGGTAAGGACATCAATGGCCTGAGATTGTTCGAACGCTCACGCTTGGGCATCGGACGCACATTTCAGACGCCTCTGGTCTGTGATGATCTGACAGTCGGCGAGACATTCAAAGCCGCGCGGCAGGCCTACAAACCCTATCTGACCCGTTTCGATGCAGAATACGGCGCGCAGCTTGTCCATTTTGTTGAGGACCCGGATACCCACAACACAGTTCTCAAGACCTTCGAACGGCGCAAGCTGTTGATGGCGAACCTTCTAATGCGTCGACCAAAAATCCTGCTGATGGATGAACCAGCTGCGGGTTTGATCAACTCTGAAATTGACGAGATCGACCGCATTCTTCGGATGCTGTCGAAAGAGATGAACCTGGCTGTTGTCATCGTGGAGCATCGGATGGAACTTCTGGAATCCATCGCCGACCGCGTGATCGTCATGGATGCGGGCCAGGTGATCGCACAGGGTTCGTTGTCTGCAGTTGTAAATGATCCTGCCGTCCGAGCGGCATACTTCGAGGCCGCATAAAGGGTACATCTTCAATGAGTGAAATACTGAATATCCAGGGTCTGTCCGCAGGCTATGGCCCGCTGAGGGTGATTCACGACCTTGACCTGGTCATCAACGAAGGTGAGCGCATTGGTTTGGTAGGATTGAATGGACATGGGAAAACAACTCTTTTCTACGCCATCGCCGGGCTCACTGGGTGGCAGCGCGGTTCTATTCTTCTGAACGGAAAACAGATCGGGCGCACACGCAGCCAAGGACCGGGCCGCTACACACACCAGATTGTGCGCATGGGCCTTTCTGTCATGCCTCAAGGTGACGAGATCTTTAACGGCCTCAGCGTCGAAGACCACCTCGACAGCGGGGCCTTCACCCACGAAGCCTGGCGTGCCCGGAAACAGCGCAAGGAAGAGATCCTCGACCTTTTTGAACCGCTCCGCAAGTTGATGAAAACACCGGTTGGCCAGCTTTCCGGTGGTGAGCGGCGCATGGTTTCGATCGGTCGGGGGCTAATGACCAAAGCAAAGCTGTATCTCGCCGATGAACCCTCGTTGGGGCTTGCACCAAAACTTGGGATCACGGTGATGGAAGCCCTCATGAAAATCGAACTCAACGGCTGCGCCATGTTCATCGCCGAACAGAACGTCGCTCTGTTGGAAGACAAATGCGACCGGGTGATCGGCATGCACGCGGGCAAACTCAAAGGCGAGGCGTCTCAGGCGCTGAGCCTCGGCTGATCGTGAGAAAGACATAAAATGGACATCACGTTTATTCTAATCAACGCGCTCGTGGTTGCCTGCATCTATGGGCTGGTCGCGGTCGCCGTCTCGATCACATGGTCGAGCCTGGGTTTGATCAACTTGGGCTATGGCTTTGTGTTTTCGTTCGGGGGCTATGGTGCATTTGTGGTGTCGAGACACCTGATCGATCACCCGGTAGCAGTGGCTGCTGCGGGGATATTGTTTGGTGCGCTTGGGGGTATCATAATTTGCGCTCTTGTCTTCATACCCTTACACGACAAGAAGAATTTCACGACCAGGGGTATGATCGCGACACTGGCGATCAGCTTGATCGGGTCACAGGCACTGCTGATGTATTTTGGCCCGCGCGCCAAGTCGCTGCCCGAGCTGTTCGGGTTTTGGCAGATCAAACTGGGCGACATCGTACTGACCTCTGACAAGATCGGCATCGTAGTCTGTTCAATCGCGATGCTCTCAGCGGTGTTGTACTGGATGCAAGGCAGTCGGCGAGGCTTGGAAATCCGCGCGATGATGATGAACCCGCATGCGGCGTCCATCGTGGGGATCGGAATCAGAAGCACCGGCTTCTACGTGATGGCGATGACCGGTGCGATGGCGGGGCTTGCAGCAGTGCTGCTGTCGCAAACGTACTTCATTAGCCCATTCAGCGGCCTGACCCCGCTGATCAAAGGTGTCAGCATCGCGCTTTGCGGTGGGCTGGGAAGCGTCCGAGGCGCTGTCATCGCTGCAATCATTCTGGGCATTACCGAGGCTGCGACCTCACGACTTCTGGGCGGCCAATACGTACTGATTACTCAGTTTCTTGTGATCATCGCAATCCTCATCGTGCGACCACGCGGTATCGCCGGGCTTCTGGATAAAGGGCGGGAACAATGAGCGATAAGACTTCAGATCAGAGCAAATATGTTTGGCGGAACCCGCTGGAGGTTTGGGGGACCAACACCGGCGAAGGTCAGGTAGACTCCATCCCCGTCCCGGACCCAGCAACAGGTTGGGATGCGCACCGCAAATTCAAGGTCAAAACATACAAGGTGGGTCGCCTTAAGCACTATCACATCTGGGATAACCACGGTGACCGGACTTGGAAGCGTGTGCGTTGGTGGCCGACACGTCGGAACCTTTTGAACATTCGCGGCAAGTACAACCGCAAGACGCTCAATGCGGAAAAGACGATCGTTGATCGAAGGCCAATCTACTGGGTAATCTGCCTGTTCATACTGGCCGTCGCACCGTTCTTTTTTCCCGAAAGCATGCAGAACAGCCTACTGACGGCGGGTGCGATTTTCGGCATCTTCGCGGCAATTAACGTCTGCTGGACCCTGGTACTAGGGACCGCAAGTATCTTCTCGTTGGCGTCTTATGCGATTGTCGGGGTCGCAGCCTTCATAACGTCATGGCTGTCGATCAAGTACGGTTTGCCCTGGTGGTATCTGCCCATTGTGGGCACCGCCATTGGATTCGCCTTTGGTGGAATTATTGCTCTCCCCGCGATGCGCCTAGATGGCTTCTACTACGCCTTGCTTACACTCGGTCTCAATGAGCTTTGCCGCGTGTACTTTACCACCTCAAGAGAGTTTGGTTCGGCGTCTGGCGGCCTCTATGGCGCATCGACTTATATCAATCCGGATTGGGCACCCTACACGCAATCGATCGTATCTTATTATGGTGCTTTCGCTCTCTTGATTGCATCGCTGTTCCTGTTCCGGTTCACCAATGGAAAGCGGCTTGGCCGAGTCCTGAAAATGGCACCGGAAAAGCGCGAGGCTTTCGCGGAAGCCTGCGGAGTCGACTACCGCCAAGCCCGGATCAGGATCTTTCTGATCACATCGGCGGCGCTTGGGTTCATCGGTGGGTTCTACGCGGCGCAATATCGTGGGGTAGCGTTCTCAATTTTCAGCTTTGACACTGTTTTGCTGGGGCTGGCAATGCTAGCCATTGGCGGGATCGGCAAGGCAGAGGGCGCGATCCTGGGCACGCTGGTTGTTGTCTTTCTGGACAAGATCCTGATTGAAATCGGACCGTTCCGACATCTGATGATCGGTACGATCATGTTCGGTTCGGTGCTGTTCCTCAACAACGGCTACTTTGGCATCAAGCAACAGTTCAATGCCTGGCGTGACAAGAAACGTGGGGAATGGCGATCCGCCCGAACCGAGAAGGGCGGCGAGGCCCTTCCCGAAGAAGCGACCGAGATCGACGACAAGGACCGTCTTTATGCAAGACGCTTTGACAAGGTGCAGCGTGACTATCTGAAAACTCTGATCACACCTGAGATCATGGAAGAGCACCGTGCCCAACCTTTGGGTCAACACAGCGAAGCCTTGGAGCGGGTGTTGCTCTATTTCCGCCGTGCCGACATGGACGACAAATATGCTCTGCACCGGGATGGACCGACCGGCAAATATAAACTGATCGCGTTTTCCGGTCACCGTGGTGTGTCCCCGCGCGTCGTCGACGACAAGGAATACGACACGGTTGATGAAGGTTATCACGCCGTGTTCGTACGCCGTGTTCACGACCTGATGGAATCCTGACATGTGCCGTTCGTTCCAAAGAACCGATGCCACAATAATACGTGAGACTTAATCAATGGCCCTTCAAGAAAAAGAAGACGCGGTCGAAAACAAGGACGACTATTTCTTCGACTACTTCAACGACAAGCAGCGCGCGTATATCAAGCAGGTCCTCAATGACGAGATCATCGAGGAACACCGCCTGAAGCCGCTGGGTCAGCACAGCGAACCATTGGCGCGCGTGCTGGCGTATTGCAGACGCATTCCGATGAACCAACAGCTTGCTATCAAGCATGACCGCAAATCAGACACATATATGATCATACGGTTGTCCGGTCAGCGGGGCGTTGCACCAACGGTTGTCGATACCGAGACATTCAATACCCTAAACGAAGCCTACCACGGCCTTTTCCTGAAACAAATCAACACAATCCTGGAGGCATAGGACATGGCCGAGAAGAAGATTTTTGGATACAGCAACCGGCTTTCCGTCAAACAGGGTGAAGAGATTGATTTCTTCGTCAACTGCGACGGTGCGGATGTCGCCGACGCGCAACTGGTGCGTATTATCCACGGGGACCAGCACGAAGCCGGTCCGGGCTTTCAGGAAGAAGAGATTGCCCATCCCAATAACGGTTCTTGGGACGTTAAGAAGCAGTTTACTCAACTTGGGTCTTTCCTGACCGTCGATGACCCGGACAAGAAGCTACGGGGTGATGCGCCGTTTACGATGTTCTGCCACATTTGGGTGACGACGCCGCACAAGGGCCATCGGCACACCATCATGGGCCGTTGGGATACCAACACAAACGAAGGGTATGCTCTCGGCATCGGTCCGCGCGGGCATCTGGAGTTCTGGGTGGGCGATGGAAAAGAGGTCGATTATATCACGTCTGAATTGCCGCTGATCAATCGGGTCTGGTATTTTGTCGGCGTCTCCCATGACCCGACGACCGGAAAGACGACTCTCTATCAGGAAGGTGTCTTGAACAGGTACAATTCATTGCTTGGCCCTGTTGTCCCATATGAGTTCGCGTCCCATGTCGAAACCACGTTTCGCTTCAGCGCAAAGAACCACGACGATGTACCGTTTCTGATAGGTGGTGCTCGGGACAATCACCTATTGCGTGGCGTTTTTGTGAATGACCTGTTCTCGGGCAAGATCGACCGACCCTGCGTTTGCAACAGGCAATTCACACGACAAGAGATTGACTGTCATCGTGATGGAACCAAACCCGACGACAAAGATCTGATCGCTTATTGGGACACGACCCACGGGTATTCCGACAAGGGTATCGGCCATACCGTCTTTGATACAGGACCCAGTGGGTTGAATGCGAAAGGCGTAAACCATCCTGTGCGCGCCATGACAGGGTTCAACTGGAATGGCAAAGACGACTCTTTTCGCCTTGCACCCGAGCAATTTGGCGGGATTGAGTTTCACCCCGATTGCGTCACCGATTGTAACTGGGACAAGACGAACTCAATCACGATCCCGGCCGATCTGAAAAGCGGCGTCTACGCTATGCGGCTGCGTGTCGGTCCGGGCGAAGGCATCAGCGAAGAGTATATAGTCTTCTTCGTCCGGCCCTCGAAACCCAAGGCGAAGCTTTGTTTCCTTGTTCCCACGGCCAGTTATCTGGCTTATGCAAATGAAAGCCTGAGCTTCGACGCCCATATCATTCAGCCTATGACAGGCCAGCCGCCGGTTGTGACCGATATCGATATCGAGACCTACGAACACCGGGAATACGGCCTGTCGACCTATGACAGCTTTGAAGATGGAGCGGGTGTGTGCTTCACATCCTTCAAACGCCCGATCATCAACATGCGCCCCAAATACCGCATGTCGAGCATGAACATCACATGGCAGTTCCCGGCGGATCTTTCGGTTACGGCCTGGATCGAGAAGATGGGATACGATTGCGATTTCATCACCGACGAGGATCTGGACCGCGAGGGTTTAAGCGCGATTGAGCCCTACAATTGCGTCATAACCGGCACGCACCCGGAATATGTATCCGAAAAGATGCTGGACGCGCAGGAGGACTATGTCACCCAAGGTGGGCGTATCATCTACATGGGCGGCAACGGTTACTACTGGTGTGTTGCGTTTGATGAGGAAGAACCAGCTTGCATGGAAGTCCGCAAGCTGGACTCGGGTATGCGAGCCTGGGCCGCGAAACCGGGCGAGCACTATTTGCAGACAACTGGCGAGAAAAGCGGACTTTGGCGCAACCGGGGCCGCGCGCCACAGAAACTCTTGGGTGTAGGATTCATCGCGGAAGGCTTTGAAACAGCCGCGCCCTATCGCAAAATGCCCGACAGCTATCATCGCACGGTTTCCTGGATAACCGAAGGCATCGAGGGTGAGATCATTGGCGACGAAGGCCTAGCCTACGACGCCGCAGCAGGGATCGAACTTGACCGCTACGACCTGAGCCTCGGCACACCGCCCCACACTAAAATCATCGCGTCGTCGGGCGGGCATAGCGACAACTACGTACTGGTAACCGAGGAACTGCTCTACGCTTACGCAGGCCTTGTTGGATCGCTCGATTACCGTATTCGTGGCGACATCACATTTTTCACCGCCCCCAACAACGGCGCCGTCATGAGCCTAGGGTCCATCGGATATGGACAGGCTTTGCCAGCCAGCAATTTCGACAACTCAGCCTCCAAGCTACTTCAAAACGTCGTTGATGCCTTTATCAAAGACGGTGAACTTCCGGGCGGTCGCTGGACCCTTGAGGAAAAACAATGGCGTTGACCGGCTGACATACAAAATATTATCTCCCACCGTGTGTACTTGCGCAACCAACTTGGCCCGATTGACAAGCATAGTCGGGTCTATTTTCACCGTATGCGAGCCGTCTATGTACAAAGCGTCTGCGACCTGATCTTTGGTTCTCAACAGTGTGCAGTGCCAAGCATTAATCGGTGGTTTTTTCGCCGCATTTTAGCGTCAGTCATCGTGCTCTTGCGGCGAAATTCGTGCTGCTTGCCCGCGCAGCATGAAAACGGAATGGCCCAGTCGGACTCGTTGCAGACCTCGGTGCAGACGTAGCATAGGCCCCTGCCGCGTATTCCACGGCCCAAACCGGATGGAGTGGGTGGCTCCTGCTCCACCGGCGTCGCGATGCGCCATACTGCAGTTGTTACCGACTGCTAAGAAAGGAGCC
>NZ_JBQGAE010000028.1:0-18034 GCF_056542645.1 Ruegeria sp. AB5
ACGCGACCGAAAAGGCCCTGGGCCGGGCGCATATCACCTGCAACAAGAACGGCGTGCCGTTTGATCCGGAAAAGCCCACGATCACCAGCGGCATCCGTCTGGGATCTCCTGCTGGCACCACCCGCGGCTTTGGCGAGGTCGAATTCCGCCAGATCGCCGACTGGATCATCGAGGTGGTCGACGGTCTGGCCGCCAATGGCGAGGACGGCAACAGCGCCGTCGAAGCCAAGGTCAAGGCAGAGGTCGCAGACCTCTGCGCAAAATTCCCTATCTATCCGAACCTGTAAGACGAAGGACCCGAACTCATGAGCTTTCATTCCATTGAACAGGCCCCTGCCCGCCTGAACCGCAGCGAACTTGCCGTACCGGGCAGCCAACCCGGCATGTTCGAAAAGGCAGCAAAGTCAGATGTGGACGTCATTTTCCTTGATCTTGAGGATGCCGTTGCACCCGACGAAAAGGAACAGGCCCGCAAGAACATCATCGAAGGTCTTAACGATATTGATTGGGGTCACAAGACAATGTCGGTGCGTATCAACGGTCTGGATACGCACTACATGTACCGCGATGTCGTTGATGTGGTCGAACAGGCCGGTCAGCGTCTGGACCTGATCATGATCCCCAAAGTGGGCACTGCCGCGGATGTCTACGCCGTCGATATGATGGTCACGCAGATCGAAGACGCGATGGGCTACAAAAAGCGCATCGGGTTCGAGCACATCATCGAAACCGCGCTGGGGATGCAGAATGTCACCGAGATAGCTGCGGCTTCGAAACGCAACGAAAGTCTGCATTTCGGAGTGGCGGATTATGCGGCCTCTACCCGTGCGCGAACAACGATCATCGGCGGCGTAAACCCGGACTATTCGGTTCTGACTGACCCGGATGCTGAAGACCATCGCGCTACGCATTGGGGTGACATGTGGCACTATGCCCTGGCACGTATGGTCGTTGCCGCCCGAGCCAACGGTCTGCGTCCCATTGATGGACCTTTCGGTGATTTTCAGGATCCCGAGGGCTACAAGGCGGCCGCAAAACGCGCGGCGGTTTTAGGTTGCGAAGGAAAATGGGCGATCCACCCAAGCCAGATTACACTGGCCAACGAGGTGATGTCGCCCGGCGATGCCGAAGTGACCAAGGCGCAGCGTATTCTTGAGGCAATGGCCGAAGCTGAAGCCGCCGGCAAAGGTGCTGTATCGCTGGATGGCCGCCTCATTGACTATGCCTCGATCCGTCAGGCCGAGGTAATGGTGGAAAAAGCCAGGCAGATCGCAGCCGCGTGACGGCATTGTGACCGAGCAATCGTCCATAAATCTGCGAGACAGCGCTGCAGGTATATTTGCTGCGGCAGTCGCGGCCTCGGATCCGGCGGCTGCGCTGCGCAGGCGATTACAGACGACACCACTGCCCTCACCGAAACAAAGCGGGCGCAGCATCCTTATCGCTATTGGAAAAGCTGCGCCCACCATGATGGCAGAAGCGCTGCAACACGTTCAGGGCGATCATGTCGCCCTGGTCGTGACACACGCCGAAAACCAGACAGAAGTAGACGGCGCGACGGTGTTGAACTGCGCGCACCCCGTCCCGGACGAACGCGGCTTGAAAGCCGGGAGACAGATCATTGCACTGCTCAGGTCAGCACGTAAGCAGGATCAGATCATTGCACTGATCTCGGGCGGAGGGTCGGCCCTCGTTCCCGTACCTGTTGAAGGATTGACCCTGTCGGATAAAATCGCCGTCAACGAAGTATTGCTGTCCTCCGGGCTGGACATCGCGCGGATGAACCTTGTGCGCCAGCACCTGAGCCAACTCAAAGGTGGTGGTTTCTTGCGACACGGCTCGCCTGCGCCCGTCACGGCCTTTATCTTGTCGGATGTGATCGGAGATGACCTGCGCGCCGTTGCAAGCGGACCGACTGCCGCACCGATCGGCAGCCACGCAGACGCCCGCAGGACCTGCATTGAGGCTGGTATTTGGCATCGATTGCCAAAATCCGTCCGTGCTCAACTGGAACACAGCATTCCTGAACAGATTATGGAGGCCGAGGCGACCAATCACTTGATCGGATCGAACGCGATCAGCCTTGAGGCAGCGCACAATTGTGCGGTTCAGACCTGCCGAGCTGAAATTGTGTCCAACGCATTGATCGGTGAAGTGTCCGACGCCGCGGAACAGATTTGGAATGCAGCCCGGTCTGCGCCTGCCGACTGCCCGGTTGCTCTGCTGTTTGGTGGTGAAACAACTGTATGTGTGCAAGGAAGTGGGCGCGGTGGACGCAATCAGGAATTGGCGCTGCGCGTCGCCCAACTGGCAGAAGACCGCTCGATCCCCGACACGTGGGCTTTTCTCAGCGGCGGCACCGATGGCCGCGATGGTCCTACATCTGCTGCCGGTGCGATTGTGGATGCCAGGACATTCGACCGAATCCGCAGATCAGGACATGACCCTGCCGCACTGTTGGCAAACAACGACAGTCACACAGCTTTGAGCCTGTCAGGTGATCTTCTGGTGACCGGCGCGACAGGAACCAACGTCGCAGACATTCAGGTCTTGCTGCTTGGAGCTGACACATAAGGCATGATGAATTCGGCAGATGTTAGGTCTGATTCAACGCCAATTATGTCGGATATGAGAGTATCAATTCTGCTATTTTGCGTGGAATCTGACAAAAAAGGTCCGATTCATGCGATATTCTGGTTTCAAAGTCATCAAAGAGGCGCTGACCGGCCACAAAGGCTGGAAACCGGCGTGGCGCGACCCTGAACCCAAACCGCACTATGATATAGTGATTATTGGTGGCGGTGGTCATGGTCTGGCGACAGCGCATTATCTTGCCAAGGTCTATGGACACCGAAAGGTCGCAGTGATCGAAAAAGGCTGGATTGGCGGCGGCAACGTTGGACGCAACACGACGATCATCCGCTCAAACTATCTGCTGGACGGAAATGAACCCTTCTACGAATTTTCGCTGAAACTGTGGGAAGGTATTGAGCAGGACGTCAATTACAACGCGATGGTCAGCCAGCGCGGGATCATTAACCTGATCCACTCGGACGCGCAGCGCGATGCGTTTATCCGGCGCGGCAATGCGATGATTCTGAACGGCGCCGATGCCGAGTTGCTGGATGCCGATCAGGTGCGCAGCGAATATCCATTCCTGAACTTCAACGACGCGCGTTTCCCGATCAAAGGTGGTCTGGCGCAAAGACGCGGTGGGACCGTGCGCCACGATGCCGTGGCGTGGGGATATGCCCGATCAGCAGATGGTTTTGGCGTGGACATCATCCAGAATTGCGAGGTCACCGGTTTCCGCATTGAGGGCGGCAAATGTCTGGGCGTCGAAACCTCGAAAGGGTTTGTCGGTGCAGGCAAGGTCGGTTGTGCGGTTGCCGGCAATTCCGGACGGCTGATGGGCATGGCAGGTATGCGGCTGCCCATCGAAAGCCATGTATTGCAGGCGTTTGTCTCGGAGGGTTTGAAACCGGTTCTGCCGGGTGTCATCACCTTTGGCGCCGGGCATTTCTATGTCAGCCAGTCCGACAAGGGCGGATTGGTCTTTGGCGGCGACTTGGACGGCTACAACTCATACGCACAGCGTGGCAATCTGCCCGTGGTCGAGGATGTCTGCGAGGGCGGCATGGCGCTGATGCCGATGATCGGTCGCGCGCGTTTGCTGCGGATGTGGGGCGGAATCATGGATATGTCCATGGACGGTTCTCCCATCATCGACAGAACAGGTATCGACGGGCTCTATTTCAATGGCGGCTGGTGTTACGGCGGGTTCAAGGCGACCCCGGCCTCTGGCTATTGCTTTGCACATCTGCTGGCGAAGGATGAACCACACCCGACGGCGACCGCCTATCGGTTCGACAGGTTCCGCACCGGGCGGATGATCGACGAAAAAGGCATGGGCAACCAGCCCAATCTGCACTGAGGGGAACAGCACCATGATCATCAATCATCCCTTGTTGGGCCCGCGTGACAGTTCGGAATTTGTCTATCTAGGAGACGCTTCACTGATCGAACGCCCGGACTGGCAAGCCGAAAACGCAGCAGAAGCCTTCTACGACTACGCCTATCTGCGCGACAATCCAGCTGGACCGCATCGCGAGTTGTGGTTTCACGAAGGCGGCGATCGGTCATGGCTGGTCGTAACACGCAATACCGTGACGCATGAGATTTCCAATGTGGAACTGGCCCGTGACGTGGCCCGCGCACAGGGACGTTCCAAATGACACAAGACAATCGGCTGAGCGGCGGTCAGATCGACCGCACCAAAACCCTGAATTTCAAATTCGACAACCGCAGCTACACGGCGCATCCGGGCGATACATTGGCCTCGGCGCTTTTGGCCAATGGCGTGCGCCTGATGGGACGGTCGTTCAAATACCATCGCCCGCGCGGCGTGTTGACTGCCGGTTCGGAAGAACCCAATGCCATCGTCGAATTGCGCACTGGAAATCGCCAGGAACCCAACACCCGCGCCACAACGATCGAGATGTTTGACGGGCTCAACGCCCGATCCCAAAATCGCTGGCCCAACCTGAAATTTGATGCTCTGGCGATCAATGACAGGTTTTCGAATTTCCTGTCGGCGGGGTTCTATTACAAGACCTTCATGTGGCCTGCGGCATTCTGGGAAAAACTCTATGAACCGATGATCCGCCGCGCCGCCGGTCTGGGGTCATTGTCGATGCAGGAAGATCCCGACGAATACGACAAGGGGTTTCGGCATTGCGACCTGCTGATCATCGGCGCGGGTCCATCTGGTTTGGCGGCGGCCTTGACCGCTGCTCGGGCCGGGTCGGATGTCATCCTGGTCGATGAAGATTTCGCGTTTGGCGGGCGGCTGAACAGCGAGACCTTCGCCCTGAACGACGATCCGGCAGACGAATGGGTTGCGCAAGCTGTTGCTGAACTGTCCGCAATGCCAAATGTACGCCTGATGCCGCGTACCACCGTGATCGGGGCGTTTGACCACGGTATCTACGGTGCGGTTGAACGCACTGGTGACCACCTGCCCACCCTGCCCGCTGGTAAACCGCGCCAGATACTGTGGCGCATCTACGCGCAAAAGGCGCTGCTCTGCGCTGGGGCAACCGAACGGCCCATCGCCTTTGAGAACAACGACCGCCCCGGCATCATGCTGGCGAGCGCCTTGCGGACCTATGCAAACCGGTTTGCGACCACGGCCGCGCAGCGCGTGGCGATCTTCACCAACAACGACGACGGCCACCGGACCGCTACCGATCTGCACGCCAAGGGTGTCAAGATCGCTGCCGTTGTAGATGTTCGACCGGATGCACCGATAAACTATGATTACGAAGTGCTCGCCGGCGCTCAGGTCGTTGATACCAAGGGCCGTCTGGGTCTTGGCTTTGTCGAGGTCAAATTGGCCGACGGGTCAAAGCGCACGCTGGACTGCGGTGCGCTTGGCGTGTCCGGTGGCTGGAATCCGAATGTGCATCTGACCTGTCATCAGCGGGGGCGCCCGATCTGGAACGAGAATCTGGCGGCCTTTGTTCCGGGCGCAGACCTACCGCCCGGCCTTACGGTCGCGGGCGCAGCAAACGGGATGATGTCGACCCACGGCGCCTTGCAATCCGGCGCCCAAGCGGCGGCCAAGGCACTGGACTTTACCGGCGCGTTGCCGGACTTGCCCAAAGCCGAGGATGCGCCGGTCTCGCAAACGCCCTTCTGGTATGTTCAGGGCTGCGCGCGCGCGTGGCTGGATCAACAGAACGACGTGACGGTCAAGGATGTGAAGCTCAGCCATCAGGAAGGGTTCCGCTCGGTCGAACACTTGAAACGCTATACCACGCTGGGCATGGCCACCGATCAGGGCAAAACCTCGAACATGGGCGGGCTGGCGATCATGGCAGAGCTGGCCGGGAAGTCCATTCCCGAGACGGGAACCACGATTTTCCGCCCGCCCTATACGCCCGTTCCCATCGGCACCTTTGCCGGGCGCATGAAAGGGCAGGAATTCCATCCCACCCGCCTTACGCCTTCACATTTCTGGGCCAAGGAACGCGGCGCGGTTTTTGTCGAGGTCGGCAACTGGCTGCGCGCGCAATGGTTCCCCTTGCCCGGTGAGACGCACTGGCGAGACTCTGTCGACCGCGAGGTGCGGCAAACCCGCGCCTCGGTGGGTGTGTGTGACTGTACGACGCTTGGAAAGATTGACGTGCAGGGTACGGATGCTGCGGACTTCCTGAACCGCATCTATTGCAATGGATTTGCCAAGCTGGCTGTGGGGAAAACCCGCTATGGCCTGATGCTGCGCGAAGATGGTATTGCGATGGATGATGGCACCGCCGGACGTCTGGCTGAGGATCATTTCGTCGTGACGACAACCACGGCCAATGCGGTCAAAGTCTATCAGCATATGGAATATGTCCGGCAATGCCTGTTCCCGGACATGGATGTTCAACTGATTTCGACCACCGAAGCCTGGGCGCAATATGCCGTCGCTGGCCCCAACTCGCGCAAGTTGCTGCAAAAGATCGTGGATACAGAGTTCGACATCTCAAACGAGAGTTTTCCGTTCATGGCCTGCGGGAACATCACCGTTTGTGGAGGGCTGAGGGCGCGTTTGTTCCGGATTTCCTTCTCAGGCGAATTGGCGTTCGAAATCGCTGTTCCTTCGCGCTATGGCGATGCATTGATGCGGCGTCTGATGCAGGAAGGCGAAGAGTTCGACGTTGTTCCCTATGGCACAGAAGCCTTGGGTGTCATGCGGATCGAAAAAGGTCACGCCGCAGGGAATGAACTCAATGGAACCACCACGGCGCTGAATCTTGGCATGGGCCGGATGGTGTCCAAAAAGAAAGACAGTATCGGTTCGACCCTGTCGGAACGTGAAGGGCTGAACGAGGCTGATGCGTTGAACATGGTCGGCGTCAAACCCGTGAACAGCGCGGACAAGATCACCGCAGGTGCGCATCTCATGGATGCATCCGGTCCGGTCGATGCTGCGCATGATCAGGGCTATGTGACGTCAGCGGCATTCTCGCCTTCGCTGGACAGCCATATCGGTCTGGGCTTTCTGAAGAACGGCAGTGACCGTCAGGGTGAAAAGATGCGTCTTGTGTCGCCACTGACCGATCTGACGGTCGAGGTCGAGATTGTCTCGGCCCATTTTGTCGACCCTGAGGGAGAACGGCTTCGTGCATGATCTTGTTGCAATAACCGCCCTGGGCGGATCTGACCCCCGTGTTGATACGGTTGGAAGCGTTACATGTACCGAGGTACCCGCCGTTGCCTTGGCCTCGGTCGCTGCGCGCGCTGGTCGCGAAGCAGAAGCCAGCAAGGCGCTTGCGAAACTAATTGGCGTATCAACACCCGATGTTGGTCAATTCGCAGGCGACGTCGTGTCGGCATTCTGGACCGGACCGGATCAGTGGATGGTCGAGGCTCCGTTCGACACCCATGAAGAGCTGGCGCATGAGACAAAGAATTGTGTCGGCGACACCGCGTCTGTTTCCGAACAGACAGATGCCTGGACCCGGTTTGATTTGGAGGGTTCGGGTGTTTTGGCAGTTTTGGAACTGCTTTGTATTCTGGATTGCCGGAAGATGGAAACGGGCAAGGCAGCCCGTACATCGATCCATCACCTTGGGTGCTTTGTTCTGTGTCGGGCTGCAAACTCGTTCAGCCTGTACGGACCTCGTTCTTCGGCTGGCTCGCTGCATCATGCCATAGTGGCGGCGATGAAATCTGCGCTTTGAACCCTTCGCTCAGCTCGAAGGCAGGGGTGCATTGTCTTCGACACGGAAGCGGTTGATGCGGCGGCGGTCTTCGCTGGGGCTTAGCCCGAAGGCGGATCGGTAATGTGTGACCAAAGGTGTGACCGAGCTAAATCCGATGGCCGCGGCGATGTCGGCAATGGGATCTTTGGTATAGACAACCATCTGCCGCGCCGCCTTCATACGCATGGCGCGAAAGTAATGGCTGGGGCTTTGACCGGTTGCCTGTTTGAACGCCCGTTCGACTTGGCGCGGTGTGACACCAGTCTGCTCTGACAGTTCAGCAATCGAAATCGGATCGCCGATACGACTGGCAAACAGATCAACGCATTTTGCCACAAGCGGCGGCAGTTTTTCACCCGTCTCGGGCCGGCTCGTATCTGGGACCTGTTGGCGCACGCCTTCACCCCGCATCAGAGGGTGTTGAAACCAACAGGCAACTTCATGCGCGACATCGCCACCCAGACGATCCTCGATCAAGTGAAGCGCCAGATCAAACGCGGCTGCAGCGCCCGCAGCGGTATAGCGTGAGTTGTCCGTCACAATAACCTCGCGCCGGGCGTCCATGTCGGGAAACTCGGCCTCAAAGGCGGCCTCGTAGCACCAGTGCACCGACACCGGGTGGCCCTTCATGACGCCCGATCGCACGAGTGGGAATACACCTGCGCTGATCCCGCCCAGATTGGTCCCGTGGCGCGCCAGCATACGCAATTCGCAATTGCCCTGTGTCGGATTATGAAACCGCGACGTCGGGCTGCTGAGTAGAAACAGAATATCGATCGACCGGCAGTTGGACAGGTCGCGCTCGGCCTCGAACCGGACATTGGCGCTGGATATTACTTTGCCCCCATCCTCCGTCACCAAAGACCAACAAAAAGCCTCCTGCCCCGCAATCTCGTTTGCTGCCCTCAGAGGTTCGATGATTGAGGTCAGGCAGGCCATCGGAAAGCCATCGAACAACAGAAACCCAATCTCAATATTTTTTTCTGTCAGCATGATTATTTTACTATCAGGAATAGTAGGCGCTATGATAGTCCAAATGAATTGGGTATTGCAGTGGTGCTGCTTGCGCATCCGATTTGGACCAGTATAGCAAGATATTGAAAGCGAGACATTGAAGAAACGCGACGCAGAAATGACGGCCAATCTGACGCAGGACCCACATTCCGTTCGGACAGGTGAACGTGAAAAAGTGCTCGAAGTTGCCATCGGCCGCGAGGTCCGTGCATTTCGAAAGCAGCAAAACATCACTGTTGCGGAACTGGCGCAATTGACCGGCCTGTCTATCGGTATGCTGTCCAAGATCGAAAACGGTAACACGTCGCCCTCTTTGACCACGCTGCAATTGCTGGCCGATGCCTTATCGGTGCCTCTGACCAGTTTTTTCCGCCAGTTCGAGGAACGGCGGGAAGCTGTGCACACCAAGGCCGGCGAAGGTGTGGAACTGGAACGTGAAGGGACGCGCGCCAATCACCAGTACAATTTGCTGGGGCATATAGGTGCCAACGGATCGGGTGTGATTGTCGAGCCCTATCTGATCACGCTGACGGCGGAATCTGACGTCTTCCCGACATTCCAACACGGCGGGATAGAAACGATCTATATGCTGGACGGCGCTGTCGACTATCGCCACGGCGATAAAATCTATCCGCTAAAGCCCGGCGATACTCTGTTCTTCGATGCGGATGCTCCGCACGGTCCGGAACGGCTGGTCAGCCTGCCCGCGCGTTACATTTCGGTGATCAGCTATCCGCAGACAAACTAACCTGTTTGCGCAGCAGGAAATCCGTGGGTCTATCGTATCCCTCATGGCTTCCGGTACTTACAATCGTAAATCCGAGCCGGGAAAAAACGCGATGGTTCTCGGTCAGTTCGGTGCGTGTTTCCAATTCAAGCTCGGACAGGCCTAGGGCCATGGCGCGGCGCTCGGCATGGTCGATCAACGCTGTGCAGATGCCCTGCCCGCGCATCTGTTCCTGTACCGCCAGCTTTCCCAGATACAGGCAATCCGGCTTTGGTGTCAGGAACATGCACCCAAAAAGCGGAAGGCCGATCGCCCAGATCTCACCCCCTGTCTGACAGTGGATTTGCATGTCTTGCAACGTAAGCCGATGAATCGAAGATGGTGGGTCTATTCTGCCGTCCATGTACTGGAACGACGCGCGCAGCAGAGCAAGCACGTCGTAGAACGCCAAAGTATCATCCCCTAGCCGCCAAATGGTTTTGTCCTGATCAGCCATGACCCATCCTGACATTCACCTACTTTGACAAGGGCGGTTCCGTTTCCAGATCGGGCCAAATACCGGGCGAGGTTGGGAGTCCGTCGTCAAACTGGCTGAGGTAGTCCAGCATCATTGGACGATTGTCGATAAAGCCTTTGTACGTGGCCAGTTCAACCGGAAGATCGCGGACAACACGATGCAGGCGACGACCCCATTTCGGTACCGTCATCAGATCCTGAAAACTGCACAGGTAACAGCGGATCGGGAACACCAGAGCGTTGGACCGCGGCAACCGGAAGAAGGTCTGCAACTCGACCCGAAGATGCTGTTTGTAAGCAATGTTTTCGGGCGTTAGCGTTGTCTTCTGGATACCCCATTTGTGATAGTTTTCCGGGCTGGTATCCAGCAAAGGATTCACTGTCATCGTCCAGTTCAGACGCCGCGCCGGCGCCCCTTGTTGAATGTTCAGCAGGAATTTCAGAGCGCGTTTGAAAATTCCCATCTCATGCGCCTTCGGAACTGGCGCATGCCATTCGAAAAAGTTCATGCCGATGTCAAAATCCAGGCTCCAGTCGGCCTGGGTCGTTACCATCCCGGCGTCCATCCACAACATCTCGTCCCGCTGATCCAACACAGCAAAATCGCCCTGTGCCTGACGGGTGATGTATTCCATCGGCCCATAAGGCAATGTGGTTTCATCCATGAAGGTAAAGCTGTGATCGATGCCAAGTGGTTTATTGATCCAGCGCCATTGATTGCCGTTACGGTGCAATTCGAACAGGTCTGGATAATCCTCTGACTTGCTGACCATGATCAATTCCAGCAGGTCCCAACCCGCCAAGGTCATGTGCGGCAGGGACTGACAACGCAGCGGGTCCTGATCCAGAACGATGGCGCGGTCTTTCATTTCCGACACATAGTGTTCGTCTACATCGAACCGCATCTCGTAGACCGAGCCCTCGGGTCCGCCCCGGTGCTGCTCCATGTTGACCGAATACATATAGCTGTCTTCGTGGAACGGGAACGGAAAGCGTTTGATCGCCCATTCCGAGTTGTGGAACGTGTAATCGTCGCGAAAGGACTCGTCGTTGAATTGAATGGTCATGTCGGGCCTCCTCTCAGCGGTCCAGCACGAGGGCCTTGCCCTCGAAACGCGATACGCAAGGCATGATTTTCTTGCCTGC
This sequence comes from Ruegeria sp. AB5, assembly GCF_056542645.1. Classification (NCBI taxonomy): domain Bacteria; kingdom Pseudomonadati; phylum Pseudomonadota; class Alphaproteobacteria; order Rhodobacterales; family Roseobacteraceae; genus Ruegeria; species Ruegeria sp. AB5. The sequence continues at coordinate 11,155 of NZ_JBQGAE010000028.1, forward strand.
GGCTTTTTCTTCGTCAGTCAGCCAATGATCGCGATGAACAAAGTTGCCGTCGTGATCCAGCACAACGGTTTCGCATTGGCCACAGGCCCCGCCACGACACAGATACGGTGCATCCACACCTTCGCGTTCGATGGCCTCCAGCAGGCTTTCGTTTTCGCCCACATAAATGACCTTGTCTGAGGTCGCCAGGCGTACTTCGAACGGTTTGCCGGGCTGCGGCGCCAGAAACTCTTCGTAGTGTACGCAATCCTCGGGCCAGCCTTCGGTGGCAGCCGTGTTGCGCACCCAGTCGATCATACCTTTGGGACCACAGACATAGACATGCGTGCCCAGGGGCTGACCGCTGAGAAGGTTCTTCAGATCGATCTGCTGGTTCTGATCATCATAGTACAGATGCGTTTCGTTCGGGTGCCGGTCCGTCAGTTGATCAGCATAAGAGGCCAACGCAGTGTTCCGGCATGCATAATGCAGTTCCCAATGGCCGTGAAGCAATTCCAATTGTTTGATCTGTGCCAGAAACGGGGTGATCCCAATGCCACCGGCCAGTAACAGATGCTTGCGAGCCCGCAAATCAAGTGAGAACAGGTTGACCGGATAGCTGATGGTCATCTCGTCGCCCAGTTTGACCTGACGGTGCATGAACAACGACCCCCCCCTGCCCTGATCGTCGCGCCGAACCGAGATCGTATAGGAAGACTGATCGAACGGGTCCGACATCAGGGAATAGGGGTTGAGCCGCGTGATGCCACCGTCCCGCATTTCGACGACGGTATGCGCGCCACCCGAAAAGGTCGGCAACTGACCACCATCGATACGTTCGAACCGAAACCGCGTCACCAACTCGTTCAGCGGGGTGATTTCGGTCACTTTGACCTGAATTTTCTCGGCACCGCTCATTCGTAAATCCCTTTCGGCTCGGGCACGTTGCCATGATCCTCGGCGTCGACACGGACACCCTGATAGGCGGCAAGTCGGCGGGAATAGTGGTCACGCACGAATAGGTTCAGGCCACAATGCGCGCAGACAAACGGGTCGACCTCGACGTTTTCCGTGATGCCTTTGCAGTGCACACATTGCATCCGGCGCGCGACCGAACCGCGATGTTCGGTCTGAATCGCGGTATGCGGAAGACCGACGGCCATAACTTCATTCATGGCCTGACCCATCATACCTTCAGTACCGGTCAGATAGACCTGCAATCCCATATGTGCGTCTTCCAGCACGCGGCGTATACGCTGCAGTGCGGCCTCATATGACGGGCCTTCATAGAATTGTGCAGGTTTCAGCGCCTGCAGTTTTTCCGAGAAATCCGTGCCTTTTGGGATATAGATCAGATGGGTTTTAGCCATCAGGTCGGGTGTCGCCAGGTCGAGAACGGCCTCGGCCCCTTCGGCCTCGGCGATCATGAGATGATGTTCACCTGGGCGAACCTCTAGCGTGCCCCAGACCGGGCGGCTTGCGATTGACTTGGGAAATTCGAACTTTGACATTGTGCCCTCAAATAGGAAAAGGGCGCCACGGTGTATCCGTCGCGCCCCCTTGAAATCAGCCCTTCGCGGTTCTGATGGCTTTGTCCTTGTCGTAGAACGGCATCTCTTCGGCGGTTGCGGAGATCTCTGTGCCATCTCCGTTGCGGACGGTCAGCGGGGTCCCGGGTGAGGCGCAGGCAACCGGCATTCGCGCGATACCCACGTTGTGCCCGTTTATCTCGGAATACATACCAAAGGTGACAACCCCGACCTTCTCGCCGTTTTGCAGCAGATCCGCGCCTTCGTCCGCCGGGGTCGTGCCATCGAGCTTGACACCATAGATTTTGAACCGCTCTTTGCCTTGCGAGGCATAGTGGTTCTCGGCACCGATAAATCCGGTCTTGCCCGGTGAAACGGTAAACTCCAGACCCAATTCCCAAAGGGTATCACCGCAAGTTTCACCGTCGAACGGATAGGTTTCCGAGTTGTCGCCGGGATAGAACAACAGATAGCTTTCAGTGCGCAGCAAATCGAGCGTCGAGAACTGAACCGGAACGATCCCCATATCTTTGCCTTCGGCCAGGATGCTGTCCCAAAGATGCACGGCGTGCTTTGCCTGACAGAAAATCTCATACCCGCGCTCGCCCGTATAGCCGGTCCGTGAAATCATCACCGGACAACCGTACAGCTTGGTCTGCATGATGCCGAAGTAAGCCAGATCCCGAATACCGGGAACGTGATTGGCCAGGAAATCCACGGCTACCGGCCCCTGCAACGACATGTCATGCATGTCATCGTCAAAAATGACCGAGCAATTCTTACCGGCGGCCACCGATGTCAGTTGTTCCATCCCCGTTCCGGTGCCGTGGACGACAAGCCACGTGTTCACCGATAATCGGTAGATGATGCAGTCATCAACAAACTTGCCTTCGGCATTCAGGATCGAGGCATAGGTCGACCGGCCCGGCATGATCTTTTCCACATTCCGCGTGGTGACGCGGTCAATGACGTAGGCCGCATCTTCGCCAACCACGTGAACTTTCTTCAGACCCGACACATCCATCAGACCTGCTTTGGTTCGGATCGCTTCGTAATCTGCTTTGGCGCGTTCCGGGCTGTGGTCGTAGAACCATGCGGTCCCCATGCCGTTCCAGTCCTCTAGCTCGCCGCCGATTTCGGCATGGCGCTGCGCAAGGGCGGATGTCCTCCAAAGAATGGCCATTGTTCAGCTCTCCCGTTGATTGCTTTTTGTTGACCACATTGAGGCCGATGTCGGATCGAAAATCAACACCCATGTGCAGAATTTTTTCCTGATGGGAATATTAGACTGCGATTTTTGTGCCCTGGAACAAATTACCAGGGATGGCATAAGTGTCTATTTATCAATGGTATGGGCTAAAATTCAGACCGCCTGAGGCCGCGCGCACCAAATGCCGAAAAGATGTTTGCCCCACATATCTATTGACAGGTCGTCGATGAAATTGTCCCCTGAGTAGATTATTATTCCCAGCAGGAAATTCTTCGCAGAAAGATCTCTTGCTGCAACAACAGGGAGACTACGAAGTGGATGGTAATCTAAATGCACTAACGACGGTCTTTACCGAGTTCTACTACTGGGTAACGGTCGTTTTCATGTTCCTCATCCATGTGGGCTTTTGCATGTACGAGGTCGGTGCAAGCCGGGCCCGTAACCATATGCACACATTGATGAAAAACATCATGATCATCCCACTGGTGACGGTCACGTTCTTCTTCTTTGGATGGTGGATCTACTGGGCGTTCCCAAACTTTCCGTTCTGGGGTGGTCTGGACACCGAAGCGGGCGCTGCCAATCTGCCTTGGGCTGACACAATGGCGACCAATTTGGGAGATAGAATCACCGGCGTCTTCTGGGCTGCGTTCCTGCTGTTCTCGTGGACTGCCGCTTCGATCGTTTCAGGTTCTGTGATCGAGCGAATCAGATCCTCAGCCTTGTGGGTGCATGCCGTGATGATCGGTTCTGTCTGGTGGATCATAGACGCAGCATGGGGCTGGCACTACGGCGGCTGGATGGTGCGCATTCTGGGGTATCACGATGCGTATGCTTCTGGTGTTATCCATGCGATTGCAGGCGGTTATGCGCTTGGAGTGATCATGGTGCTGGGTCCGCGCCTCGGTAAGTTCGCCAAGGATGGAACGCCGCGGGATATTCCGCCGCACAACCCCTGGCTTCTGACCATCGGGATTTTCCTGATCTACACCGGGTTCTGGGGATTCTACGCCGCATGCAATGTTCCCGCGATCTCTCCCGAGGCTATCGACGGTCAAATCACTGGCGTCACTTGGACCGCGACCAACATCTATCTGGCCCCAACCACGCTTTCCGCGATTACGTTCAACTTCCTGATGTCACTGTCCGGTGGGTTGATGGCAGCGTATGTGATTTCCAAAGGCGACGCCTTCTGGACGTTCTCGGGTGGTCTTGCCGGGATTATCACCGCTTCCGCAGGCAATGACCTGTATCACCCGATTCAGGCCATGATCATTGCAGCCATCGGTGTCGTGATCGTGTACAAGCTGCACTACTGGGTTGAGCGTCGGTTCAAGCTGGATGATGCTGTTGGCGCCGTCGCCGTGCATGGCTATGCAGGGTTCGTTGGCCTGGTGATCTCCGGCTTTGTCCTGTGGGGCGTGCCATCTTCGCCATACGAAGGCTATGCCACGATCAACCCGATCGGCCAGATCACCGGCGCCGTCATCATGTTCTTTGTTCTTGGCTTCTTGCCGGGCTGGATCCTGGCAAAAATGCAGGCGGCAGCAGGCGTCCTGCGTATCCCGGAAGAGGTTGAACTTCAGGGCCTCGACTACGCTGAACACCATGCCTACGAAGACGCCAAAGCCGCGATAATTGCAGCAGACAAAGAAGAACTGGCTGCTCGTGGCGTAGCGGCAAAATAAGGGAGAAAGATATGTCTACGAATGGGTATACAAGCTGGGCCGTTGATCTGGCCGAAGTCGGACCGATCTATCCCTTCCAGGGTTATGAAGTTCTGATGGTCATCTTGGGGGTCGTATTCTGGATCGGCTGGCATCGCATCCAGTTCGTCCGGGAAGGTGAACACCTTGAGAAGGCCCGTCACACCGGTGACGAAGAAAAAGTGAAAGCACAGCTGGAACGATACTGACACGGTCTTGAAAGCCGGCAATGGGCATGAATCTGACATCTTGCCCATTGCCTCTTAGGAAAATATTTTTCCTGTGATTATTGAAGTCTGTTTGATTTGTTGATACCCTCGAATCATAATGAAACACACAAGGAGATCTGCCAGCCATGTGCGGAATTGTTGGATTATTCCTGAAGGACCAGTCGCTTGCGCCACAACTAGGTAATATGCTGACAGACATGCTGATCACGATGACGGATCGTGGTCCCGACAGTGCGGGGATTGCAATTTATGGTGAGCATTCAGGTGGTAAGACCAAGGTGACACTGCAGTCGCCTGATCCCGGGGCGGACTTTGCCGGGTTGGCGGAAGAGCTGGGGCAGCGCCTGGGGTCTGCGGTAAGCCAGACTGACAATGACACGCACACGGTGCTGGACATTCCGGACGGTCAGTTTGAAGCGGCGCGGGCCGTGTTGGCCGAGATCCGGCCTGCGGCTCGGATCATGAGCCGGGGTGACATGCTGGAGATCTACAAGGAGGTTGGTCTGCCCAAGGACGTTGCCGCGCGGTTTGACATCAGCGGCATGAGCGGCACCCATGGCATTGGTCACACGCGCATGGCAACGGAATCTGCTGTGACGACGATGGGGGCGCACCCGTTCAATACCGGTCCGGATCAGTGTCTGGTGCATAACGGCTCGCTGTCGAACCACAACTCTCTGCGCCGCAAGCTGCGCCGCGAAGGTGTGGTCATTCAGACCGAAAACGATACCGAAGTCGGGGCTGCCTATCTGACCTGGAAGATGATGAACGGTGCCAGCCTGGGCGAGGCGCTGGAAAGCAGTCTGGACGATCTGGATGGGTTTTTCACCTTTGTGGTCGGCACCAAGGACGGGTTTGGTGTGGTCCGCGATCCGATTGCCTGCAAACCGGCTGTGATGGCCGAAACCGATCAATACGTGGCTTTTGGCAGCGAATACCGGGCGTTGGTGAATCTGCCCGGCATTGAGGAAGCCCGTGTCTGGGAGCCGGAGCCGGCAACGGTTTATTTCTGGTCCCACAATGACAGCCCGACAACGACGGAAAAGGCCGCCTGATATGCAGACCTACGATCTTGAAGCAGACGGCCTGCGCGGTTTGAACGCGGCCCTGCAATCGCAATCCACCGAGACCAACCAGACAAGCTGGGACGTTGTGAACCCCAAAGGCAGCCACGCGATTGCCGTGGGGCTGGACGCGCCCCTTGAGGTTACGGTCAAGGGGTCTACTGGCTATTACTGCGCAGGCATGAACCAGCAGGCAACCATTAGGGTTGAGGGGTCTGTAGGACCCGGTGTGGCCGAAAACATGATGTCCGGTCAGGTCATCGTCGATGGCGATGCCAGCCAATATGCCGGGGCCACGGGCCATGGCGGGCTGCTGGTGATCAAGGGCAATGCCAGCTCGCGCTGCGGCATCTCGATGAAGGGGATCGACATCGTGGTGCATGGCAATATCGGTCATATGTCCGCCTTCATGGCACAGGCCGGGAACCTTGTTGTCTGCGGTGATGCGGGCGACGCGCTGGGAGATTCGCTCTATGAGGCGCGGCTGTTCGTGCGCGGTTCGGTCAAGAGCCTCGGTGCCGATTGTATCGAGAAGGAGATGCGCCCCGAGCATCTGGAGATCCTGAAGGACCTGCTGGACCGCGCAGGCAGCGATGCCAAGCCGGAAGAGTTCAAACGCTATGGCTCGGCCCGTCAGCTTTACAACTTCGACGTCGACAACTCGGCCGCTTACTAAGGATAAAGGGTATGAAAGATATGGACGATCAGACCCCGCGCACCGTGCCGATCCAGTCGGCGACTTTTTCCAACCCGATCAATGCCGAGATTCGCCGCGCCGCGGCCACCGGCATCTACGATATTCGCGGCGGCGGGGCCAAGCGGAAGGTGCCGCATTTTGACGACCTGCTGTTTCTGGGCGCGTCCGTGTCGCGGTACCCGCTGGAAGGTTACCGTGAACGCTGCGACACCTCGGTGACGCTGGGCACGCGCTTTGCCAAGAAGCCCATCGAACTGGACATTCCGATCACCATTGCGGGCATGAGTTTTGGCGCTTTGTCGGGCCCCGCGAAAGAAGCGCTGGGGCGCGGTGCCTCGATGGCCGGGACATCCACCACGACCGGGGATGGCGGCATGACGCCCGAGGAACGCGGCCATTCCTCCAAACTGGTCTATCAGTACCTGCCGTCGCGCTATGGGATGAACCCCAATGACCTGCGCAAGG
>NZ_JBQGAE010000029.1:0-15730 GCF_056542645.1 Ruegeria sp. AB5
GGCCAGATCTAGGCCAACTGTTGTAACCTGCATTGGGTGGCTCCTTTCCTAGCAGTCGATGACAACTGCAGTATGGCGCATTGTGACGCCGAGGGAGCAGGAGCCATCCACCCCATCCACAATGCGGGCTGCAACCGCAGCATTCGAATATAGCGCTCAAGGTCGGCTAAGGGCCGGACCACTATGCTGCGTTTGCAAACGCTTGAAAATGGGGAAACGGCAGCAATGGGCTCTCATCGCAGGTCCGCAATCGTTCTGTGAGCGTAAAGATCTAGCGATCAGTCTTGTCGCACATCGCAAATCTCGCGCAATAAGCATCAAACGGATGCCTATTTTTCAAAAGACTTCATCTGTTTTTTCGCTTTGTCCCAAGAAGCCCCTACCCGTTTTCCTCCAAAACCTCCTTTAGCCGATCTAGCATTTCTTCGTCGGACAACACATGGGAGCGGGCTGCAATATTTGCTCCGGCAGCGTCGAACAGGTTGGCGTCAACGATTGCTTCAAAGGCACCAACAACGCGGACCCAATTTTCCGGATCGTTCCGGACATGGCGTTTCTTGAGTTTGAAGGAATTGCGGTTCCAGTGATTATTCCCGATGTATTTTTCGTTGGTCAGAATTTGACGCACAACCGCCGGTGACCAATCCCGATCCAGATTGGTTCGAATTCCGCGCTGGTTCAGGTCTGACGCAATCTCAGCTTCAGACCAACCGTCGTTCACAAACCTCAAGAAGATCTGATTCACTATTGCGATTTCATCAGCGGGACCCGGAACAAGTGATACCCGGTCGATCTGAATACTCTTGTGTTCACCTCGCGAAAGAATGCCCTTGGTGCGTCCGGCTTCATCAATCAGCATCCGCCGCAACCCGAACCCGGCTGCGCCGCCTTGTCGATAGCCCAACTCGACCAGCCGCTGCTGCCCCGCAAAGACCTTTTGCGAAAGCTCGCGACTGTATTCGTCTGCCATTGCCCGCTTTAAACCTTTGACGACGGTGGACATTGGGCTGCCATCATTCTCGAACTGTTCCGCGCAGTATTCGACCGAAATGCCCGCCCGTTTGCAGATATATTCGTAGTAGGCGCTTTCATCCGCGTCCTGGAAGGGCCCCCAACGGCTGATATCGTAAACGAGAATAGTCCCGAATTCGGTCTGGCCAGTTTCGATGTCGTCGATCAACTGCGATAGGCCTGCGCGGCCTTGAATTCTCAATCCGCTCTTACCTGCATCAGAATAGGTTCGGATAATTCTGTAGCCGCGTTCATCGACATAGCGCTGGATGGCGTCGGCCTGGTTTTCGGTCGAGTAGCGCTGATGCTCTGTCGACATGCGAACGTACTGTGCAGCGTTCCGCCGGTTTTCCCTGTCTGTCTTGTTCTTCAGCCAACTCAATGCTGCGGCTCCCACCACTCAAAATTGCAAACCTGTACGGACACTCTGCGATTCCTTTCTCAATCCTAAAGGGAGAGGTCCGGAAACATGTTTCATAAAAAGGGCAACACGTTTCATCGAAAGTGCGACGAGCGCGTATCGGTGTCAGAATACAGGGAAGCGATCAGTGACGCTCTCTCTCAAGAGCTGGGTGGGGCAGGGCGAACTACAAAATCAACGATGCGGTGGACTGGAGCATGTGAACGAACGGCTAAGAACTGGATTTCTGGCTCATACGACCAACAGGCGAGAACCTGATCGCATTGACAAAACATTCAGACACAGTTTTTGCGGTCGTACTCGAATTGGCGGGACGGAGCGAAGCGATGTCGATAGCGCGGCTAAAGCTTGTCAAAGAAGAACTGGCCGGAATATTGAGTTATTTAGATACGATCTGTGCGGATGAAGGCGATCAAAAACCCGAAAATACTCTTTCGGCTGCTCCAACGCGATGGAAAGCCTTTGAGTCGCCAATGGCAAAACCCGTGCGATCCGAAAAATGTAGCTGATAAAAACCAATGATTTAACTTCCATTGAGTGGCAAAACTATGCATCGCCCGACAGCCTAAGAAACTCCGGAGAGGTTTGACTTTTCCATCACAACGTTGACCCAAGTGCTTGTTGACCCCAATTAGGCATGGGCCGGTCGCTTCATCTTAGCGACTGATAGGCCTATGAGATCTGTGTGGTAAAGCAAGTCTCAAAGCTCAATTTGGACCAGGCACTGATCGTTCGCCACGAATACCGATCCTTGAGATTGGAGTTGTTCGGTTGCCAGACCGCCCGATCATTGGGGGCGACATACTCGCCGCGCCTCGGCAATGCCCACCGCTTTGGCGGGTTTATCGGCAAAGTCACATGACGACACTAGCCCGTCATCCTGAGATTGTATGGAAAACTCTCGGCCCTCACGCGGTACAAGGTTGGGAGTAATAGCTATAAATCAATAGGTTCAAAGGTTGGGCTGCGACAGGTCCAGCTCTTTGTACATTAAAGTCGTGGGCTCCAGTGTAGGTTCAAAGGGGTTGCGGCAATAGTTCGGGATTTCCCCGGCGACCTGAAAGCCGATGCTTTGGTACAGGATGCGGGAGGGATCGGTGCTGCGTGTGTCAAGGACCAGTACGGAGCGATCCAGCTCGGCGGCCCGTTCCGTGAGAGCGTGCATCAGAGCCTTGCCCAAGCCGCACCGCCTGGCGTCAGGGTGAACCAGCAATTTGGCAACATCGGCGCGGTGGGGCTGATTGGGCATGGGGGCCGGGATCAGTTGTACGGTGCCCTGGATACGCCCATCGCCGTACGCTACAAACAGATCCAACCTTCCTGTTTGTAGATCCGGGCGCACACGGTTGCGCCAATACTCACGCGCGTCGTGCAGCGAAAATGGCAGAATGAACCCAATACTCGCACCGGTATGCACGCAGGCATGCAGGATATCTGCGAGATCGTCGATGGCAGCATCGAAATATGCATCGGTCAAACGCGTAATCATATCAGCACCAGTATATAACGCGCGCCGCGTTCAGAACCGGTTTCAAACCGCGTTGGTCCAGAGAGGTGATAGCGCATGCAGTCGCCGCCGCTCAGCATATGCGCGGTTCCGTCCACGGTCAGCGTCAGGACACCATCCAGAACTATCAAGTGATGTTCCTGCCCCGGTTTCGGGGGCGTATCGTATCGCACCACAGTGTCGCGCGGCAGGTGACACTCCAACACCTCGCCGCTCAACCCCGTTGATGGAGGTGAGACGGACCTTCGGGTAAATCCAGTCTCCGGGTCACTCCATTCCGCTTGCCGCTCAAACGGAACTTTGGGGTCGAAACTGTCCTCGACCATCATCAACAGGCGCGACATCGGCAGGCCATAGGCCGCGCAGAGACGACCAAGGTTTTCTGCGGTTGGACTGACCTCGCCCTTTTCCATACGCGAGAGGGTCGCGCGGCTGATGCCGCTGAGATCGGCCAACTGGTCCAGCGACCAGCTTCGAGACTGGCGCAGTTCGTTCAGGCGGATTGCAAGGCGGTTTGAGAGAGTATCTAGCATGGATCAAAAGTGAGATAACTTTTCATAAATGAGATAGTACATGAAAAAACATATATATAAAAGTAAAAAAGGGCGCGGTCACCTCCGCACCCTCTTTCCTCTCGAAATTGACGAAGGACTACTTCCAGCCTACTTCGTTGTAGATTTTTTGCGCCTCAGGCACGTTCTTGGCCACAGCCGACAAGTCTATGTCGTCCGCCTTGAAGTCACCCAGCGCCGAAACCGACTCGGACAAGGTGACGCCCTCAACAGCCGGGTATTCATCATTGCCGGCCGAGAAATACTGCTGGGCCTGATCGCTTGCCAGATATTCGAGGAATTTGACAGCGTTCTCTTTGTTTGGGGCATGTGCCGCAACGCCACCGCCGGACAGGTTGATATGCGCCCCATTGCCGTCCTGATCGGGGAATACCCAACCGATCATTTCGCGGTCGGCGGAAACGCCGTCAACGTCTTTGCGGATCGCGCGGGCGAAGTAATAGGTGTTGGACATCGCTATGTCGCACTCACCCGAAACGATGCCACGCAGCTGGTCGGTGTCGCCGCCCTGCGGATCGCGCGCGAAGTTGGCGACAACACCCTCGGCCCAGGATCTGGCTGCATCAGCACCGGCATGCTCGATAATCGCGGCCAGGATCGTCTGGCTGTAAACATTGGTACCCGAACGGATGCAGACCTGGCCTTTGTATTTGGGGTCAGCCAGATCGGCATAGGATTGCGGCGGCTCGCTTACTTCGTTCTTGTCATAGAACAGAATGCGCGCGCGCTGGGAAAAGCCGAACCACTGATTGTCGCTGTCCTGCAGGTTCGAAGGGATTCGCTCTTCCAGTACGGCGTTGTCGATTGATTGCAGCACACCTGCGTCCTTGGCGCGTTCCAGTCGCGAGGTGTCAACGGTCAGCAGAATATCGGCAGGCGAATTGACGCCTTCGGCTTCCATACGGGCAATCAGCTCGTCAGCTTTGCCTTCGATGCGATTGATCTTGATCCCGGTCGCGTCTTCGAAATCGGAATACAGACGTTCGTCTGTATCGTAGTGGCGCGAGGAATATAGGTTCAGTTCACCTTCCGCAGCGGCGGAAGTGGCGATCAGCGCTGTCATGGCAGCGGCGACGCAGGTCGAGGATTTCAGCATAGTGTCTCCCAACATTGAAATTCGTGGCGGATGTTAATCCGACTGAAATTGTCAATTAAAGGATTCTCCGGGAGATGCAAGAAAATCTGACTAAATTAGTTGGTCACATGGTCGCGGGGTCGATCCCTTCGATGAAGAGCTGACCATTTGGGGGTTCTGCAGGACATGAATGTCGGTCTCATTGACCATATTGCCGATGCGCTGTCACGGTTATAGCGTGTAGAAATGACCTACCGTCTGGAAAACGCGACAAAAGCGCAGTTCCAACAGATTGCCCAGCTATGGGAAACCGGGTGGCATGACGCGCATGCCGAAATTGTTCCGTCTGACCTTTGTGCATTGCGCACCTCAAAAAGCTTTCTGGCGCGGACGCTGGACAATCTGGCACTTACCCGGGTTGCGGTGGACGGATCCAAGGTGCTGGGGTTTTGCATGACAAAGGACGATGAGCTTTATCAGATGTATGTCACACAACAGGCGCGTGGTTCAGGTGTGGCGCAAACGCTTATTGCAGATGCCGAGCGCCGTATCAGGGCCGCCGGTCACAAAACGGCGTGGCTTGCCTGCGCAATGGGTAACGAACGCGCAGGCCGGTTCTATGGAAAGTCAGGTTGGATCAGGGCGGGGCAGGAGGTCGTGCATCTGGAAACCTCGGAAGGCGCGTACCCGTTGGAGGTTTGGCGGTTCGAAAAACCGATGAGCGCCAACCGGGACGCCTAGTTCGCACAGCAGATAGCGTTCGAACAAAAAAACCGCGCTCAGAGGCGCGGTTTCTTTACGGTATAGGTGCCGTTCTCAGCCCTGGCGAGCTTTGAACTTGCGCTGCGTCTTGTTGATCACGTAGACGCGGCCTTTGCGACGCACAATACGGCAGTCGCGGTGCCGGTTCTTGAGCGAGCGGAGCGAGTTCTTGACCTTCATGGGTCTGTCTCCAATCTGCGGCGCCTTCATCAAGGACGTGGCCAGCGCCTGGGTTAATCGGGGTCCCGGACAACCGGAACAGTGAATTCATGGTGGGCGGTACAAGGATCGAACTTGTGACCCCTTCGATGTCAACGAAGTGCTCTACCGCTGAGCTAACCGCCCACGTCCCTTTGCGTCCCCAGCCCCACAACGAAATGGGGCGCGGATAGCCGCGCCGGTAGCGGGGTCTATAAAAGGAGTCGCAAAGGGGTTCAAGGGGTTTGGAAGAACTATTTTCCAGTCTATGTTACCCTCGAACACGGAGAGAACATGCAGAACCCGGCCTATTTTCTGGATATGCCCGAAAACCGCAGCTCATGTGCGGTTTTTTCCTCGCCCCATAGCGGTCGCGACTATCCCGACGCACTGCTCAGGCGCACGGTTCTGAGCCCGAACATGATTCGATCCTCAGAAGACGCTTTCGTGGATCAGCTGTTTGCGCCTGCGTCAGATTGCGGCGCACCTTTCATCAAAGCCGCGATGCCGCGATCTTATCTGGACCTCAACCGAAATGCGGATGAACTGGATCCCGCCCTTATTCAAGGGGCAAAACGGCAAGGGCACAATCCACGTGTCGCTTCGGGGCTGGGCGTCATACCGCGTGTGGTGGCAAATGGCCGCGCGATCTATCGCGGGAAGCTGACGATGGACGAGGCGCGCTTGCGCATCGATACGTATTGGCGACCCTATCACGGTCGTCTGAAAAGTCTGCTGGCAGAGTCGCATGCGAAGTTCGGACAAGCAATTCTGATAGATTGCCATTCCATGCCGCATGAGGCGGTCGCGATGGCCAGCGCAGCCCGGAATTCCCGCCCCGAGATTGTGCTGGGTGACCGCTTTGGTGCCTCGGCCTCGCCCGAGATCGTGGACCAAATCGAAGCTGCGTTTGCGTCGGCGGGACTGGCGGTGGCAAGAAATGCGCCCTTTGCCGGGGCTTATGTCACACAAACCTATGGGCGCCCCGGACGACACCAGCACGCTATTCAGGTTGAGATTGACCGCTCTCTTTATATGAATGAAGACACGATCACACCGAACGCCAACTTCATGGCGTTTTCCAAGGTGCTGCGACAGGTGATCGCCGAGATTGCCAGTATCGGTGCCCAGCCGCAGCGACTGGCCGCGGAATAGACCTCTAGCGCAGGGCGCGGCCTTTTACGATTGCATCCGTTCCAAACCTTTTGCGAATTTCATCCGTTGCGCGTTCGGCCTGGGATCTGCGCGTAGCTTCGGGGTCCAGCAAATCGCCCGATATGTCGGCCTGATCTGACGGGCGCAGATCGGACAGACCGCACCCCAACAGCCGATAGGGCCCTTGATCACCGACCTGATCAAACAATCCGCGCGCCGTCCTGTAAATCCGATCCGCAATCTGGGTCGGGTCCCGCAACGACACGCGCCGTGTCAGAATCTTGTGGTTGGCCTTCTTTAATTTCAACGTCACCACACGGCCAGCCAGATCTTTGGCTTTGGCCCGATCCGAGACTTTCAGCGCCATGCGCCACAAGTGCCCATCCAGAATATTAAGGTTGGATGTGTCCTCGAAAAAAGTGGTTTCGTTGCTGATCGATTTCATGGGCTCATGGGCGGAAACCCGGCGTTTGTCCTGACCGCGAGCGAGATGCCACAAGCGATACCCCATCGACCCGAACCTTGCGGTCAACGCGTCCTGATCCCAACGCAATAGGTCCGAAAATGTTCTGATGCCAGCCCGTTCCAGCGACTCTTGTGCGGCCGGTCCGATGCCCCAGATCAATCGCACGGGTTTGTCGTTCAAAAACTCCGCCGTTTCCGCTTTGCCGATCACGGAAAAGCCGCGCGGCTTGTCCAGATCCGACGCCACCTTGGCCAGAAACTTGTTGTGGCTCAGCCCGATCGAGCCCGTCAGTCCCAGCTCATCTTTCATGCGTTTGACCAGACCGGCCAACATCACCGCAGGTGGCGCGCCGTGCAGGCGTTCGGTGCCGGACAGATCAAGAAAGGCTTCATCCAGCGACAGCGGCTCGACCTTGGGCGTCAGCTCATCCATCATCGCTCTGATTTGGCGTGACACGTCTGCATAGACGGACATGCGTGGCTTAACCACCACGGCCTCAGGGCACAACTGCAGCGCTTTGAACATCGGCATGGCGGATCGTACCCCGCGGATACGGGCAACGTAGCATGCAGTGGACACAACGCCTCTTTTGCCGCCGCCCACGATTACCGGCTTGTCCGCCAGTTCGGGATTGTCTCGTTTTTCGACTGATGCGTAGAAAGCGTCGCAATCCATATGGGCAATCGACAGATCAAACAGCTCGGGATGCGATTTCAATCGCGGACTGCCGCAGGATGGGCAGCGCTTGGTGTCTGAAAAGGCTGTCAGGCAATCGCGGCAGAGTGTGGGCATGGCTGTTCTTTCCCGCCCCGAGCTTTCTGACTCGGGCAACCGAGAGTATAGTGTTGTTTGGCGCGTCTAGGAAAGCAACAGATGTCATTCACAGGAGCAAAACTGGCGGTGTTCATCGGTGACAAGCTGTTGGTCATCCGGCGTGACAGGAAAACGGGTATCCCGTTTCCGGATCACTGGGACCTGCCCGGAGGCGGTCGGGATTCAGTAGAGACGCCCGAAGAATGCGTGCTGCGGGAAACGTTTGAAGAGGTTGGCCTTGCGCTCTCGT
This sequence comes from Ruegeria sp. AB5, assembly GCF_056542645.1. NCBI lineage: Bacteria > Pseudomonadati > Pseudomonadota > Alphaproteobacteria > Rhodobacterales > Roseobacteraceae > Ruegeria > Ruegeria sp. AB5. Next base: position 8,231 of record NZ_JBQGAE010000029.1, read on the forward strand.
CCTCAGATCTGATTTGGTCCCGGCGATATGGGGATAGCTGGTTCTTTGTCTCGCTGCTGCCGACCGAGGCAGAGCGCCAGATCAGGTTTGGAAATGAAGGGCAATACTGGTCACTGATGGCGCCCGAGATCTATCTGAAACACCCAATGGCGATTCCAAGTTTTGCCGCGCGACTAAGGGAATACCTGTCCGAGGAAGAGCTCGATCTCTAATAAGAAAGCCCCCCGCGACAGGGCGGGGGGAAAGGTAACAAACCGCAGGAAGAAACGGTTCGTTGGGGAGTGTTTCACGCTCTAGAATCGCCCAAAACACCATATTTAGATAGGTTCTAAGGTTTTGCCCCAAAAAGTTGCGGAAAGCCTGTGTGTTTTGGGGCACAGGGTGAATTCAGCGACGTTGTGCCATTGTTGACCTAAGGTAAAGATATTGCAGTCGTTTCTCGGCTCATCCGTGTTGATTCCCAAAATGGGGTCAATGCCGTGTCAAAGAATTTAACTCGTTCAGAACCGCCTCTGCGGCGGCTTTCGGGTCCTCGGCCTGATAGATCGGGCGCCCGACCACGATATGATCTGCCCCTTCGCTGATGGCATTGGCGGGTGTCGCGACCCGCTTCTGATCCCCCAGAGCGGCTCCGACCGGGCGCACGCCGGGGGTGACGATCAAACGCCCTTCGGCCTGGGGCAGGGCGCGGATCAGCGCGGCCTCGTGTGGGCTGGCAATCACGCCATCAGCCCCGGCCTCGAACGCTTTGGTTGCGCGTTCGACAACCAGATCCTGAACGTCGCCCTTTTTCAGAAGACTGGCATCCAGATCGTCGCGGTTCAACGAGGTCAGGATTGTCACGGCGAGGATTTTGAGATCTTTGCCTGCCGCGCCTTCTTTCGCGGCGCGCACCACATGCGGGTCGCCATGCACAGTCAGGAAATCCAGATCGAACTGCGCCAGCCCCCGCACGGCATTTTCGACTGTATTGCCGATATCGAACAGCTTCATGTCCAGGAAAATACGTTTGCCATGATCCTGTTTCAGCTCATTGGCCAGCGCCAGACCTCCGCCGGTCAGCATTCCCAGCCCGATCTTGTAAAAAGACACGCGGTCGCCCAACCGCTCTGCCATGGACAGGCCTTGCAGGGCGTTCGGGACATCAAGGGCTACGATCAGGCGGTCATCGGACATGATGGTGGACATTGGGGGCCGCTCCTTTTTGGCAAACGGTTGCGTCCTAGCGGGTTCTGGGCGTTCTGTCCATCTGTGATGCCAGGCGCGGGCAGGCGCGTTTTGTGGTATTGTCCCCAGTATTGAGCACTTGATTTCAAAGTAAGGGACAGAAAATGAAAAAGCTGGTTCTGCTGGGCGCGTTGATAGCGCTGGCTGCATGTGACGAAACCCCACCTGAGACGCCGGAAACCGGGGCTGCACCGCAACCGACAAACGACGATTTGCGTCTTGTTGGGGGCTACAGGTCTGAGGACGATTGGTGCCAGCTTACCGGCGAAACGGCTTTTACGGGAAACTTCCTGGATCACACGGCCGACCTGGTTTCATGCCCTGCGGGCAGTGCCGCGGCTCAGTCTCTGGTGGAGGAGACGGGGGCTGTTCAAGTGGCTGAAACCGGCGGATATACAGTCTACACAATACAACGCGAATAGTGCGGGATTCTTCAGTCTAGCCTCTTGAACCGGCAAAGATATTTCCCAGATTGAATGTGAGGCTTCGACCGATGCGTGCCGCCAGGCGGGCGCATCACACCGGGGCGCTTTCAAAAGGAGAATGCCATGGACTTGAACAAGTTCACCGAGCGGGCACGGGGATTCGTGCAAGCAGCGCAAACCATTGCACTGCGCGAAGGGCACCAGAGGCTGGAGCCCACGCATATACTCAAAGCATTGATGGATGACGACCAGGGGCTGGCCAGCAACCTGATCACCCGCGCAGGCGGCGCACCCAACCGCGTGGTTGAGGCGCTGGAAGTTGCGATGGGCAAGATCCCGAAGGTCAGCGGTGACGCCAGCCAGATTTACATGGACGGCCAGACCGCCAAGGTTCTGGACGAGGCCGCCAAGATTGCCACCAAGGCGGGCGATAGCTTTGTGCCTGTCGAACGGGTGTTGATGGCGCTATGCATGGTGAAATCCAAGGCCAAGGACGCTTTGGATGCCGGGGCTGTTTCCGCCCAGAAGCTGAACGAAGCCATCAATGATATCCGTAAAGGCCGCACCGCAGACACCGCGTCGGCGGAAGAGGGCTATGACGCGCTCAAGAAATACGCGCGTGATCTGACCGAGGCCGCGGCCGAGGGCAAGATTGACCCGATCATCGGGCGGGATGAGGAAATCCGCCGCTCGATGCAGGTTCTGTCGCGCCGCACCAAGAATAACCCGGTTCTGATCGGGGAACCTGGAGTGGGTAAAACCGCGATTGCCGAGGGCATGGCCCTGCGCATCATCAACGGGGATGTGCCGGAATCGCTGAAGGACAAAAAGCTGCTTGCCCTCGATATGGGTGCGCTGATTGCTGGTGCGAAATACCGCGGTGAGTTCGAAGAACGCCTCAAGGCGGTTCTGACCGAAGTGACCGAGGCCGCCGGTGAGATCATCCTGTTCATCGATGAGATGCACACGCTGGTGGGTGCCGGGAAATCCGACGGCGCAATGGACGCCGCCAACCTGATCAAGCCAGCGCTTGCCCGGGGTGAGCTGCATTGTATCGGCGCCACCACGCTGGATGAGTATCGCAAATACGTCGAAAAAGACGCGGCCCTTGCACGCCGGTTCCAGCCTGTTCTTGTGGCTGAACCGACCGTCGAGGATACGATCAGCATCCTGCGTGGCATCAAGGAAAAGTACGAGCTGCACCACGGTGTCCGCATTTCGGATTCGGCGCTGGTGTCGGCGGCGACGCTGTCGCATCGCTATATCACCGACCGCTTCTTGCCCGACAAAGCCATCGACCTTGTTGATGAGGCGGCGTCGCGCCTGCGGATGGAAGTGGACAGCAAGCCCGAAGAGCTTGATCAGTTGGATCGCCAGATCCTGCAGATGCAGATCGAGGAAGAGGCGCTGAAGCTTGAGGATGACGCAGCCTCCAAAGACCGTCTGGAAACCTTGCAAAAGGATCTGGCCGATCTGCAAGAGCAATCCGCCGAGATGACCGCTCAGTGGCAGGCCGAACGTGACAAGCTGGCCGGAGCGCGCGATCTGAAGGAGCAGCTCGACAAGGCGCGGGCTGATCTGGAGATCGCCAAGCGCGAGGGCAACCTCGCCAAAGCGGGTGAGCTGTCCTATGGCGTCATCCCCGAGCTTGAGAAAAAGCTGACCGAGGCCGAGAACGCCGAAAGCAGCCAGATGATGGCTGAGGAAACGGTGCGCCCGGAACAGATCGCTTCGGTGGTCGAACGCTGGACGGGTATCCCGACCTCGAAAATGCTGGAAGGTGAGCGCGAGAAACTGTTGCGGATGGAAGACGATCTGCATTCCCGCGTGATCGGTCAGGATGCGGCGGTGACCGCTGTCTCCAACGCCGTGCGCCGTGCGCGGGCCGGTCTGAATGACGAAGGCCGCCCGCTCGGCTCGTTCCTGTTCCTTGGGCCGACCGGCGTGGGGAAAACCGAGCTGACCAAGGCCGTGGCGAACTTCCTGTTCGACGACGACAATGCGATGGTGCGCATCGACATGTCCGAGTTCATGGAGAAACACGCGGTCGCCCGTCTGATCGGCGCCCCTCCGGGCTATGTCGGTTATGACGAAGGCGGTGTGCTGACCGAAGCGGTGCGGCGCAGGCCCTATCAGGTGGTGCTGTTCGATGAGGTCGAAAAGGCGCATCCGGATGTGTTCAACGTGCTGCTGCAGGTTCTGGATGACGGTGTGCTGACCGATGGTCAGGGCCGCACGGTGGACTTCAAGCAGACGCTGATCATCCTGACGTCGAACCTTGGATCTCAGGCGCTGAGCCAACTGCCGGAAGGGGCCGACAGCGGTCAGGCACGGCGGGATGTGATGGATGCGGTCCGGGCGCATTTCCGGCCCGAATTCCTCAACCGTCTGGACGAGACCATCATCTTTGACCGGCTCAAACGGGCCGACATGGATGGCATCGTCGATATCCAGATGGCGCGTTTGCAGAAACGTCTGGCCGCGCGGAAGATCGAACTGGTGCTGGATGATGGCGCCAAGGAATGGCTGGCCAACGAAGGCTATGACCCGGTCTTTGGCGCTCGCCCGCTGAAGCGCGTGATCCAGCGCGCGTTGCAGAACCCGCTGGCCGAAGCGCTGCTGGCCGGTGAGATCAAGGACGGCGAGACTGTTCCCGTCACCGCCGGGGCCGAGGGCCTGATCATCGGCGATCGACTGGGCACATCAGATCGTCCAAGGCCCGACGACGCAGTCGTACACTGATCCGGGCAAGCAACTCAGAAAACCCGCCCAAACGGCGGGTTTTTTGTTGTTGTGACCCAGCCGTCAGCATTTTTTCGAGACGGCGGACGCTTTTGACAGGTTTTGGATGGTCTCGCGACCGTGCGAGCTGCCTTCTGGAGTGCGGTCGGGACAACGGGCATGCGGTTCGATGTCAGGCGGCGCTTGGGGCTACTCACGGACCTGGCGGCTTTTGCGCAGGGCCCGAAGTTCTTCTGCCGTCATTCGGGGGGCAGAGCCGGCGACCGGCTGTGGCGTCGGTTGCAGCAGCGTTTCGATAGATGGTGCAGCCTGTTCTGCGTCACCGCTCAGACGCAGAAAGGCAAGGACTCCGCCCGCGCATTGAATACAAAATGCCCAACCGGTGATCACAATGTATATCAATGCAATCATAACCATCGACCAAGTGACCGAGAACGGTGCAGTGCCATCGACCATCCGTTCGACCAGTTCCAGGTCGTCGGTCAGGATACCCGCATCGGACAACATGATCACGCCGAAAAAGATAACCACCAATAGCACCATCATGGCGATATAGCTGATTGCGACCAAAAAAAAGAGCGGCCAGAAGAAGGCGCCGAAGTTCAGGAAGGGAGTATAGGGTCGGCCATCCGGGTCACGCCCGATTGAAGCCGCTGCAATTGGAACCAGAAACGCGGCCCGCAAGGCGCAGATGGCCGCAAAGAGCAGCAGCATCATCGCCAAGAAAACAGCGATACGAGCAGGCTCCATGTTTGAAAAATACGCGGCAGGGTCTGAGGAGATGTCACCGACACCTAAAGTAACGGCTCCGAAGGCAAACATCATCGCCAAGGCTGTTGCTACCCCGATGCCAATCGCTTCGACCGCGCCGTAGATTATGGCGGGAAATACGAACTTTCCGTATCCGTTGCTGGGTTTCACGTGTCGGGCTTGCAGTCCCAAACGGCTGCCGACCAGTATCGGTATAACACCCGATGAGGCGCCGACGAAGAACATGATCAGAATGGACGCGGGCGGAAGAATCAACCCGATCAAGCCGCTGATCAACCCCCCGATCAGCCCGTACACCAAAAGCGCGACGATCATTACGGGAAAGACAACAACGTAGCGCCACAAAATGGACAACGAAAACGGGAATGCTTGAAATACCAGCACGGGACCAGTCCTGATCAACTAACGGATGAATCCGGCATACCCAAATGAGACGATGACGACCAGCCGTCAAAATCTGCAAGGGGTCGGTGTGGCGCAGATACGTTACAGTTCGTTCGCTCAATCGTGACGCCTGTTTCCTTGGCTCTGTGCTATCAGCGCACTACGTGACCTATGACGCTGACGCAGGACGGAGACCCAAATGGCGCATCGCTGGACCAACACTTTGACACATGCCGACGTGACCCCTCGGGCGGCGTTTCTGAACCGACGGCAGATCATGGCCGGGCTGGCAGGTGTCGGGCTGGCAGCGATGGCGCGTCCCGCCGCAGCGCAGGAAGCCTTGGAGCCAAACAACTGGGAAGAGATCACCAGCTACAACAACTTCTATGAATTCGGGACCCGGAAAGACGACCCGGCGAAATATGCGCACATGCTGGTGACAGAGCCGTGGAGCATAGAGATCGATGGTTTGGTTGACCGCCCGGGTGAGTACGGGTTTCAAGACATCCTTTCCGAGATGACCATCGAAGAACGGATCTACCGCTTTCGCTGCGTCGAAGCCTGGTCAATGGTGATTCCGTGGAACGGGTTTGAACTGGCGGACCTGCTGAACATGGTCGGTGTTCAGGACCGCGCTAAATATGTCGCCTTCGAGACAGCCTATCGCCCGGACGAGATGCCCGGGACGCAGTTCCCGGTACTGGAGTGGCCCTATCGCGAAGGCCTGCGTCTGGATGAGGCGATGCACCCGCTGACAATCATGGCGACCGGCATCTACGACCGTCCCATCCCGAACCAGAATGGCGCACCGCTGCGTCTGGTTGTGCCGTGGAAATACGGATTCAAGTCGATCAAGTCGATTGTGAAGATCACAGTGACCGAGGATGAACCGCCGACAAGCTGGAATATGTCCGCACCGCGCGAGTATGGTTTCTATAGTAACGTGAACCCAACCGTGGACCACCCGCGCTGGTCGCAAGCCTCCGAGCGACAGGTCGGCGGTGGTCTGTTCGCCAAGCGCATTCCGACCCTGATGTTCAACGGGTATGAAGATGAGGTCGCTGGGCTGTATGAGGGTATGGATCTCAAAGAGTACTATTGATCGCATGCAGTCGGTGAACCAGATCATACGCAAGATCCCCGTTTGGGCGGTCTATCTGTTTGGGGCGCTTCCGGCCCCCTGGTTCTTGTACCTCGGTCTGACCGGCGGACTGGGCGTCGAGCCGATCAAAGCTTTGGAGCACGAGTTGGGCGAACTGGCCCTGCAGCTTTTGATCCTTGGTCTGGCCGTGACGCCTTTGCGCAGGTATCTCGGCTTGAACCTGTTGAAGTTTCGTCGTGCGATTGGGGTTCTGGCTTTTGCCTATGTGGCGCTGCATATGCTGGTCTGGCTGGTGTTGGACGTGCAACTTCCCAGCCAGATTTGGGCAGATATCCTGAAGCGCCCCTATATCACGGTCGGGATGGCCGGGTTTGTGCTGCTGCTGCCTTTGGTTGTGACGTCGAACAATTGGTCGGTGCGCCGCTTGGGTCCGCGGTGGCGCAGTTTGCACAAACTGGTCTATCTGGCGGTTCTTTTGGGTGGGGTGCACTATGTGATGCTGGCCAAGGGTTTTCAGCTTGAACCACTTTTGTATCTCGCGGCCATTGTTGGACTTCTGGTGGCGCGCTTGCCGTGGGCGGGCCTCGCGACTCGCGCAAGGCAAGTCGATTCCGCCTGAGTCTGTTGGCAGTCGTCTGGAAAACGCTCAATGCGCGGTGATTCTGATTGATTGAGCCCCGTAGACGCGAGGGTCGGTCAGAAGTGATGATATGTAATTCATTGTTTTAATTATATAAAGTTAGAAACATCGGATTTTTCACCGAGAACTGATTTTTCTGCTTGCGGCTGTGTTCGGTAGACCTTAGAACCCCCTTCACCGGCGGCGCTGAGGTGCTGGGACGCTGCGGC
>NZ_JBQGAE010000030.1:0-15355 GCF_056542645.1 Ruegeria sp. AB5
CTGCATTGGGTGGCTCCTTTCCTAGCAGTCGATGACAACTGCAGTATGGCGCATTGTGACGCCGGGGGAGCAGGAGCCATCCACCCCATCCCCTCTGACGGGCCGCGCCGCAGCATTTAGACATAGTATTTATTAACAATGGATATGAGCCGTGGAAAACGGGGCAGTGGGCTATGCTGCGTCTGCTCTGAGGTTGGGTTGAGCCCTAAAGTGCAATATGCAGCACCATCGACGAGCGGTAGTGGTGTGCAGGAAGCGGATTTGCAAAGTTCGGCGGCCGGTCTTGAGTTGCCGCTCAAGTATCTTCTGGGAGGCTAGGCCTTGGTCCGCTATAGCTATATTCGAATTTGCCCCTACATTTTCCCTTAGCAACGCAGCGGCTGAAGACGTGACATGACATGCCGCCATTCTTGAGCGCATCCTCATTCGAAAACCGTTTCCAAGACATCAATCACAACACCCGTGCCAGATAAACAGTGGTGCAATTGCAAGAGACTCAGGCAATTCTCAAAAAGCTTTTCCCCAGACGCCTTATGGGGGAACACGAGTAAATCAAAGGCTGTTTAGTCGATGCTTCTCTAGTATCCCGCAAAGCATAACCTTGGCTTGGAGCCTGTGTTCTCGATGACGTTCACGCGCAACGTCAGGTCGACCATCACTAATCGCTTGGAAAACCACCCGGTGATCCTCATTGGATTTGACGGGCAGGGGGCGGATGAACAGCGTCGTCGCGCGTGCGCGGCGAACCTGATCGCTCATCATGGCGACGATCGCTTCGACTCTTTTGTTACCGCCCAACCGAACAAGCTCTTGGTGAAACAACTCGTCCGCCTCCGCCCAAGCTTCTAGGTCTTCGGTATCGATTGCTTGGTCCATTTGGGCGATTGATGAAGCCAGAACTGCCAGGTCCTCTTCCGAATATCCCGCTTCAGCGGCTCGCTGCGCCGCGAGACTTTCGAGTTCGGTCAGGATGTCATAGATTTCCCGCATATCTTCTGAAGACACGGGCAAGATACGCACTCCTTTCCGAGGGCGCATTTCCAACAATCCTTTGCTTTCCAGCATCAATGCAGCTTCGCGAACCGGGGTTCGTGACATACCCAGTGTTTCGGCCAACTCGGACTCCAAATGGTCAGTTCCGGCGGCAAGTTCACCAGACAGGATCATTTTGCGCAGGTCACGGACAGCGCGCTGGGTGTTGGAAAGCATTTTGTTTTGCTGATCTTTCACGACGTCTCCAGGTTGATCTTGCGTCCCTCCGCAGCCGAACGGTAGATGGCCTCTTCAATGCGGATTACGTCTAGGTAGTTGCGGGCGGTATTCTCCAGCGGCGTGCCCCTTAAAAGGCCTGAAACAACGTGATTTTGCAAGGCGTGTACGCAATCTCCTCCAAATCCGTCATGATCGCTTGGAGGCAGAACCTGATGCCGCTCCTGTTCTCCAAAAGCGCGGAAATCCACTGAACCGTCGCCGTTAAGAACCAGCGACCCTTCTGTGCCTTCGACAAGTGCTTCGCCCATGGTTTGACGCAGGTTTTCGGCGCCATGATCAAGGCATCTGTTCCCATCGAACAGGGCTTTCAAACCGTCGGGGTGGTCAAACAGGATATAGCCTGCGTCCTCGCCTGCGATAGCAGGATTGACTTGGCGCAGGTCTGCGTAAACGGCGCTGGGCGCACCGAAAATGTATCGGAACGTATCTACCCAGTGCACCGCTGTTTCATGCACCAGGAATCGCGGCATTTTCTGAAAGTACGGCTGCCGGTCTAGATAGGCGTGTGGGCCTTGTCCGTCGCCGGGTCGAAGCCGAAAAGTCGCTTGCAGAGGTGTCCCAATCCGACCTTGGCGTATCGTCTCTTTGATTGCCCGATACCAAGGTTGAAAGCGAAAATTCTCATGTACAACAATAGTTGCTCCGACCTCTTCAGCTTCTGAAACAATTTGTTCCGCTTCGTCCAGAGATTGGCAGAACGGCTTTTGGCAAATCAACCACTTGATGCCCGAACGCAGCGCGGTTCGGATCGCATCGGACTGCGCCACAGGTGGCAGGATGATGTCCACGAGATCCGGTTTTTCAACTTCCAGCAATTTCGAAAGATCATCGTATGCCGTCAGTCCTGTTTCTTTCGCTTTGTTGATATCACGGTTGCAGGATGCAACCGGAACCGCGCCGGGCATTCGAGACCAGCTTTCGTAGTGGAACTTGCTGAAGTATCCCGCGCCCACACAGGCGACCCTGATGGTGTCTTGGCTATTCATGCCCGCAATGCTTCCAAAACCGATTGGGCAGCGTCTTGGGTTCCAGCAGTGCCGCCCAAATCCCGCGTCAGGGTCTGACCGTTTGCTGTCACCCGTTCCACGGCCTCGCGCAAGCGTGCGCCGTCGCTTGACAGTTCCGGGTGATCATGGGTCAAACCCAACCATTCAAGCATCATTGCTGCCGACAGGATCATCGCAAAGGGGTTGGCAATACCCTGACCCGCAATGTCCGGAGCGGACCCGTGGCAGGGTTGGAATACAGCGTGGTTCAACCCAATATCCGCTGACGGAGCCAACCCAAGACCGCCCATAAGACCTGCACCAAGGTCAGAAAGGATGTCTCCGAACATGTTCTCAGTCACCAAAACGTCAAACTCCCAGGGCTTTTGAACCATCCACAAAGCGGTAGCATCAACATAGGCATGGTCAGCTTGCAAATCGGGATGGTGGGCGGCCTCAGCGTCAAACATTGATCGAAAGAATGCAAAAGCGCGGAAGACATTGGCTTTGTCGACACAGGTCACCCGTCCCTGACCGCGCCCGGAGGCCTTGCGTGTCCTAGCGAGGTTGAATGCGAAGCGGAACAGTTTCTCGGACACGTCGCGGGTGATCAACAAAGTCTCTCGTGCTTCGTGCTCGGTAACTTCGCCAGTCCCTTGGGTAAAGAAAAGACCTTCGGTGCTTTCACGTATCAAGACAAAGTCGATCTCGTGCCCATTCGGCAGGGCCAAGGGCGTTACTTGTCCGTTGCTGACCTTCACTGGACGTACACCTGCAAAAAGGCCCAGCGTCTTTCGCAGGTCGATCTGGGGCGAAATCTCGGTTCCGTCAGGATAGCGCACATCCGGCAAGCCCATCGCTGACAAAAGAATCGCATCAGCTTTGCGCGCGGTTTCAAGTGAGCCTGCGGGAAAGGACTCACCTGTCGCCGCATAGTGGGAAGCGCCTGCTGGGGCGTCTGTAAATGCCAGGCTATAGGAAGGATTGTCGCCTGAAAGCTGACCAAGGATTTCAAGCGTGGGCGCCATGATTTCCGGGCCAATGCCGTCTCCGTGAAATACCGCAATGTCATATTTCTTGTTCATCTGAAGTCGCTTCCTTCCCGTTTCGCATTCATAGCGCGATCGCAACTTTCTCTACAGTCCGTTGACAATGCATTCTGTAATGTATACGCAAATAAATGCAATAACAAACGCGAAGTTGTTTTTGGGAGGATTTGGAAATGAAACTGACGCTAGGGCGGTTGGCGGCCGCAGCGGTGATTGCGACCGGGATTGCAGGCGGGGCTGCCGCGCAGGACTATCCCTATCGGGATATCACCACAGCGGTTGTCTGGGGGGCCGGCGGCGGCACTGACACGATCAACCGCATGATCATGGCCGAGATGGAAAAACACCTGCCGGTCTCGATCAATGTGATCAACCAGACAGGCGGCGTCGCAGGTTCGAACGGCATGGTCTATGTCATGAACCAACCGGACGATGGGTACACTTTGGTCGGCCTGTCCGAGTCAAACGTCACTGCAGCAGTACAAGGTGGTTGGGACAAGAAATTTGATTTCTGGTATCCGTTTATTGTCGGTGGATCACCTGATCTGATCTCGGTTCCTGCGGACAGTCCCTACAACACGCTTCAGGAACTGGTCGATGCGGCCAAAGCCGCTCCGGGCACTATTCCAGCTGCAGCTTCTGGCGCGGGTTCGATCCACCATCTGAACCTTCTCGCTATCGAAAAAGGGTCCGGCGCGGAATTCAAATTTGTTCCATATAAAGGCTCGGCACCGGGGCAGGAAGCGGCTATCGCAGGTGAGGTCGCGTTGGTTGTGACATCTCTGGCGGAACAGGCCCCGTTGATTGAAGGCGGTCAATTGAAACCGCTTGCGATGCTGACGCCCGAAGACGCACAGATTGCAGGTGCAACCGTTCCATCTGCCTTTGGCATCTATGACGGCCTTGACCAGTACTTGCCTCTCAAGCAGGCGATTGGTTTTGCGGTTCATAGCTCCGCAGGCGACGACGTCAAAACGGCCCTTGGCGCAGCGTTCGAGCAGGCGATTGCGTCTGACACTGTTGCTGAGTGGGCAGCGGCAAACAACTACGATGTTGGCGGTCAGCACGGCGCCGAGGCGCAAGAGCTGTTTGCCAACCTTGAGGCCACCTTTGCCTACACCTTGCAGGACCTCGGAGTTGCCACCGTCGATCCTGCCTCGCTGGGTATCGAAAAGCCCTGAGTAAACAAGTTCGGACAGGGCGCGGGTGTCCACGCCCTGTCCAACAGGAGGCAGAACATGCACAAGGTCGACGAAACGCTGGTCATGCGGACGCGTGATTTCTGGACTTCGATTGTTCTGATGGCCGTGTCGGCCTTTTTTCTATGGAAGACCTTGGACATTCCCCTTTGGGGAGAAAACCGCGCGGGCGTAAGCGGATCGGACTGGTACAACTCGGCTGCAATCGTGCCATTGTTTATTTTCGGTGGATTGCTGGTGTTGTCTTTGCTCCTGCTGGTCAATTCGATCCGCTCGGGTGGAGCGCGAAACGCGCTCGACGCGCTTGGGATCGGATGGGACACGTCTGAAGTCTTCAGAACGTCGACAATTGGTCTGATCCTGCTGGCCTATGTTGTCGGGCTGGTTCCCAGAGTGGATTTCATTCTGTGTTCGGGCTTGTTGATAACAGCTTTGATTTATGGCTACTACGGCGGGCACGCGCGGCGAGCTTTGGTGGCTTGCACGGCAGTTGTAGCCGCCGGGCTTTTTGCGTTCATCGCCTTTCCGGCACAGGCGGACTGGAACGCGCATGGCGACGATTGGGTGACATTGGCCCTGTGGGTTGCACTGACACTATTGGTTCTGACCAAGGCCGTTTCCGAACGCGTTTTGCGGGTCGTGCCTTTTGTCGCGATACTGACACCACTTGTCCTTGTTTGCGCAATGGCCTTTGTGTTTCGCCAGAACGTTCCCGCCCGTGGCGGACTGATCTTCAAACACATCGAATACCACTACTACGTGACGCTTCGTCCGGTATGGAGAGACTGACGGGATGGACTTTATCCTTTCGCAACTGAATGGATTTGGGGCTGCCTTCATTGGTCTGGCAGTGGATCCACTGACCTATCTGTATCTGATTGTGTCCGTGTTCCTCGGCATCACATTTGGTGCGTTGCCCGGTCTTACGGCCACGCTTGCCGTGACGATCCTGACAGGTTTTTTCGGCAACAAGATCCCCTTGGACTATTCCCTCATCGCGTTGCTCGGGGCCTACGTCGGTGCGATCTACGGAGGTTCATACCCCTCAATCCTGCTGAACATTCCCGGTACAGCGGCCAGCGCGGCAACTGCCATGGATGGCTACCCCCTCGCCAAAGCGGGACGAGGCGGCGAAGCACTTGGTCTGACCACCACGGCCAGCTTCATCGGTACGGTAATCGGGACCATCACGCTTTTGATTTTTGTCTGGGCGCTGCTGTTGGTCTCAAAGAACATCGCAAGCCCGGAGAAAGCACTGCTGGCCCTGTTCGGCATTCTGCTTTCTGGCACTTTGATGAGCGAAGATCTGGTGATCAAGGGATGGATCGCCGGTCTGATCGGGCTTGCGATGTCCATGGTCGGGCTGGACCCGTTGCTGTCCGAACCGCGTTATACCTTTGGCTGGTCATATCTGATGAGCGGATTTCAGGTGGTTCCCGTTCTGATGGGGGCCTTTGCCATTCCGCAAATCATCGAAGGGCTACGGCATGTGGAAGCTGGCAAGGTTCTGGCCTTGAAAGGGCGTATTTTGCCAAATCTAAGATCGATACGGCGCTATCTGCCGACCATCGGTCGATCAGGGGTAATCGGAACCGGGGTCGGCGCGCTTCCGGGCGTGGGCGAGGATGTCGCCGGGTGGGTCAGCTATGGTGTGGGCAAGACCGTGTCTGCCGAAGGGGACAAGTTCGGCCGAGGGTCTTTGGAAGGTTTGCTGTGCTCTGAAACAGCAAACAACGCCTGTATCGGAGGTGCGCTGATCCCGCTTCTGGTTTTGGGAATACCCGGCTCGCCGCCTGCCGCAGCCTTGATGGGAGCTTTCAAGATCAACAACGTGATCCCGGGCCCGACAATAGATCCTGAGATCATTCTGCGCGTGGTTGCGATCCTTGTTCTCGCGTCGCTGACGATGTTCCTGATGGGGCTGTTCACAGCGCGGATCTTCATCAAGATACTTGCGATCCCGCAAACCATCTTCCTGCCGGTCGTGATGGTTCTGACAACAATCGGTTCGTTCAGCGTTGGTGGCGGCATCAATGATCTCTACCTGATGCTGGGGGTCGGGGCGGTTGCCTATTTCATGAACCTGATGAAATACCCAATCGCCCCACTTGTCATTGGGGTCATTCTGGGTGGTCTTTTTGACGAGACCTTCCGTCGTTCACTGTTTTTGTCCGATGGCGATCTTTCGGTCTTCTTCTCGAGACCCGGCGCTGCCATTCTTCTGCTGCTCAACATTGGCTTGATCCTCAGCCAACTGCCTGTCGCCAAACGCGCTTTCTTGCGCCTGAAAGGACTATCTGCCTGATGTTTGTGGTCACTGTCACCTTCACCCTAAAGCCTGGAACCAGAAATGCATTCCTGCCGCTGATGGTCGAAAATGCCTCTACCTCCTTAAGTGACGAACCCGGATGCCGGCAGTTCGACGTGTGTCTTTGCGACGATCCCAAGACGGTGTTTCTCTATGAGGTTTACGATGACAGCGCGGCGTTTGACGCTCACCTCGAAAGTGCGCATTTCACGTCCTTCGATGCGGCAGTGGCTGATATGATTGACGCTAAGATTGTCCAGCAGTTCACCAAGGTCATCAGATGAGTGATTGGGAAATCCACGCTGTGAAATACGCGGATCGCAATGCCAGGACGCGGCGCGACAGTTTCATGATCGATGACAACCATGACGCACCGCATGCGATGGATTATTTCATTTGGGTATTGAAGCGCGGCAACGAAGTCATTCTGGTCGATACCGGCTATGACACCGAAGAGGCAGCCGCCCGTGGTCGCCCCATCGCAATGGACCCTCGCGAGGCTCTGCGCCCTTTGGACATCACTCCAGAAGCGGTGACAGAGGTCATCGTGACCCATCTTCACTACGACCACGCGGGAGGGCTGCATATGTTCCCGAACGCGAAGCTGCATATGCAGTCGGCGGAAATGGCTTTCGCCACCGGTCCCTGCATGTGCGACGATCACCTGCGCGCACCTTTTACGGCGGGCCATGTTTGTGAGGCTGTAAAACGCCTCTACTCGGGGAAAGTCGTCTTCTACGATGGCGAGGCCGAGATCACAGAAGGCGTAACGGTCCACTGCATCGGCGGGCATTCACGCGGACTTCAATGCGTTCGCGTCCGAACAGCAGCGGGTTGGATGGTCTTGGCCTCGGACGCTTCACACTACTACGAGAATTTCATGGCGCGTAAAGCCTTTCCCATCGTCGTCGACCTGCAGGACATGATGGAAGGCTTCAAGACCTTGGAAAGGCTGGCGTCCCATCCCAGACTGATCGTGCCCGGCCATGATCCACTCGTGCGCGACGTTTTTCCGGCCGGTGCGGCCCCACATATCCATCGGCTGGACGCAGGCCCCGCGAAAGAAATCGACATATGAAGATTGGTGTCATTGCAGACGACTTTACCGGTGCCAGCGACATCGCGAACACCTTGGCAAAGGGCGTGGAGCCTGAAGGTGGACTGAGAACGGCACAGTTTCCGGGTATTCCGAATACTCCTGTGGGTAATGAGATCGAAGCGGGTGTGATCTCGCTCAAAAGCCGCACCGCACCTCTGCAGGAAGCTGTGGCAGACAGCCTGCGCGCCCTGCGGTGGTTGATCGAACAAGGATGCCAGCAATTCGTCTTCAAATACTGTTCAACGTTTGACTCTACAAAGGAAGGGAACATCGGCCCGGTAGCAATCGCGCTCGCCAACGAACTGGGGGCACAGAAGGTGGTTTTCTGTCCGGCTTTTCCCACAATGGGGCGTACTGTCTATCAAGGTCACCTTTTTGTGCTCGGTCAGCTTTTGCACGAATCCGGGATGGAAAATCATCCGCTGACGCCCATGACAGATGCCGACATCAGGCGTTGGCTACAGCATCAGACCAAAGAGGCCGTTGGGTTGGTGCCAACTGACGCAGTAAAGCAAGGGCCAGAGGCGATAGTTGCTGCCTTGCAAAATGCTGACGAACGATTTCTGATCGGGGATGCCATTTCGGATCAGGATTTGTTGGCGTGGGGCGAAGCTCTGAAAGGTGCCAAGTTGATTACCGGGGGATCGGGCATAGCTCTGGGACTGCCCAGAAACGTCCTTGGACGGGATTCCTCCAGAGGAACCAGCAGCGCCTTTACTGGCATTCAAGGGCCAGCAGCGATCCTTGCCGGGTCTTGTTCAGGTGCCACCCGCAGGCAAATCGAGGCCCACGCGCGATCACATCCGACGTTGGCCATTGATGTTCCAGGCGTCATGTCCGGAGATGTGACAACGCATACGCTGCTGGACTTCTTCGAAATGCATCCGGGTCAGGCCCCTCTCGCGTACTCATCGGGAAACCCGGACGATGTCCGTGCGATCCAAAGTCAATTTGGTCAGGACGCGGTAGCGGCAAAGCTGGATTCTCTTTTTGCAGATACAGCGCGAATACTTGTTCAAACGGGGTACAGGCGCTTGGTTGTGGCCGGGGGGGAAACGTCCGGCGCGGTTTCTCAGGCCGTGTGTGGGGCATTAGGGTCTGCCGCCATGTCCATTGGCCCAGAAATTGATCCGGGTGTGCCAGTCCTGAGTGTTGGAAACACCGAACCCATCGCGATGGCCTTAAAGTCCGGGAACTTTGGCGCGCAGGACTTTTTCGCGAAAGCCCTCAAAATGATGGAGTCAGACCAATGAGTTCGGATGAGATCGCGCTGCGGCAACAGATGTCGGATCTCTGCGCATCTTTGTTTGCACGCGGATATTCTGTCGGTACCGCGGGCAATGTCTCAGCACGTTTGCACGACGGGATCCTCATGACACCGACCAATTCGACTTTGGGGAATATCGACCCCGAGCGCATTGCCAAAATAGATTTGGATGGCAACCATGTATCCGGGGACGAACCGACCAAGGAAGTCTTCCTGCATCAAGCTTTCTATGAGACGAGACCAGCAGCAGGCGCAGTGGTTCATCTGCACTCGACCTGGGCAACCGCTTTGTCCTGCCTCGA
This sequence comes from Ruegeria sp. AB5, assembly GCF_056542645.1. Lineage (NCBI taxonomy): Bacteria > Pseudomonadati > Pseudomonadota > Alphaproteobacteria > Rhodobacterales > Roseobacteraceae > Ruegeria > Ruegeria sp. AB5. The sequence goes on from NZ_JBQGAE010000030.1 coordinate 9,483, forward strand.
AGACACGGACCCGAATGACTGTATTCCGCCGCTTACCCCTTACATGGTGATGCGTGTCGGTACGGTCAAATTGGTTCCATATGTCAAGCCAGGTGATCCGAAATCCGGTGATTTGATTCGCGATCTGGGAGGCAAATGTAGTGCCGTCTTATTGGCCAATCACGGACCCGTTGTTTCCGGAAAGGACCTGTTCTCGGCGGTGTGTGCAGCGGAAGAACTGGAAGAAACGGCCAAGTTGCTCGTCACTTTGCGCGGTATGCCAACCCGAATGTTGGATGCGGCACAAGTAAGGGAACTCAGAGAGACTTTTGGAAGAATTTAATCAGGCACCGAAAAGGGAGTGCGCAAATTTTTGGGCAAGTCGTGCAAAGTCATCCGCAAATACCGCGCAGAACTATGGGCAACCATCCAAATTTTTTTCTTGGACAATAGCAATATAAGAAATCGAACGTCACAAGCGTATCTACGGCCCCTCGTTTTGCAGCTTGGTTCATATGCTAAATTTACGAAAGCTCTCCGAACTTGGTCGATGGCTTGAGAATTGGAACGTGAATGCACTGGCCGTGTTCCGGTCTTTTTCGCATTGTGGGAATCGCCAAAACTCTTAGGTTTTGTGCACTTACGGATGCCAAAGTTTTTCTCACCAAGCCATCTTTCGAAAGAAAACAGTGGTGCAGACGCAGCGATTCGACACCATGTTTGCACCAAGCTGGAATTGCCAAACTGGGCTTCGAGGGTCTGATCTGGGCTTGACCTGTCACAGAAACGCGTCGCGGATGTGTGACCGAATTGCGGTGTCGTGAAGCGACGTGACCGGTTCTGTGGCCCACGAAAGTGGCCCAATGAAAGGACACTCCATGCCAGCGGAACAAAAACTACAAAATCCGACAGTTGGTGTTGCGTTCGTACTGATCGCAATACCTGCGATTTCTATAGAATATACGCGGATCAAAGTCCTGATTGGCAACTAACCTGACGCGCACTTTCGACTATGTGCAAGCCGTCAGTGTGCAGTACCATTTCCAGCCCTTTCGGTAAATTCCTGGGTAAGTCTTTGTCCTATCTGTGACCCCAGTTCTGTCCTGGGGTCACAGTTGGGCGCGCGAGATTCACTCGGCTGGTATCGTTGATGTTTCTGGATCAATGGTTGACGCGACACCGGCGGCTTCGCGTCGGCCATCGTTCCAGATGGCTTTGATCAATGCGATGCACATCAGCGCCATGACGATCGAGAATGGCAGTGCCCCGATGACCATCGCGGTTTGGATCGCTCCTGTTCCGCCAGAGATCAACAGGCCGCCGACAACCAATGCCAGCGCCGCACCCCAGAACACGATATGCGGGCGCGCCTTGGGGCCTTCGTCACCGGCGGCATTAATCGTGTTGACGATCAGAACAGCCGAGTCAGCCGAAGTGACAAGAAACGTCATCAGAAGGACAACGATCACGACTGCCATTGCCCAAGCAAGGAACTCTGCTATCGGTGCAAGCATATAGGTGGTCATGGCAAATATCTTGTCGCCATTGGCCGCATCAAGAATCACACCATTTGCGCCACCGTTCAGTTCAAGATCGATGGCTGTTCCACCAGCCCAGGCGAACCAGACAAAGCACATCAGCGACGGTACGATCATCGCGCCCAGAACGAACTCGCGGATGGACCGACCGCGCGAGATGCGCGCCAGAAACAAGCCAACGAAGGGTGCAAACGCAATCCACCATGCCCAGTAGAACACTGGCCACCAGCCCTGCCATTGCGCCAGCAGGAAGGCCTCGGATCCCTCGACGCCATCGGATGCATAGACGTTGAAGCTGAGCCACGGCAGAGCGATAAGATAGTCCCAGATGCCAACAAAGAAGGCCTTGGCACCAAAGAACGTAGCCCCGAACAGGATAAAGAAACCCAGCAGAAATATCGACAGCGCCATGTTGATGTTCGACAGCCACTTGATGCCCTTGCCAACACCGGACAGTGCCGACAGCGTCGACGCCCCCATGATGACCAGCAAGGCGACGATAATGCCCAGCGTTGTGGCTGAACCATCTGCCTGTGCCAGACCGCCGATACCGATACGTGTCAGGCCTGCAACGAATTGCTCAACACCAAATCCAAGTGTCTGCGCCACACCAAGGATCGTCGCAACGACAGCGACGATGTCGATCAGGTGACCAAGATTGCCTGAAAGCGCCTTGCCAAATAGCGGTGTCAGAGACGACCGGATCGTCAGTGGCAGCCCGCGTCGATAGCTGAAGAACGCAAGCGCCAGACCGGCAATCGCGTAGCACGCCCAGGCGCCCAGCCCCCAATGCAAGTAGGACCACACGTAAGCAGTGCGTACATTGTCCGCGTCAAGGGCCGTGGTGACTCCCTGGATAACCGATGGGTTGTTCTTGAAATGGGCCACGGGCTCTGCAACGGCCCAGGTCAACATCCCAACACCGATACCTGCGCCGAACATCATTGAAAACCAAGAGAAGTTCGAGAATTCCGGCTTTTCTCCGTCCACCCCCAGGTTGAGGCGTCCCGCCGCTGGCCATATTGCCAAACCGATACAGACGATAACAAACCCGGTGACAACCCAGATATACCAGGCTGCAAACTGGGCCAGAATGGCTGCATTCCAGTCGCCCAGAATCCTGCCCGCCTGAGTCGGCCACACGATGCACCAGACAACCAGCAGGCTGATGATGATCTTGCTGATCACCGTCACATTGACGCTGAACCCCCGATAAAAACCGTTGTCAGCGGTCTTAATCGGAAGCTCTGAAAGTGGTGGCTTTATTGCCATTTTCAATTTCTCCCTGTTGTTGATCTTCTTGTCTGCGCAATCAGCTTGCGTTGAACTGATTGCTCGCTATTGCCCGAAAAACACATGAAACCAACGAAGCATGTTGCGCGCTCCATCAGTTTCATGTGGTCTCGGGAGAGACTCTTCATCCCTTGACTCACCTAAGATTCAAGAGCCAGTTTATGCACATGAATTTCGTTGATCGGATGACTCTCTGCTCCGATTACACCGGGACGGGAATGTCGATAAAGCGACCGCCAATAGGGCTGAATTATCGTTCCGTCGTCCCGCAAGAACTGCTCGATTTTTTCCATATGCCCGCGCCGCGTTTCTGCGTCTGCTATCGCTGATGCCTCTTCCAGCATCGTGTCGAATTCGGCGCTTGCCAGGCCGGTTTCGTTCCACGCCACACCCGATTTGTACGCCAGTGTCAGCACCTGAACACCCAGCGGGCGATGCCCCCAGTCGGTCGAGCTGAACGGGTACTTATTCCAGTCGTTCCAGAACGTGTTCCCCGGCAAAACTGTGCGTTTGACGTTCAACCCCGCATCGCGCAGTTGGGCGGCCAATGCGTCGGTCGTGTTGCGGCGCCAGTCATCATCGATCGAGAAAATCTCATGCTCGAATTCGAGCATGCCGAGTTCTTCTAGCAAAGCGCGCGCGCCCTCTACGTCTTTTTCCGGCGCTCCGATGTCTGCGTACTCGGGGTGAATAGGGCAAACGTGATGGTTTTCACCCAATGTGCCACGGCTGGCGTATCCAAGTTCCAGCAAAATGGCGTTGTCGCAAGCCATTGCCAAAGCGCGACGTACACGCGCGTCTTCATAGGGTTTTACTCCGTCCACTTCGGCATCTCGGTTTGTTCGCAAAACCATAGTGTTGGCCGAAACGGACTCACTCTGGTTCCAACCGATGCTTTCATAGATGTCGACAAATTCGCCAACCGTTTCATAGGTCATGTCGATTTCTTCAGCTTCAGCCGCCGCCAAATGCGCGGCACCGTCGGTGCCGTAGTCAATAAACTCGATCCGATCCAAGTAAGCGCCTTCGCCCCACCATTCGTGATCCGTGTTCTTTTCCAATACGACCTTTTCCCCAACCAGGTACTCGACCAGCTTGTATGGCCCGGTACCAATCGGGTCTTTCGCCGGATCGCCAGACCAACCGTCGGGCACGATTGCTGCCGGGTACTCGGTGACGGCTGGGATAATGGTGATGTCAGGCCGTGTCAGTTTCAGCTTCAGCGTCAAATCATCGACCACCTCCAGCGCGCCTTCGGCCGGACCGTCCCCGGCGGCATTCTGCAAGGACCCCATGCGCGCGGCCATGGAGTTCCCTTCCCAACTGCCGTCGCACCATCGACCAAAGTTATACGCGACATCCTTGGCCGTCAGCGTTCCACGCCCGTCATTCCAGTTTACGTTTGGCCGAACACGCAGAACATATTCCGTCGCGTCGTCATTCACTTCCCAGCTTTCAAGCAACCGAGGCTCGAACGTACCGTCGGCGTTGTACTGAACGAGATACTCCAAAAAACCGCGGACCACATTTCCCAGCTGCGGCCAGTTATAGAGTGGCGGGTCAAGCTGAGCGCGCACAACCTGCTGAATACGAATTGTACCGCCGGGCTGGATGTTCGATGCGGCCTGTACTGGCTGAGACAAACCAATCATCGAATAGGCAACCGATGCAGACACCCCTAGCGCGGTTGCGCGCGTCAGGAACTCACGACGGCTGAGCGTTCCGTCGGCCACTTCACCGACATGCATTGCGATTGCTGGATGAATTGCTTGGTTGCAGTTTTGTTTGATCATCATTGGCTCCCGTGTCTCTCTCAGGGTTGCTTTCGCGCCCTTTTGCACAGTTTTTGGTATATATTTTCGCTCTTTTGCAGTAGCTGAGTAATTATGGATGACATTAACAGAACTAATACCAATCTAAGTCGCAACCTTGTGGCGCTCTATGCGTTCGAAATGGTTGCGAGACATGGAAACTTTACCAGTGCCGGAGACGCTCTTGGGTTGACACAATCCTCGATCTCGCAACGGATAAAAGGTTTGGAGGTCGATCTGGGCGTCGTTCTTTTCAAAAGAGAGCACCGTGGCGTTTCACTCACATACGAGGGGCTGAGGCTTTTGAATGTCGTCAGACCCGCGATGACGCAGATGAACTATGCGGTAAGCTCTTTGCTGGAACGCAAAACGAAACCAAGGGTTCGAATTTCAGCAGATTTTGCGTTTTCGACTTTCTGGTTGCTACCGCGTCTGGGGTATCTGCGAGAAGAAATCGGGGATGAAATCGAAATTCAGATTTTGGCTTCAACTGTGCCACCCGGTCTGGATGATACCGATTGCGATATTCAAATCCATGTCGCACCCAAAGACCAAATAAAACCTGATGAAGTACTACTGTTAGAAGAAATAGTAGCGGCCGTCTGTAGCCCGCAGCTATTAGAAAAGATTAGACCAATCCAGTCACCTGCCGACTTGCTGAACGTCCAACTTCTTAGTTTGTCAAAACCTGCAACCGCTGCTTGGCAAACCTGGCAAGGGTGGTTTGACAGTTTAGGAATATCGGGTGAAAGGAAGAGAAACTACATCAGTTTTAACAACTATGACATGGTGACCCAAGCCGCTTTGTCTGGTGAAGGCGTTGCGTTGGGCTGGATTGGATTGATCGATGATCTGCTCAGCAAGGGTTCTCTGGTGACAGTAACGGACGATTTGGTCTCTAGCGACGCTGGCTATGTAATGTCACGGAGCCATACCAACTCGGGTCGGGGTCCCAGGCTTGTGTTCGACTGGATATCGGATCAAGTTCTCGCAACATCTTTGAAATAACGCATCGTAGGGCTGCTCGGTCGTCTCTACCGCCAAGTCGGTAAATTCGAAGAACGAATGCAATTTAGCAACGCCTTGAAGCAACATTTAAAGCTCTCTCTTTCGCGTTTTTCGGAATTGCAAAATCTGATCACGAATGTCAGGTTTGGGCTTGGTGGTTTTTCTCTGATTTGGTGGACACCTAGAATAGGCGCAGCCCGCGCCGGGAGGTGTCGAATGACGAAGCCGAAGCGATACAAGCGGT
>NZ_JBQGAE010000031.1:0-14250 GCF_056542645.1 Ruegeria sp. AB5
CATGGATATCTTGGCAACGTAAGTCCAGCTGACTTCGAAGATCGGTCAGCCGGGTCCTTTCAAACCGTCCACTGAAACGGGGCAAGACGAGGAGAGCTTGACCGGGCCATCCCGCGGAAGCAGTGAGGTCAAAAGCGCGAGGATCGCGAGAAACTGTTCGTCGAACCCAAGCTCGTCGATTTCGAACCAGGTCAACCCGGGTCCCGGGAGGGGTACTGCGCGGAAAACGAAAATGATTGACGCCGTCCCGATCAGAGCTTTGGCTTGCTTCGGCTTCAGCTCTCTTAGCAACCGCGACATGAGGTAGAGAATGACCATGAACGACACCGCAAAAACGATCTCTTGCGCGAAGGCAAAATTTGCGGTTCCCAACACTAAGCTGAGAACAACAAACGCAAGTCCGCCCAACAGTATCGGCCACCTGACTTCAGTGGTTTGACCGGGTCTGTGCGGAAGGTGTCCTCGACGAACGAGGCGACGCTGTATCAGAGTGTGAAGAGGCGTTGAACTGGATCACGCGACGCTGAACAATTGGTTGCGCCGATATGCCGGTCTTGTAGCTGATGCTTCGCGGCACAAGAAGCGTCCTACCGACCGTTCGTAGCGCATGGATGAGATTAATGCAAAAATGAAGGGTGAATGGGTTTACCTTTATCGCGCCATCGACAAACACGGCAAATCCCTCGACTTCATGCTTTCGAAGCGCCGCAACAAAGCGGCTGCCACAAAGCTCTTCGCTCGCGCGCTCAAAGCGAACGGGTTCCCACAAAAAATTGTTCTCGACAGTAGCGGGGCAAACACAGCTGGGATCAAGGCGATCAACAAGATGCTCGCAGGCTTTGATTGTCCGATACCGATCGAGATGGTCAGGCAGAGATACCTCAATAACTTCATTGAGCAAGACCATCGATTTATCAAACGTCGGATCAGGCCCATGCTGAGCTTTATGTCTTTCGAGTCAGCTTCATCTGTCTGGACCGGCATCGAGTTGGTCAACATGATCCGCAAAGGTCAATTCACGCCCGGACTCAGTCCGTTTCAGCAGTTCGCCCTACTGGCTGAATAGGCGACTCGCCAGCTCCATCCATGCCGCCCTCTAATAATTTTGCGACAGAACCGCTTCATGAAAACTCGTCGCCTCTCGCTTAACAACTGGTGCACTTGTCAATCATGATTGCGTGACAAGCCAATCCTCGGCTTCTCGAACCTCAGAACGGGCCCTGCTGGTGTGCTGGACGTCGATAAAGTGGTCATGGGTCGGAGTGATCCGCTCATTGAAAATCCGATCGACTCTGTTTTCTGCCAGATCCAGGTCGATCAGTGGAAGCCAGCCGACGATTGCGCCCTGAGCTTCGGCAGCACCGCGCAACAGCACATCTGTGTCCTCAAAGATCGGCCCATTTAGAAAATCGGCTGTTTGAACATCCATTGCCTCAAACCAGTCGAGCCATCCACAGTGATTTCTTTGGTGTAACAGAGGCAGAGTGAGCAGATCCATCGGCTGATCGATAGGCCCCCGTGTAGTGACAAATTGTTCGGAGGCAATGGCGACGGGGCTAAGCTCAAGCAGCTTGACTGCATCACCTGTCATATCGGCGATGTGGTCCCAGCGAATTGCGATATCGACATTCTCGCGTGGGTGCACTCTGGGATGAAGTGCCGGAACAACTTCCAATTCGATCTCGCGGTAGGCTTTCCAAAAATCACTTTTCCGCAGCGTTAGCCAGCGTGCCGTAAAGATCGGACCTGCCGAACCACGCACAATTTTACGTGCGCTTTGACGCAGAGATTGGACCGGTTTATCCAATATGCCAAATGCCCGATTGGTCGCCTCGGCCAAACACCTGACCCCAACATAAAGGATGGACGTGCCACCACAGGCCTCTCGGTTCCGAAGTCCAACTTGGCCAAGGCAAATTCTTCGGCCAAGGCACCAGATTTAGCCGACAAGGAAATTGCGACAAGTTGCAATTTTGGTTGCTTTTAGCCACAGCGGCGTTGATTTGAGAGATTTACCCGGAGCGCTTCGAACAAGGATTACATCCGGATTCTGAAGAATGAGCCGAAGGCAAGAAATGGAGATCCTCTGATCAACTGTTAGATTTGTTCCGCGCTCTGTCAGTTTGAAATCCAAGCCACCTGTCTCCCGAACGACGTCTTGCAGGGCAACACTCTCGGCGACTTCAATAATTTGCTCGTCCGACGGTCGTCGTTTCATGCCTATGGTCAAAGCTCGGCGCAGGCTTCCTTTCAGGATTAGTGGTTGGGCGGTGAAAACACCGACAGATCGGCGCAGGCTTCCGGGTGTCAATTCCGAGAACTCTTCGCCGCCAAGCTTAAGCGACACGTCCCCAAGCGCTGCGTTTCCCAGCAAAGCGATTTCGATCCGGTCCATCAAGGTATTGGAGATGACCGCCTGTTCCCCCGGGGCTACCTTCAATTCTGGGCCATGTGCCTGCCTGATTTCGACCGAGATCGGTTCCCGGTGTAGGCGGGTTACCGAGCTTCGCGATGCGGCCAATGGTCGGTTCAGTGTTCGGGACATGTTGCTGTGGGCCGCACGATACTTCGCTGCAAAATCGCTTGATGTCATCGCGTTGCGCAATGGCCGGATCATCAGCCCAAGGGCCGCCAAAGCGGCCGCAATTGTCCCCGCAGACAGGCCACCAGTTCCGCCGATCACCATGATCTGGCTTGTGGCGATTGCGGCCGAGAACTCTGGCACGGCTTTGCGGACTTCGCTGAGACTCCGGCGTGCGCAGGCCGCATTGGCCACCCGATCTGCCCGGCGGTCCAGCGACTTCATCTCGATGTGGCGCCGTCCCAGTGCTGAAAGCCTTGGCGCAATCGGCAGACGCTCGGTGACATCCGCCGCCAGCTGCGCCCGTAGTTTTCGCAGCTGCCGGTGCGCGTTCAGAAGTTTGCGCTGTGTGAGCGCCGCCCAAAGCGCCGAGGGCAGAACCGCGCAGACCGCCACCCAGACAAACCGCTGGTCAAGGTAAATCAGCACAGCCGTCGCTGCGGGCAACAGGACGGCAGCCTGAATAAGCCGGGGCAAACCAAGGCCGGGCCAGTCCTGCAATGCCGACAGATCTCCGGTAAAACGCAGGACATGATAGCCCATGCGCCTTTGGTCCAGATCGCGTTGATCGCTGCGGCATGCGTGATCAAACAGCCTCAGGCGGACGTCCTTGGCGTAGTTCTGGCCCAACCGCTCTGCGTGTGTCCTGAAGACCAGTTGCATCAGCGCCCCGAACAGCCCCGCAACCCCGATGATTGCAATGGGAAAAACCGGCAGGTCCGATCCGGCGTGCAAGGCGACAAAGACCGTGCGCGTTGCAATGGCGACCGCTGCAAGAGCAGCGGCCTGTGTGAGTGCAGCGCATAAGATCCAGCCAAACATGCGGCGTCTTGGACCCTCAAAAAGATCGGGAGGTTTCATGCCGCGTTCCGGGCCCGCTCGATCCCGGCGCGTACCGCCAATGTGTTCGCATAGGCCGGATCAAGAAGCTGCCCACGTGTCAGAACCTGAACACCCGTGGCAGTCTGGGCTTCTTCCGCCGCCATGGGAGAGCATGACAGCATCCCAGTCAGCGCGATGGGGCGAATGCCATTTCGGCCCAACTCGGTTACACCCCCTGCGGCCGCGACTGCATCGGCACAGGCAAAAAGGTACTTCGAAAACCGGTCACGAACCGATGGATCGGCCAGAAGCGCTGCTGTTTCCCGCTGAAAGATGCCATCCGCCAATTCCATCACCGCGATATCGCAACTCAGGGATTCCGCCTCGCCCAAGAGCGTATCAATGCCCGCAACTATACGCGGCAAAGGTTCGAGATAGGTGGTAACCATACCTGCGTCGGTAAAATCGGCTACAAAGGATGCACCGGCATCGATAAAGGAGTTGTAATCTCCAAACGCACCAGTCCCGGTACCTTTCAATACCGCCACCTGCCATCCGGCCTTGGTCAAACCGTGGGCCAAGGCCGCCGTTGCTGTAGTTTTGCCGGAGTTCATCGCGGTGCCGACCACGCAGATCACAGGGATTTGCGTGGGTCCTGACCGCACCGACAAGGTAAAGTCGCTGGTATTCAGAACCACCCCGTCTTTTGAGGTGACACGCCCCAGCGGCTGAATTCTCGTTGGAGGTTTGATGCGCTCATTGCGATGTACCATGCGCCCGAGACATCCGCCGCCGGCAAGCATATCACTGCCCTTTTCGTCGATCTCGGCCAGCCCTTCAAACTGGTCAGGCGCGTATCGCGCACCACAAGGCAGCACAACGAGATCACCAGGATACAGGGTTGAAGGACGCCCCTCTGGCAGTTGAATACGTTGGTGGTTGCCGATCGAGGTCACACGGCCCAGAATTAGATCCCCGGGTTTCGATTGCGGAAAATCTCGTCGCAATCCGCGAGCAAGAGACTGATCGATGCGCCTGGCCGCAAAACACCATTTTGCGTCTTTAAAGCGATAGTTTTCCATGAGTATTCTCCTGCCTTTTTGAGTTTACGCGTCACAGACAAGTTTGGATAAACCTGCTTCCGCACAGTCGGTGAAGCTGTGTACGCAATTGGAAATTTCAGTCAGCGACAGATCGGGAACGATCCCACGCGCTTCTGCTGCAGCGCGAAATGCCCGGGAATAATGCCGCGCGCGAGCCAGTCGGTGACGGCCCTGAACATCGTCTATTCCCGGTCCCTTACGCAGTGCGTCATCCCGGTGGCGGTCCTCGGCTCCGACATAAACACGAAGCTTCAGGCTCAGGTAATGCCGCAGCTGGTTTTGGGCCAGTGCAGGGACGTTCATCTTCCGGGCCTTTTCTGTCGGTGCCAGACCCATCGGAAAGGACTGCGCCAAATCCGGCAGGCAGTACCAGCCAGCGGCGGCCAGATGCAGACGCGCGATCCGTTGCGGATAGAGCATCGCGAAACGATGCGCGAGCTGAGCGCCACCGGAATACCCGAACAAGTCGACACGACCAGTTCTTGCAAAGCCCATTTGTTCCACCAGAGCCAGCAGTGCAAGAAGCGAGCGGTCCGGGCGGTAGTTGCCGATCGTTTGAAAATGGGGCCAGTGCTTCTTTGAGAAACGCGGCGTGATGAGGACTTGTCCTTTTGCTTCACAAGGTCCCGAGAAGGCCTTGGAAATCCCTGCCGAGTCGCGAGAAATTCCGTGCATCGCCAAAAGAGGTGGGACATCGGAAGCGGGCGCACTGGGGATGTGAACATCGGCGGACAGAGTACGCCGCCCTACCCTGACCGAAAATCTGGTAACCGACATTAGTCCGGTAACAGGCGTAATATCCATTGCGGTATCGAACATCACTTCAGCTCCTGATTGTTTGTTGTCTCGCCAGGACAACGGAACCGATTGCGTTCTATTCCAACTTTTTTGAAAGTTTTTTTCGGCGTCGGTCAGAATACGCCGCTTTAGGTTCAAACGAAGTGCGTCTTCATTTTTTCTTCGATCCTGTGGAATAGTTCTCCTTGCCATCCGTTGTCATTGGAGATGACGCGAAACAGGAGTGACGGAATGACGGACCCGTTCCGGAGAGACTTGGTAGCGCTGGTGCCCAAACTGCGCCGGTTTGCGCTGTCATTGGCAGGCAACCAGCCGGATGCCGATGACCTCGTACAGTCGGCCTGTGTGAAAGCATTGAAAAACGCAGCGCAGTTTCGCGAGGGAACGCGTATGGACAGCTGGATGTACCGAATTATCCAAACCCTCTGGATCGATGACCGCCGGCGCGCCAAGACGCGCGGGTCCTCGGTAGACCCCGAGCTTGCCGGTCTGAGCGATGGGGGACGTTCAGCGCGTCTGCCCGAGGACCGGATGATGCTCGACATGGCACGAAACGCCATGGGGGCGTTACCCGAGAAGCAGCGCGTTGTGCTTTCTCTCGTCGCTGTCGAGGGGCTAAGCTACAAAGAGGTCGCCGACATTCTGGAGGTGCCCGTTGGCACAGTTATGAGCCGTTTGTCACGGGCCAGAAATACTCTGCTTCCGCAGTTGGGGATGACGAAAGGGCCGATGCAATGAGTGCAAATACTATGATGGACCCCTCCCGTCTTGCAGCTTTTGCAGACGGCGAACTCTCACCTGAAGAGGCTGCCGTCGTTGTCATGCACTTGGCGGATCACCCTGAGGATCAGGCCTATGTCGACAATCTTATGGCCGCAAATGAAGCCCTGTTGCAGGCATTCAGCGATCCGCTGGATGAACCTGTGCCCCAGGAGATCAAGAACGCCATTCTTGGCGAGGCACAGACAGCCGAGATCATACCCTTTCGTAAACGACCCGCCGTGTGGATAAGCACCGCTCTGGCGGCGACACTGGCACTTGCCGCATTCACCGGTCCCGATCTGTTTGCGCCAGTCGATGCTCTGCACTTGACAGTGGGGCCAATTGAAAACGGATCGGAACTGGCTTCGGCTCTGAACCAGCAGCCGTCCGGAGTTCCGGAACAATCCGGCGTTGATCAGGACTTCATGATCCTGGCCACACTGCCAATCTCGGACGGCTTTTGCAGAGAGTTTGAAATCATCGACTGGGCAGACCAGCGGATTGACCTCGGCATTGCATGCATAACTTCGGACACGTGGGTGGTTGAGGTCACAATGTCAGAACCGCTTTCAGCGTCCGGGACCGAGGACGGGTTTGTGACGGCAAGTGGTGCAGAAATGCAGGGATTGATGCCGTTTCTCGATCGGCTCGGAGCAGGCGAAGCCCTCACTCCTGCCCAAGAGGCGGACCTGATCGCCAGCGGCTGGACACCCTAGCACAACGACGCAGCATTGAGCAGGCCGTGACCAAACAACTCGTCAACTCCAGGCGCGCCCAGATCCTGTGCGGAGTTTTCCAGGCGCTCCCGAATTTGCTTGGGCGACAAGGTGTCATCCATTGACAGCATGATTGCTACTGCCGCAGTGACAAAGGGAACTGCGAAAGACGTCCCTGACTTCAAGCGGGCTCCGCGAATTGATGTGGCAGACAGCATGTTGACACCCGGCGCGGTGATGTCGATATGCGGCCCACGCTGTGCTTTTCGGTAGACGCGCGCACGCGCATCTACGGCCGTCACCGCGAGCACGGCGTCATATCCTCCAGGAAACATCGGCTCGCCAGACGGACCTTCGTTGCCCGCCGCCGCGACCAGAACGATCCCGTCTTCCTGCACCATCCGGACAACGGTGTCCTCCAGAAGGGTGTTTCTGGGGCCGGCCAAAGAAAGGTTGATCACGCGTACACCACGGGCCTTCAAAACGTCCAAACCGCGCAATAGCGAAACCAGATCCGCGCGTTCATCCGAGCCTTGCCGCGCAAAGGCATCCACCGCAATAACTTCCGCATCAGGAATCAGCCCGGGTACCCGGCTGTTCGGATCGCCGATCATGAGAGAGGCGACCGCCGTGCCGTGGATAGCTTTGGAAGGCTCAAAGGTTTGGTCCGCAGCCTGAATCAGTTCTAGCCGCGCACCTTCTAGAATTTCATGCTTGGCATTTATCCCCGTATCAATCATCCCCACAGGAACCTGCACGGGACAGGTCGCCTGAGCATAGTCCAAGTTTGGCCATTGGATCATTTCCCAAGCAGGACAGTTTTCGTGCGTACACGGGTCCGATGACGCAACACGCGTTTCGCTTTGTTCAAATCGATAGTAGTGGTTGAAATCCGCAACACTTCCCGAAGGAAGGGCACGGACCCGATCCCGAGCAGCTTCCAGTTCCAACCCTCCCGGCGATGTCAGCCTGGTCAAAACCCGATTGGAGGCTTCGAGGGTTACTGTTGACGCAACTGCAAATCCCTCGGACAGAAGCTGTTCCAAGTCTTCGGCCGATGCATCCGCTACTATTATCTCAAGTGGTGCTTGCGTTGGGAGTACGACAGATGCCGGGGCCTGCGCTGGGATTGGTTGTGGAGCGGGCGGCCGATTGGTCAACCGACGCAGAAGGTTACCCAGCGGGTTTTCTCCAGACGCCCTCTGACCGCTTCCTGAATCGCCGCCACCTCGGCCATCTCTGTCTTCATCATCGCGTTCATCGTCCCGATCATCATCCCGGTCACCTCTATCGCCTCTATCACTTTCACCGTCACCATCATTGTCATCGTCTGCCCAAGCGGCCGAAACAAATGAAACATGCCAATCCACAGGAGTGGCAAACTGCACCGGCACCCACAAGCTGAGCATGAGGCAGACCTTAGAAAGCTGAATCGCTGTTTTTCTCATTTCGACATCCAGTCTAGATTGACATGTTTCGGAACGACAACGTTGCGCGCCGGCGTTTATTCCAAATTCAAGTCAGTGAGGTGATGCCAGGCAAATTCGAACCAGTCTCAGATTGGGGTTTTCTTGCAAATTTCTTCGAAGGCAAGGCAGGTTGAGCAGCAGAGTCGACTATCCTGGAAATTGCGCGAACTGTTGAAACGGTCGGAGTTCGGTCGTGAATTGCCCTTTGCGGATCATGTAGACAAGTTCTATGCCTGCCAGGACAGATGCGGCTGAAGCGAAAGATTTGAAACCCAGCATTGGACGGATCCTACGTTTGATAGACCGGTGATCCTGTTCGATAATATTATTGAGGTATTTCCTTCGAACCATCTCGATCGGTACAGGGCACCCAAAGCCTCTGAGCATCTTGTTGATCGCGTTGATCCCAGCTGTATTCGCTCCGCTCCTATCGATGACGAACTAGCGCGGCAATCCGTTCCCCTCGAGCGAGGGCGAAGAAACTCGTCGCAGCGGCCTTGTTTCGGCGCTTTGACAGCATGAAGTCCAGTGTCTTGCCGTATTTGTCGATGGCGCGACAAAGGTAAACCCACTCAACCTTCACTTTCACATAGGCCTCATCCATGCGCTACGAGCGATCTGTGGCGCGTTTGCGATACCTAGCAGCTTCAGCCACAAGACCAGCATAACGTCTGACACAGCGGTTCAATGTCGCGTGATCCTGGTTAACGCCACGCTCTGCCAAGATCTCTTCTAGATCCCGAAATGACACGCCGTATCGGAAAGGCGAACTCGGATTGCCCAGACATGTTTTGGTTTAAGCGGGCGCGTTTGACCCACGATACGTTCTTTGTTCCAAGCTGGACGTAGAGAGCGAATGGCAGGTAATTTTAGTGTTTCAATAACTGATCTTCCGATCCGCCATTCCCACTCACAACGACAACCCGACGTTGACGAGAGAGGATATCACAGGGTGCTGCGCTGCCACTGAGGTAGGCTGTAGAGCTCAAATTCACCGATGCTGCATGGCGCACAAGTGTCCGCTCTTGTTTAAGTCGTTTGACGACACCCCTAAGAGTTCTTCTTTTAGACACATCAATAGTTTTTATAGTCATCTATCAATGCTTGAAGTTCTTCTAGGCTTTCCGGGCTTTGGGAGTAGCTATGCCTAGCTGGAACTGTTGCCCAGCTCATTTTCTCGTCGGTCATTACTTCAACAAATGGCTCAAAGGATGCAGCGTTGTCCAAAATTGATGTGCGCAGGTTGACCCGGTAGCTCGCTTCGCCAATTTGAGAGTAGATAAAATTCAGGCATGACTTGCAATAATAATGATCCTTTCCGCTCGAACCGAGGCCACCTTTGATGAGTTCACCGGTGCAGGAAAAGCTCTCGCGTGGAAACATGGTAGTTAGTGAATATGCACTGGCAGAAAATTTTTGACAGCCGCGACAATGGCACGCCAAGGTCAAAAGCGGCGTTGAATTGACCCGAACATGTACGGAACCACAAAGGCAGGAACCTTCAAAAGGGGGAATGGGTAAAGCCATAAGCAATCACCTGTTTTCTAACGTTTGTTTGACGGTACCAGAGGTTCAATGAGAATATCCAGACGGCAGCATCGTCCGCACATCCGACCTCCGTCTTTCATCAATTCCTGAAACTGCTGCGAATGGTGGCTCTGGCGGGAGCTCCACAACGCTATACGCCGTCGGCCAAAGGCAGCAATGGGCCGACTCCATCGAGCAGATCATTATTCAAAAGGGTGATGCCTCACCGGCTCCAATGGCCGCATGGAGCCCTCTCTGCTACCGTTGCGCATGCAGCCAGGAGGATTCGTATGCGCATAGCAAAAAGTATCGGAATGCTAATTACTGCCGGTTTTGCCCTACCGAACCTAGCACTTGCTGAGGTTACCCAGGAACAGCTGGTCGCCATTTCCACACCGAACGAGGTCAATACTTCGATTGGAGTTTTGAAATTCATTGATGGTGCGCCGCTGCCGGAAACTTCAACAATGGTCTACGACTACCTTGACCGAGCACGAGGCGTAGACGCATTCCTAAAAGGCATACCAGCGGCCTCAGTCTACATGCTCATTGAGGGCGTTAAGCCGCTTGGCGCAGTTGAAGCGCATCAGGTCGGCATCTTCAATGAATTGATGGATGCCAACTCTCTCTTTCTTACGGGAAACAGTTCCACGATGTAGGTCTTCCCGAACCTCGAACTCGACCGGGATGGACCTACCGTCGTTGAAGTCCCCCCCGGAGCATTGGGCGCGTTCAACGATGCCTATTTCCGGTACATAGGTGATGTGGGCCCGGCCGGTCCTGACGCGGGCAAAGGAGGTAAGTACCTCGTCCTTCCCCCGGGTTATTACGGCGATGTGCCCGACGGCTACTTTGTGGTTCAATCACCGAGCTACACGGTCTGGACTTTCATGCGCATGTCCGTCGCAGAGGGTTTGAAAGCCGCCTATAACAACGTAGCCGAGAACCTGAGGATCTATCCATTAAGTGAAGCTAAAAACCCTCCGGCGCTTGAGCTGATTTCCCTTTCCGGCGCGTCATTCAACACAGTTCACGCAAACAACTTTCAGTTCTACGAAGAACTTAATGCGGTTGTGCAAAGGGAACCTATTGATCTTTTCCCTGAGTAAACCCGCGGCCTTTGGGCATCTATCGGCATAGAGAAAGGAAAACCGTTCGAACCCGACGACAGAATGCGAGCAATTCTTGAGGACGCGGTGGCCATCGGAAACGCTGCCGCCAGATCCATTGTTTGGCATACCCGCACAGATAAAAACCTTGCTGGATTGCAAACCTTCGAGGGAACGAATTGGAATTCCGCATTCCTCAATCAAGACGTCTTTTTCGACGGTCCCGATGATGAGACAATAAACACCGATGCGCGCGTCACGTTTCATTACCCATACACCGCAGTGACACCTGCAATGGCGAAACCGAGTCCTGGCGTCGGATCAGACTACCGGATCGCCTATCTCGACGCTGTCGGCGAGCCTTTTGATGGCAGTGCGACCTACAAGGTCACTCTCCCGACAAATCCGCCAGCGGATGACTTCTGGGCGTTTACGTAATACGATGCACAGACCAGGTCGATGTTGCAGACGGATCAGCCTCTGCCGTCAATCGATAGCATTCAGAATAACCCGGTACTCAACGAGGATGGTTCGATTGACGTCTATTTCGCAACAGAAGCACCGGAAGGCTTTGAAGAGAACTGGGTCCAAACCATTCCCGGCAAGAGCTGGTTCACAATTCTTCGCATGTACGGACCACGTCAGGAATGGCTGGATGGCGAATACGTTCCAGGCAAAATCACACGCGTAGAGTGATCTTGTCTTTGGCGTCGCCCTGCAAGTAGCTTGGGCCCCGCACTTTTGCGAGAAAGCCGGATATCCGCATTGAGTGAGTTGGCACACGCTGGGATGTAGGCGCCGCAGCGAATGGCCGGTCTTTAACATATTGCGAAACGTTTTTCCCAGTCGTCTGGTTTATCGCCACTGAAATTTGCCTGGACGGTATGACTGCCCTGCGCGCGAGTTGTGCAAGGTTAAGAACCGCATCCCGATAAATCTGCGTGTCCTTCATCAACCTCTCTACTTTTCCCACGATCACAGGATTTTCTGCGGTGCTTGAGTCGGATGGCATCGCCGCCATCGAGTCTGCTCTCTCACTCTCGCCGGCCGTCCGACCGCGGCTTGCGACTGCGGCGGCCAAAGATAGAAACAGCAAGGTTGCGACATTACCGACGGACACAAGTTTCGGCAGATTGCGCGCGCCCGTGGTCGCAATGTCAATTGTGATCAACATGTCAATCGCTGCGGAGAAGAACAATATAAGCGCTGCAAAAACCAGAGCACGATGAACTGGACCCACGGCAACTAACGCTGTTGCTTTGAGCGCATCCGCCCCAGACCGCAGCAAGAACAGGATCAGAACCGCGTAGACAAGGAACGTTGTGATAAGGACGACATCCAGCAAAGCGTGCCAGTACAACATGGACAACAAGACCGTGACTAGCGTAAGGCCATGTGGCAAGACAGAATAGAGCTAAGCCACGTGGCGTGAGCCAACCAGTTGCAACGATCCGAAATACACCATTGGTGCCATCACGCTTGCAGCGGTGGCGAAAGAAACCTGATCCCGTCTCCAAAACGCAACCCGATCAGCAGGGATTGAAGCGCAGCAAACGCAATCAAAAGCAAGAACGCCGGGTTATTGGGGCGCTCTCCATCTCACCAGGCCTCGCGTGTGAATAGCAGCCCCAATAACAGCGTGACAACGAAAGGCAGCGGTACAAAGATCATAGTGCAGGGGCAGCTCGGTCGGCGTGAGGACAGGTAACGCGACGAAAGATGGGACACCTGCGGCCAATGGTTTATCGCTCAAGTGGATGTTTCTAAGGTCGGTGTCTGCTTTTTCGCGCTAGTGGCGCGCAGGTAAGCGGATTCTAGTTAGAACTTTGATGCCATTGCTTCTGGCTTTTGTCTTTCTATTGTCAGCCCTTAGTTGCCGCCAACCCCAGCTACTAACGCTGAAGCGCAGCTTCGGTATTGCGGTCTTTCATATACTACTTAAATGGTTCATCCATCATAGATGACTTGTGCGAGACTTTGCGATGAATAGGTCAAACGGCCAATTTCCATCTCAGATTTCGAATTTGTGGAATACCATTCCGCACCTAAACTCTGTGACACCTGTCATAAAACGGTACTAAGTTGAACGCATTCTGGAAAAAGGACTGAACGGAGGCTGCGCGAATGAAACTCGCTGTTTGGAACATGGAATGGCTCAACGACTTGGTCGATAGCAACTCAGGCGCGCTCAAACCCGGTGACCGCAATGTCCGCGGACCTCGTCCACCTTGGGAAAATGAAGGGCCGACGGTCGCAGAACGCGTCGCGCTGCTGCGCGAGGGGCTTGCCGACTTAGACCCGGACATCCTGCTTATTGTCGAAGGTCCTGATCGGACTGAGGATATGGAGATCCTTATGGCCTCCATCTCAGATGCAGAATGGGCCATCTACATCCAGCGTTCGCGCTTTCCATCCGCCCCTGACAACTCACGTCAAAACACTTCCACTCAATGCGTCGGCATCGCCCTAAGAACAGATCGTGGAGTTTTTGCAAACACACCAATGACGATCATGGATTCGGAGGACCCCGCTGCTGGGCTGATCCACACGGCAACTGAGCCTTTCTTCCTTGACCTCGGCGCTGACAAAGTGCCTGAATGGTTCCGCTACGAACGCCGCCCCCTCTGGGTAACGATCCACCCCGCACAGGGATCGGATTTCAACATCATGGGCCTTCATTTGAAATCGAAGGGCATCTTTGCGGCACATGAGTGGTCTCGCTGGTGGCAACTAGCAGATGCCAACCGAATGCGATTGCTCGCGCAATGCCGTCAGATTCGTGAAGCGTTTTTGGACGTCTACCTCTCCGACCCGGCCGCGCTCCCGCTGATCGTAGCCGGTGACATCAATGATGGCCCGGGCTTCGACACGTCCGAAATGCGGCTCAATGCTAGCGGGGTCGAAACTTTGATGGGTTCTGTTTGGAAACCAGGTCTGAGCCTCGGTAATGCGCTCTTCGATGCTTTGAATGACCGCGACCGAGCACGACTTGATTTCAATGACGTGACAACCACGCGCTTCGCTGATCCAATTTTCAACGACACCTACCATAGGGTGATGATCGACCACATACTCTATTCCCGAAATATTCCTGGCTGGGTGGCTCCAGGTGAGGTCCCACGAGAGACGGCAGCTGGCACCGAGTATTGGAAAATTTCCGACCACTTTCCTGTCGTTGCCAAGATCACACCGCCAAACGCCGGTGCCTGAATCACAGCATCGGACCGCGGCCCTAACCGGACATTGCCCCAATCTCCTCTCTCTGCAATGCTTTCGTCTTGCCCCGTTTCAGTGGACGGTTTGAAAGGACCCGGCTGACCGATCTTCGAAGTCAGCTGGACTTACGTTGCCAAGATATCCATG
>NZ_JBQGAE010000032.1:0-13340 GCF_056542645.1 Ruegeria sp. AB5
ACCCGCGTGTCGATCAACAGGCCGGATACATATGAGCGACTTCCGAGAACATGCCAGAAATCAATTGCGAACAGCAGCCGGTACATACATTGGGCCGCAGCCTTCATTTCGACTGAGTAAATGAAACTTGCGTAGATCGCGGAAGTAGTCAACGAAGCCAACCGCTCCCGGCCAGGGAACCCAGATGCATTCTCCAAGGCCCAAAACTTTGCGAAAGGGCCCGTAGGAATTCGAGATTCCAGCGAGATGACGTAATGAAGGTGGAGCGGTAGCCCGGCGCTCTCAATTCCGAATAAGGTGACTTTCTCTATAGCACGAGACATTGACTGCTAATCTACGAGTCTGTGCGTCAGGGGGTGGAACAGGTCCGGCGGATTGCCAATCTCTTTAGTCAGCCCCTGTACGTTGGCATAACGCATGGCGAGATCTAGCTCTTTGCGATTTGCGTCGATGCCATAGCTCCAGAAATTCTCTCCCATCAGCGCGCGGGTGGATCGGAACTCTTCAACCGCCCAAGGCAAAGTGACCCTTAACGCAGTGGTGTCGTCCAGTGAGGTATAGGTGTTTTGCTTGGCATTACTGTACATCTTGAACAGCTGGGCTATTAAGTCGGGATTGGCATCTACCAGCTCGCGTCGTACCGCGATCGCATGCATGATCGGGAACACACCGGTCTTCTTGTAATACGCTTGCTCGGCAGCTTTCACATTGGGGAACAACTGGCGCACGCGCGGATCACCTTGCAAAAACGCCTCAGGGGTGATTGCTGTGATCAGGGCGTCGCATCCTCCGGATACCAGGAGTTCTGACTCGTTTACTCCGGCCGGACCTTTGGTCAACGGGAAATCGTCCGGCAGGAAATGGCGGTTCAAGTTCGGTGAGCCCGGCGCGCCATCCGAGCTTTCGGTGGTTTCAATCCACTGCATGTCCTGAGGATGTACGCCGTACTCGTCAGCCAGCATGCCGCGAATCCAGGTATGGGCGCTATAGCCATAGCCGGGTGTCCCAACCCGCTTGCCTCTTAGGTCTTCAGGTGTGTTGATCCCGGCATCCGCGCGGACATAGATGTTGCGATGGCGAAAGGTGCGCGAGATGAACACCCGCAAAAGCGTGTAGTCGCGAAATCCGTTGTTGATGTATTGGCGGATAAAAGGGATTAGGCCAATCTCGGTCACGTCATAGCGCTGTTCCGGGCCAAAGGCCGACTGCGAAAGAGCGTAGATATGTGAGGTTTCGAACTTCACCTCTCGATCTGGCAACCTAGCACTACCATCCATAATGGCCTGCACGCGGTCATACGCGTAGCCGGCGACGGAGAGGGGTTCGGCGGATGTTGGTGCAGCCAGTGTTGCACTTGCAAACCCAAGGGCCGGAACGGTTGCTAGGAATTGGCGTCTATGCATCTGACAGACCTTTTTTGTGCTAGGGTTGGAACATTGGGCAGAACAGTTTGACAAGCGCAGTTTGGTTCGAACCGCGCTCGCCTGTCTTTCCGACTTAGTTGGCGTTTTTCCACCACATGAAGTGATCGACCAGTTCCACGGTCTCAGGCCTCAAGTTGTCGATCCCTTCGTACGGCCGATCTTTCCCGACAGCCGCATGGGGAAACTTGGCGATCTGTCGGCGATGGCGTTCCAGCATGTCCTGGAAGGACGCACCGGTCCAAATCGCGTTGCCGGGCATGTACAGCTCTTCACGCGGATCACGGTAGAGGTTGTAGACTGCCGAGAACGCACCGCCGACACCGGGGGCAGGCAGGTGCCATTTATATTCGTTTTTCACGACCGAGCGTAGGACCTCGTTTTCATAGATGAACACATAGTCACGGCGCCCAAACCCTTCGCCGTTCAACAACAGCGAGGTCTGATCCACGCCGTCAACAATCCGGTCGCGCGGCAGAAATTCTTCGCCGCCGCCAATGCGGGCAAGTGTCGTGTAGAGGTCCGAAATATGCACGATGTCACCGACCATCGTGTCCTCTTCCAGAACGCCAGGCCAGCGCATGAACGCGTTAACACGCACGCCTCCTTCGAGGTGCTGGCCCTTGCCGCCGCGATAGACACCCTGCGAGTATCCGGTTGTACCGAGATACTGAAGCATCGGGCCATTGTCGCCCATCACGATGATGATGGTGTTGTCCGCAATGCCGAGGCGATCAACTTCCGCCACGACATCGCCGAACCATTCATCCGCGGTTGTCATGCGTTCGACCCAAAGGCCGCCATTCAGGGTCTGGGCTTGTTCGATGTCGGTCTGCGAGAAATTTACAGGCCAGAGGGGCCAGTATTGCAGAAAGAAGGGTTCGTCCCCTTTTGCCAGCTCATCTAGTTGGTCGAGGGCCTGCTGATGATAGCGCAGGTTCATCTCGACATAATCTTCATGGCTCCAGGTTTCGCCGGCTTCGATCCCGACTTCGCGTGCGGTTCCACCCTTTTCGCCTTCAAGCCCATAGACCATGGAGCTGGGCCGAAAAAAGCGATCCTTGTGCAGTGCATTGGACTGCGTGGTCGTGTCGTAGCCAACGATGATGTTCCCATCAGCGCCGTCACGTGTCATGACCGATAGCTGCGCCTGTTGGTGAACGGGAAACGCGGCCCAGTCAAAGCCCTGATTATGCGGATAGGCTTCTTCTATATCGCCCATGTGCCATTTTCCGATATGACTTGTGGAGTATCCCGCCTCGGACAGAACTTCGGCCAGGGTGACTTCAGAGGCGGCAAGCCCCTCACCAGTGGTTGCGCCTTTGGTTTCCTGCATACCTGTGCGCACCGGGTGGCGCCCAGTTGTCACAGCGATGCGTGTCGGGGTACAGGAGGGCTCAGTGTACATCCGCAAAAAGTTCATACCTTGATCAGCGAACTCGTTGATATGTGGAGTTTTGCTGCCGCGAACAAAGGACAACTCGGGAATACCAATCTCGCCAAAACCAAGATCGTCAATCAGGACAAAGATGATGTTCGGAGCCTTGCCGCCGTTTGCTTCGCGGATCTCCAACAGCTTTGCGTCAATTGCCTGATCTTCGGTTTGCCAGCGACCACTGTGTTGCGACTCAAGGATGTAATATTCGCTGTCATGAATGACAGCGCTTTCCTGGGTGAAACCCGGAATTGCGTTTATGGCTAGGGCCATACTTGCAGCTCCGGTCATCAGAAATCTGTTCAAGTTCATCTATTTGTTCTCCTTGCTCTGCATTTGTATCAATTCACAAGCCGAAACGCGGCGTCGAAGCTCATCGGTCAATTCGGAGACAATCCCGGTGAACACCCCCGCCTTTGGGCCGCCCTCTCGCTCGAGTTCCCCCGCAACAGCTTCGAGGTCTTTAGCAATTTCGGTAAGTCGTGAATCGTGTTCCTTAACCCGCATGAATCGGGAAAAAAGGATCGGGTCATGTTGCTCCAGAAAACTCACCTGAGACTCGGCTGCTTGGGTTACATGGTCACAAGATCGCAGTTAGATTTTGCCTTGAGGAAGTGAGTCACCCTAAGCTGGAGGGGTGAGTTCCAGGCGTAAGGTGCCGAAATCAATGAATGATCACGATCCAAAAGCCTCGGGATACACCGGTGGTGAGGTCGGGCTTGTTGAGGCCGAGATGCGCGATGCAATCGCGCGTGTCATTGAAAGCGATTTGTTTTCTAATACACCACGGCTGCGTGAATTCCTCGAATACGTTGCCAATGAGTCCATTGCGGGAAGTAAGGAAAAACTTCGGGCCAAATCGATTGCGTTTTTCGTCTATCAGCGCGATCCGGTGGATGAACGGTCTTCGGCAAACGTGGTGCGCGTGGAAGCACGCCGATTGCGCCGGTTGCTTGAAGATTACTATGAGACTGAAGGGCGCGATGACTCTGTACGGGTTTATATTGACAAAGGCGGCTACGCTCCCCGGTTTGAGCGGCAAGCGCATTTCAAAGAGAAAATCAAACAAGAAACAGTAATAAAACAATACTCTACGATTTCCGAAACAAGGACGCGTGACATTCGCGTTTTTCAGCGCAAGAGGTGGCAACTTGGCGCAATAGGGGTGATTTGCGTCACGGCGCTGTCCGTCGTCGTCACTCAATTGAATGCGCCTCAGGACGCGCCTGCAGACAGGTCACTCAGGGACGAACGCGAAGCGCTCATGGAGCGATCTCCTGCTGCGTTGGAAGCAGCAAACCTTACTGCTCAGGCGCGTGGGTTGATCTATCCGGTTTTTGACGCAGAGCGTCAGCGGTTGACCACAGAACTGTTTCGCGCAGCAATTGAGGTGGATCCGAATTCAGCAGAGGCCCATGCAGGGGCAGCGCAAACGCTGGCATCCCAGGCTTTGCTATCTCTCGCTGGACCTCAGCATGACATGTTTCTGGCTGAGGCAAACCAAATGCTGGAAAGGGCGCTTGAATTAAACGCTTCGCTGGCATGGACCCAATCTGCTGCTGGCTGGGTTGCTTATGTCGGAGGGGACTACGACGCTGCATTGCGGTTTTCAAAGCGCGCCGCTTCGCTGGCTCCGAACGACGGAAATGTGTTGGATTTCTATGGTGTCATCGCGATCATGTCTGGAGAATGGGAAACCGCAATAGATGCGGCGTCACAATCCAGAGCCCCCCTTGGCGCCAATACCCGCTATGCCGATCAGAACATCCTCGCCGCTGCACGCTTCCACATGGGGGAGTATGGTGAAGCTGCCCGTCTCATCGAAGCCAACAGTGCGGAAGGCGGGCCAATGTCGGCGCCAGTCGTGATGTATCTTGCAGCGACCTATCAAGCGATGGATCGCGAGCGTGATGGGCAGCGTATATTGGCCTTGCTCAACGAAGATTGGCCCGGAATTCCAGCAGAGCGCATCCTCAAGCGCCTGCATCGCGATGACGAAAATGCGATGTCTGTTGTGAACCGGCTGCGTGCACTTGGCTGGGATAGATGACGTTTTGGACAAAACCAAACTTCGAAAATACACCAAACTAGTTTTTTCAAGTCTTGCCAGAAGTTCAGTCTCACCGGCCTTTGAGCTAGCTTTGTGAATGACTAACCAGCACTCAACCGGGGCATCTAAAACTTGCGTAGTCCTAGGTTGTAAACTTGTATCCCCTTGCGGCAGCAATGTCCATAAAGGTGCTAGTTCTGCCAGAATGGGATTTTGCCTCCGCAGCGAATGTCTGGTTCTGTGAATGCCGCACTGCGGCGCTGGTGACTGCGGTGAATTGCTGGTATGGGCCGTTTTTCATCGTTGCATGATGGACGTTGCGATTATACACTGCGTCCCCCAGGGGCCGGGTTCGTTTCTCAAAATCAGGTGCTCTTTGAAGGCTGGATTCCTTATGTTGAGGTCGAAGACGTAGATCAGGCCGCCAAACCTGCCGACAAGCTCGAAGGATCGGTAGTGAAACCTCCCTTTGAAGTTCTAGGGGTCGGCCGGAACTGCCTCTTAGGTGACCCGCTTGGCGCGTTCTTTGGTGTATCAGTTTCGCGGCACGACCATCCTGTTCCCGCTCGTCAGTTTACGCACGAACACTACCTGTCCTGCGGCGGAGCATTTCCGGACAGCTATTACCACCAAATGTTCGGATGGCATCTCTCACCTGCTAGAAACGTACCATCGTCACAAAGACAAATCAGTTTGAAAAAAGGATGTGTTGTCGATATGTTCAGCGGAACCTACAGTTGCCAGCAACAACGTCGCGTGGGTGCCGGGTGTTCGCCTCGAGTTTCTCAAAAAAGCACTGAGCAAGATCAACTCAAGCCCAGGTTCAGTGCTTGCTCGTCATCAGAGTATTAAGAACACTTTTGAGCGGGGTCTGGTTTGCGATGCAGCTGGGGTTTTGAGTTATTTCGTCCAGACTTGATGCTCAG
The DNA here is from genome assembly GCF_056542645.1 of Ruegeria sp. AB5. Classification (NCBI taxonomy): domain Bacteria; kingdom Pseudomonadati; phylum Pseudomonadota; class Alphaproteobacteria; order Rhodobacterales; family Roseobacteraceae; genus Ruegeria; species Ruegeria sp. AB5. The sequence continues at coordinate 5,833 of NZ_JBQGAE010000032.1, forward strand.
TCGCAAGGTTCGCAGTCCATTGTCTATAGCTGCATCCTCAAGTGAGCCAAAATCTCAAATCTGACTGTGGTGCAAGTTTAACGCAATTCCACTTTGCCCCGTTAGTGATAGTAAATTTGGCGCCAGTTTGCGCAATCGCAGCGAAGGCAGGAAAGCGTGCTGCTAGCGAAGTGTGCGAGAACCATAGTTAAAGTTCGGCTAGGTGCGATCGCACTTGATAGTTGTTTGAATTGCAAGCACGCGTCATCCTGACTCGAGGCGGCTTCGTTTGGGTTTGTGAAGAAGGGCCGGCTATTCCAGAAATTCGTCAATGGTCGAGGCGACATCAACGGCGGTTTTTACATCGGATATGCTGGTGTTCTCAAAGGCGCTGCCGCTTTCGACACTTGGCTTTAGCCGGTCGAAAATGGACAGGACTTCCTCTTCGAGTTTGACCGGCTTTTCTTCGGACCAGCCGGCTTTGGTCTTTGCGATATCCGTCGCGAGTTTCATCAGATCAAGGCGCTGAGGCAGAGTTAGCATTGGTCGTTTCCGAGTTTTGCTGCGATTTCCGAACCTTCCTATTCACAGCTTTAGAACGGGCGGAGTGAGTCACCGTTACATCCTGACAATTGGACCTTAGTCCAACGCCCCGGTGGCGCGCAGCGCATCGGTCATTTTTTGTGAGATATCCGCTGGAATATGCCAGATCGCATAAAGTGTCCGGACAAATCTTGCTACGTCGGGAATGTTAGTTTTCAGGGCCAACAGGGTTGAACCTAGGTCGGCATCCGGTTCCGTGTAAGGGACGCACATAAGTTCAAGCACTTCAGAACCGTTCCACATGCCACCACCGACTTTGCGGGCCGCTGAACGCGCGCCGCTATAATCACCGTTTATAAAACAGATCAGGAACGTGCTTGCATGGTACCAGCCGGGCGGGTTGGGGCTTAATTCGATTGCGCGGGAGCTGAGTCTGACGGCCTGATCGAGATCCCGGCGCACGGCAAAGCAGGCTGCCAGATCGGCCAGCATGTCCGGATAGTTCGGATTGGCGCGCAAGGCTTTATCAGCCGCGTCTTCAAAGCTTTCGAACTCGCCGCGATGAAAATGGGTCAGAAACAACGCGTGCTGGCCGGTGGCATTCAGCGGATCCAGAGCGACCGACTGCTGTGCGGCCTCCAGCGCGCGATCAAAGGGCGGGGGGGATTTACGAAAATTGAAACCGCCGCGCACTTCGTCCCCGTAGACAATCGCAAGCATCCCCCAAGCCCCGGCATATTCAGGATCTATCTCAACGGCGCGCTCCAGCAGGTCGCGGACCTTCTTGTGTTTTTCGGCCGTCGGCTCACGCCAGTATTCGGTGGCCAGCAACCGGCACTGATAGGCATCCAGCGTGTGCGTCTGCGCCCTGCGCTGTACGGCACCCGTTCGATGGATCACACCATGGGGTTCCGCGATTTCCGTGGCGATCCGCGCGGCGATGTCGTCCTGAATTTCAAACAGGCTGTCCGCGCTCAGGTCGCGGTCATAAGTGTCGGCGGAAACCTGTTGACCGGTTTCCGCATCAATCAACTGGGCGGTCACGCGCAGCTTGTTGTTCCAATGACGTACGCTGCCTTCAACCAGATATTGGACGTCCAGTTCGCTTCCGACCGCGCGCGGATCGCGGCCGCGCCCGCGAAAGCGAAAGGTGACGTGCCGGGACAACACGCTCACCTCGCGAAACCGGGCGATGGCCGAGATGATTTCCTCGGTAAACCCGTCGGCCAGATATTCCTGCGACGGGTCTCCGCTCAGGTTGTCAAAGGGCATCACGGCAACAGCAACCCGGCCGGTTGCTGTCGGGGGCGTTTCGGCATCGGTCCGGCGTTCGGGGTCAAATGCGATCTCAAAAACCGGGGTGTAAGAACCTTTGGGAATGTGAATCCTCACCGGGTCTTCGCGCCCTTCCTGTGCGTAGTAGAGATCCAGCCGGCTGCGCATTTTGTTGGCCTGAACCCGGACGATCGTGTCGATTGTTGGGTCGAAATCCTCGGGCTTGTCGAACACGTCAATGCCGATCGCGTAGCCTTTCAGAGCCGCCGACCGGCCGGCCAGCGCCTCGTTGACAATATGCGACAGAAAGCGGTTCAGGCGGGTTGTTTCCGCGAAATGCGGACTGACGAGGATGCGCTTCAGCTGTTCCTGAATAGCGCTTGGATCGATGGCAGAGCTTACTTTGGCAAGCATGTTTCCCTCCGTCGCTCAACTTTGTCCGATGACGGGCCGCGTCACAAGACAGCGCGGTGGTTTAACCGTGACTCACTCGGATGCGGGCCGGGGATTTGCGAGGGTCCGGGTCATGGCGCTCAATCGGGCCCAGAAAACGTATGACACATGAAAGGACTGAACCATGACAACATTTTCCGAATTCGTACAGAAAGCCAAAGACGACTATGTCCGTGTCGAGGACGAGCTGAAATCGTTCGAACAGAAGGTCAAGGACGCAGGCGACGCGACCGACAAGTGGACCCAGGAGCAGGTCACAAAGCTGCAATCCGATCTGCAGGAAGCAAAAGACAAGGTCACCGACCTGGCTGACCGCATCCAGCAAGAAGGCGAAGACGCCGTGACGGACGCACATGATCAGGCAAAGAACCATTGGGAGGCCTTGCACGCCGCCGTTGCCGCCTATCGTGACCACCTCGACAAGTCGGTCGCCTGACCATAATCCCGGAGGTCAATATGACTGATTCAGTTAATGAAACCATACCGAAACCCGCGCTCATGGAAGAGGCCGCAGGTTGGCAGCCTCGACCGGTCTGGCTGATCGTGCTCGGCGTCGCCATGCTCTGCGTTGGGCTGTGCGCCGTAGCCTTCCCGCTGATGTCAACGCTTGCCGTCGAAGCCTTTGTCGGCGTTGCTCTGCTGGGCGGAGGCATCGTCACAGCGATTCAGGCATTTGCGGAAAAGGCGTGGAAAGGGTTCTTTTGGCTGTTGGCCATCGGTGTTCTGAACGTACTTGCAGGGCTTGTCTTGTTGCTTGATCCGTTCGGCGGCGTTCTGGCACTGACCCTTGCGCTTGGCACGGTTTTTCTGGCTGAAGGCGTGTTAGGGATCGTGATCGCTATTCGGTCGCGTCAGGAGCGGCCCATGGCGCTGATGATCGCGTCCGGCGCGATGGCCATCCTGCTTGGCAGCCTGATCCTGACCGGTATCGTCAATGGCTCGTCCCTTGTTCTGCTGGGGGTTCTTTCCGGCCTGAATCTGATATTCGCCGGTGTGTCCCTGATGTCATTAGGGCTGTCGCAACGGTCCTCGGCGCATGAGGGCCCACAAGCTTAAGCCTGTCCTGGCGGACCCAGAATGGCAGGGGCATTTGATGCTCCTGCTTTCCGTTTTCACCGGGCTGTTGCGCGATTTGCCTGTGCTCGAGTGTCTTCGTAGAGCCAGACCATGCGATCCAGAAACCATAGCTTGCCACCCATAAGCAGCAGCAAACCCAGAAGGGTCGGCCAGATTTGAAGCTGCCAAAGCCCCCAGCACAAAGGGCCGATGCCCGCCGCGCTACAAGCGGCCAGAACAAGGGGCATCCGTTGATGCCTGGCTGGGATCGGCAACTTCGCGCGTGCAAGCCAGATCCGTTCCCCAAGCACTCCCTTGGACATCCAGTTATCAGGGTTGCCCGTTTTGCGGAACGCGCGCGGGTTCCACCATGTCCAAAAGACAACAAAAATGATCGGAAGGAGGCACCACCAGCCTAGCCAAACCCGGCTCCAGACGGCCAGAACGAACAGCGGCGGGATGCTCAGGCGGCTCCAGCCACTCCACGGGTTGGTGTGCTGGTCCCAGACATCGTCGGACATCGTCATGAGCTGTTCCAGAATGCTGCGATCGGTCATCGAACCTTCTTCCGAAGCTGGATCGCAATTATGGCCGCTTCTGCCCGTGTCGGCCAGAGCGGCAGGCAACGCGCGCCGCCCTGACCATGCGCGTCAAAGACCCGAGATATCCACATACACCCGGTAATCCGCGATCCTGTCCTCGCGAAAGTTGAACCGTGCAGCAAAGCGCACGTCGTGTGTGCTTTGGTCCTTGCGCGTGTAGTGTACGGTGCCGTCGCAGAACGCGGTATCGCCGCTGGACCAGATGCCGGTGATGGTATGTTGCATACCCTGGATCGTGGCAAAGAATTCCGCGTTCGCGGCTTGCACGGCTATGCGCCCGTCAATCTGTTCGAAATCGCCAAGCTGGAATTGCACGTCTTCGGTGACATGCTCGACAACGCCGGCTTCGTCGAGCGCGTCAACCGCTGAATAAAGGGACGCGATCCGGGGCGCGTGAGTCGCTGTGGTGGGGGCCGTGATTTGCATGTTTTGGTTTCCTTTTCTGTTTGAAAGTTATCGGTGGGTCTAAGTCTGGTTGGCCTGTGACCGTCGGTGCAGGATCGGCGGGAGTTTCAGGTGGCCGTTGGTGACGGCTAGCCCAAGGAACAGGATTGCGAGGGACCCAAGCAGTCCGAGGCCAAGAGGTTCTCGAAAGACAATTGCCCCGATTGCGATGCCGGAAAGCGTGGCAAAATAGCCGACCTGCGCGAACCCAACGCCATCCGTGTGCCGCTGTACTTCGAAGGTCAGCGCATAGCAGAGCGCGGTGATGGATCCGATGCCGAAGATTGCGCCAAGCAGGGCAGGGGGCACCGAGACGTCGCTGATTGTGCTGCCGCGTCCCAGTAACAGGGCGGAAATCAGCAACAGCTGTGACAGAAGCGTTCCGGTCGCCAGCCCCAACGGATCGCCGCCGGGCGGGTAGGCATAGCTGCGAAAGACGTTGCCGCAGGCCAGAAACAAGGGCCCCAAAAGCGACAGGGCAATCCACGCCGGCTCGAAACCCGACAGGTCAAATCCACCCATGGTGGCAAGGCTGACCCCTGCAAGGCCGATCAGAATACCAATCAGGCGGTGCAACGGCAGCATCCTGCGCGCGATCAGTGCCGTTATCGCAATGGTAAACAGCGGTGACAGCGTGACGAGGGCGGAATAGAACCCAAGGCTTACGTGCTCCAGCACCAGAAACCCGATCAGGGCGCGGCCGCTGACACCGAAAACTCCGGCACCGACATAATAGGGGATGTGCCGCGTGTTGAGCGCCACGCGCTTCTTCGGCAGCAAACACAACGCCAACAGCGCGATGCTTGCCAGCAAAACCTGCCAGAACAAAGCGGTCAGAGCAGATATTCCCGCCATCGAGACGAATTTGGACAAAGTGAAACTGACCCCCACCAGGACGCCGATGGCCATGATCAGCGCGGATACACGGGATCTTCTAACAATATCAGGCATCACGCGGCCCCCATTTCCGGCACATCGGCTGTGCGCAGAGAAGCCGGGCCGATCGGGATAATTCCGCTGGGGTTGATGTTCCGATGGCTGAGGAAATAATGCTGACGGATGTGTGCGAGGTCCACAGTGTCGGCCACGCCCGGCAACCCCATGATGTCGGCCAGATAGCGGGGTAGGGCGACATAGTCGCTGATGCGTTTGTAGTCGGTCTTGAAGTGGGTCACATAGACCGGGTCAAACCGCAGAAGTGTCGGAGACAGCTTCAGGTCAACCTCTGTCAGCACGTCTCCGGCCAGGAACCGGCGTCGGCCAAGCGTTTCTTCAATCGCGTCGAGACAGGCAAAGAGCGCCGTTACGGCCTCGCCAAATGCGATTTGGCAGGTTGCAAACCCGGCGCGATAGGCGCCTTCGCGGATCGGTGACTGAATTCGTTGGGCGATCCGGTCGATATCATCGCAAAGATAGGACGGGCGAAGATCGGGTCCCGCGGCATCGGGAAACGCCGTCTGAAGCATGCGCATGATCTCGGCCGATTCGGTACTGACGATCCGGCCCGTAACCTTGTCCAGTAGCACAGGCACGCTGATCGGACCCGTGTAATCCGGCTTGGCGTGCTGATAGACTTCGTAAAGGAAGCGGGTGCGTTCTACACCGCTTTGATCGTTGAACAGCGTCTGGTCGATGACCCAGCCGTTTTCCGACATGACCGGGTCCATCCATGTGATGCTGAACGCATTGCGTAGGCCTTTCAAAGTTAGAATCAGATCGACGCCATGACACCAGGGGCAGGCTTTGCACAGGTAAAGGTGGTACCGGCCGGGCGTGTTCGGAAACGGGGCGCCCGGTTGCACGCTGATGTGGCTCGTGAATGGGCTTTGCAGGCGGTGAAAACGACCGCCCGTGGCCGGTGGTTTATCACGCAGTATTCCGTTGATGAGCATCTTGGGCATGTCAGCTTCCGGCGTTAACAGGACATGCAGATACCTATTAGGCTTTCTATTTGATGATAATCGTGTGAATCTAGAACTTATAGTTGAGAATAATTCGCCCAACGGATCGCAAAACATGACTGAATTTGGCGCTATCCCCGTTTTTGTTGCTGTGGCGGACCATGGCGGGTTCGCAGCCGCCGCCCGGCATCTGGGTCTTACAAAATCAGCGGTCAGCAAGCGGATCGGCGTGCTGGAGGCCCATCTGGGAACGCAGCTCTTTCATCGGTCGACGCGGTCCATTTCCCTTACCGAGGCGGGCGAAATCTATCTGGCCCACGCGGCGCAGGCGCTTGGCGCAGCGCAGGACGCCGAAGACGCAGTTGCGGCGTTGCAGGGGCAACCGGTTGGATTACTACGGCTCAGTACACCCATGTCCTTTGGACAACTGCATGTTGCGCCTATGATTGCTGCATTCCTCAGGCAATATCCGGGGATCAGAATTGACCTGACGATGGATGACAAATTTGTCGATCTCGTCGAAGGGGGCATCGACGTGGCCTTACGCGCCGGAACGTTGCCGAACTCGGCCCTGATCGCACGCAGGCTCGCCCCGATCCACAGCGTGATTGTCGCGTCACCAGACTATTTGGCGCAGTTCGGAACGCCGAAAACGCCCGAGGATCTGCTGACGCATTCCTGCCTTCACTACGCTTATTCGCGGGATCCGGCTGAGTGGCGCTTGGCCGGTCCCGAAGGCGACGTGCGCATTCAGACATCCGGCGCTTTGCGCGTGAACAACAGCGAGGCCCTGTGCACCGCGCTTCTTGACGGGCTCGGCATAGGTCGCCTGCCGACCTTTATCGCCGGGGCTCATCTGACCAGTGGCCGTCTGGTCAGGGTGTTGCCCGACTATCGCCTGCCTGAACAGGCGCTATACGCCGTCTTCCCTGAACGAAAGCACATGCCAGCGAAAGTTCGCGCGTTTCTGGATTTCGTTGTGGAACGCATCGGGCACGACGTGCCTTATTGGGATATGGATGCAGGTCCGCTTTAGGGACAAGGGCTGATGATACTCAAACATTCAACCTGAATCGACCAAGAACACTCAAAGTGCGGGGCAGTCCGGCAATGTCTGCTTCGGGGAATGCTGCAATGCAGCGTCGGACATATTCGTGAACGGCCTGTGTGGGTGGCGCCTGCATTGCAAGTGTTTTCTGCGTTGATGGCGGCGGTCCGTCAGTACCGTCGTGTGTTCGGCCTGTTGACGCAGCCA
>NZ_JBQGAE010000033.1:0-8500 GCF_056542645.1 Ruegeria sp. AB5
CGGCTTCGTCATTCGACACCTCCCGGCGCGGGCTGCGCCTATTCTAGGTGTCCACCAAATCAGAGAAAAACCACGCAGCCCAAACCTGACATTCAGAGTCGGGCTTTGCAAAGTCCAAGGGACGGAATAGGCGGACTTTCTCGCCTATTTGGAGATCATGCAAACTTCATTCAACTTGAGAACCGGTGTGGTAGCTTGATTTAGTGAGTTCATGAGATCAGATCAGTCCAATTGGAGAACGACCATGCGTCATTTCAAGTTACTTCAAACATTGCCAAAAGCGACCATAACCTTTGTGGCTTCAGTATCGATGGCTTGGGGATGTACTGGCATCATGTTGACGGGGCAGGATGGAAGCATCCTTCGCGCAAGAACCGCCGAATGGGGGCCGTTCGATCTTGAGACAAAGATCAACATTATTCCCCGAGGCTTCATGTATTCCGCAGGCGAAATGCCAGATGGGCAAGACGGAACAAACTGGACCGGCCGATTTGGAATGGTTGGTATCAGCATGTTGGATCATGGGGTGCCCGCAGATGGGATCAATGAAGCTGGGTTGACCGCCGGGTTGTTTTATCTGCCTGGCTTTACAGAGTATCAGGAGTACGATCCTGACCTAGCTGACAACACGATTCCCGGCGATTTGCTCGCCAGCTATGTTCTTTCTCAGTTTGAGACGGTTGAAGAGGCTGCCACTGGGTTAGCGGACGTCCGTGTCGTCGGGGTCGTGGATGAGACCTTAGGTTTTCCATTCCCGTTTCATATGTTGGTTGCTGACCGGTTCGGCGGAAGAATCGTTGTTGAATACATTGATGGCGAACTGACGATTTTCGATGCACCGCTTGGCGTGATCACCAATTCGCCAAACTACGATTGGCACATGACGAACTTAAACAACTACGTAAACCTGTCGGCCCTCGGGCTTCCGGAAGTTGAGGCAAGCGGCGTGACTTTCTCGCCCCTGGGTGCCGGGAGCGGTATGATAGGACTGCCAGGCGACTTCACACCCCCATCCCGGTTTGTCCGTGCAGTCGCCTTTTCCCAGACAGCGCGGGAAACGCAAGGTGGCTATGACACCGTGCGCGAGGCGTTCCGCATTCTGGACAACTTCAACATTCCTGCCGATGCCGCTGAGGGCGCCCAAGACGATGTGCAATCGGATGACCTGCTTTATAGCGCAACACAGATCACGACCGCTGCGGACTCCCTGAACCTCGTCTACTACTATCACACAATGTACGACCGAACGGTGCACATGGTTGATATGAAGCAGATTGACTTCGGAGCTATGGGAAACGAGATGATCGTCTTTGATACCAGCGGTGATCGCAAACCCACGTTGGTCGATGTGACCCCAACGAATTGACGCGATACCACGCGGGCCGTGGCGGCATCACCGCTGGCTGCGGCCCAAAAAAGTTCGAAATAGAGGGTTTGCCGCTCCAGCAAATTGCGGCGCTAGGCTCGAAGTCGCGTTCGCCACTGTTCGCAATAGTGACTGGAGCAGCACAAAGCGGACATGGCGCAACTCAAGGCGAGGACAACTCGGCTGTTTGTCCTTAAGCTTTTCTCGCAGACTTATCGGAGTGTTTCCCGACGTTGAACCCCGTCTAAAGCAAGGTCAGAATTCGCCCCTGTGCACTTTCGCATGGTCTAAACACATAGCGACCAGTATGAAACAGAAAGGAGGACAATACGTGGAGCGAAAGCTGGCGGCCATCCTGATTTCCGACCTTGTCGGCTTTACCGCCCGGATGGAGCGGGACGAGAAAGGCACGCTCGAATTTCTTTCAGCGCACATTGACGATATTGCTGCTCCGCTTGTCGCTCGGCATCACGGTCGCATCGTCAAACAGATGGGTGACGGTCTGCTCGCCAGCTTCGACAGCGCAGTCGATGCCGTTTCCTGCGCGGTCGAATGGCAAAACGCATCAGCGGCAGGTAAGGACTCTCTCCAATTTCGCATTGGCGTCACTCTTGGGGACATAATCATGCGCGACGGAGATGTTTTTGGGTCCGGTGTGAACCTTGCGTCAAGGTTGGAGCAGCTTGCCCCGCCCGGCGGTGTGTTGGTGTCGGACGCTGTATATCGTGTGGTCGGGAATCGTATACCGGTCGCCTGGGAGGATGCTGGTCAGCACACGGTAAAGAACGTTGCCGATCCGGTACATGCTTGGCGCATTGGCGGGTTAAGCGCAGTATGCGCTGAACCGCCTCGGCCTGAAGCCTCAGGAAAAGCCACTATTGCGGTCCTGCCTCTACACAACATGAGCGATGATCCCGAGCAGGCATTCTTTAGCGATGGGATTGCGGAAGACATTATTGTGGGTTTATCGCGTTTTCGGACGCTTAAGGTTGTTTCCAGAAACGCGTCATTCAGGTTCCGAACACAAGACACAGATCCGGCCAAAATCGCGGAGGCGCTCAGCGCAGATTACCTGGTTGAAGGCAGCGTGCGGAAGGCCGGTAGTCGCGTGAGAATATCTGTACAACTCGCTGACGCACGAACGGGGACTCAACTCTGGTCGGATCGATACGACCATGAACTAGAGGACGTTCTGGCAGTACAAGACGAGGTGGCCCGAAATATCGTCGCAGTGTTGCCTGGCAGGGTCCAGCACGATGTCGTCGACCGTTCGACACAGAAACCAGCGGATCAGATGAAGGCCTATGAACTGATGCTTAAGGGCAAGGCATTGCGCGACGGCCTGAACGCACGAGATACGGCCAAGGCGAGAGCTTTGTTGGAACGAGCGGTCGCTCTCGATCCGACCATCGCGCGATCTTACATGTATCTTTCAGACACATATGTCATAGACTTGTGGCTTGGGCTGGCAGACGCTGACGCACCCACTCACACGTTGAAAATCGCCCGAAAGGGCGTGGCACTGGATAACCGGGACGTCTACATTCAGGACCAGCTTGGGTTTGCTTATCTCTGCGCCGGACTGTGGGGTGAGGCCGAAGCGCAATTCAACAAGACACTTTCCATGATAGAAACCGAAGCGGAGTCGATGGCTTGGTGCGGCTATGCTCTCCTACTGCTCGGCCAGCACGAAAAGGCGCACGATGTGGTCTCGGAAGCTATGGCGCTGGACCCGCTACATCCGCCTGCCATCGACTGGATTATGGGGCAGGTCGAATTTTTCAACGGTAACTATGAAGCAGCACTTAGTTTTCTAATGGGAGCAGCGCGGCTTAACTCGTTGGCCACTGCATTTGTGGCCGCGTCTTACGCGCAGCTCGAACGAGCGCGAGACGCCTCCGACGCATTGCGAGAATTTGTCACCGAACGTCACGATGAATTCACAAGTCGAGGTATTGTGGTTGAGGATGAGACGGTCGAAAGCCTTGCCCGCGGGTTTCGGTCTATGTGGCGGCGACCGGATGATTTTGAACGTCTTGCCAATGGGCTATGGGCGGCAGGTTTGACCGGCTGATACCGACATTAACTCCTTTGTCCAAACAGCGCGGCCTCAATTACGCATTTCTCTGCGCTCTGCTATTTCGGCGGCGCGAAACCAACGCGGACATGCACAGTTAGACTTTGCAGTTTCCAAGACGCCAAAGAGCGAACTTTTGCACGAGGGCTACACCCGATACCAGTTTTCAACGTCTCGGGTAGCTTCCTCGACTGTAAAAGCAGCCTCTAACTCTGCGATTACACACCGTACTTCATCCGGGCTTGCATTGAGTTCAAGAATACTCGCCCCTAGATCATGGGCTGACCCGGCAACTGAATAAATCGTATCGACCCCAATTCTGATGGCGTTTCGGTGTTGCAGTAGGTGCTCAAAAAACCGCACATAAATCATCTCCTCGTATGGAGAACGACTGTCCGCTTCAGAGATCAAACCCAATTCTTCGGCCTTGGCACACGTCAAACGCCAAGCCAGTTCCATTGTCGATGGAGGCGCATCTCTGGCCTCATCAGGATGTTTTGGGTTCGCAATCGTAGACCTTCGGAAGGCTTCGAGATTGGCACGCAAGCTCTTTGTAGGAACGGGATAGATGAATGTGGTTTCCTCGGATGCTAAGGCTGGTTTAACCTGATCCAGCTGCGCCTGGATGAACTCGGAAAACCTGTTTCCGATGATAGGGACTTCTCCGACAATCAAGTCTGTGGGGTCGGTATTCTCCGCCAGCCATCGCGCCAGGGCTCTCCGACCCCACAGCCTGGCAGCCTTCCGGATCAACGGATGAGTTCCATCCGAAACATCTGGATATCTAGCGAGTAGATCTTCGGTCTGAAACGCCGCGAGACCTGTATCCCAACGCATAATATGCACGCGACGTCCCAAGGAGACCGAAATGGATATCTGCTGACGCAACAGGGATGACTTTCCTGATGCTGGTAATCCAGTGAAGAATACCATGCGGCAACGAAGTGCAGCGTCGGCTAGGTGTCTTCCAATCTCAGTGTCCGCAAAACTGTCGATAGAAATTGCGAATCTCCTAGTTCGGTGTCGGCAATGGGCTGGAGCGGCGAGCGTTCACCATCGCCAAGATTGTTGCCCAAGAAATCCGGCGATTTCACGGATGAATTGTCAACCTAAATTGCCCCAAAGTGAATTTTGCCTCTCAGTTATTCTCTCAACCACCTAATAACTCGCCGGTCTCAAAAATTGACCATTCCGCAGCACACGCTTCTTGACGAGCGTGCGTCCTTGACTCTTCACAGACTAGGAACGACAATAGTGTATTGGTAAAAAGTTGCTCGCCGCCGCAATGCTGCCGGTTACGATAATCCAATGGCCTTCAGACTAATTGTAGCATGTGCCTCAGCATAGGAACGGGTTCCGCTGAGGTCTTCGTTATGAGCTCGTTCCTCGCAAGCATTCGCAACTGTCACCTGACAAGCCCCAGTCATCGCGTGACCAATGAAAGAAGGCGCCGTATGAAAAGCACATGGCTCATAAATTGCGTGCTTGATGCCCGATAGATCAGGTCTCACGCTCCGTTTCAATCAGTCATTCATCGTGTTTTCGCGCCGCGTTCTTTGCCTGATCCCGACACTCTTGGTGTTGCTCTCGGGAACGCAGCTTCATGCCCAAGTCGCAGGCAATGCCGACGGATCGGTTTGTGACGAAGGTTTCGAAAACAAGAACGGATCGTGTCAAATAGCAAACGCACCTGAAAATGCGCATTTGACCGGCAGTTCCTATGGTCCAGGTTGGGAATGCAACCATGGATTCAAGCGCGTTGGAGATTTTTGTGAGGAAATAGAAGTTCCTAAAAACGCATATCTTGCATCGACCGGAGATCGATGGGAGTGCAATCGGCTCTTCCGACAAGTCGGTGAAAGATGCGAAGAATTGATAGCGCCTCAAAATGGGTACGTCGGAACCCGGTTTGGCGCACAGGAAATACACTGCAACTGGGGATTTCGTAAGGACAGCCAGACATGTGTTGCAATAGAAGTTCCAAAAAACGGTCGTCTGAGTGACAAAAGAAGCTCGGATGGGTGGGTATGCCTCAGAGGGTACAGGGCAGCGGAGAGCGGCTGTGAGCCTGTGGCCGTTCCACAGCATGCATACCTTGCGCCTGAAACCTACTCTGGATGGAAATGTGAACGTGGCTTTCGCGCAAACCAGGACAGGTGCGTTGCGATCCTTGTCCCTTCCAACGCTCATTTGAATCGAAGAAGTGATGGTTGGGAATGTAATCGGCCGTTCACAAGACAGAACGATAAGTGCGCCGAAAATATGCCGCGAAAATAGGTTGCTGGAAATCAATATCGCCTGACATATCCGGAAGGACCAAGCCGTGAACCATAACTCGATTGACGAAAACTTGGGTAAAAGCCTCAAAGCTGAAAAGGCGCGTCGCCGGTCCTACGGGATTAAAATATCTGTGGCGTCGGCGGTGCTTGTTGCGGCCATAATTGTGGTGGTGTTTCTCTGATGCGTAGAAATGCCCCTCAAGTAACCCTTCCCGGTTCAAAGATGTCAGCTCATGGTCTGGAACAAAGAGCATTTCAGGACCGCAGTGTCCGTAAGACGCGGAACGCTGACGTATCTGGAGTGATTGAAGTAGAATTTGGAAAGTACTTGATTAAGGCTGGCATTCTGAGCGGTAACAGCGTTGCGCGCGCATTCCCCAAGCCACCGGCTAAAACGCAAGCAATGATTGCTGACGCAGTCGGCGAAACACCAGCATTGGCCATTGAGGCCTTAAAAGAAATTCTTGAAGAACGAGACAGGAAGCGTAGCGGTCAACGCCGTTTGGAGGGAAACTCCGGCACCTTCGTTCCCAGTGAAAGAGAATATGCCGAGGCATTGCGCCAGATCAGGCTCACCCCTGCGCAGGTCACAATGCTCAAAGCACTTACAATCGCAGGCAAGGACGGTCTGACCATTGGTCACTTGTCTCAGGCGGCCGGTTACAAATCGCGTGAGGCCTCCATCAAGGTCTTTAAGAAAATCGGACTATTGATTGCGGAATATCTGGAGCTCGAACTTCCTGAAGCCGGATCGGCACAGAATGATGGATCCGCGCAGGTCCTGGCATTTTCTCACATCGAAAGTGACGATGAGCCAGCAACTTGGATTATGCATCAGGAACTGCGCGACGCTGTTCGTTCGGGTCTATGACGTACGTTCCAGCCCCAGCTCTTGTAGCGAACTTCGAACCGGAACAAATGCACGAACGGTTGCTCACGTAGCTTATGTTGGAGAAAAGACCATATCCGCTCGACCTGATCTATGTACCTGTGAAACGGGCGAAAACGCTTGATCAACAAAAAGTTCTGACGCTGGCCGAAGATATCCTGAAGAACGGCCAGAAGACCCCGATCCAGATACGCCCGGACAACAAGAGGTTCGTGCTGATTGAAGGCCTTCACCGACTAGAAGCCATCCGCGCCCTCGGAGGTGATACTGTCGAAGCCTATTTGGTCCGCGCCAGACTACACTAAACTTTTGTTGGGATTGGCCTTTGACAAAGCCTCGGAAAATGTCAGTAAGCGCTGTCTTTCTTCGTCCCAAAGATGCAATCGTGCGCAATGAAGGCTCTCAAATAAAGTAATACGCTGGCAATCTTCCAACTCAGAATGATCACGCAAGACCTCGTTTAGCCGATAAAACGGTATGCGGCTGGCGAGGTGGTGAACATGGTGCACACCAATGTTGCCAGAGAACCACCGCAGGATGCCTGGCAGGGCATAGTGAGAACTGCCGTAGAACGCGGCGTTCTGAAGGCTCCAGCCCTCTTCCCGATCCCAAGTCGTGTGTTCGAACTGGTGTTGAATGTAGAAAAGCCAAATACCAATGGATGATGCGACAATCACGGTTGGTAGGAAAACATACGCTAAAACCTCAATGCCTCCGGCCCAAAAAACTAGGGCCAATACCCCTGCAATTGCCGCGTTTGTTCCCATCGCACTTGCCCAATACAGCCAGCCCGACCGCATGAAACCAACAGGTAAGCGGTATTGAATAAAGAACGTATAAATCGGCGCAACTCCGAACAGGAAGACAGGGTTCCGGGTCAGCCGATACGCGGCACGCCCGAACCAATTCCGTTTCAAGTATTCCTCAATGGTCAACGTAGGGATGTCACCCATACCACGGCGATCAAGGTTACCGGTTGAGGCATGGTGAATCGCATGGCTTTGCCTCCAAACGTCATAGGGTGTCACGGTAAGAACACCTAGAACCCGTCCAGTCCAATTGCATGCGCTGCGGCTTCTAAAGAAAGATCCATGACCACAATCGTGCATAATGATGAAGATACGGACCAGAAATGCGGCATTCAGCACGGCTAGAAGTATCGCGATCCAGACGCTAAATGACAACGCAAACCACGCTAGGGCCCATAGCGCGAATAAGGGAACAACAGTGATCGCAAGTTCAGAAACACTGCGCTTCGCATCGGGCACACGGTATTGTGCGAGCACCCGCGTCCAGTCTTTAGGTTGCAACTTACTTGTTCTCCAACGGCTTATAGTAGCCCATTGTGCAAACGGGCACCCGAAAGGGTGCCCGCAAAAAGTCAGGCGAGTGCCAGATTGGCGGCGCTTTCGCGTCCGTCACGGCCAGCTTCGACGTCAAAAGTAACCTTCTGATCGTCTTTCAATTCGCTAAGGCCGGAACGTTCAACTGCTGAGATGTGAACGAACACGTCGCGCTTGCCATCTTCAGGTTCGATAAAGCCAAAACCTTTGGTCGAGTTGAACCATTTTACTGTGCCATTTGCCATGGTGGAAGTCTCCTAATAGTTGCCGCCCGCATCATTGCGGCGACTCGGCGTGGTCGGTCTGAATCGAAAGACTGAACGCCGAATTGGGGAGACAGCAGGTCGAAAAAGAAAAACGTAAGCCTTGTGTATATGGACTTCGACTACGCACGATACAAGCCTTGATGCTTTGGCGGACAACAGAGAATTTGAGCCTGTCTGGCTTAGAACTAGGCAAGTTCGTCTTGCCCCGTTTCAGTGGACGGTTTGAAAGGACCCGGCTGACCGATCTTCGAAGTCAGCTGGACTTACGTTGCCAAGATAT
>NZ_JBQGAE010000034.1:0-7174 GCF_056542645.1 Ruegeria sp. AB5
GCCCAAGGCCGCCAAGGAGAATCGGCACAGCCGATTTACCTGCGGGCGCGGGAGCTATTGCTGCACCAGCCTGCTATTCGTATTTTTCAAGAAACGCCTCGGCATTCAGGGTGCGAAAGTCGGGAAGAGCTGCACGCAAACGTGCGTTGTCCCAATCCCACCAGCACAATGCAAGCATCCGCTCTGCAAGCGTTTCGGAAAAGCGCGGGCGAATTTCCGTCGCCGCAACGCCACCGACAATAGAATAGGGCGCGACGTCCCGAGTCACCACCGCGCCTGACGCGACAATGGCGCCATGCCCGACGGTGATCTCTGGCTTGATAATCGCCGCATGACCAATCCAGGTATCATGCCCGATCCGCGCCGTGCGACTGGCGCGATGGGCAAACCACGCAGCGTCGTCCTCTTCACCGTCCCAATAGTCCGCTGTCCGGTAGAGAAAATGGTGCTGCGAGGCTTTCTCCATCGGGTGATCCGTCGCCCCAATTCGGGTGAAGCTGGCGATATTGGCGAATTTCCCGATCACGGCATTGGCGATGTCGCAGGTTCGATCGCAATAGGAATAGTCACCCCAAACCGAGTTCGCGACGCGACTGCCCGCGCCAATTTCAACAAATTCTCCAAATCGGCTGTTGGTGATCTGGCAATCAGGGTGAATGTACGGTTGATCCGCGCGCAGTCGTGCCATTGTCTCTGTCCCGTTTGAAGTCACGGTAGCAGGAAGGGTTTGCAATCAGGGTTACGCGGCTTGCGCGCCTTGCCGGTCTGACCCTGTATCAAGCGTCGCCGCAACCAGCCCGAGAACCAATCCATCAGCATCACCATTAATATGATCAGAACGATGTAATAAGCCACCTCTTCCCAATCCTTCTGGGTGATGATGGCTTGCGTCAGCAACAACCCGATGCCGCCGCCGGTGATCGCACCGATGACAGTTGCACTGCGGGTGTTGGATTCGAGGAAATAGAGCAACTGGCTCAGCAATATCGGTGTGACCTGCGGGATGACCCCGAACCGATACCGCTGCGGCGCGCTGGCGCCGGTCGATTGCACGCCTTCGATTTGCTTCTGATCCACATTCTCAAGGGCTTCCGAGAAGATTTTGCCGAATGTCCCGGTATCCGTCACCAGAATGGCCAGCGCACCGGTCAGCGGGCCCGGACCGAAAGCACGCGCAAGCACCACGGTCCAGATCAGCGCGTCCACCCCGCGGACAAAGTCGAAAACCCGCCGCGTGGCAAAGCGCACAGATCTCAGCGGATTGAAGTTCCGTGTTGCCATGAAGGCCAGGGGAAGGGCGACCATGGCCGCACCGAACGTGCCCAGAAACGCCATCAGGATCGTCTCAAAGATGGCCCAGGCTACATCCTGATGCCGCCACATCTTGTTGGTCCAGAAATCGTTGAAGATCGCCCCACCCTCACCCGAGGCCGCACGCCCGGCCACCTCAGGGAACGACATGCCGTAGTAGGGACTGTCGAGCGTAAACCAGAACAGCTCCCATCCGGTGAAATAGCGGAAGACCTCGGACCTGTTGCGGGTGACCGTCAGACGCCCTGCATCCGTTGTGATTGCCATCCGGTTTTTCGAGATATTGATCCATTCGGGCACCTCGCCGGGCGGCAGTTCCGCCTGCACCCCGGCTGAACGGGTGGGCGTGGCCCTGACAGTGCCATAGCCGGGGATGTCGTATTCCACGGTTTCGGCGCCAAACCGCACGATGTGACCGTTTTCCAGATCGATCACAGTGGTGTCACCCAGCGCCACCCAGTCAGGCGCCTGCCCGTCCGGGTATCTCCCCTTACGTTCACCTTCTATGGCCACCGAGACCTCACCGCTGCGGTTGTCGCGCTCGACATGGGTTTTGTAGCTGTAGGTGTCGGATATCAGGGTCTTGCCGTTGTCCCAATTGGCGCGTTCGGCCAAACCCGGCACATCAAAGGCAAAAAACACGTAAACAAGATAGGCCAGAACCAGACCTGGCAGGCCAAAGTTCACCAGGCGTTTGCGGCTGAACAGGCGATCTGCCTCGGCTTTCAGTTCGTCGATACTCAGATCGGTTGCGAAGGTGCTCATGCCGATGCTCCTTTTTCCGACCCGTGGGTCAGGCGATCGCGCAGGATACCCGATAACTGATCCACGACGACGATGGTGACAAAGAGAAGAAGGAAGATGGCGGCGGCCTCATCATAGCGCCCCTGCCCCCAGGACATCGCATTCCGCAGCTCGTACCCAAGGCCTCCCGCGCCAACAAAACCCAGAATGGCCGAAGCGCGTATGTTGATCTCGAACCGGAGCAAGGCATAGCTTACGTAATTTGGTCCAACTTGCGGGATCACACCCAGATACATGCGCTGCGACCAGTTTGCACCAACCGACTGCAGCCCTTCGACCGGTTTGAGCGACGCGTTTTCATTGACTTCCGAAAACAGCTTTCCCAAGGCCCCTGCGGTATGAATGGCGATGGCGATCATCGCCGGAACCGGACCCCCGCCGAGAATGAAGATCAGAACCAACGCAATCACGATCTCGGGGATTGCACGACAGACATCCGCGATGCGCCGAAACAGGGGAATAAGCGCCGGCCACAGAGCCATGCCCCGCGTTGACATCAGGGCCAGAAACGTTCCCGCAATCGTTCCGATCAATGTCGATGCTGCCGCAATGTTCAGGGTCTCGACCAAGGCCGGGAAGAACTTGGCAAGATTGACCGGCATCTCGCCGATCTTTTCCCATGCCTCCGACAGAACTTCGGAGGGGTAGTCGAAGATACGGGTCCACCCGTCGCTGAAACTGCCCGCGTTGCGATCATCGGCAATACGAAACCCAGAGGCCATGACAGCGACAAAAAGGATCAGAAGAATACCACCGTAGACCCGCTTGCGCCGCGTCATTGAGGTGTAGTCGTCGCGTATTTCATCAACGCCGGGGGACCCCGCGGTCAGGTCTGTCATGGAATGCTCCTGAGTGGAAAAACGGGGCCCGGCGAATACCGGACCCCGATCTTGGGGATGCGCTGGCTCAGTTGGACTTCAGCTTGCGCGCTTCGATGATGACTTCGTACGCTTCGTGGGTGATTGGATCGAAGCTTTTTGCCTCGCCCGCGGCCACACCGTAAAAGCAGTCGCGATCCTTCTCGCTCAGGTCGTCCCAAAGTTTGGTCATTTTCGCCTTCACCTCTTCAGGCAAGGATTTGCGGATCACAACCGGACCTTCGGGGATCGGCTTGGATTGCCAGATCATGACCATGTCGTTCATGTCGACCAGACCCGCGTCAACCGCACGACGCAGCGCGCCCGAGTTGAAACCGTCTTCCCATTCACCCAGACCGTCGGCCCAGGTCACGCCACCATCAACATCGCCATTGTTCACAGCGACGATTGTCTGCTCGTGACCACCGGTGAATTTCACTTCACCAAAATAGTCGCCTGAATCCATTGTTGCCCCGGTTGCCTGCGGAATTTCGATCGAAGGGATCAAATAGCCCGAGGTCGAGTTCGGGTCACCAAAGCCGAATGTCTTGCCCTTCATGTCTTCCAGCGAGGCGATGCCGCTGTCCTTGCGCGCGAAGCCGACCGAATAGTAGCCGTATCCGCCATCAACGTTGACTTTGACCAGAACCGGTTCAACCGCTTCGGGATCGGACAGATACGTCTTGGCGTAGCTCGACGCGCCCAGCCACGCCATGTCGATGGTGCCGCCCAGCAGCCCCTGGATCACACCGTTATAGTCAGCGGGGGCAAACAGCTTGGTTTCAACACCCAACTCTTCTTCGGTGTACTGGCGCAGGCATTCGTTGTTGTTCAGACGGTCCTGAGCGTTTTCGCCGCCCAGAATACCGATGCGGAATTCGCTGATGTCTTCGGCCAGTACAGGCGCAGCCAGTGCAGTCGTGGCAACAAGGGCAGCAATTAGTTTTTTCATCTGTCTCTCTCCAGGTTGATGTCCCCGGCCTCTCATCGGGCCGGGCGATGAAAGGGGTTGTCGTGCTCAGATGGTGGCTTCCGCTTCCATCAGTGCTTTTTGGGTCGCGTCGAGCGTTTCGATCTCGGTCGAGGTCGCCTCTTCCGAGAAGCTCGCATCGGCCCCGTAGATTTCGCGGGCGACACCGGTGGTCAGTTGTTCAGGAAGCCCGTCAAAGACGATGCGGCCATCGCGCATGCCGACGACGCGGTCGCAATAGCGGCGGGCGGTGTCCAGCGTGTGCAGGTTTGCGATGACCGTGCGGCCATCCTCTTCATGGATACGGCGCAGGGCTTGCATAACCACCTGCGCGTTCATCGGATCCAGCGAGGCGATGGGTTCGTCGGCCAGAATGATCTTGGGGTCCTGCATCAATGCCCGCGCAATGGCGACCCGCTGCTGCTGACCACCCGACAGCGCCTCGGCCCGCTTGGGTGCATGCTCGGCAATGCCGAGGCGATCCAGAATATCGATGGCCCGGTGTATTTCGCTCATGGGGAACAAGTTGAACATGGTCGCCAATGTCGAGTGGCGGTTCAATGTGCCGTGCAGAACATTCGACACCACGTCCATGCGAGGAACCAGATTGAACTGCTGGAAGATCATCGCGCAATCAGCCTGCCAGGCGCGTTTCTCACGACCCTTCAATTGCGTGACGTCGCGGCCGTCGAACAGGATTTGACCGCCAGAGGAATCCGTCAAACGATTGACCATCCGCAACAAGGTTGATTTGCCCGCCCCCGAGCGCCCGATGATGCCGATCATGCAGGGCTTGTCCACATCCAGCGTCGCAGCGTCCACGGCTATATTGTCGCCAAAGCGTTTGGTCAGTTCTTTGATCCGCAGCACCTGCCACCCCCAAGCTCATGTTGGCGGTCAGCTACAGATGCCATTAAACGGATATATGTCAGTGCGGTGAAAGTTTTGTAACGACGCACTTGCCACAGGGGCTACCCATTGCGGTACGGCGCGGGTATACGCGTCCCCGACTCTTTTGCTGACACGAGACCGCCATGAGCTTTGACCGCACCATCAAGATCGCCCCGTCGATCCTGTCCGCCGATTTCGCCAATTTCGGCGCCGAAATTCAGGCCATCGAGGCGCAGGGCGCTGATTGGGTGCATATCGACGTGATGGATGGCCATTTCGTCCCGAACCTGACCTTTGGCCCGCCAGCCGTCAAAGCCTTCCGCCCGCATGTCAAAACGGTGATGGACGTGCATCTGATGATCGCGCCGGTTGATCCCTATATTCAGGCCTATGCCGATGCCGGGGCAGACATACTGACCGCTCATATCGAGGCCGGGCCGCATTCGCACCGCACCCTGCAGGCCATCCGCGCCGCAGGAATGAAGGCAGGTATCGCGCTGAACCCGGGCACCCCGGCCGAAGCGGTCGAGCATTTACTGGACCTGACCGACCTCGTCTGCGTAATGACCGTGAACCCCGGCTTTGGTGGACAAAAGTTCATCGACATGACCGGCAAAATCCGCAAGCTGCGCCAGATGATCGGCGACCGCCCCGTCCATATCGAGATTGATGGCGGCGTTGATCCAAACACCGCCCCTCTGGTCGCGGCGGCAGGCGCCGATGTCCTGGTTGCCGGATCGGCTGTCTTCAGAGGCGGATCGGTGGATCAGCCCGAGGTTTATGGCGAAAACATCCGCGCTGTGCGGGCCGCGGCGAATTCGGCGCTGTAACCCATTAGTCCTGACGCATGCCCGAGATCACCCGGCGCATGAGGTCCAGAAACTGGCGTTGCTCCTCGGCGCTCAGGCCCGCAAGCGCCTGAGCGTTTACGGTCTGGGCGGCCTCATACGCGTCTGCGCGAATTCCTGACGCCTTGTCTGTCAACCAGATCAACTGAGCCCTGGCATCGGTTGGATTTTTGGTTCGTTTGACCAGCCCGTCCCGCTCCATCCGGTTGAGCGTGTTGGCCAGGGTCGCCTGCTCGACATCGATTTTGCCAAGCAGTTCTTTTTGCGACACGCCGTCTTTTCGCCAAAGCTCCAGCAAAACCGGAAACTGGCCAACCACAATCCCCAATGGAAAGATGTGCTGCTGCAGGTCCCGGGCAAACAGGCGCGCCATGTGATTGATCAGATATCCGGCCGAGTCTTCTTTCTTGAATTCCATATCGGACAAATACACTTGCATAGCATGCTATGCAATATTATATAGCTCGCTATATTAAATTCATGAGAGGAGTCGAAATGGCACGTATCGAAGAGCTGGACAAAGTCGCAACCTTGGCTGACCAGATGGAAACCGAGGAAGGGCCCGTTGTTCTGATCAACCTGTTCACAGTAGACGCCAAGGACGAAGAGGCGCTGCTGGCCGCCTGGTCACACGACGCGGATTTCATGAAATCCCAACCCGGATATATCTCGACCCAGCTGCACAAAGGCATCGCCAACAGCGCAACCTTCGTGAACTATGCCGTCTGGCAAGATGTCAAAAGTTTCCGTCAGGCCTTCACCAACCCCGAGTTCCAGCGCCGTATTGCTGACTATCCCGACAGCGCAGTGACGCGACCGCACTTGCTGCGCAAGCTTACGGTCGACAACCACTGTGTTGCCTAAGGCGCGAAGTGGAGGCACCCCATGATCAAAACAATCCACCCCATCGCTGGCATTATCGGTTTTCTGACAATCCTGACATTCTGGACGTCCACCCTTTACAGCGAAATCTTCACCTCCCACACAACCGTGGCATCGGTGAAAACCATGATCGTCTACGGCCTGTTTCTGCTGGTCCCAGCCATGATCATTGTCGGGGCCACCGGAATGTCGATGGGAAGCCGGCGCAAAGATGCGCCTGCATTGGCCAAAAAGAAAAGAATGCCGTTCATCGCAGCCAACGGCCTGCTCATTCTGGTCCCCGCAGCACTCTACCTGAACGAAAAAGCCGGGGCCGGATCCTTCGACACCAGCTTCTATATTGTTCAGGTCATCGAATTGGTCGCCGGCGCTACCAATCTGACATTGATGGGTATGAGCATACGAGACGGACGCGCAATGACCGCGCGCAGACGCAGCCAGTCCAGGAGTTAGAGAGCACATTCTTAACAGAAAAAGGCCGCCCCCCGGAGGAGCGGCCTTCTTTGTTTCATCGGTTGGGTCCGAGATTACTCGACGAATAATCTCTTCGCCAGAACCAATTACTCGACGATTTTCGACACAACGCCGGCGCCGACGGTGCGGCCGCCTTC
>NZ_JBQGAE010000035.1:0-2500 GCF_056542645.1 Ruegeria sp. AB5
TGGTTGCGGGAGTAGGATTTGAACCTACGACCTTCAGGTTATGAGCCTGACGAGCTACCGGGCTGCTCCATCCCGCGTCAGAGTCAGATTTGTATCATCGTGTTAGAGAGGATTGGGATTTTTCTAGGTTTGGCGGTGACCTACTCTCCCGGGGCTTAAGCCCAAGTACCATTGGCGCGGCAGTGCTTAACTTCCGGGTTCGGGATGGGACCGGGTGTTTCACTTGCGCTATGACCACCAAACCGAGGAAAATCCCCGTCGCTCTTTTTGCTTTGCAAAAAGGCGACGCGCAGGAGGCAGCGTATTCGCGAAGCGGATGCGCGTTCCTGCACGGTTGTGTTTTCAATCAACAGTGCCGCTTGGCGCGACACAGCCATCGTTAGTCAAAGAAGTGTATGCTTTTGATTTGTCTTCCCATTACTGGATCAAATCAAGCCTATCGGGCGATTAGTACCGGTCAACTGAACGCATTACTGCGCTTACATCTCCGGCCTATTGACGTGGTGGTCTTCCACGGCCCTCAGGGAGACCTTGTTTTGAGGGGGGCTTCCCGCTTAGATGCCTTCAGCGGTTATCCTGTCCGATCATAGCTACCCAGCACTGCCGTTGGCACGACAACTGGTCCACCAGTGGATCGTTCACCCCGGTCCTCTCGTACTAGGGGCAACTCCTCTCAAGTCTCCTACACCCACGGCAGATAGGGACCGAACTGTCTCACGACGTTCTAAACCCAGCTCACGTACCTCTTTAAACGGCGAACAGCCGTACCCTTGGGACCTGCTCCAGCCCCAGGATGAGATGAGCCGACATCGAGGTGCCAAACACTGCCGTCGATATGGACTCTTGGGCAGTATCAGCCTGTTATCCCCGGCGTACCTTTTATCCGTTGAGCGATGGCCCTTCCACTCGGGACCACCGGATCACTATGGCCGTCTTTCGACTCTGCTCGACTTGTCAGTCTCGCAGTCAGGCTGGCTTCTGCCATTGCACTCAACGAGCGATTTCCGACCGCTCTGAGCCAACCTTCGCGCGCCTCCGTTACGCTTTAGGAGGCGACCGCCCCAGTCAAACTACCCGCCACGCAGGGTCCCGGATCCGGATAACGGACCGCGGTTAGACATCAAGAGTGCGAAGGGTGGTATCTCAAGGGTGGCTCCACAGGAACTTGCGTTCCTGCTTCAAAGCCCACCACCTATCCTGCACATCACAATCCTGATGCCAGTGCGAAGCTGTAGTAAAGGTGCACGGGGTCTTTCCGTCTAACCGCGGGAAGCCTGCATCTTGACAGGCAATTCAATTTCGCTGAGTCGATGTTGGAGACAGCGGGGAAGTCGTTACGCCATTCGTGCAGGTCGGAACTTACCCGACAAGGAATTTCGCTACCTTAGGACCGTTATAGTTACGGCCGCCGTTTACCTGGGCTTCAATTCAAGGCTCTCACCTCTCCTTTTAACCTTCAGGCACCGGGCAGGCGTCAGACCCTATACGTCGTCTTGCGACTTCGCAGAGCCCTGTGTTTTTAATAAACAGTCGCCACCCCCTGGTTTGTGCCCCCAGCCCCTAGTTGCCTAGGAACCGGGCCTCCTTCTCGCGAACTTACGGAGGTATTTTGCCGAGTTCCTTCAACATCGTTCTCTCAAGCGCCTTGGTATGCTCTACCAGTCCACCTGTGTCGGTTTAGGGTACGGTCTGATGGAGGGCTATTTCCAGGAACCACTCAGCAGCCCAATCAATCCGATAAGATTGAACTACACCTGTGATCCGTCACATCCTCCTGGCCTAGGAATATTAACCTAGTTCCCATCGCCTACGCCTTTCGGCCTCGGCTTAGGGGCCGGCTTACCCTGCTCAGATTAGCTTTAAGCAGGAACCCTTGGACTTTCGGCGAGAGTGTCTCTCACACTCTTTGTCGCTACTCATGTCATCATTCTCACTAGTGATCTCTCCACCGGATGGCTCACGCCCCGGCTTCATCGAAAGAACTCTATCCTGCGCTACCGCCTATTCGGCTACTTGAGCGCGGTTGCCCGCGCCGTATAACCGGCGGCAATACAGGATGAGTTCTATGTCACACTACGCTCTGCTACCGATGCTTACGCATCCCTAGACTTCGGCTCATGGCTTGAGCCCCGTTACATCTTCGCCGCAGGACAACTTATTTAGACCAGTGAGCTGTTACGCTATCTTTAAAGGATGGCTGCTTCTAAGCCAACCTCCTGGTTGTTTTGGTCGTCCCACCTGCTTTCCCACTTAGCCATGAATTGGGGGCCTTAGTCGTAGGTCAGGGTTGTTTCCCTCTCCACTACGGACGTTAGCATCCGCAGTGTGTCTGCCATCTAGTACTCCCGGGTATTCGGAGTTTGGTTAGGATCAGTAAGCCTGTGGGGCCCCATTACCCATCCAGTGCTCTACCCCCCGGGGTATTCGGATGACGCTCTACCTAAATAGATTTCGCAGAGAACCAGCTATCTCCGAGTTTGATTGGCCTTTCACCCCTAGG
>NZ_JBQGAE010000036.1:0-6333 GCF_056542645.1 Ruegeria sp. AB5
CAAATCCGCTTCGGCTACTTTGGACGGCATCGAGGTCGCCAACATGATCCGCAAGCAGCAATTCCCCAGCACTACCACGTCGGGCTTTCGGCTATTTGCCGAGATCGCAGGATAACTGCGTCTAGCATATCGCTGGCCTTTGCCGTTCTAAAAGTTTGCGACACATCCATTCGGTCAGTGCAACCTCGCCAAAGAAGAAGGACCCGCCCCAAACAGCAGCAAGCAGAAGCAAGAAGCAGCATGACGCTGGCTGTAAAATCCATTGCTGGCATGGGGTGGTTTGTCATGTCTTCTGGTTCCGTCACTAACTATCACCCAACGGATTAGCTTACGTGACCCCGACACCGCGACCCGTTTCTTGCGGAAATGCGGCGTAAAGAGCGGCTGTTCGTGCCGAGCGCAGCGAAGTTTCGTCAGGCAAGGATCAGGTCGCGGACTTTGCTGACTTTTGCTGCATCTGCGCCAAGGTCTGTTTTCAAGAACGCCGTAAATCGGTTAGCTAAGACTAGCATCATCAAAAGCAGTGGAGATTGACGCCGTTGAAGTACAAAGCAGCTCGAAGGGCAAAATTGGTTGACCTTGAGCCGATGTTGCGACTGCCTAAAAGGCCGAGGCACAATTCTTTAGGCAAGAGAAGCTTAGCTTTCTGCCATCCAAATCACAGTCGAGAAACGCTAGAGACTTATTTTGGAACTTTCCCACAAGCAATGTTTGTGAGCGAGGAAGAAGACCAAATCATCAGTTTTGCATGCGCGATCCGAACATCTGGCAAGCCAATACAAGAGCCAATTGCTTGGTCGGATGTGACAGGTGATGGAGCGGCTTTAAATCACGACAAAAATGGAGCGTGGCTATATGTAAGTCGCCTTGCATATACAGCAGGTCCTGGACATGCTCACGTATCGAAGGAAATAGGTCCGCTCCTTGTGTCCCTGCAAGAATTGACTGTGAGGCTAAAATTACAAGGCGTAGCTTTCCCTACACGCTTTTCTGGATTCCGCGAACGGTCGGGGACGACCGAGTTTCAAAGGTCGACAATTGACGACAAGGGTTCGTTGGAACGGTCGGGACTACGGCCTCTCGGCATCGCCTTCCAAGCGGGTTTTGAACATGAAATAGCCTTGCCGAACTATCTGGGTGATGGGAAGCACTTCGCAATGATGGTTTGGCGAAACGAGCAGTGACAAAAAAAGGCGAATCTGAAAGCTGACGTTCTTTTTAATCACAGCATTCAGCACTTTGGGCTCAATATTGCCGTTCTCTGCGGTTTACATGGTTGGCGGGTCGCAGCCCTATGCGGACATTCGTAACAAAGTTTTGCAGTTCAGGCTTTGAGCCTGACGCCGTCAAAGATTGATGGGAGGTGTCGTCACACTGGTTAGGGTCGCCGTTGCAAGCAGGATCAGGACAACAGCCAACCTCTCCATCGAAATCGACCGTCGGAGAACAATTGTCGCGCCACGCTGCTCAGCCATAAGAGCCGGAACAAGTCTCAGCCCATTCAATGCCGCTATGCCAAGTAGGGCAGAAACGATCACGACCTTGACCAAAAGTACCAATCCATAGGCCGTTCCGAACAAGGCGGCCACTGAGCCCGAAAGCAGCCATGCGAGTGCCGCGCCTACTTAAATCAGAACGGCAACTCCGTAAGCAGCGACATTGCCAAAGTGGTGCAGTAGATCGGCCCCGGTTGGAGTGAGCGCCGCTTTGCGCAAAGGCAGGAGAGCGCCAACCCAAAACGCGGCAGCCTACAGATGCAGAACCAGTAAGACTGCGAGAACCGCCCTGGGCGCTCCGAGCGAGTGTCCCACCTGGGCGAAGGACATCGCTACGGCAAGGCTGCCCGCCAAAGCGATCCAGTGCCCTACGCGGGGGAGCAAGATTGCCAATATAGCGAGTTCACCTACTCCTCGCCAAATCGCGGCGGTGCCAAGCGGACTGTTCCAAACAAAACCAAGCATCATTGGGTCCGTCGCGCCCTCAAAGCCCATTCCGGATATCCGCGCCGCTCTGATGCCGAAACGTAGAGCAAGCACGGCAAGACCTGCAATCGCTGCACCGACCGCGAGGTGCCTTGCAAGGCGCAAAACAGACACTTCGGCGCGCGTGGCAAAGAGGACGGTGAACAGGACGCTACCCATCGCCAGCAGCGCCGAGCCGTAGCCAAGTGCCTTCGCCAAAATGGCCAAGACAACAACACCGTCAATGGGTGCCAGACCGATCACTCAGCGACCGTGAAAGAGAAGCTGCCCTGTATCGGATGACCGTCTGAAGCCATACCTCGCCAGTCGAAGCGATAGCTTCCGGGTGCAAGCTCCTCCAAAGGCATAGCCCGGAACTCCATAGCGGGGTCCAAACCCGTTTCGCGTTCAATTTCGACGTCGCCATCGGGTGAGGTCAGCGTGACCGAGATGATGCGCATCGGATCATCGAACCGCATGGAAATCTCCGGCGCGTCCGTGACAGTCGCGCCGTCAGCCGGTGTCGTTTCTTCGGACTTTGAATGCGCAGCCGCAAGCATTGGAACCGTTGCTACGGCCAAACCGAGAAGAGTTTGCTTGATCATCTAGGTTTTCCTCTATTCGGATTGGGTATTCAGTTCGTCGTGATACTTATGAATGTCATCAGGCCAGGTTGATTTAATAAAGGACAGCACCGCAATGATTTCGTCATCGCTGAGCACGCCTTCATAGACCGGCATACCAGTTACGGGCGCATTCTCTATCAGTCCGGCCAGGCCAAATTTGGTCGGGGCGAAAAGCGTTTCATCATCGTGGTGCCACGTATGCCCTGTGGCGTCGTGCGGCGGTGCCGGTAGCAAACCATCCTCGCCGCGTATCTGCCAGTTTGGCTGTCTTTCCAGGCGTGCTCCGTAGCAGGCAGCACATTGGTCCGCATAGATATCTTGGCCAGTGGCGACCAGTTCGGCGTCATCCGGCGCAAATAGACCGACGGCGTTAGAGGGCTGGGCCAGAACGAAAGCTACGGCGAAACCGGTGAGCGCAAGCCCACCGGTGACCAAGAGTGTTGTGCGCCCTAGCATCAGGTATCGAACGGTTGCGCGGTGCCCGCGCGGTAGTATACCGTACCGGCCCCAGCCTCTCCCCCAAATGCAATGACGTCGTAACGGGCGGACGGATCGTCGCCCATACCAGGTGAGCCCATTGGCATGCTAGGAACAGCAAGCCCTGTGATGCCAGGCCGATCCCTCAAAACGGCTTCCAGTGCTTCGAACGGCACATGGCCTTCAAAGACATAGCCATCGGCTTCTACAGTGTGACAGGAAGCGAGGTTCATCGGGATGCTCCGCGCTGATTTCTGTGCCTCGGAGTCTGTCAGTTCCTCAACGGTGACGGCGTAGCCACGCGCGCGAGCCAAGTCGGCCCATGCGTGACAACATCCGCAACCTGGTGAACTGAGCACGCGCATTGGGGTGCCTGCACGGACGGGAAGAGCGGTCGCGATGAGAGCAGTTGCAGACAGTGTGGTGAAGTGACGACGTGTGATCATGTATGTCGGTCCTTTGATGTGAAAATTGAACGGAATGCGGGCGAGCGCCCGTTGCCATTCAGGCTTTCGGAGGACCGGTGGGAACACCCAGTGAGAGGCCCGAAAGATCGGCTCCAGCGTACGTCACACCACCCACTGAGATCACCAATGGAGCAATTGGCGAAATCCCCGCCGTGGCGACAAGATCACCAAAACAGGATGTTGAACCCATGCCGCTAGTGGTGTCGCAACAATCCGCAGCAGCTTTCTCGACGTCAGCCAACGGATCGTCGCCCGCCATTTGAGCATGATGACCAGAATGATCCGATCCATGGGTCAAGCCATGCTTCACCGACGCTGCGGTTGCGCCAGAGAATGCGACAACTAGAAGTATCGACAGGACCAGGCGAAACATACCAAATACCTACTGGGGGCACGTGGTTTTGACAAGTTACGAGGACGGGTCGACGCAAACGATCCTAGTTGCACCCATTATGGGTGCGCCACATCTCTGGATCATGTCCGTCCGGAACAGTGGAACATGGATCACCTGAAAGTCCGGTAAAACTGAATTTTGACTGACCTGCGTATTAGTCAGCAACGGCAAGGTCAGCAGGTAGGCGTTTAGCCCAAGGTGTTGCTGGTGATGAAGGTGTACGAACTTTCGACCAGATCGATGACGACATCCAACTCTTCTGGCGTGGTCGGAGTATAGATCATGACAAAGCCACTCCATCCGGGACGTTGATTGGCCCAAGGGTGTCCTACGGCCCAGCCAGCCTCAATTGCCCGTCGGGCCATTGCGGGGTGCAGCGAAGCGTGCAAGCTGCCATCAGGATGCATATGCGCAAACTCAAACCCACCGACGATAGAGTTCGGTTGAGACAACAACATGTCAGGATCAAGCTGAAAGCCAATCGCGCCAGGTAATGATATGCGTGTTGGGCCAAGTGTGACCCCTGGGAATTGCGCAACTCGCTCCAGCAATAGCTGGGCCAAATCGGCATTAATTTCGACACCAATCTGAGTATGCGGTACGCCGCTTGTCGTTTCGGGACGGGGCGAGGTGCGCTCCGGCAAGGAGCGCTCTTGCGCGAATACCAACGGGCACGTCAAAGTCACCGCTGCCGTGGCAACCGCCAGTAGTCTCAGGAACACATTCATTTTGTTGTCAGCCCGGCAAAAGTAAAGATTGAGTGCTCGGCGCAGTATCGACGCCCTTGCACACATCATTCAGCCTTTAACGCTTCGATATTGATCAAGAGCTCTATTTCGTCGCTCACCGCTGGCGCAAATGCCCCAAGTCCGAATTCAGACCGCACGATAGTCGCCGTTGCAGCCAGACCCAAGGTCGGCGTGCCCTCTTTTTCGCCAAAAGGGTATGGCGCTGACTTGTTAAGCGTTGTTCCCAGAACAACAGGTTTGGTGATGCCATTCATGGTCAGGTCGCCAGATATATTCGCGGTATTGTCCCCGGTCACTTCAATGCTGGTTGAGGCGAATGTGACCACGTCACCGTCGCTCGCTCCGAAGAAATCGCCAGACATGAAGTGTTGCAGACGGGCGTCCCAGCCCGTGATCATGGATTTTACAGGCATAGACACTGTGACAGATGACGCAGACGGATCATCTTCGTTGAACTCTATCTCGCCGCTAAAACCTGAGAACATTCCATACGTTTCTGAGAAACCGATGTGGTCGTAGCTGAACAATACCTGGCTGTGTCCAGGATCCAGCTCGTAGGTGCCACTCTCGGACAATGCGGTTGTCGCGCCCATCGTTAAGAGTACCGCCAGCGGGGTTGCTGCCACTTTGAACATTGATACGCTCCTATTTTGACAAGACGTGCTCGCGAAATCGAGTATTGAGCTATAGTTTCTAGCTGGCCATACTTATAGAACAAAGTGTTCTATAGCGCAACAAAATGTTCTACAGGAGAGGCGATTGAAAGAAGATCCTAGGCTGATCGCCACACGGCAGGCCGCGCTTGATGCAGCGCAAAGGATACTGAGGGATGAGGGCGTACTGCACGTGACTCATGGCGCAGTTTCGAAGGCAACGGGCATTTCGCGCAGCACACTTTACAGGCACTGGCCAGATGCGCGTTGTCTGCGTGATGCAGCGTTCAGGCGCATCGCAACACCGCCGAACATACCACCCAAAACCGATGGCCCGCTGCGATCTGACCTACGCTGGTTACTCGGTGTTCTGATGGGAGCCTTGAATGACACACCATGGGGCCAAATCGCACCTCAGGTTGTGGCTGCTGCGTCCACAGATGCAGAAGCGCGGTTGGTGATCACGGAGTTCATGAAAGACAGGTTCGCAAGTGTTGAAGCAGTATTTGCAGCCGCAATAGATCGCGGTGAGATAGCCGCGGATGTACCGGTTGACCAACTGATAGAGCTGGCAGTCGCTGCACCTTATTTCCGCAAACTCATACGTCACGAGGCACTGGACGAGGATTGGTTGGATCGACATGTTGATCTACTTTGCAGTATCGCGAAAACCAATTCGGGACAGTGACCATCGCCTGACTTTGCAATCACAGCGACCAAGAAACTAATCGACTTCCAAGGTGGCGGTCGAGCTACGGTCGCTGCGTGACACCAGCATGTCACATGGTCAAAACGTACCGCTCCTCTCAACGTTGATGTCTGCGCTCTGATTTGTCGCTTGTGCTCATTCCCATTGCAACATGAACTCCTTTGGACTCGGTGTTGCCGTTCTCAGCAGCAAGTAAGATTGGCCGCCTCCTCGTCTTGCCCCGTTTCAGTGGACGGTTTGAAAGGACCCGGCTGACCGATCTTCGAAGTCAGCTGGACTTACGTTGCCAAGATATCC
>NZ_JBQGAE010000037.1:0-5134 GCF_056542645.1 Ruegeria sp. AB5
GTGGAATTGCTTGCGACTCCGGAAATCTGGCCGCTATATTTTGCAGGCGAAAATTCGCGAATTCCGGTATGCGGTATATACCGGAAGTATAGTACTATACTTAGATAGAAATTCGCTATTTCCGAGAATTTTGTGTACTCTAATGTAGTATGAACGATTCGAGACCACCGCTGGCTCGCGGGCGCGCCCGCCTCACTACAGTCATTCAGGCTTCAGGGGATGTCGTGCGTATTGACGATGCAGTGCGAGCTTTGGATATCGACCGTCACCAGGCCGCGAAATTACTCTCAAGATGGACCGCCCAAGGCTGGCTCAGGCGAGTTGGTAGCGGGGCATATGTACCTGTTCAGCTTGATCTTCTCGATGCGAGGCAGGTCTTGCAGGACCCTTGGATTCTTGTGCCGACGCTATTTGAGCCATGTTACATTGGGGGACGGACCGCTGCCGAGCATTGGGACCTCACCGAACAGATATTTCGCGATGTTCTTTGTGTTTACGGCCCGCTCGGTTGCCGGCCGGACAGTCGAGCGGCAGGGTGCGGTCTTTACACTCAAGCACATCAAGAATGAGATGATATTCGGGACGAAAACGGTTTGGCGTGGCCAGACCCGTATTCCGGTGTCTGATATTAACCGCACAATCATCGATATGCTCGATGATCCCCGGGTTGGCGGGGGCATTCAACATGTCTCGGAGTGTTTTGATCGCTACCTACAGCGGCCTGATTGCAACCCTGATCTGTTGATCGACTACGCTTTGCGCCACGGAAACGGCGCGGTCTTCAAGCGGCTCGGTTTTCTTGCTGAACGCCACGAAAAGGGCGGAATAGTTGCCCGCAAAGCGCGCAAGCATCTCACCAAGGGGCATGCCAAGCTGGACCCGTCTTTGGAGTGTCCGCGTCTCATCACACGTTGGCGCTTGCGTGTGCCGGATAGCTGGATGAAGGACGCCCCGCATGATCGATAAGCGCGAAATCCTTGGACTTGCCAGTACGCAGGGCCTTACCCCGCACGTGGTGGAAAAGGATTACGCGCTTGGCTGGGCGCTCGCGGGTATCTATGCGCATCCTGAGCTATCTGAATCCTGGGTCTTCAAGGGCGGTAGACCGGATCGAATTATTTTGGATTTCGGACCGCCTTAATTTGGATTGATCCGGCTTCAATCGCTCGGTCTTTCCGTCTGGGTTGAGGTGGTGAAGCTCCTGCCACTGATCTCATGGCGTGCGCAGGCCGCACCATAGCCGATGTCTATTCAAACATAGGATCGGAGTATTTCACAATACAGCAACCGGGTTCTAAAGTTGGGCAGGAAACGAATGGCCCGCCTACCGAATGATCGGTCAGCAATCCTCAATATCCGCAATACATTCAGCTTGTTACTTGCGAGCCGGGTGGGTCGGGCGGTTCATCGGTATCAACGGCGCGCGGTCGCAACCGAGCAGTTACAATCTAACAGCTAAAGAATAGCAATCATCATGCGCCTGTTTAAGACGTTAGCCCTGACCACGACGGCCATTGTCACCTTTGCCACCTCCGTCGCGGCGAGTATCTACTCGGATCAACTCACCTCCTATTCAAATCAACAGGCCTTGCAATTCCTCGTCAGTGAGCATGCGCGCGATCCATCAACCTTCGAGGATGCACGCAAGTACATCCTCCTGAGCCGACCAGCGATTATGGAGGACTACCTCAACCAAACCTTAGACCGGGCACCAGACACCCGTAGTTTTTCTCTTTCGGAGCTAAGCACAGGGGAGACCTTCGGAATTGGTTCGATCGCCCTTGGGCTCGCCGCAGTTGGGCTTGCAGCTTCTCTCGCAGGCGGTGGTGGTGGAGACTCTGAGACAGGCTCCGGCCCAAATCCAGGCACCGGTATTCCAAACCCAGGTCCCAGCCCATCACCTTCTCCAAACCCCAGTCCAAATCCAAGCCCAGGTCCCGGCACTCCAAACCCGGGCCCCGGTCCCAACCCATCACCTAACCCCATTGATCCGGTCGATCCAGTTGATCCAATCGATCCAGGCCCCGGACCTAACGATCCCACCTACTACCGAACCCCGGAATTCGAGGAAAACCGTGGCCTGTCTCTGATTGGCGCCGATGAAAAATACGCTCAAGGCTGGCGAGGACAGGGCATAAAGATTGCAATCCTGGACAGTGGCATCGATCTCGACAGTCCAGAATTCGAAGGGAAAATCGACTTTGAGAACAGCCACTCTTACTTTGTCGGAGACCCCGACGATATTTCTGAACCTGACGGTCATGGCCGTTCCGGTCATGGCACGCATGTTGCCAACATCGCTGCAGGCAGGAAAAACGGTCAAGGCCTGCACGGCGTTGCCTTTGAATCCGAGCTTGTCATCTTCAATGGAATAAGAAAACGGGGCGACTACACCGAATTTACGATTCCGATCGAGAACATATGGGCTGATGCCATAAACCGCGCAATTGACGCTGGTGCGCATGTCATGAACAACAGCTGGGGTCGAACCAAAATTGTCGATGATTTCATCGTCGAAATGCCAATCACGGATTTCACAACTGAAACTCCGGACGAAAATAGCAAAAATCTCAAAGAATTTCTTGGCGACAAAACCATCACCGCCCTGAATAGAGCCAAATCCGAAGACTTGATGACCGTTTTTGGCGCAGGCAACGGCGGCCTGCCCGACGTCTCAGTCACTGCAGGCATTCCGGTCGTGCTGGACGATTATCTCGGTTACTTCATCGCCGTCGTTGCTGTCCGTGAAGACAAGAGCCTATGGCACTCCTCCAACCACTGTGGCGTCGCAATGCACTTTTGCCTCGCTGCGCCAGGCGCAGGTGTCATTATCATCCCCAACGGCAACGGCTTCACTCACTTGAACGGAACATCCATTGCAGCCGCCTATGTCACTGGCGCCTATGCCGTATTGAAGAGCCAGTGGCCACACCTGACAGCACCCGTAATCGCTGAGATTATGTTCGCGGCAGCCGAAGATCTCGGTGAGCCGGGTGTTGACCCGATCTACGGGCAGGGCCTCCTCAATCTGGAACGCGCCATGCTTCCTATGGGTGAGCTTGTCGTCTACCAGGGGAACACCATCGAGAGCGCCGCCATGCCTCTCGCCGAAACGGGCATCGTCGCCAGCGGCGCCCTGGCGCCAGCCCTCAACCAGGCCCTCGCAGGGCAGACCCTGATGGTTGCAGATGCGTATACGCGCGGATTTGAGCTTGCTGCCAGTGCCTTGGTCTCCGAACTCAAGGCGCCAAGACCCCGCCTTGCGATCACAAGGGAAACAAAGGTCAGCGACAGCCTCACACTCATGCGTTCAGATCACGGAACAGGTCTCCGTTTTGATGGGGATGTGTTCTCCTATGAGATAACTCTCGGCGACATAGATCCAGACGCAGATCCATTTGGACAGCTTCTGACAGAAGACTACTCATTCAGGCACAAGTTTGAACTCACACAAGCGCTGGCCCTTATTACTGACCACGCGGTCGGATCATCCACGGGCTCCTTCTCAAGGACCAGCATAGGGCTTGAAGCAAAAGACAAAGATGGGTCAGGCCTTTCTGCCCAGTTCGGCCTCATAGAAGAAAACGGCACAGTCCTTGGATCCCGCTTTATGGGAGCCGCGGGTCAGGGCGGACGCAGCTCTACCTCGTTCTTGGAAATATCCGGATCTGTTGCGGTCGGGCAGGGCACGCTCCTGACGGTATCGGGCACGCAAAGCAGGACAGATTTCAAACAGGCAGGCCTGGTCACTGGCGGCAAAAGTCTGACGGGGCGTGCCGGCAGCGTCTCAATCAGCAAGAAACGCTTTCTCGGCAGCCCAGGCACGATGCGCTTGTCGATATCCAGTCCGCTCCAGATCTCCTCTGGTGAGATTTCAATCGATCTCCCCCGGGACAGGGTTGCAGCAGTGGCCGGTCAGGAAAGCACGGGCGTGACAAGAAGCTCTCAAACTGTGCAGATTACATCTTCAGTGCGGCCGATAGATATTGGCCTGACCTATCAGCTTGCTTCAGAAGCGCCCGGACCGGAAATTCTGTTTAACGCGGGATATCGCGCACAAGGCGGTGACCCCAATCCCTACATTGGATTTGCCCTCAGTCACAGGTTTTGAGCCGCAGGGACAGCCCGATCACTGGGTGCCATGCCGCAGCCGCCAAACCCGCCAGCACGATCAGCGTCGGCACCGAACCGCTCGCCAGCACCCGGTCATACACCTGTAGCATGAACAGTGATCCGGTGAGCATCAGGAGATTGATCGGCAGGCTGAGCAGGCCAATGCCTGCGAATGTAGAACGGAGTGCCAGAAGGCACTCCGCAACACACCCGTCCTGGGAGCGTGATTGCGACACCATGCGTCGTGTTCGTTACGCGTGAAACCGGAAGTCGTCAGAGGACAGATCCGACACGACGACATTCTTCAGGACAATGCTGTTATCAGTATCCAGCGTGATGGTCGTATCGGTGCCGTCATCCGCCGCGCTGTTCAGGACGTCTGCATAGGATGCCAAGTTGGTGACACCCCTGAACTCGATGACATCCTCCGTCCCAGCACCAGCCACAAAATCAGTTATGACATCCTTGCCGAAACCGGGATCAAAGACGAAGATGTCGTCTCCCGTCCCCCCGGTCAGACGGTCATTACCAGCACCGCCGTTGAGGATGTCATTGCCCTCATGGCCGACGAGAACATCTTCACCACTGCCACCCGTGAGACGATCATCCCCCGTCCTGCCGAGAAGGGTCTCGTTGCTGCTGCTCGCAGACAGATTGAGCGTGTCGTCCCCGTCACCGCCGTCAAAGATTGTCCGGATGACCTTGTTGCCTTCCGCATCAAAGAGCTGAGAATAGATCTCGTAACCGTCAGGCGTATTAACCTGGCCATACGAATGCCAGCTGATCGCAAACCCGCCATCTTCCAGGCCGACGACATCGGGATACATCTGGTTGTGATAGATCCACTGCGTGTTCACCTGGAACTCGCCGCCGACTGTTGAGCCGTCAGCGGCGTATCTCTGACCATGAATACTGGCACCAGATCCATCCTGACCATAAGACGTCCAAGTTGCCACAAACCCACCGCCTTGCAATCCGGATACCGAAACGTAGTATTGATTATACTCCGTGGCGGTATTGA
>NZ_JBQGAE010000038.1:0-4776 GCF_056542645.1 Ruegeria sp. AB5
CAGAGCTTCTCGTTTGAACTCCGCGCTGTACCGCTTGTATCGCTTCGGCTTCGTCATTCGACACCTCCCGGCGCGGGCTGCGCCTATTCTAAGTGTCCACCAAATCAGAGCAAAACCACGCAGCCCAACATGGACATACACTATCCGCAGGCTGGACGAGATTAAACTATGGCTACGTAGGCAAACACACGTTGAGAAAGCTGCGAAGAGGACATTTGTGTACATGCTGTTCTACGCAGTTGCGCCTGTACGCAGTCGGATTCCGCCCAGTGCAAGCGAGTTGTCCTTTGAACCAATCCACCACCTCAACTCTCTGAGAGTCGCAGCGCTTCAAAACCCGCTTACGCGCTCTATGAGCCAGTACATCGACACTGAACCGATGCAATAGGCAGTAAACGCTGTCGGTGTTCGACTAACCGGAGGCGCAATCATTCGCCAGCTCGCTAGTAGAAGAGCCAATGCTCCTATGAAACTCAATTGTCCAGCTTCGACACCAAGGTTGAAGGAAAGCAGGGCTGCTGGAATATCGGTTGAAGGTAGTCCAATGTCGGCCAGTGCACCTGCGAATCCAAGGCCATGCAAAAGCCCAAATCCGAAACAGACAATCCAGGGTTTCTGTTTTGAAAGTCGGAATCTACCCTCGCTACCCTTTACAATCTCCATCGCCAGAAAAACGATTGAAAGGGCTATTACGGCCTCGACTGGTGGTCCAGGAACATTCAAAACCCCAAACGTTGCCAGTGCCAGTGTTATTGAATGCGCAAGCGTAAAAGCTGTTACCGCGCCCACTAGCCTCCAGGGATCGCGGACCAGTATGAATAGAGCAAAGACGAACAGCAGGTGATCCCAGCCTTCTAAGATATGTTCAAATCCCAACAGGAAATACGCGACCAAAACTGACCATGTTGTCTGTTCAAAAGGTATGGTTTGTAGGGCTGTTTCTGGGGTAAAACGAAGCGTCGTGGGTTCAGTATTTTGGGGATGCAAACGTACCAATACATCGTTCTTTTGGGTCTCCAGACCCTCAATCGCAATGGATTGACCCGCGACATTCACGCGACACTCGACAACCCAGGATGAAACCCAGGCTCTGCCATCTGAAATTGGGTCAGGGCCGCGCGCCGGGGCACAGCCATCCGGCAACACCGCCTCAATTGCCATCGGTTGACCATTCACATCGGGCTTTCGCCAATGAACGCTCCAAGTGTCTAAAGCGATTTGGCGAATTTCCAAGTATCCCGGATCAAGCGCATGCGCAGTGGCGTTACCAGCGGGCCACGTGAAAAGCAGTGCACACAAAATGCAGACCACAATTTTCATTTGGCCTGCCCCGAGAGATCGGGTGCCAAAATCTCGTAGTTATCGGCAAGAATCTCATATTGCGCCTGTGCCAGATCTTCGCTCATAGCGCGAAGCCAATCCCGCAGCACCGCACTGTGAATTTCTGGCAAAGGAGGTATTTGACTGGGTTCGGCGGCCAACACCTGAACCAGATGGGCCCCGTAACCTGACTGGATCGGCCCGGTCCACTGACCATCTTCGAGCTTTGTAAGACTCTCGGAAAATCCACCTCCAAAAACCGAGTCGATTACTCTCGTCGCGGTCAAAGGCATTGATGCGGGCAGCAGTGTAGACCTGCTTAAGACAGAAATCTCTTTGCCCGCGCGCAAGGCGGCCAATGCCCGATCGACTTCAGCCTTGCTTGGTTCTTCACCAAGAAAGACCTGAATGAAGGCCAGCTTGCTAGGCGTTGCGTAGCGCTCCGAGTTGTTTTGGAGAAAAGCCTCTAATTCTTTGTCTTCCGGAATAACTGACGCGGCGATCGCTTCGGTCAGGAAATCCATTTTTTGGCTGAGACGAGACCGGATCACGGAATCTCCACGATCGAGGCCAAGCTTTCTCGCTTCTCTGACCAGAACCTCTTCGCGAATTGTTGCATCGACCAAAGCTTGTAGCTCGGCATCGCCTGGGCGACGTTTCCACCGTGCTTCAAACTGATCAGACAAAAGCGCGACATCGTTTTCGTCGATTGTTATCGTCCCAATATCTTCGACAATCTTGTTTTCTGGTGTAACCATATGAAACCAAAAGAAAATAGCCGCGCCAATTAAGAAGAAATGGAACAGGGGTTCTTTCAATAGTCGCATGAAGGCTCCTGCGCGAAACGCGATCTGGTTTTACGTATCGGTGCTGACATCAGTCGATGGACCATTGCAAGAAAACCAACGCGTCGCGTATTTCAACAGTTTGGTGAACCGACCAAGGTCGAGGCTACTACCTCGGTCCCCAATGCCGCTGACGGCAGTTCACTCTGCAGGTGTGTACCAAATCGGGGAAGAATACGCGCGCTCCTGATGTGTTAGTACCGCGCCTTCCGGTAATTCGGCGCCAAATCTCAGTATATCGTAAAGAATCCAACGCGGGGTGGGAATTTCGATCGCGCGTACGTAATAAAATGCCCGAGCATTCGGATCGAATTCAGGATCAGACCAAACCGTTACAAGTTCGGCGGTGCCGATTGTGTTGGTCCAACTGGCGGTCTCCACGTCCACAGTGTTTCCTACTGCAGGGATTTTGCCATTTTGATCAGCAACTCGGTTATCCGACCACGCCACGTCGTAAACCTTTTCCTGCAATGCGCCTTCTTCGGAATCGAGCCATCCCTTTACGACCTGCACGCGGTCCAGATTGGCACCAACCGGGTCGCGTAATGCAGCGATCAGGAATGCCGGCGCACCTTCACCATCACGAGGGCGAAGGTCCGAACCCATTGGAACACCTTTGGTATAGCCCACATCAGCAAGGAAGCGGGTTTCAATATCCGTGTCGTTGAAGTCCCATCCACCAAAGAACCGCAGCCCGATCCGAGGCCCGGTGGTTGCATAAGTTTCGCGTCGCTTGAACGCATCGAAGATTGCCGCGCGTGTATTGTCGGTTGCCCAAACGGCGGTGTACCCAGAAGCAACAAGAAGGTCGCCGGGAATTTCGCCGAGATCATTGGCGATGAAAGGATGCTTGATCCTCGTGGCCGAAGGTTCAACACTGACGGATTTTCCAAAAAAATTGTCCTCTTCGGCAGTCGCCAAAGAAGTATGGCTATCGGTCGCTCCGCCCATTCCGAACTTATATGGGTTCACGCCGAACTTTTCTTCCAACAACAAGCCGCGCTTCAAAGCTTCTCGGGCGTATTCGCCGGCCAGCATGTCATCCGTTTTCAGTTCGGTTATGTCGAGGTTGCCGACATCCCAGTTTTCGTAGTCAGCAAACTCATCATCCGGGCTCAAGTATGGGTGTGCTTCGCCGTCGCCTTTGATCTGAGTGACTTCGTAGTGGGGCTCCCATTTCGCGCGGGCAGCCACGTAGTCCTCGTCGACCTTGCCGCCGTGATAGGTGTCTTCGGTTGGGAACATCCACCCGTTCGACAGGTTCCCGTTATGAGCGAAAGCAACGGCGCGCCCGCCCGTTTTTTCCTGATACTCGTCAAGCCAAGCATAGAGCGCCTTTGGGTCCGTATCACCAAAGGGTGGTTGCGTGACCGGAGGCACCATCTGAAGCGCCCTGTTTGGCCCATCGCGTAGCATGACGTTCCGGTGCAAATTGAAACCTTTTGGCACAGAGGTCCACTCGAATCCGATGAACGCAGTAAAATTGCCGGGGTCGTTATGTTGTTCCGCAGCCAGAACGATTTGCTCCCATGTAAAAGCAAATGCATCTGCACCCGGGCTGTAAGACTCCAGCAGGACTTCCGGCAGGGTCATTTGTGAGAAATTAGTAATGATATCGAACGCCGCTTTACCGGCCTCTTCGCCGCCCGCCTTGTAACCTTCGTACCATTCCAAACCTTTTGGATCAGCAAGAACGCCCGGCTTGCCAGCCTGTAGGTCCGGGGCAAATCCCATTAGGTCAGTGTGATCCGTAAGAACCATCCAGTCCAGAGGTCGGGCCAGTCTCACTGGTTGACCCGTGGATGAAATGACCTGCTCCCCCTTTGCGAAGCGCCAAGCTTCATCAGGCAGCAGAGTGTTCCCGAAAGCACCCGCGTCCAGCGAAAGCCCGGTGTGAAGATGCGAGTCCCCCCACAGCGGACGCTCAGGGAAAGTGCGCTGAGCATATGGGGAATACGGTTGATCTGAGAATAAGTCTTCAGCCGCCTCTTTGCTAGGAACGGCGTCGGCGACGACAGCCGTTGGTGCCAGTACCAGTGATAAAAAGTATACAAAAGTACGAAGCATTTTGACCTTCCAAATCAAGATTACATAGTGGTGTCGGTGAATTACATCGCAAAAATTTATATTCGTATTTCTCTATATCACATCAAGTTTCCATTTAGTGGAAATTTTCAGCTCTCGGCTTTGTTGGAACAATGCAAATAGGAGAATCGGCTGAAGTAGCCCGTTTGGCAAAGGCTCGATAAATCCTATCCTCGATCACCGCGCGAACGGCGGCTTGGGAGAAATGCGATGCAATGTAGTATGAATTGACGAATGTCCCGCGTGGATCGTAATTACACCTTTGCAAAGTCAGCTTTCGCCAGACATAGCCGTCATTTGTGATTACCGCAGCGCGGGCTATTTTGGGCTCGGAGCTGACCTCGGTGTCGTCGCAGCATTGCCCCTTTCCCCACATCACACAGACCTTACGGACGGCCCAATGCAGCCGTTCGACCTTGCTCACCGTCGCCGCGCTGCAGCCCGCATTGTGGATGGGGTGGATGGCTCCTGCTCCCTCGGCGTCACAATGCGCCATACTGCAGTTGTCATCGACTGCTAGGAAAGG
>NZ_JBQGAE010000039.1:0-3851 GCF_056542645.1 Ruegeria sp. AB5
GTCCTCCGTCCCAGCCCCAGCCGCAAAATCAGTTACAGCATCCTCGCCGAAACCGGGATCAAAGACGAAGGTATCGTCCCCCGAGCCGCCGGTCAGGATGTCGTTGCCTGTGCCAGCATCCAGACGGTCATCGCCAGCGCTACCATACAGATAATCATCGCCCGCGCCGCCGTTTAGGATGTCATCGCCAGCGGTGCCGGTCAGGATATCATCACCAGCGGTGCCAAAGATCGGTGCTTCGTTTCTTCCGCGAACAACAACTGAAACCGTTGCGGTGCTTTCACCGCCATTGCCATCTCTGACGGTATAGGTAAATGTATCCGTCAGCATTTCGCCCTCTGCCAGGGCCTGAACAGCCTCTGCGCCGGTCGGATCATAGCTGATGGTCCCATCGGTGTTCAGCGTCAGGACTGCTCCATGCGCGCTTTCGGCAGAGACCGCTGTCACCGTCAGTGCATCTCCCTCGGCATCGCTGTCATTGACAAGAAGACTGGCTGTCTCAATCAGGGTGACAAAACCTTCCGAGATAATATCGGAACTTTGAGTAACACCGGCTGCATCGAAAATACGGGCCTCCATGGTCCAAGCAGACGAAGCGCCGTACTGTTGGTCATTAGACTCCCAGGTGACCACAAAATCGCCATTGGCGAGCGCTGTAACCTTCGGGTTTCTTTGAGCGCCATCGATGATTGCATTGACCAGAAATTCACTGGCGATCTCCCCGCCGTTCGCATCGAAAATACGGGCCTTGATAGCAGTATCGTAAGAACCGTCTTGCGGGTCAGTAGCCTCCCAGGTAACGACGAAATTGCCATTCGCGAGTGCTGTAACACTAACGCCATGCTGCCAGTCGTCAATGGCATTGAGAGGTTCATTGACTTTGAGGAGGCCGCTGATGTCCCCGCCATTCGCGTCGTAAACACGGAAATAGCTGTCAGAACCACAAAGATCGTTATTGCAGGGTCCAGTCGACCAGCTTGCGACGAAATTGCCATTGGCGAGCTCTGTAACACTTATGATGTATTGATAGAACCCGTCGACGACGTTCAACCTGCCGCTGATCCCGACGCCATTCGCATCAAAAACGCTTGCGTTAGTCTCTAAATATCCGTTATCTTTATGCATCCAAGTTACGATGAAATTGCCATTAGAGAATGCTGTAACACTCGGCGAACGTTGGAAAGCCCATTCTTTAATGACGTAGAACTCACTGACAATCTCAACGCCATCTACGTCTACAATACGTGCCTTGATGTCAGTAAAGTGAGATTCATCAGGGGATTCCCAAGTTTCGACGAAGTTGCCATTGGCGAGTTCTGCGACCTTCGGGTCGCTTTGGGTGCCATTGGTAAAGTCATTGATCAGGAACTCACTTGCGTCAATTGTACTTTCTGCATCAATAGTATTTTCAACCTCGCTATCATCAGCCGCGACAGGTGCATCGTTTCTTCCGTGAACAACGATTGAAACCGTTGCAGTGCTCTGCCCACCATTGCCGTCTTCAACCGTATAGGTGAAGGTGTCGATAAGTGTCTCGCCCTCTGCCAGAGCCTGAACAGCATCTGCGCCGGTTGGATCATAGCTGATGGTCCCGTTGGTATTCAGCGTAAGGGCGGCCCCATGCGTACTCGCGGCAGAGACCGCTGTTACCGTCAGTGCATCCCCTTCAACATCACTGTCATTGGCCAAGAGGGTGGCGGTCTCAATCGAAGTCACAACATCTTCGTCGATCGGCGTGGGACCTTGCGCAACACCGTTTGCATCGAAAATACGCGCCTTGATGGCCCAATCAGTGTCGCCTTGCTGCCCGTCAAGAGAATGCCAGGTGACGACAAAATCACCATTGTCGAGCGCTGTCACATTTGGAGTGCCTTGAATGTCATTGGTAAACTCATTGACGAGGAATTCACCGACAACCTCACTGCCACTCGCATCGAAAATACGCGCCTTGATGGCCCAGCCATCATCACCTTGCTGCCCATCATCAGATGCCCAGGTGACGACAAAGTGGCCATTGGCGAGGGCCGTAACATTTGGGTCGCGTTGCGTGCTATGGGTGAATTCATTGACGAGGAACTCACTGACGATCTCAACACCCTCTGCATCAAAAATGCGCGCCTTGATGGCCCAATCAGCATCCCCTTGCTGCTGGTCTTCAGACTCCCAAGTGACAACGAAATGGCCATTGGTGAGCGCTGTAACAATCGGCTTGATTTGCCAGCCATTGGTAAATTCATTGACGAGGAACTCACCGACAACCTCACTGCCACTCGCATCGAAAATACGCGCCTTGACGGCATAACCGGATGGATCGCCTTGCTGCAAGGCGTGAGAATGCCAGGTGACGACGAAATGGCCATTGGCGAGAGTGGTAACGCTTGGGTCCCGCTGATCGCCATTGGTAAATTCATTGACCAGGAATTCACTGACGATCTCGCCGCCCTCCGCATCGAAAATACGCGCCTTGATGGCCGTTGGAGACGTATCGCCTTGCTGCTGGTCTTCAGACTCCCAAGTGACAACGAAATGGCCATTTTCCAGTGCTGTTACACTCGAGATGAATTGACCGTTATTAGTAAACTCGTTGACCAGGAATTCACTGCCAATCTCACTGCCATCCGCATTGAAAACACGCGCCTTGACAGCATATCCGGATGGATCGCCTTGCTGTTGGTCAAAAGACGACCAGGTGACGACAAAATGGCCATCGGCGAGCGCCGTGACACTCGCGTTCAATTGCCAGCTATGGGTAAACTCGTTGACCAGGAACTCACTGACGATCTCAACACCCTCTGCATCAATAATACGCGCCTTGATGGCAGAAGAAGAAGCATCGCCTTGCTGCCCATCACGAGAGTCCCAGGTGACGACAAAATGGCCATTAGTCAGTGCGGTAATACTTGGAGTCTTTTGTCCGGTGTTGGTAAATTCATTCACGCGGAGTTCACTCGCGCCAATAAGATCATCTACCGCGATCGGTGCATCGTTTACAGGGGGAATCTCAAGGGCAAAGCTATCGCTTGCTGTGCGTGACCCATCGCTGGCCGTCACGGTCACA
The DNA here is from genome assembly GCF_056542645.1 of Ruegeria sp. AB5. Lineage (NCBI taxonomy): Bacteria > Pseudomonadati > Pseudomonadota > Alphaproteobacteria > Rhodobacterales > Roseobacteraceae > Ruegeria > Ruegeria sp. AB5. The sequence goes on from NZ_JBQGAE010000039.1 coordinate 3,059, forward strand.
CTCAATGTACCATGGAAGTCCTGCGGCGGTGTGCCCGAGAAGCTCCCCGCAATGGCATCAAACACCAGCCAGTCCGGCAGCGCCGCACCATCCGTCAGTGTCGCACTCAAGGTCAGTGCATCGCCATCCACATCCGTGAACGCATTGGTTGGCAGTGCAAAGCTCACAGCTTCATCTTCCGCTGAAGAGTGATCGGACAATGCAATTGCTAAAACGGGTGCATCGTTTCTTCCGTGAACAACAATTGAAACTGTTGCAGTGCTCTCCCCGCCATTGCCGTCCTCGACCGTATAGGTAAATGTGTCGATAAGTGTCTGCCCAACTGCCAAAGCCTGGACAGCATCCGCGTTGGTGGGATCATAGCTGATTGTCCCGTCGGTGTTCAGCGTCAGGGTCGCGCCATGCGCACTCGTGGCAGACACTGCTGTCATCGTGAGCGCATCCCCGTCGACATCGCTGTCGTTGGCCAAAAGCGTGGCGGTCTCAATCAGGGTCACAACATCTTCTGTGATCGGCTCGGGACCTTGAGCAACACCGTTTGCATCGAAAATACGCGCCTTGATGGCATAACCAGACGTATCACCTTGCTGCCCGTCGTTAGACATCCATATGATGACAAAATGGCCATTGGCGAGCACTGTCACGCTCGGCGCAATTTGAGTGTCATTGGTGAATTCATTGACCAGGAATTCACTGACAACCGCATCGCCATTCGCGTCAAAAATACGCGCCTTGATGGCCCAGCGATCATCGCCTTGCTGCCCATCATCAGACGCCCAGGTGACGACAAAAT
>NZ_JBQGAE010000040.1:0-3716 GCF_056542645.1 Ruegeria sp. AB5
AAGGTGCCCGCGGGCGTGTCGAACTGGGTGCAGAATATAGCAGCCAGTCCAACTATCTGCTCAGCAGTTCGGTGTTCTATGACGGCATCGGGCAATCGGGCTTCAATTTCTGGGGTCTTACCCTCGAATTGGATGTGAGATTCTGATCACGCTCGATCAGGACAAAAAGCAGCGGTCGACCTGTCTGACGTCAGCGCCAATGGGACAGTTTAGGTTGATTTGATAAGAGAGGGTTTCTGGCTCATCGTAACCGCCAAGGAGTGGATCTATGGACGCCCCCTGCGCAAGGTGTTTTTTGTGATGATGTTGACGGCATTGGATGCGTGAATCTATCCGGCCTTTGATTGAAGCATCTTTGCTCCTGGCCTCGATGGGATCCGCTGGTTTCAGTGCCTTCCAAGATGACCGGCCTTTCCTGGCCACCACTCCTTACAGGCTGTGAATTGCGGCCCCTGCCGTTACACCATCGTCTCGTCACCTCGCATTCTTAGAGCGCCAGTACTTTCCGGGCTGCCCGCTACGCCGCTTTGTAGCCTTCTCCGCTCCGCAAAATCGCCCAGGCAATGCGTGCTGTCTTGTTGGCGATAGCCACGAGCGTTTTGTTGTGACCTGCGCGTGCCAGCAAGCCCTGCGCCCATCTCGCGCGTTGATCATCACGATTGGCGATCCTGATCAGGACGGACCGGGCGCCGTGGATGAGCTGGCGCCGCAGGTATTGGTTGCCTCGTTTGCCTATGCCACCAAGCCGGGGCTTGCCGCCCGTCGTATATTGTCTGGGAACCAAGCCTATCCATGCCGCGAGTGCCCGGCCAGACGAAAAGTGTCGACCGTCATCAACGGCAGCGATCAAGGCGGTGGCGATCACAGGCCCGACGCCGGGGAGGGTTGCAAGACGTTTGCACCGCTCATCGGTCCGGCAGATCGCGATTAGCTTACGGTCGAGCTCAGCGACGTGTTTGTCCAACGCTTCGAATTCGGCGATAAGTGCGTTGAAGTTTTCCGTTGCCAGCGCTGACAACTTGGCCTCAGCGACGGCGTTTCTGATATCCTTTCGGAACCGAAAGGCACCGACTGGAATGACAACGCCATACTCCCCCAGAAGGCCCCGAATGTGATTAATCAATCCGGTCCGTTGTGTGATGAGACGATCACGTGTTCGATGCAGCATCTGCAAATCCTGTTGCTCCGTCGTCTTCACTGGGACAAATCGCATAGTCGGGCGCAGTGCGGCCTCATAGATCGCCTCGGCATCAACAGCGTCGTTCTTGGAGCCTTTGACAAACGGCATTACGAACCGCGGATGAACGAGGCGCACGGCATAGCCTTGCGCCTCAAACTGTCTGCCCCAGTGATGAGCGCTGGCACAAGCCTCCATGGCGACTGTTTCCGGGGAATACTCCTGAACGGCAGCGGCGAGTTTTGATCTGGTCACCTTCTTCGAGATTACCTCGCCCTCATTGGTGATTCCGTGGATGTGAAACGACTGTTTGCCTAAATCAATCGCAAGTAACTGCATTCTGTGAACTCCTTCTGCTTGATACGTCTGCCGAAAACTATCGGCATCGGTGCAAGGGGCGTCCATTCCATAAGATGAGAAAGAAACCCGGAACCAAGCAGAGCCACGGTGAGAAGGTCGTAAAGGACATTCGCCGTGCGACCCGCAAACAGTACTCCGCAGAAGAGAAGATCAGGATCGTGCTGGACGGCCTAAAAGGCGAGGACAGCATTGCAGAGCTCTGCCGCCGTGAAGGCATCGCGCAGAGCCTCTACTACAGCTGGTCCAAGGAATTCCTGGAAGCCGGCAAGAAACGTCTGGCAGGCGACACGGCCCGCGCGGCAACTTCCACCGAAGTGAAGGATCTGAGATGGGAAGCCCGTGATCTGAAGGAAGTGGTTGCCGAACAGGCTCTTGAACTGCGGTTGCTCAAAAAAAGCATGGTCGCGGATGGGGACGACGACGAATGAGTTATCCCGCATCCGAAAAACTGGAAGTCATCCGCCTCGTCGAAGGTTCGCATCTCCCGACCAAGCGCACTTTGGAGAAGCTGGGCATTCCGAAGACCACCTTCTATCGCTGGTACGACCGATATCTCGTCGGCGGCCCCGAGGCGCTTGAAGATCGTAGACCCACGCCGTCACGGGTCTGGAACCGCATTCCCACGCCAGTGCGCGAGAAGATCAAAGATCTGGCTCTGAAGGAAAGTGAGCTTTCCCCGCGTGAGTTAGCTGTTCGCTTCACCGACACAGAAAAGTACTTTGTGTCAGAGGCTTCGGTCTATCGCATCCTCAAGTCCTACGATCTGATCACCAGCCCGGCTTATGTGGTTTTGTCGGCCGCAGACGAGTTCCAGGACAAGACCACACGGCCGAACCAACTCTGGCAGACCGACTTCACTTACCTGAAGGTCATCGGCTGGGGCTGGTTCTATCTCAGTACGATCCTGGACGATTACAGCCGTTACATCATCGCTTGGAAGCTTTGTACGACTATGAAGACCGAGGATGTGACCGACACGCTGGACCTGGCACTACAGGCGTCGGGCTGTGATCAGGCAACCGTGCTGCACAAACCGCGCCTGCTCAGTGATAACGGATCCAGTTATATCTCTGGTAAACTTGCTGAATGGCTGGAAGATCAGGAAATGGATCATGTCCGAGGGGCGCCATACCATCCGCAAACTCAGGGAAAGATCGAGCGCTGGCACCAGACCTTGAAGAACCGCATCTTGCTGGAAAACTACTACCTGCCCGGTGATCTCAGGCAGCAGATCGATGCTTTCGTCGATCACTACAACCACCGGCGCTACCACGAAAGCTTACAAAACCTCACGCCCGCTGATGTCTACTTCGGGCGCGGACAGACCATTCTAAAACAACGAGAGAGGATCAAACGAAAGACCATCGAAACCCGGCGCTTGCTTCACCGCAAATCCGCCGCATAATTACGCGAACCGGATGAGCCAGAGCCTCTCTTAGGTCAGATTACCAACTGGCCCAAAACTCCTGACGACGGACAATCGAGGTCCATAAACTTGCCGCGCAGAACTGAGGCCTGGGTCTCATCAAGCGCGCGACCGAGCAAGGCAGGTCCCTCCTCCGGCTGCACCCGGTAAATCCGAGTATTGTCGCCGGGGATCTCCGTCCAAATTGGCAGGATCAGACCGGTCAGGAGGTGCAGTTTCTGCGTTTCTGTTTCGGGCAACTGCGCCACCTCCCCATCCCAGAGTGTCTTGAAGGTGGATGCTGCAACAGGCTCCCAGGCGGAGCGCACATACGCTTCTTCGGTCAGGAAGCTCTTCTTTGCCGGGCGGACCATCCGACGTTCCAACACCATTTCACCTTCATCGCCATAAACCTGCCGCGGTCGCTTACTGATCATCGCCACATTGCCCGAGCTTGCATTGCGCATGGGCGACAGATTTGGGTGATCTTCAAGAATGGTACCGGCGCTTCGATAAGACATCCTGTTTTCGATCGTGAGCGGCACCAGCGAGGTACTGGCACCGGTCTTGTCACACACGCGCAGCTCCTGTGCCGCGCCGGCCGTGATGCGATCCCCGCGCAGGGTTTCCAGGCCAACATCAAGCGTACCCGCCGCCAGTGCGCGCTCGATGGCAAGTTCGATCTTCTCCATAAACTCCGCAAAGATCGCATTCTGCATCGCGATCGGCAGGGCCAACACCCGGTTGAGAAAACGTTGGATGGGTGGCAGTTCT
>NZ_JBQGAE010000041.1:0-3691 GCF_056542645.1 Ruegeria sp. AB5
GGCTCCTTTCTTAGCAGTCGGTAACAACTGCAGTATGGCGCATCGCGACGCCGGTGGAGCAGGAGCCACCCACTCCATCCGGTTTGGGCCGACTAACATCGCTCGACCATGTTGGGTTGTTATGAGTATTAGGTTGATTCCGCAGGCTTGCGGGCAACCTCCAGATTCGTAAGTTTAGCGCCAGCAACTGAGAGGGCATGGAATGAGCTGGACCGAATATCTCGACACACACCAATCGCGTTTTGTCGAAGAGCTGTGCGATTTCATTCGTATTCCATCGGTTTCAGCCAAACCCGAAAACGCGTGCGATGTTCGAAAGGCCGGGCAGTGGGTGGTTGATCGGTTGGTTACGGCGGGAATGGAAAACGTTCAGATGATGGAGACTGCAGGCCATCCCGTGGTCTGTGCCGATTGGCTGCATGCCGGGCCTGATACGCCTACGATTCTGATCTATGGCCATTTTGACGTGCAACCGGCCGAACCATTTGAGCTCTGGTCTTCACCTCCGTTCGAGCCGACGATCCGCGGCGATAGGATCTACGGACGTGGGGCGACCGACGACAAAGGCGCCATGTTCATCCCGATCCTCGCGGCTGAGGCTCTGCTGGCGGAGACTGGGAAACTGCCTGTCAATGTGCGGTTTTTCTTTGAAGGCCAGGAAGAGATCGGATCGCCCGACCTTCCGCCCTTTATCGAGGCAAATCTCGACCGGCTTCAGGCTGATATGATCTTTTCTGCCGATGGCAGTCAGTGGGATACCGAGACGCCGCAACTGGTTCTGGGTCTGAAAGGGCTCACCTCACTTGAGATCTCGGTTCACGGCGCGAAATCCGATCTGCATTCTGGCATGCATGGCGGCGGCGTCGCAAACCCCGCGATGGCGCTGGCGCAGTTGCTGGCCAGTATGAAATCGACTGATGGTCGCATCGCGGTGGATGGCTTCTACGACGATGTTGTCGAGTTGACCGATGAAGACCGTGCAGAAATTGCAAAGGTGCCCTGGGATGAATCGGCCTATCTGACCCAAACCGGGGCGCCAGCGACCTTGGGCGAGCCGGGATATTCCACGCGCGAAAATCTGTGGGCCCGTCCGACGCTAGAAGTCAACGGTCTCACCAGCGGTTGGCAGGGCGACGGCACAAAGACCGTTTTGCCCGCGGTTGCCTCGGCCAAAATCACCTGCCGACTGGTTGCCAATCAGAGCCCTGAAAAGATCTTTGATCTGATTTCGGCCCATGTCGATGCCCATTGCCCGCCGGGTGTCACCGTTCAGGTATCGCGCAACCCCGGGCGTGCGGACCCGTTCCTTGTACCAGCTGGCCACAACGCAACCGCCATCGCGGGTCAGGTTCTCGAAGAGGTCTACGGCAAACCGGCGTACGAAACCCGCGTTGGCGGCTCGATTCCGGTGATGTCCACCTTGCTGGACGAGTTGGGTTTGCACGCCGTCATGTTTGCGTTTGGGCATGAAGATGAAAACCAACATGCCCCGGATGAGTTCTGCCGCTTGCCAACCTTCCGGCGCGGCCAAACAGCTTACGCTCGGTTGATGGAACGGTTGGGCGAGTAGGCATTTACAGCCTCGGTTCACCCGCTTTCACAAGCTTCCGACATCACTGCATGGGTGCGATCTATGACATGCCGCACCTCTGCAAGAAACCGATCTTCATGATGTGAGACCAGCCACTGATCATGTTCCAGATCGTCAATCAAAGGTGAGACTGGTTTCAGACCCGGTTGCGTGTTTCCAATGAAGGTGGGCAGAACCGCCCTGGCCAATCCTGCTCTTGCAAGCTCCAGCGCATTTTGCGGCGCGGTCACTTCGATGGCGTCGTCCCCCTGCGAGTGCGTCTTCAGCCATCTGGCCGAAGGTGTATTGGACATGACCCGCGCCCAGGTCGAAACGCTTTCATCCGCGGCATAGACCGCAAACCGAACCCGCCCGATCTTGCGACCTGCCAAGCCGATCTCTTCTGGTCGGTGGTTTCGAATGCCAATCGCGGCTTCCCGGTGCCCGATCTTCAAAATCTCTTCTGACGAGATGAACCGCAGCCGAACTGGTACTGACCCGGTAAGCCTTCTGACCGCACCGATCAAAACCTTGGTCACCCATGTTCCAGCCGAGATTTTGACCAAAGGTGGCACGGTGGCGAGGCTGCTTTCGGCGACAGGTATGACACGCGCTTCGATGCTTTCGACCTTTTCCAGCAGCGCTTGCCCATCTTTGGTCAGATCATACCCTCGCGGTTTGCGGTGAAACAACTCGCTTCCCAGATTGCGCTCAAGCTCGATCATGCGCCGGCCCAAGGTGGGTGCGCTCTTGCCGGTCTGTTCGGCTGCTGGCCCAAGCCCGCCCGCTCTGGCAACCGCAAGGAAAAGCCGCAGGTTATCCCAGTCGAAGCTACTTTCATTCATGAAATGAAGCTTACATTCTGTGTTGTTGATGAAAAGACCGTGATGGCGTTTTTTCTGAAGGATCAGTCAGGAGGCCCACAGATGAACTTTCTCGAAACCGAAATCTCACCCCTTGGCATGGGGTGCTGGCCGATTGGCGGCAAGATGTATTGGGGCGAACAGTCGCTGGGTTACACCCGATCGGACGACGAAACCTCAATTCGTACGATCCACGCCGCGCTGGATAGTGGAATCACACTTTTTGACACCGCTGCCGCCTATGGCGCGGGGCATTCGGAACGTTTGTTGGGCAAAGCGTTAAAGCATCGGCCGGACGCCCTGATCGTCACAAAGATCGGGGTTGGGATTGATGAGGCAAGCAGGCAGATTTCGTTTGACCCTTTCACCCCGGATCAGGTTGGCCCTGCCGTAGACGGGTGCCTGTCGCGGCTGGAACGGGATCGGATCGATCTCTTGCTGTTGCATGTGAACGATATGCCCGTTGCCCAGGCCGAGGCGGTATTTGACGAGCTGGACCGGGTGAAAGAGGCCGGCAAGTTGCGCGCCTATGGTTGGAGCACCGACCATTCCCAAAGCGCTCTGGCCGTCTCGTCCAGGGATAGTTTCAAGGCGGTCGAATACGTGATGAACATCTTTTTCGATGCGCCCCGCATGCAGCAGCTCGTACAAAAAGAAGGACTGTTGTCCCTTATCCGCTCACCTCTTGCGATGGGGTTGCTCTCGGGCAAGTACGATCAGAACAGTGTCATGGCACCGGACGACGTGCGCGCATCCGGTGAAAGCTGGATGGAGTACTATTCGGATGGAAGGGTAAACCCTGATTTCATGCAAAAACTTGAGGCGGTTCGGGAATTGCTGACCACCAATGGGCGAACGCTTGTGCAAGGGGCTCTCGGGTGGATATGGGGCCAATCTGAAACATACGTACCGATTCCGGGCGCTCGGACAGAAGAACAAATTGAAGGCATTTCAGGAGCACTGACCTTTGGCGCCTTGCCGGTTGAAGCAACGAACGAAATAGAAAGCTTGGTTACACGCAACCCCAACGAGCCAGACCGCCCCAGGTAACTTTAGGAACTGTATCAAAATTTTTCGCCTGCCGCGAAAGTCCTGTGTGGATGTCTCCTGCATAGCAAGACATTTTTTGAGCTGAAATGAGCGTCTGTCGGATGCAGTCTTGTGTCGGGCCTGTTTGCGCAGCGCACGCGGCTGCTGGCCCTGATGGTTTCCGCTGACCAAGTCCCAAACGGCAATACGGACAACATGGTGTCCCAGA
>NZ_JBQGAE010000042.1:0-3498 GCF_056542645.1 Ruegeria sp. AB5
CTATCAGCTTGCTTCAGAAGCGCCCGGACCGGAAATTCTGTTTAACGCGGGATATCGCGCACAAGGCGGTGACCCCAATCCCTACATTGGGTTTGCCCTCAGTCACAGGTTTTGAGCCGCACGGGCAGATGTTTCGGCCACTTCATCTGCCGAGAGAGCTGCGCAGTGCATAGCGCACCAGATGCACGATGCAGGTCTGAACCAGGGCCTCAGGGACGGCGGAGAACAGCAGCCGGTACATGCATTGGGCCGCTGAGATTTCTGCGTCATTTTCAGGATAAAGTGAAGGCGGTGCACCGATTACAGGTCTGTGGCGTAATTCCAGGGCATCAGGCTGCTGATGTTGGACTGTTTATGCCCGTTTGCGATAGCGGTCAGTGTTTGGGTGAGCCAGGCACGGCCATTGGTTAGAACGTAATGCAGGGCGGAACGTCGAACTGATGTGGTTGACTGGGCAACTCGCCCTGACCAGAAGACCATTGCAGACTTCTGGTGCGATAATGGTGCTTGTGGCGACTGTTTGCTCAGGCCGTATTGACAAAGTAACAGTCTGACAGGTGCAGACCCCACCATAGCCTTTTCCTATTCAAATATAGAATCATGGTATTTTCCAATTCAGCGATCTGGATCCAGTGTTGGATGCGGGACGAATTGGCTGGACGTATTCGCGGTCAATCGCGCAGCGGAACCCAATCAGTAAAACTTTGGAACGTTAGCCAGTACAATAACAACAGGTTTTCACTCATCACTCACATGTACAGCATGCAAATGAGATCATCTCAATTGCTCACAGCTTGAATTGGATAAAGAAATGACCGTAATGAACAATGCACCTGTCGCGGCTGATGATACTGTTGATCCGAGTGAGTTCCTGGTCAATGACTTCACCGATGGCTCTCAAAGCGACCCGAGTGTTACCGCTCTCGCCAATGGCCATTTCGTCGTCACCTGGCAGTCTGATGATGGACAGCCGGGCGATACGTCTGAAACTGCCATCAAGGCCCGTATTCTCAATGAGAATGGTGTGGAGATTGTCAGTGAATTTCTGGTGAATGAGTCTACTAATGGTAGTCAATTGACCCCCAGCGTTACCGAGCTCGCCAATGGCCATTTCGTCGTCACATGGCCGTCCAATGATCAGGAGCAAGGGCATCCGTCTGGTTTTGACATCAAGGCCCGTATTTTTGATACGGATGGTAATGAGATTGTCAGTCAGTTCCCGGTCAATGAAGTTACCCATGACATGCAAGGCTGGCCGAGCGTGACAGCCCTTGCCAATGGCCATTTCGTCGTCACCTGGCATTCTCTTGACGGGCAGCAAGGGGATACGTCCAGTTCTGCCATCAAGGCCCGCATTTTCGATGCAAATGGCGATGAGATTGTCAGTGAATTCCTGGTCAATGAATACACCAATGACGCGCAACTATACTCGAGCGTTACAGCGCTCGCCAATGGCCATTTTGTCGTCACCTGGCATTCTTGGGACCAACAGCACGGGGATACGTCTTGGTCTGCCGTCAAGGCTCGTATTTTCAATGAGAATGGCGATGAGATTGTCAGTGAGTTCCGTGTCAACGAATTCATCAACTTCTGGCAAGAGGACCCGAGTGTGACAGCCCTCGCCAATGGGGGTTTTGTTGTCACCTGGGGGTCTCATGACCAGCAGCAAGGGGATGCGTCCGCTTCTGCCATCAAGGCCCGTATTTTCAATGAGAATGGCGATGAGATTGTCAGTGAGTTCCTGGTCAATGAATTCACCGATAGCTGGCAAGTATACCCGAGTATTACAGCGCTCACCAATGGCCATTTTGTTGTCACCTGGATGTCTGAGGACCAGCAGCAAGGGGATACGTCCGGTACTGCCATCAAGGCCCGCATTTTCAATGAGAATGGCGATGAGGTTGTCAGTGAATTCCTGGTCAATGAATTCACCAATGGCTGGCAACAGAACCCGAGTGTGACAGCCCTCGCCAATGGGGGTTTTGTTGTCACCTGGGAGTCTCATGACGGACAGCAGGGCGATGGGGACCTCGCCATCAAGGCCCGCGTTTTTGATGCGAACGGTGTTGCTCAAAGTCACAAGATTATCACAGAAGATGTTGTCACCCTGATTGAGACCGCCACGCTTCTGGCCAATGACAGCGATGTGGATGGAGATGCGCTGACGGTGATGGATGTGTCTCCGACGAGTGCACATGGCGCGGCCCTGACGCTGAACACAGACGACGGGACGATCAGCTATGATCCAACCGGCGCAGACGCTGTTCAGGCCCTGGCAGAGGGTCAGACCCTGACGGATACATTCACCTATACGGTCGAGGACGGTAATGGCGGGGAGAGCACCGCAAGTGTTTCCGTGGTTGTTCATGGAGCCAACGATGCGCCTGTTGTGGCGATTGTATTGCCTGATCAGTCTTCCGTGGAAGATGAGACCGTGAGCTTTGTGCTGCCGGCGAACGCATTCACGGATGTGGATGGGGATGCGCTGACCTTGAGTGCGACACTTACGGATGGCACGGCCCTGCCGGACTGGCTGGTGTTTGATGCGGTTGCAGGGAGCTTCTCAGGCACACCGCCGCAGGATTTCAACGGCATGGTCAATGTACTGGTGACGGCCAGTGACGGGTCTCTTTCAGCAAGCGATGCCTTTGCGCTTGAGATTACCCCTGTCAACGATGCACCTGTCGCAGTTAACGATGTTGTGCAAAGTCCCACTCCGATCACCGAAGATGTTGTGACCTCAATTGATACCGCCACGCTTCTCACCAATGACAGCGATGTCGACGGGGACGCACTCACGGTGACAGCGGTTTCTGCCACAAGTGCGCATGGTGCAGCCCTGACGCTGAACACTGATGGGACCATCAGCTACGATCCCACCGGGGCAGCTGATGTTCAGGCCCTGGCAGAGGGCCAGACACTTATCGACACATTTTCCTATGCGACCGATGACGGCAATGGCGGTGTGGGCGTCGCAACCGTTTCGATCATTGTGCACGGAACCAATGATGCCCCTGTTGTGGCACTTGCATTGTCCAATCAGGCTTCCGTGGAAGATGAGGCCGTGAGCTTTGTGCTGCCGGCGAACGCATTCACGGATGTGGATAGCGATGCGCTGACCCTGAGTGCGACACTTACGGATGGTTCGCCGCTGCCGGACTGGCTGGTGTTTGATGCGGCTTCCGGCAGCTTCTCAGGCACACCGCCCCAGGACTTCAATGGCACATTGAGTGTCACGGTAACGGCCAGTGACGGGTCCCTGTCAGCCAGCGACACCTTCGCGCTTGAGATCACACCTGTCAATGATGCACCTGTCGCGGTTGATGATATTGTTGGCACGAGTGAATTCCGCGTCAATGAATTTACAGATGGCAAGCAAGAGTCATCGAGTGTTACAGCCCTCACCAATGGCCATTTTGTTGTCACCTGGGAGTCTGATGACCAGCAGCAAGGCGATGCGTCTGGTTCTGCCATTAAGGCCCGCATTCTTGATGCGAG
>NZ_JBQGAE010000043.1:0-3328 GCF_056542645.1 Ruegeria sp. AB5
TGAGCACGGGATACTAACAGAAGAGCTATTGGAGAGAGTTGGGCATAGGTTTGATCATGAAATAGTATGGACTGACGTGGATAAAGTAACAAATTTAGTAGTACCGTGTTGTTTAAAATTAAGATCGGACGAATTCCTTGTCGTTGTGGATATAGATACCGACGACCTGCACGTTCTCGACGTTGTCAATCCAACAGCGGTTCGTTCCATTTCATTATCGGACGTTGATGAAGGGCATTCGGGGCAAGCTTTTCGGATTTTGCCGAATTTGACCTTTCTCTTGCGCCAGCACGTATTAAGTAGCGAAAATAAGCACTGGTTTTGGGGTAGATTGGTACTCCAAAAGCACTATCTCTTTGATGTAATTACGGCGTCTTTATTTGCTAATGTATTGGCAGTAACGGTTTCGCTCTTCACTTTACAAGTTTACGATCGGGTTATCCCGGGACAATCCGAACCTACGCTCTGGGTTCTCGCGAGTGGTGTTGGGTTGGCGATACTCTTCGAAGCAATCTTGCGTGTAAGGCGAGCCAGAATAATTGATCATATTGGGAAGGAGGCAGAAATAGAGATCACAAGCAATATGTTTGCTCGGTTACTTGGTGTGAAATTGGATAATCTGCCATCTTCTCCGGGTGCAGTTGTAAATATGATTCGTGAATTTTCGTCAGTAAAGGAATTTTTTTCGAATGTCGCCATTGGCCTTATTTCTGATCTTCCCTTTTCGTTTATTTTTTTACTTTTGATTTATGGGATAGCTGGACCTATAGTCTGGATCATTATGTTAGGGGCCGTTTTAATAGCGCTTCCTAATATTCTACTACAACGTCGTATGGCGCGCCTATCGGACGAGACTATGGGCGGTTTGACTTCAGCGTCTAAAATACTAATAGAAGCCTCCTACAGTCTGGAGGCAATTAAAATTAGCCGTTCTGAATCGTTGTTTCAAAGGCAGTGGGAGGAAGTTATTGCTTTGAATGCACTGAAAACCACAGAGCAACGCACATTACGCGCTTTACTAACGTATTGGGCAACATCAATACAACAAGCCACTTACGTGTGCGCTGTTATTGCATGTGTATATCTCATTTTTGCCGGAGAGCTTTCCGGTGGTGTACTTATCGCTGTCGCTATTCTTACAACACGTACTTTATCTCCTATTTCTCAGCTGTCTAATTCACTTTTGATTTGGCAGAACATGAAATCAGCTTTAGCCGCACTTGAAACTTTGATGTTAGCCAAACAGGAAAGGTCACTAGAATGTGTGTACGTTAGCAAGCCTAGAGTCCATGGCGATATTTCTGTAAAAAATCTACGCTACTCGCATTCAGAAGTGCGTGGAATGGCAATAGATATAGGCAATCTCGAAATTAAGGCTGGAATGCGGATTGCCTTACTTGGTAGCAATGGATCTGGGAAGTCAACGTTATTGCGCCTGATTGCTGGGCTCTATCAACCGGCGGATGGAGAAGTGGAAATTGATGGGTTGAATCTTCGGCAAATTGATCCCAGTGATTTAAGAAGAAACATTGGGTTGTTGCCGCAAGAGATAAAAATGTTTCGAGGAAGCTTAAGGGAAAACCTGTCTCCCACTACTCATAAAAGTACCGACGAGGAACTCCATCAAGCATTAACTTTTGGGGGTCTGGGGAAGTTTGTGAAGCAAAGTCCCGAGGGATTAGACTTAAGAATAGGCGACGGTGGGGACGGCCTGTCAATTGGCCAAAAACAAAGTATCGGTCTTGCTCGGATTTATCTCCAAGATCCTTCTATTATTTTACTTGATGAGCCAACGTCATCTCTAGATGAGCATCTTGAAAAGGCAGTAGTGAAGCGTATTGGTAGTTGGATTGGATCAAGGACCTGTATTATAGCTACTCATAGACAAGAAATACTTTCCGAAATGTCGCATATAGCGGTGCTGAAACAAGGACAAGTTGTTTTGCAGGGGAAGCGTGATGCGACGAGAAAAAATTCTATATCGTCGTCTATGCCTTTACAAACCACCGAATCGTCATGAAGTTAGGTTGTGAAGTTAATGCGTTTATCAACGCTCAGGGGGTGCGGTCTAGTCGTGTGCAAATAAGGCTTATAGTATTGATTGTTTCCGTATTTATCGCTTGGGCTAATTTTGCTCCCTTGAACGAGGTCGTTCGTGGTGTGGGTTATGTTGTGCCATCTACAAAAAATCAGATCGTCCAAAATCTGGAAGGAGGAATAGTGAAACATATTTATGTCACTGAGGGCGATATTGTGCGCAAGGGGCAACCTATAGCGGAGATGGACAGAACACGTTTTAAAAGCGCTTACCAAGAGCTTAAGTCTCAACAATGGGCGTTGACTTTAAAATTAGAAAGACTTCGGGTTGAAGCGGACTTTTCAAGAGAGTTTGAGCCTGATTCCGAGCTGCGGGAGTTGGCACCAGAACAAGTCGCATCGGAGCACCAGCTGTACTTGGCGCGTAGAAATAAGATAAATAAAAGTATTGATAACTTAAGTAAGACAATTGAATTAAAAGAAGCTGAATTAAAAATTTTGCGAGCAATGACAGAGAAATCAGCGATGCCGGAAATAGACTTGATACGGGCGGAGCAAGCTGCTGAGGATCTTAGATCGCGTTTGGATGCTGTGATTACTGAGTTTGAGCAAACGAGATCTCAAGAGTATTCCGAGGCACTAATTTCCTTACAAAAGATTAACGAGCAAATTAGCAGTCGAGAAGATCAATTACTGAGGACAGATGTGCGTTCACCGATACACGGTGTTGTTAACAAAGTAATTGCAACTACGATCGGAGGAGTAGTACAGCCGGGCGACCCGCTCATCGAAATACTTTCTCTCGAGGATGAACTCCATATTGAAGGACAGATCGATCCGAGGGATATTGGGTTCGTTTATTCTGGAATGCCCGCAACTATTAAATTGTCTGCGTTTGATTTTTCGATTTATGGGGCACTTACCGGCACAGTAGTGCACGTAGGAGCAGATACAATTCTCGATAAAAATGAGCGTAATGGGGAACCTTATTATGAAGTCTTTATCAAACTTGACACCTCTACCTTGAAAGGTCCTACGGGTTATGTAAAAATCAAACCAGGTATGCAAGCTCAGGTGGAATTAAATTCTGGAAGCAAAACTGTCCTCCAGTATATTTTGAAACCCCTCTTTAAAGCAACAGAGGCCTTTTCTGAAAGATGATAGAGGTGATCGAATTTTATGGTATAAACCGGCTGTTTTTTAGACTGTCTTGTCCACCGGCGAAGTTTTTCAGAATACTGAGGTGTTTGCATAGGGGAGATGACCTGCTCCCCGAAACTTCCCTCGTTCT
>NZ_JBQGAE010000044.1:0-3339 GCF_056542645.1 Ruegeria sp. AB5
CATGGCGCAGCCCTGACGCTGAACACCGATGGGACGATCAGCTATGACCCAACCGGCGTAGACGCTGTTCAGGCTCTGACAGAGGGCCAGGCCCTGACGGATACATTCACCTATACGGTCAGTGACGGCAATGGCGGGGAGAGCACCGCAACGGTTTCCATCGTTGTGCACGGAGCCAATGATGCGCCTGTTGCAGTGGATGATGTTGTTGACCAGAGCGAATTCCTGGTCAATGAGTTCACCGATGGCAGTCAAAGCGCCCCGAGCGTCACAGAACTTGCTAACGGGCATTTCGTCGTCGCCTGGATGTCTCATGCGCAGCAGCACGGCGACATGCCCGATTGGGCTGTCAAGGCGCGTATTTTTGATGCGGATGGCGGTGAGATCGTCAGTGCGTTCCTCGTCAATGAATTCAACAATGGTGCTCAACCGAGCGTTACAGCCCTCGCCAATGGGCAGTTTGTCGTCACCTGGGTGTCTGAAGGCGGGCAGCCAGGTAACACGTCCGATTGGGCCATCAAGGCCCGTGTTTTTGATGCGGATGGCGGTGAGATCGTCAGTGAGTTCCTGGTCAATGAATTCAATAATGACTGGCAGCTCAACCCGAGCGTCACAGAACTTGCCAATGGCCATTTTGTCATCACCTGGCAGTCTGGAGAAGGACAGCGGGTTGATACGTCTGATTATGCCATCAAGGCGCGTATTTTTGATGCGAATGGCGTTGAGGTCACCAGTGAATTCCTAGCCAATGAGTTTACCAATGACAGTCAAATCAGCCCGAGCGTTACGGCCCTCGCC
Source organism: Ruegeria sp. AB5 (assembly GCF_056542645.1). Lineage (NCBI taxonomy): Bacteria > Pseudomonadati > Pseudomonadota > Alphaproteobacteria > Rhodobacterales > Roseobacteraceae > Ruegeria > Ruegeria sp. AB5. The sequence goes on from NZ_JBQGAE010000044.1 coordinate 799, forward strand.
AATGGCGGTTTTGTCATCGCCTGGATGTCTCATGACCAGCAACTAGGCGATGTGCCTGGTGGAGCCATCAAAGCGCGTGTTTTTGACGCGGACGGCGTTGAGATCGTCAGCGAGTTCCTGGTCAGCGAGTTTAGTAATGACTGGCAAAGCACTCCGAGCGTTACGGCCCTCGCCAATGATCATTTTGTTGTCACCTGGATGTCTGATGAGCAGCAGCAAGGTGATACGCCCGATTGGGCTGTCAAGGCCCGTATTTTTGACGCGAATGGAAATGAGGTCGCCAGCGAATTCCTGGTCAATGAGTTTACCAATGACAATCAAATCAGCCCGAGCGTTACAGCCCTCGCCAATGGCGAATTCGTTGTTACCTGGGTGACTGGAGACGAGCAGCAAGGGGATGCTTCCAGCTCTGCCATCAAGGCCCGCATCTTTGATGCGGATGGTAACGAGATCGTCAGTGAATTCCTGGTCAATGAATTCACTAATGACACTCAAACCGAGCCAAGTGTTACAGCCCTCGCCAGTGGCCATTTCGTCGTCACCTGGCAATCTAGAGACGGGCAGCAAGGCGATACTTCTGATTGGGCCATCAAGGCCCGTATATTCGATGCAAATGGTGTTGCTCAAAGCTCCAACATCATCACCGAAGACGCTGTGACCCTGATTGATACCGCCACCCTTCTTGCCAACGACAGTGATGTTGACGGGGATGCGCTCACGATGACAGCGGTGTCTGCCACGAGTGCGCATGGGGCAACCCTGACACTGAACACTGACGGGACCATCAGCTACGATCCCACCGGTGCTGCGGTTGCGCAGGCGCTGGCAGTTGGCGAGACCCTGACGGATACCTTCACTTATACGGTCGCGGACGGGAATGGTGGGGAGAGCACCGCAAGCGTTTCAGTTGTTGTGCACGGAAGAAACGATGCGCCTGCCGCGATTGATGATGTTGTTGTTCTAAGTCCGAATATCATCACAGAAGATGTTGTCGTCCTGATTGATACCGCCACCCTTCTTGCCAACGACAGCGATGTCGAGGGGGATGCGCTCACGATGACAGCGGTGTCTGCCACGAGTGCGTATGGGGCAACCCTGACCCTGAACACCACCGATACGATCAGTACAATCAGCTACGACCCAACCGGCGCAGACGCTGTTCAGGCCCTGGCCGAGGGCGAGACCCTGACGGATACCTTCACCTATACCGTCGAGGACGGCAACGGCGGTCAGAGCACCGCAAGTGTTTCAGTTGTTGTGCACGGAACCAATGATGCCCCTGTCGCAGCGGATGATATTGTGCAAAGCCCCACGCCGATCGCAGAAAATGTTGTTACTTCGATTGAGACCGCCGCGCTCCTCGCCAATGACAGCGATGTCGACGGGGATGCCCTCACGGTGACAGCGGTGTCTGCCACGAGCATGCATGGGGCCGTCTTGGTGCTGAACACCGATGGGACGATCAGCTATGATCCAAGAGACGCAGAAGCTGTTCGGGATCTGGCCGAGGGGGAGACCCTGACGGACACCTTCACCTATACGGTCAGTGACGGCAATGGCGGGGAGAGCACCGCAACCGTCTCTGTCGTTGTGCACGGAGCCAACGATGCGCCTGTTTCGAGAGTTCCATTACTTCCTGAGTCTTCAGCGGAAGACGAGGCCGTGAGCTTTACACTACCACCGGACGCGTTTGAGGATCCGAATGGCGATGCGTTGACCTTGACCGCAACGCTTGCGGATGGTTCGGCGCTGCCGGACTGGCTGGTGTTTGATGCGGCTACGGAGAGTTTCTCGGGCACACCGCCCCAGGACTTCAACGGCATATTGAACGTCATGGTGACGGCGAGCGATGGCTCACTTGCAACAAGCGAGACCTTTACGCTTGAGATCACACCGGTCAATGATGCCCCTGTCGCAGCTGATGATTTTATTGGCGCAAGTGAACTCCGCGTGAATGAATTTACCAACACCATACAAAATGCTCCAAGTATTGCCGCACTGGCCAATGGCAATTTTGTCGTCACCTGGACGTCTGATGCTGGGCAGCAAGGGGATGCTTTTTCTTCTGCGATCAAGGCGCGTATTCTTGACGCGAATGGTGTTGAGATCGTCGGCGAGTTCCTGGTCAATGAGTTTACCGATAGCTGGCAATTGATTCCGAGTGTGACAGCGTTGGAAAATGGTAATTTTGTCGTAACCTGGTCGTCTATTGACCGACAGCAAGGCGATCCATCTGATTATGCTGTCAAGGCGCGTGTTTTCGATGCGAACGGCGGTGAGATCACCAGTGAGTTCCTCGTCAATGAATTTACCGATGGCGATCAAGCGTTCTCGAGTGCGATAGCGCTTGCCAATGGCCATTTTGTCGTCATCTGGGAGTCTGAAGACCAGCAGCAAGGCGATACGTCTCCAACTGCGAACAAGGCGCGTATTTTCGATGCAGAGGTTGTTGAGATCGTTAGTGAGTTCCTGGTCAATGAATTTACCGATTACGATCAGCGGAACCCAAGTGTGACAGCGCTGGAAAATGGTAATTTTGTC
>NZ_JBQGAE010000045.1:0-3123 GCF_056542645.1 Ruegeria sp. AB5
GGCCCAGTAGGGCCCTGAGGTTTCCTCCTGCTAAGTTGCCTTTTGTCGGTGTTCCGCGCTCCTGTGTCGCAATCAGCAGGTTCCTGCTTAGATCGTGGGGGGCTCAACTCCGAAACCGCGGTAGCAAGGCTTCAGACCGGAGCTTTTTGACGCGGAATGAGATTGATTCGGGGTTGTTTCCTCTCGATTTGCGCGACTGATGCGTGCCCAATGGTGTAAACAGAAGCTATGAAAATCTCGATCAAAACTTAACCAATGTACTGAAAGAAGTTTCAGGTTTTCTGGCGCAATCACGAGAGGATGCCATAAAGAAGGCCGAAGCCTTCGCTGAACGTGTGAGGCTGGACTTTGTGAGTGACGAATTGTCGGCCCTACAAGCGGAATCGGATAAGTCTTACCCTGGTCTAGTCGCTGGCATTCGCAACAAGATCGCTTTTGCGAAGTTTGAAGACGTTTGCGGATACGTCCAGCAACCGGTGGGAAGCCGCAAGCATGAGATGATTCTGGATCGCGAAACGGACATCTTTATCGAAATCCCGACGCGGGTCCTGAAGGATTTTGCACCCATGGTTCGGTTACTTGTAGTGGCTTGAGATCATAATCCGTTGGGCGCGAGATTATCGGCATTTCTGGCTCAGATTATTTGAGACTGTAAATCGATTTGGGATCACATTATTTGCGACTGGACTCAGAATAATTGAGACGGGCTCACATTGCTGAGACTGGGATCGGTGGGGTGAGACCATCCGACGCCGTCACAGCGACAACGCTCACCCCGTCGGCTCGTATTACTCTGCAAGAAATTTTTTCACTTCTTGATTATCAATAAACCAGTTGGAAATTCCTAGAATATTGGTGTCTAGATATCCAAAAAATCTTTCTGGGCGGCTTAAATCTAGGAAGTAGAAGGCCAGTTCCTCGCCCTTAGTTCCGTCATCAAATTCGACGAACTTCCGGGTGAGAAAATTCTCTGGTTTTGTGCACACTGGCATAAATCGTTGAGTTAGAAAAATTCCGGTATCAGAGTGCCTTTCTTCCTCAACTTCTTCAGAAGGAATCATCGTATAAAGCCAAAGCCAACCAGTGCCGTCAGCTTCCAGTTGTACATCGGTAAAGAGAGCAGTAACTTTGTCCAGCCCCAATTCTATGGGCCAGTTTTGAGCAAGGTTTCTGGAACGGGCGGTCGCATGTTTAGAGCCTGATGGGGTCTGACACGATTGTACTGTCTAAGCCAGGTATTGATGACGATCTGAGCCTGTTTGGTGGTGTGGAACCATTCTGCGTTGAGGACTTCCCGGCGCAGAGTGCCATTGAAGCGCTCGTTGTATCCATTCTCCCAAGGTGATCCCGGGTAGATTTGGATCGGCTTAATGCCCACCTTTCTTAACCAGGTCTGCAGGGCCGTTGCGATGAACTCCGCGCCGTTGTCGGAACGGATGTGTTCGGGCTTCCCGTGCCGCAATAAGAGTGGGTAGAGCGCATCCAGCACGTCTGCGCTGTTCATCTTCGGCTTGACCGCTACGCAGAGCGCCTCACGGGTATACTCATCCAGCACCGTCAGCATCTTGTAGCTCTGTCCGTTGCTCAGCTTGTCGTGGACAAAGTCAATGCTCCAGATGTGATTGGGATGTTGCGGTCGGAGCCGGATGATCGAGCTGTCCTTGTGGTACAGCCGTTTGCGTTTCTTGTGCCGTTGTGGGAGCTGCAAGCCTTCTTCGCGCCATAGTCGTTCGATCTTTTTATGATTGACTGCCCAGCCTTCGACACGCAGCAGCTCGGCGACCTTGCGGTAGCCGTAGCGCCCATACCGTTTGGCCAATCGGATCATCGCCAGACGTAACGCCTCATCATCCTTTGGCGCTGCGCGGTATTGCAGCGTGCTCCGCGCCAATCCAATCACGCGACAGGTGCGCCGTTCAGAGGTTGCCAGCTTTTGTCGGGTGTGGACCACGGCCTGACGAAGCTGGTCTGCCGTCAGGCCTTTGGCTTTAGATAATCAAGGCTCTCCTTGAGAATGAGTTTGTCCAGTTCAAGCTCAGCCACGATTTTCTTGAGCCGATCATTCTCTTTCTGCAGCGCCTTCAGATTGGCCATCTCAGATCGTCCCATCCCACCAAACCGCTTGCGCCATGTGTAATAGGTCGCATCACTGACACCAGCCGTTCTGCACGCCGTCGCGACATCCGAACCAGATGCCAGGCCCAGCTCAATCTCGCGCAAAAGCCGCAGAATATCTTCGTCCGAATACCGTTTCCGCGCCATCAATCCCGTCTCCAAAACTAAGCCAACTGTGGCACAGTTTTAGGGGGCCAAGACAGAAGACTACAATCCTTACTCCAATGCACATTCCCTGCGCTCTTTTGAAATCGTTCCTCGACTAACTGAAGATGACAACAATCTAGGCTTGAGAAACGGTGATATCGTATCGCAGGATATTCGTTGCGGTGCTTTTTGCGATGCAATCACGGGTCAGTTGCAGCATCGCCAAAACTGCGACTTTCGAATGGAAAGTCCGCTTTTCGAATTCCTAGTGAATCGCTTCGCCGTAGCAGCGAATGACTGCTCTCCGCCCTCCCTGCAGAAAGATGGCTGCTTGGCGAAAGCTCTGCTGTCTTGGCAGTCACAACGTATATGTGTTAGGAAACCTCGGACTGAATGCGAAGTTGTCCGAGGTTATCCATCAGTGCAAAACGATCCGACACAAAGGCAGCGCCTCCTTGAGTATCTGGAGTCCCATGCGCCGGCGCGCGCACGAGATCTTGAGGGGGTGGGCGTGTCAGCGGCAACAATCTCTCGCGCGGTGCAGTCCGGAGACATCATCCGGCTCGGTCGCGGGCTCTATAGCCTGCCCGATAGCACCCCCGATACGCATGAAACTCTCATCGAAGTCGCCAAGCGCGCGCCCAAGGCCGTCATCTGCCTCACATCGGCACTGGCGTTCCACAGCCTGACCGATCAACTTCCACGTCGTGTCTGGATCGCCATTGGCGCCAAGGACTGGAAACCAAAAATCACCTATCCGAAGATCCGAACCGTCCGGTTCCGCGAACCCTATTTCTCCGGCGACGTCGAGGAACACCAGATGGGCGGGGCGACGATCAGGATGTACAAGATACCAAAGAC
>NZ_JBQGAE010000046.1:0-3059 GCF_056542645.1 Ruegeria sp. AB5
TTGCTGGCGCAGAGTGGGGTGACTTGAGCACGGCACGAACGCCTTTCTGATCAGGCTTTTCGCGTTTGCTGCGGCGCAGGAAAGATCTTGGCCAATTTGCGGAGGTTCTGGGCGGTGGCGGCGAGGAGGAATTCGTCATTGGCACCACATGGTCCGCGTAATCGGAGCCGTCCCAGCCCGAGGATCCGTTTGAGGTGGGCGAACAGCATTTCGACCTTTTTTCTGAGCTTCATCGAAATGTCGTACTGGCGGGTCTTTGCAATATCGCGAGCAACCTGTCGGGCGTCTTCGTGCTCTTCACGTGTGATCTTTCGAGCATCGGCGTTCGGGCAGCACTTGGCTTTCGACAGGCAGGTCTGACAGACGTCTTTCAAGGCGCGATAACGGGCCGTCCCTTTGCCGGTTGGCCCTCTGTTCGGATCGGAGTAGTTGCGGCGGAACTGCTTCAGCGCATGACCTTCGGGGCAGATGTATTGGTCGTTCTGGGCATCCCACTCGAAGTCGGCACGGGTCCAGGTTCCGTCGTTGCGCCCGGACTTATCAAAGACAGGTATGTGCGGCGCGATCTTGCGGTCGACCAGCCATCCAAGAAGTGGCCCGGTGCCGTAAGCGGTGTCGGCGATCAGCCGTTCTGGATGCAGATCGAACTTTTCCTCTACCCGGTCCAGCATGGTTTTGGTTGATCCGACTTCAGCTTGTCGGATGGACCGTGTGGCTTCCACATCGACGATGACGCCATGGTCGGTGTCGATCAGATAGTTGTCGGAATAGCTAAAGAATGCTGGGCCTTTACGGGCCGCCGTCCACTGGCTGGCCGGATCAGAATGAGAGGTGAACTTTGGTTGCACCTCGCTGGCGGCACCGAATGCGGCTTCATCTAACGTGTCGAGATACTCGCGAACGGCGCGAGGGGCATCGGTCGGGTCGATGTCGGAGGCGCACCATTCTTCTTTGGGTGTCGAATTCTGCTTGTTGGCATCCGCCTCGATCAAGCTGGCATCAATTGCCAGGCGCTGGCCGCTGACCAAACCTTCTGCGATGCAACGCGCAACTGTCGTCTCGAACAGATGACGCAGCAGCTCACTCTCACGGAACCGGCCATGCCGGTTTTTGGAGAACGTCGAATGGTCAGGCACGCGGTCAGTCAGATCGAGACGACAGAACCAGCGATAGGCCAAGTTCAAATGCACCTCTTCACAAAGCCGCCGTTCGGATCGGATGCCGAAGCAATACCCCACCAGCAGCATGCGGATCAGCAGTTCCGGATCGACCGATGGCCGACCAGTGTGGCTATAGAAATCTGCGAGATAGGCGCGGATGCCATCCAGATCGACAAAGCGATCAATCGACCGCAGCAGGTGGTCTTGAGGAACATGATCCTCAAGAGAGAATTCGTAGAACAACGCCGCCTGCGCTTCCTGCTTCCGCCCCATCATCGCTCAGTCCTCCCATCCTCGGGGAGAATTGAATCAGCGACTTACCTCACGATCAAGCAAGAGTTTTTCAACGAAATACGCCGATTCTGTTGAAAAACAACGTATTGCTGGCGCAGAATGGGGTGACTTGAGCACGGTACGAACGCCTTTCTGATCAGGCTTTTCGCGTTTGCTGCGGCGCAGGAAAGATCTTGGCCAATTTGCGGAGGTTCTGGGCGGTGGCGGCGAGGAGGAATTCGTCATTGGCACCACATGGTCCGCGTAATCGGAGCCGTCCCAGCCCGAGGATCCGTTTGAGGTGGGCGAACAGCATTTCGACCTTTTTTCTGAGCTTCATCGAAATGTCGTACTGGCGGGTCTTTGCAATATCGCGAGCAACCTGTCGGGCGTCTTCGTGCTCTTCACGTGTGATCTTTCGAGCATCGGCGTTCGGGCAGCACTTGGCTTTCGACAGGCAGGTCTGACAGACGTCTTTCAAGGCGCGATAACGGGCCGTCCCTTTGCCGGTTGGCCCTCTGTTCGGATCGGAGTAGTTGCGGCGGAACTGCTTCAGCGCATGACCTTCGGGGCAGATGTATTGGTCGTTCTGGGCATCCCACTCGAAGTCGGCACGGGTCCAGGTTCCGTCGTTGCGCCCGGACTTATCAAAGACAGGTATGTGCGGCGCGATCTTGCGGTCGACCAGCCATCCAAGAAGTGGCCCGGTGCCGTAAGCGGTGTCGGCGATCAGCCGTTCTGGATGCAGATCGAACTTTTCCTCTACCCGGTCCAGCATGGTTTTGGTTGATCCGACTTCAGCTTGTCGGATGGACCGTGTGGCTTCCACATCGACGATGACGCCATGGTCGGTGTCGATCAGATAGTTGTCGGAATAGCTAAAGAATGCTGGGCCTTTACGGGCCGCCGTCCACTGGCTGGCCGGATCAGAATGAGAGGTGAACTTTGGTTGCACCTCGCTGGCGGCACCGAATGCGGCTTCATCTAACGTGTCGAGATACTCGCGAACGGCGCGAGGGGCATCGGTCGGGTCGATGTCGGAGGCGCACCATTCTTCTTTGGGTGTCGAATTCTGCTTGTTGGCATCCGCCTCGATCAAGCTGGCATCAATTGCCAGGCGCTGGCCGCTGACCAAACCTTCTGCGATGCAACGCGCAACTGTCGTCTCGAACAGATGACGCAGCAGCTCACTCTCACGGAACCGGCCATGCCGGTTTTTGGAGAACGTCGAATGGTCAGGCACGCGGTCAGTCAGATCGAGACGACAGAACCAGCGATAGGCCAAGTTCAAATGCACCTCTTCACAAAGCCGCCGTTCGGATCGGATGCCGAAGCAATACCCCACCAGCAGCATGCGGATCAGCAGTTCCGGATCGACCGATGGCCGACCAGTGTGGCTATAGAAATCTGCGAGATAGGCGCGGATGCCATCCAGATCGACAAAGCGATCAATCGACCGCAGCAGGTGGTCTTGAGGAACATGATCCTCAAGAGAGAATTCGTAGAACAACGCCGCCTGCGCTTCCTGCTTCCGCCCCATCATCGCTCAGTCCTCCCATCCTCGGGGAGAATTGAATCAGCGACTTACCTCACGATCAAGCAAGAGTTTTTCAACGAAATAAGCCC
>NZ_JBQGAE010000047.1:0-3000 GCF_056542645.1 Ruegeria sp. AB5
CCCAATGAGTTACAAATCCGATATCGAAATCGCCCGCGAAGCGAACAAGAAGCCGATTCAGGAGATTGGTGCCAGGATTGGCATCGAGACTGCCGATCTTCTGCCCTATGGGCATGACAAGGCGAAGGTGAGCCAGGACTTCATCAACTCGGTTCAGGGTCGTGAAGACGGCAAGCTGATCCTTGTGACCGCGATCAACCCGACCCCTGCGGGTGAGGGTAAGACCACCACCACCGTGGGTCTGGGTGACGGTCTGAACCGTATCGGCAAGAACGCGATGATTTGTATCCGCGAAGCCTCGCTGGGCCCGAACTTCGGCATGAAGGGCGGCGCTGCAGGTGGTGGATATGCGCAGGTTGTTCCGATGGAGGAGATGAACCTGCACTTCACCGGTGACTTTCACGCCATCACCAGCGCGCACTCGCTGCTGTCGGCGATGATCGACAACCACATCTACTGGGGCAACGAAGCCGAGATCGACACCCGCCGCGTTGCATGGCGTCGTGTGGTCGACATGAACGACCGGGCGCTGCGTCAGATCACGGCGTCTCTGGGCGGCGTGTCGAACGGGTTCCCGCGTGAGGCTGGCTTTGACATCACCGTTGCGTCCGAAGTCATGGCGATCCTCTGCCTGGCCAACGACCTGAAAGACCTGGAAAAGCGTCTGGGTGACATCATCGTTGCCTACCGCCGCGACAAAACCCCGGTCTATTGCCGCGACATCAAGGCCGAAGGCGCGATGACCGTGCTGCTGAAAGACGCAATGCAGCCGAACCTGGTGCAGACGCTGGAAAACAACCCGGCCTTTGTCCATGGCGGCCCGTTCGCCAACATCGCGCATGGCTGCAACTCGGTCATTGCCACCAAGACCGCGCTGAAAGTGGCTGACTACGTCGTGACCGAGGCGGGCTTTGGTGCCGATCTCGGCGCCGAGAAGTTCATGAACATCAAATGCCGCAAGGCAGGCATCGCGCCGTCGGCTGTGGTGCTGGTTGCCACCGTGCGCGCGATGAAGATGAATGGCGGTGTGGCCAAGGCCGATCTGGGTGCAGAGAATGTCGATGCCGTGAAATCGGGCTGTGCCAACCTGGGCCGTCACATCGAGAACGTGAAATCCTTTGGTGTGCCGGTTGTTGTGGCCATCAACCACTTTGTCACCGATACCGACGGTGAAGTGCAGGCCGTGAAGGACTATTGCGGTGAACACGGGGTCGAGGCGGTTCTGTCGCGGCACTGGGAACTGGGCTCGGAAGGCTCGGCTCCGCTGGCCGAGAAGGTTGTGGAAATCGTCGAAGGCGGCACTGCGAACTTTGCGCCGATCTACCCCGACGACATGCCACTGTTCGAGAAAGTCGAGACCATTGCCAAGCGCATCTACCGCGCGGACGAGGTTCTGGCCGACAACAAGATCCGCAACCAGCTGCGCGAGTGGGAAGAGGCGGGCTATGGCAACCTGCCGGTCTGCATGGCGAAAACCCAGTATTCGTTCTCGACCGACCCGTCCCTGCGCGGCGCGCCCACCGGCCATTCGGTTCCGGTGCGCGAGGTGCGCCTGAGCGCGGGCGCGGGCTTTATCGTGGTTGTCTGCGGTGAGATCATGACCATGCCTGGTCTGCCGCGCAAGCCGGCAGCCGAAACCATCTGCCTCAATGACGCAGGTGAGATCGAAGGCTTGTTCTAAGCCGCCGAATAAGACATCTCGTGGTCCGGGGAGTGCCCCGGGCCATGAGGAGACGAACATGCCCACTCTGACACCGCCGCAAGACTGCCATTCGATGCAGGATCTGCGGGTTCAGATCGACAAGCTGGACCGCCAGCTGATCGAGATGCTGGTGAGGCGCGCAAGCTATATTGATCGCGCGTCTGAGCTGAAGCCGGGCGAGGGCCTGCCCGCCCGTATCCCGGACCGGGTCGAGGACGTGGTGCAAAAGGTGCGCGCCAGTTCGGAAGCGGCGGGGATGGACCCCGATCTTGCCGAAAAGCTCTGGCGCATTCTGATTGACTGGTCGATTGCACGTGAGGAACGTGTGCTCGGCCCCGAGTAAAGACCGGGCGCGTTCTGCGCCCGTTTGGGTTTTGAAGGAAGGGACCAAAGGATGGTAGCGCAGGTTATCGACGGGAAGGCCTTTGCCGCCAAAGTGCGCGCGCAGGTGGCCGATCAGGTTGCAAAGCTGAAAGAGGAAAACGGCATCACCCCCGGTCTGGCCGTGGTTCTGGTGGGCGAGGATCCGGCCAGCCAGGTCTATGTCCGGTCCAAAGGCAAGATGACCGTCGAGGTCGGCATGAACTCGTACGAGCACAAGCTGGATGTGGACACGTCCGAAGCGGATCTGCTGGCCCTGATCGACAAGCTGAACACCGATCCGGCGGTGCACGGTATTCTGGTGCAACTGCCCCTGCCCAAGCATCTGAACGAGGATCTGGTGATCAACGCGATCGACCCGGCCAAGGATGTTGACGGGTTCCACATCTCGAATGTGGGTCTGCTGGGGACCGGTCAGAAATCGATGGTGCCCTGTACGCCGCTGGGCTGCCTGATGATGCTGCGGGACCATCACGGGTCGCTGTCGGGCTTGGATGCGGTTGTGATCGGCCGGTCGAACATCGTCGGCAAGCCGATGGCGCAACTGCTGCTGGGTGACAGCTGCACCGTGACCATCGCGCATTCGCGCACCAAGGACCTGCCGGATGTCGTGCGCCGCGCCGACATCGTTGTGGCCGCCGTGGGCCGCCCCGAGATGGTTCCGGGCGACTGGATCAAGGAAGGCGCCACCGTCATCGACGTCGGCATCAACAGGATCGAAAGCGATGGCAAGACCAAGCTGGTCGGAGACGTGGACTACGCCAGCGCCGCCGCGCGCGCGGGCGCAATCACCCCGGTTCCGGGCGGCGTCGGCCCGATGACCATCGCCTGCCTGCTGGCCAACACACTCACCGCCTGCTGCCGCGCAAACCAACTGCCAGAACCAGAAGGCCTAACCGCGTGATACTAAATGCCGG
>NZ_JBQGAE010000048.1:0-2907 GCF_056542645.1 Ruegeria sp. AB5
ATGCTCGACGGGCTGCGCGAATACGACAACGATACCGAGCTGAAAGCCATGATGGGACAGGAATTCTCAAGCGCATTCCTCAAAATGAAACTCCAGGAATGGAACTCATTCGTCAGCCATTTCTCACGCTGGGAAAAGGACCACACCCTCGATATCTAAGAAACTTTGGGGCTGCAGACCACTGCCGCCCCAATACCGACGCTCAGACGGAGACCCGCACCTCGTGAACGTCCTGATTTTCCAGCATACGTCCGGTGAAAACCCCGGAGCGTTTCTGGAACACATTTCGTCATGTGGTGATACGGCCAGAGTTGTGCATCTGTATGATGGCGAACCGATCCCGCAGCTTGAAGAATTTGAGCTGCTCTTGGTTCTGGGCGGCCCGATGGACGTCTGGGAAACCGAAGCGCATCCATGGCTAGTGCCTGAAAAACAAGCGATCAGGACCTGGGTTCAAGACATCAAACGTCCGTATTTTGGTATTTGTCTGGGCCACCAACTTCTGGTGGATGCGCTGGGTGGGAAATGTGCCTCCATGCAAAAGCCCGAAATCGGTGTGCTTTCTATCAAACTGACCGGCAACACGCGCGATGATCCGCTGTTCGAGCCCCTGCCCCATCAATTCCCGGTGCTTCAATGGCACGGTGTTGAAGCAGTTGATCTGCCAGCCGATTCATCAGTTCTGGCACGGTCTGATACCTGTGCTGTTCAGGCTTTGCGGGTCTCAGACCGTGCCTGGGGCGTGCAATTTCATCCCGAACTTGTTCAGGGCACGATTCACTCGTGGATGAGCGATCCCGCCAACCATCAATGCGCCGTGGATTGGCTAGGATCTGCGGATGCGGTGACGGAAATGGTCTGTAACAGCGACAAAATAGCTGACAATCAATTCAGGATGACGTCCAGTATCTATTCCAGATTGCGACAGATCTGATCACATCGGATCAGTTGTGAACCTCAAGGTTCTTTCCGCCGTCGGTCTCAACCCTCCAGTCGGGAACATTGTTGACCAGCATCAAGGCCACCCGGCGCAATGTTGTGCGCATTTTGTCCACCACTGGGCCGTCCAATCCGCAATCCGCCAACGCTGCGTCAAAGGTATCGAGCCAAAGCTCGGCATCGGCTTCACGTATCGGCACATGCGCGTGGATTTCCCGCAGGTCCATATGACCAAATCGCTCACGATAATATGCCCGGCCGCCCAGAAACCCGCTCAGAAATTCGAACTGAGCCTGTCTTGTGTGCGATAGTCCATGGCCCCGAAAATGTAGCCTGTGCAAAGAATGCACCGCCGGGTCCGTCTCCATGCGATCGTAGAATCGTTCGACAAGAGCCCGAAGCTGTTCTTCGCCACCAAGTTGGTCCAAAGCCGATGACATAAGTCTCTTCTCCGAGTTGCCGCCATCAATAATTATTGCATATCAGGAAAATAAGTTTATCACCAGTGACATCATGGCGCGGTCAATATTGACGAATGGACACGAGATATTCCGGGACACCCAAGCACCGGGGGCGACCGGGTGAGCGCACTTGCCTTGGGTCTACTGGCAGCACTGTGCTGGGGGTTTCACGATCTTGCCGTGCGATATGTCAGCCAGTCCGTGAGCGTCATAGCCGCGTTGATGGCTGTGCTGGTTGCCGGGGCTCTGTTGCAGTTTTCCCTTATGGCGGTCTGGGTTGGATTCGAACCGATGTCTGCCAAGGCAGTGTCCTACGCAGTTGCAGCGGGCGGCTTCTATTTGCTGGCTGGCCTTAGCATGTATGCTGCGTTTCAGCGCGGGCCTGTCCGTCTGGTCGCGCCGCTTGTCGCCAGTTACCCGGTCTTGTCGGTCACTCTTGCGATATGGCGCGGTTCCGAAGTCAGCATCTGGCATTGGCTGGCGATCATTGCAATTGGCACTGGCGTATCCATTGTATCGGCCCGATCCGAAAGCGATGGAACGGAATTCCCGGCAGCCGGGCCGACGATTGCCTTTTCGATACTTGCTGCAATTGGGTTTGCAGCGACATTTGCTTTGGGACAGTATGCAGCCGAACTGGGCGACGAGTTCACCGTTTCGCTGGTCGGTCGGCTAACCGCGATCCCTGCGCTTGCAGTTATCGCCTTTGCATGCCGCAAGTCGCTTTGGCCGGGCGCAAAGGCCCTGCCCCTGTTGTGCTTGATGGGTACGCTCGATGCAGTGGCGCTTTTGTGCGTGGTATCCGCCGGAGGGTTGCCAAACGCCCAATACGCATCCGTCGCAGCCTCGATCTTCGGATTGTTGACAGTTGTTTTAGCCTGGGCCGTCCTGCAAGAAAAAATGTCAACTTCTCAATGGCTTGGATGTTTCATCGCTTTTGCCGGAATCGGCTATCTCGCGATCTGAGAACCCATTTTTTTCATCTCGGCGCTATGTGCCTGATGGGCAGAAATCGCGCTGTTCAACACGCAATCAACCTCGCCCGGGCGAACTGGTCCGGGATGGTGCCATGCGCCGGGGCGCATTAGATCCTTGTGTCCCTTCAATTCACCCCGCAGACTGAAAACATCAATATGCGCAGGCGCGTCGGGCAAGAGCAGGACAGCATAGATATCTACCGCGTCGTTCAGTTGTTTCATCTGAATCCGACATTCATCCTGCGTCATGTCCTTGCCCCAGAACTGCTGATCCATCGCCATGCCATTCTGTGCCGCGCGGGTGATCACGGCGCGAACGCGTACGGCATTCGCTCTGGAGTGACCGATAGACACGAGGACCATCCGCAGGGCGCGGCCCGCAAAGTGCCAATACTGTTGAGCGCTGGCACGTACAGATGTGCTGCCGCCGGTTGGAAGACCGGCATTTAGTATCACGCGGTTAGGCCTTCTGGTTCTGGCAGTTGGTTTGCGCGGCAGCAGGCGGTGAGTGTGTTGGCCAGCAGGCAGGC
>NZ_JBQGAE010000049.1:0-2803 GCF_056542645.1 Ruegeria sp. AB5
CGACACGTCCAAACCTGCAAAATACTCCATTCGAAATCTCCCATGTTCACAGTTTCCCTGTGAGCCTATCGGGAGCTCGACCTCAGTTCACCGTCAGCCCAATTACGCATGCTTTGGGGAAGCCGCAATGCAGCAAAGACTTTCTAGCCAAAGGTCCGCTCAGGGCCGTTGCCAATAGACGTATCCAGACGAAGAACGAAATCAACGATGTCAAACAGCGGCGTCGAAAAGACTGAGCAACAATGGACGTTCACAGTTTACCGGTTGCAAGACGGAAAAATAGGTTCCTTCGAGGGGTGCCGTTGTAACGCTCTCAAGCATAGCGCCTTAAGAGATACATTCAGCTTGAAGCTTGTCTTGTATTTTAAAAATGGTCAAAGCGTTGTTGCAGTTTGTAATAACGTCAAATCCCGAGTTCCTGACTTATCTCAAGATACCGGCAGAATGCATTGATCAACTGCATTTGACGTGGTGTCTGAAAATCCGCCTCGAAAACTTGGGGCGACGCGACCAAAATGGCCAGACACTGCGCCCGAGAAAATGCAACATTGAAGCGGTTCCCGCTGTAGAGAAATTCCATGCCTCTAGGCGCATCCGCATGACTTGACGTTGCCATAGAATAGATCGCAATCGGTGCTTCCTGACCATGGAATTTATCAACGGCTCCAGCCCATGCAGTCGGCAGGCGCTTTTGAATTTCAATCACTTGCGCGTTGTACGGCGCAATTATCAGAATATCCTCAAGCGTGATTGGCTTGGTCACTCCATAGCGATCCGTCCATGCAGCGCCTTGGTCCAGAATGTCTTCCACCAAGGATTTGACTGTGGCGGCCTCTTCAATGGACGAACTGGTGTTACCACTGTGCGCTACCGGTTGGAAGCGCAATCCAGCGCCCGAAGCAATGCTCATAGTTTGAACGAGTTTCTGCTCGCATCCCTCAAATGCATGCAGTTTGCTTTCGTAGAAAAGCTCGGAGTTAAACGCGCAGATATCAGGGTGGAGGCGATAGGTCGTTCCAAGGAAAAGACCCTGGCTCGGCTCAATAGTTTGTCGACCGGCAAGCAAATCATCCAGTGCTGAAACGCCTGTTCCATCTGGATGCGTTCCTTGCGTTGGCTGTTCCAGCTGTTGTGGATCACCCAGCATGATCACCGTTTGTGCTGCTTGGGAAACGGCCAAGACATTAGCAAGGGACATCTGACCGGCTTCATCAACAACAAGCACATCAACGGCTTCAAAAGCGTCTTCTCTTGCCCAGAAGAAGTGGGTCGCACCAGCAACCTGAGCGTCACTTCTAGCAAGCTTACCTAAAACGTCATCAGTGTTTATTACGAAGATGAGGTTCGGTCCGTCGGCCTCTTTGTTACCCTGCTCCGGCTTTTGAAGACAGGTCAGATCGACGCCCATTTATGGCGCGGCTTCGATCACTTTATCAACCAGGTTGCGGATCACTTTGTGGCTGTTTGCGCTTATCCCCACCTTCTTACCTTGCCGTACAAGCTCGCAGACCATCCGCGCTCCAGTGAAAGATTTACCTGTCCCCGGAGGTCCTTGAATAGGTAGCACGCCGCCATTCATTTCCCTTGCAACACGCAATGCTGCATCGAGTGTTCCTTCGCCATCCGCTTGGAAGGGCTCGTCTCCAATTTCCATCGGTGCCCGAAGCAATGTTTCCCGCGCGCTTTAATAAGGGCCATCACCTTCGATGCTGTGTTCAGCAAGGTATTCACCTAGGCGAAATAGCGAGGCCGCCTGTTCCTTAGGATCCATGAATTTGTGTGCGAAAACGGCTTCGGGATGAACATCGGCAGTCGCTTTTGACTTCTTGATATCGACAGTTTGATTTTCTGACGATACCGCAACAGACGTACCAATTTTATCGCCGCCAACACTATGCAGGCCTTCGTCGCCTCTGATATCTGTATCCTGCGCATCAAATCTATAGCGATGCGTGGGGATTCCGGTTTTGGATGTCTCAACAACATCGATCAATTGCAGGCGACCAATGCGAGCCTTTTCTTCCAGAAGTTCGATGCCGCTCAATGCTTGAAGTCGGAACTTTTCCCACCACGCAGCTTTGTTTTCACGGCGATGCCAATCAAGAATAAATGCCAATATCCAGCGCGCTTGCTGTTCTGGCGAGCGCTCTTCAGGATCAACGGGGATGTCATTTTTAAGCTGTTCAATAAGAGCCAGAACGCGCTGTTGCTGTTCGCTAAGCTCCTCGCTTGGGCCATCCTGCCCAGGCTCAGGACGCGGGATTTCAGCACCGTCTGCCACTCTTGAAGCTCTTAAATCTTCCAGCCAATCTCGCAAGCTCTTCGTCGCAAAGCAATCATCAGAATTGTAAGCTGCGACAACCGCCATTGTGTCTTCATCAATGGATGGAATGTCGTCTAGTTCTAAGCCTGCGGTCACTCTCGTCAGAGCCATGTTGGCATCCCGCAATGAAACCTTGCGCTCATATCCGCAGAAAGGCTCAAGTTTCTTAAATGAATAGCCTTCAACACTTGCTCGAATAGCGTGTTTTGTGACGGTCAACAGATCGACCAGAACCTTGCCTCGCAGCAGATTGTCCACTTCATCTTCGCGCGTTGCACAACGTTCCATCAGGTGTTTCAAAGCCCCGGCTTCATAACCGCCAAATTGATAGATGTGCATGTTTGGGTTTTTCATCGCGACGCCGGTGGAGCAGGAGCCACCCACTCCATCCGGTAATGGGATGTACCGGCTGCTTCACCCAGCAGGTTAGGCTTTGCCTATTTCTGCAAATCGGAGAAGTAGTATGGCGAAGAACGACTT
>NZ_JBQGAE010000050.1:0-2772 GCF_056542645.1 Ruegeria sp. AB5
ATTCGATGGGTTCAAAAACAGTGAGAATGCGCTCAGTGACAGAGGGGTCGTAGGGACATTCAGATCCGCGATCGAGATAGAGGTCGTAGAACCAGCAGTACAGTCACAGCAATCGAGATCGGACCGGTGATGTTAAAAAATACCCAATCAAAGGGTTGACCAATAGGTGCGGGGCAATCGCGTGCTGAGATAACCCAGTTCACAGCCGCGGGAAGATCCGGAAAGTCGACCCAGCCACGCGGATCGTCACATAGTAACTTGCCGCGATAAATTGCCTGCGCGTGATACAGACAAACCGACAAACCAAACAAAACAACAAGTCCCGCGTTCGTGAAACGGTCGAGCATTTTCAGCAAAAACCATATCAAAAGCAGCTTCAGGACCGTTGTTACCGAATAGGTAAGAAGCAGAGTAGCGGAAAGATCATTCACACGGTGCACTCAAACCAATCATTGGTCACTTGTCGAGGCATAGCCGAAAGACCAAAGCCTTCCGCTGACCCCCGCAAGGCTTTTCAGCCCTGCGATATCTGAGGTCGCCGGGCTGCTAAGCCTTGCTTCCGTCGCGCTCTGTGGTGACACTTCTGCTTTGCAAACCCGGTGACATTTCTACTTGGTTGCAACACTGACTCCGCCAAAATCCTTCACTCCGGCTGCCAGTCATCGTCGAGCGAGGATTGCACTCCGCTATCTGTGATCGAAGCATAGTGCGTGGCGGTTTCGGTACCCATTTCTGTACCGTCCCCAGACATGTAGGCCTGCGCGAACTCGGTACGCTTGAATACGGATCCATCAAGTTCGATTGTGGTGCGATCCTCTGCCGTCGCGCGTGTCACAGAGCCATCATACCAAACCTTGATCCGCGTCCCGTCTGCGATCTGTACCACAACGGCCATCGGCTCGATCTGCACACCCAGCCAACCGTCATCGCTGTCCCGCCGCGCGATGATCTTGTCAGACCGGAACTTGACCTGAACATCGCCCGACAAACTGTTGCCGCTTGATTTCAGAACAACAAAAGCCTCTTGCTCGGCCGGGTTTGGGTGGATCGTAACATTTGCGTTCTTCGGCGGCCAAACCTTGGCGGAGTCGCGTTTCTTGCCCTTCTGGTCGCGGTGAAACCCAACATAGAGCTGGGCCGATTTCCAGATGCGCGTGGCCTTCCTTGAAAGTGCCGTGGATTTTGCAGTCATGTCATCGGACCTTTTAGAACGGATATTTCGGATTGGTGCTTACGGTGGCCATGCGGATCTGACGGAACGAGATCAAAGGGCAAGGTATCAAGGGTGAAGCGCCCAATGGAATACCTATGAAGAAAACCCAGCAGGTAGACCGGATCGGCGGGGTATGGCGCACAGTTCCATGCATGGCGCAGTGCGGCTGCTTCATTAGAAGAATACGCGGCTATGAGACACCTTGCCTCACGCCATTTATCGGCACGTTGTTTCCGGCTGCGTTTCTCTTGCCGTTCCCAATCCACTGCGCGTTTGAACATAACCTCATCTTCACTGGGTTGCTGCTCTGCGATCTGATTGGCCAGCAATGGAAAAGCCTCGCGTTCCTTCTGCTGTTTGCGGCGCAAGGCGGCACGCTTGCGGGGTGTGTCTTCGAAGGCAAAACGGGGCCACATCTTGAACCTCATGGCTCGATCCCTCCCTGCCAGCGGGTGCGACTATTGCGGAGATGCTGAAGACAGGCCACTCGCCCGACTTCTGCATGCATCCCGTTGTCGAGCGCGAACCGATGGCGAGCCTCCCAGTCCCGAACCCAGTCTGCGGCCAAACGGTCGTCAACCCGACCACTCTGAAAAGGATTGTCCTCGAGCAGGAAGCCCTTGCAATGTGCAGCACCGCCATCGGTGGGAGCGCGCAGGGTGTCGTTTTCGTACGCGACCGGATCCACGCCACACCCCATGGGATCGGCGCGGCTGCGGTCGCCTGGCGCTAAGTCAGTCATGATCGCCTCCGTTCGTAGCGGTTTGCGAAAGCTTGAGCTGGCGGGCTTCTTCGATCACGGCGTCGTACATATCGACATGGCCACAAGGGTTCTCCCATGTCTGGATTTCGTACCACTCACCATCCTCGCAGTAGCGTCGAAACACCGGTTTCCCTCTAGGCTTGCCACAGAAGGGACAGGTATTGGTGATCTCAACGGTTTTGATAATCTGCGTGATACTTTGATAGCCGTTGCCCCAAAGGCGGCGCTGCAGGGCGCGATCCAATATGGTGACTTGCATAAGTGCCTCCACTTCAATCGTATGGAATGGTGGTAAGACTGCGGTGAGTGCCGGGGCGGTCAGGGCGCTTCCTTTAACGCGTCGGCATGTGCATCAAGACGCCCGATGAGCGAAGCCATCAGTTCTCTCAGCGATGCCTGATCGGCGAGGACAAGTGCAGCGCGTTGACCAGCTGTCAGGGCAGCGACCTCGGGCGGCTGCGGTTCTGTCATCTGATCCGCGCCTGTCAGAACGCCCATCTTGGCCAGTTCGTCGGTAAGGGGGCGCAACATGTCTGCCATTGCATCAGTATCGGCGCTGTTAGAGGCGGCGGATTTCGCGATGCGCCGCAGCCTGACCACCATCTTTTCAACGCTGCCTTTGTTGGTGTCGTTTTGGAATGCCATTGGTTGTCTCCTGTCGTACCCTGTTGGTTCACGGGGCTTCCGCTCCGGTCGGGTTTCAGTATTCGATGGGTTCAAAAACAGTGAGAATGCGCTCAGTGACAGAGGGGTCGTAGGGACATTCAGATCCGCGATCGAGATAGAGGTCGTAGAA
>NZ_JBQGAE010000051.1:0-2642 GCF_056542645.1 Ruegeria sp. AB5
CTCATGAGCATTTGCTCCGACACTCTCCGTGATCAATCGGGCGCCTCGCCCGGTTAGAAGCCACGTTGGTGATATGTCCAAATGCTCCGCCATTGCTGCTAAAAGCTCAGCGCTCACCATCCTGGAGCCCGAGAGATAGTGCTGCATGGTTCGGTAGTTCGCTCCGATCTTATTGGTAAAATCCTGCAAACTCAAACCGCTAGCAGATACGGCCTCTTTTAGTCGCTCATTTATGTCCATTTGTTCTTATGTCGCTTGATTATAGGAGCATTTGGTCTTATTTGTGATATTACAACATACCGACGCACCCCAGCATTGCGAGGACACTATGTCAGCAAGAAGCAAGCCGTTCCAGCCCGGAGCGGTTCTATGTGAGATCATCGTTGGCGCATGTCGCGCCTCAGACCTCGGCGGGCGTGGGAAGCAGAACATCCACACCAGCACCACTCCCGTGGCTACCTGCGGACAATCTGGGGACGACACGGGCCAGGCGCGCCTCAAACGCCGGAAGCGCATGGCACCCCGCGATGCGGTGCTGAGCGAGGGAACGCGTCACGGAACGCGTCCCCGGTGCCGGAGAAGGGGCGGGCGCCCCGAGACGGTGGCGGTGTAAGCCATGGGGCAGGCATCGCGCAAATTCGAACTGGTTGAGGCCAACGCCTCGGGGTTGACCAATCCGCCGCTAGAAGCCGTTGGTCAACCTGTTGGTCAACCATTGGTCAACCACGAAAAATGGTTGCCGATGAATGACCTGGTCGAGTTGTCTGGGGTATCCAAACAGGCGGTCAGCAAAGCCCTGCAGTCGCGCAAGTGGCGCGGTGTCGATCTTCTTGTCAGAGAAGTTGAAATCGGGCGTGGCGGTGCTGGAGGTCGAGCACCTCAAGCGCATGTAGACCACTTACCCGCTGATCTGCGGGAGGCCTGGTATCTGGAGCGTGGCATCGTGCTCCACGCAAAGCCCGATGTGGCGACCGGCGGCACCTGTCTTGTACCGGAGCAGGCCCACCAAACGGATGCACGCTTTGAGGCCGATCTGGCTTTGGCGCGGTGGCGGCAGGAGGTGATCCGCCCGGCCCTGGCCTTTGAGAAGGGCTCACCTGAGCGGGCGGCGGTGATCGAGGGCCTCACCCGGGAACCGCGCCTGTTCCCCAACGGGAAACGCAAGCTGATCTCCAAGCAGACGCTCTATAACTGGCTGCGCGACTATGAGGCCTTTGGTCTAAATGGTCTGGTCCGCAAGCGCCGCGCCGATCACGGCGTCCGGCGCCAGACGGTCACCCGCGCCTGGGATGCGTTTTTTGAGGCGCATATCGATGCGGCCACGCAGGCCGGGATCGGCGCGGACCTGACCACCTATATCCGGTCCCTCTGGGCAGCGGGGGAATGCGGCTGGCGCGCGATCTCGGAGAAATCCACCACCCGCCTGATCGAGATGAGCCGAGACCTGCGGGTCGTGCCCTTCGAGGCGCTGGAGCTGGGCCGGTGCGGCGACACGAATGCCAAAGGCACCCAGTTCGGCCTCTGTAATGTGAACCGCCGCCAGGTGGAGCATCACCGCCAATACGCGCTTCTCGCGATCAAGGACAAAGACAACGCCACCTTCCAGGACAGGTATGTGCCCTCGATCCGGCGGGACTATGCCACGTTGCTGCCACGTCAGATCGTGGTGGGGGACGTGCACCCCGTGGATATCATGATGCGCCGCGCCGATGGCACGGTGGTCTATCCCAAGGCGATTGCCTGGTACGACGTAGCTACCAATGAAATCCATATGACGTTCGTGCTTTGCGAGCCCGGTGAAGGCATACGGCGCGAGCATGTGGCCCAGAGCTTTGAGGCGATGGTCGCGGAATGGGGCCTGCCCGAGATGCTCTATCTCGACAACGGGTCCGAGTATTCCTGGGATGCGATGATCGGCGGGTTCACCCAGCTCTCCAGACTGACGCAGGGCGGGCTCAAGGTGTTTGATCTCACCGGTGATCCGAAGGTCGCAGCGCGCGTGGCCGAGGGCCGTGAAGCCGTGGTGCGGTCGATGCCCTACAATGCGAAGGGCAAGCCGGGCATTGAGGGTGCCTTTGGCAACATCGAGCAAGTCTTTTTCGCCACAATCCCAGGCTGGACCGATGGCGACCGCATGAACAAGAAGACCCACGCCAAGGGCAAAGACCCGGTGGCCTTCGATGGCGATGCGAGTGCCTTTCTGGAGACCGCTGGCAAAGCCTTGGAGTGGTATCACAAGCGCCCTCAGCATGGGCGGCTTGCAGGCATGAGCCCCAATGAGGCCCTGCGCAATTTCATTGATCAGGGATGGGGCAAGACCACACTCTCGCACCCCGAGGTTCTCGCCCTCGCCTTTGCCGAGGAGGTCGAGCGCATGCCGGATCGCGGGCGGGTGAGCTACACCCCCCGCCGTGGCGAGACGATCTATTTCTACGACGATGCGCTCCTGGGCCTCACCCACAAGATCACCCTCCGGGTGCCCGCCTTCAATCCCGCGTTTGTGTTCTGTTTCGCCAATGGTGAGTTGATCTGCCAGGCCTTCCCGGAGCGCACCTTTGGTGTCCTGCATGATGCAGGCGCTCGGGAGGTCAACCGGCGCGGCAAGGCCTTCCGCCGCCAGATCGCTGAAAAGCGCAAGCATG
>NZ_JBQGAE010000052.1:0-2300 GCF_056542645.1 Ruegeria sp. AB5
CAGTGATGCACCCGACAAAAACGCCACATCTTCAGGGGTTTCTGCCTGCGCCGAGGTGACCCAGGACGGCATCCGGGGTAGGCTCTGGTGGTCGTCGCTGAAGCTCTGGCGGGCATAGGTCATGCCACAAGACTATCTCACAGCGGCGCTTTTGCCTACTATATAGTGTACAAACCGCCCCACTCTGCGGCTCTCAGCTATGTCCAATAAGTTTGCATTATCGGACAGTTTTCGAACCTTCACGCATCGCCGATTTTCGACGGATCTACCGCCGTTTCCCGGAGCGTTGGAAACTATAAATTGAACGTCCGCTATTCCGGGTTGCAAATGGAAATGCTGCACTTGCGGCGAATTTCTGCTTTCCGCCGATTCTGTGGAAAAACAACGTGTTGCGGACGCAGAAAGTGGTGTGCTGAACCGAGCGCGAGTGCCTTTCTGATCAGGCTTTACGTGTTTGCTGCGGTGCGGGAAAGATCTTGGCCAGTTTGCGGAGGTTCTGGGCGGTGGCGGCGAGGAGGAATTCGTCGTTTGCGCCGCATGGGCCACGTAATCGGAGCCGACCCAGGCCGAGAATGCGTTTGAGGTGGGCGAAGAGCATTTCCACCTTCTTTCTGAGCTTCATTGAGATGTCGTACTGGCGGGTCTTGGCAATGTCTCGAGCCACCTGGCGGGCGTCTTCTGTTTCTTCGCGGCTGATCTTGCGGGCATCCGCGTTGGGGCAGCACTTGGTTTTCGATGGGCAGACCTGACAGACCTCTTTCAGAGCGCGATAGCGAGCGGTGCCCTTGCCCGTCGGACCGCGGTTGGGGTCTGAGTAGTTGCGGCGGAACTGCTTGAGGGCGTGACCTTCGGGACAGATGTATTGGTCATTCTCAGCATCCCATTCGAAGTCGGCGCGGGTCCAGGTGCCGTCATTGCGACCGGACTTGTCGAACACCGGGATATGCGGCGCAATCTTGCGATCAACCAGCCAGCCCAGAAGTGGGCCGGTGCCATAGGCGGTGTCCGCGATTAGTCTCTCCGGATGCAGATCGAACCGTTCCTTTACTCGGTTCAACATGGTCTTGGTCGATCCGACCTCAGCCTGACGGATTGATCTGGTGGCTTCGACGTCGATGATAACTCCGTGATCTGTATCGATCAGGTAGTTGTCGGAATAGCTAAAGAATGCAGGGCCTTTGCGGGCTGCGGTCCATTGGCTCGCCGGATCGGAATGCGATGTGAACTTGGGCTGAACCTCGCTGGCAGCGCCGAACGCAGCCTCGTCCAGCGTGTCGAGATACTCGCGGACGGCGCGGGGCGCGTCGGTCGGATCAACGGTTGAGGCGTCCCACTCTTCCTTCGGCGTTGAGTTCTGCTTGTTGGCATCGGCTTCGATCAAGCTTGCATCGATGGCCATACGCTGACCGCTGACGAGGCCTTCCTCAATGCTGTGTGCCACGGTCATCTCGAACAGGTAGCGCAGCAGTTCGCTTTCGCGGAACCGCCCATGCCGGTTCTTCGAGAATGTGGAATGATCCGGCACACGGTCGTTCAGATCGAGCCGACAGAACCACCGATAGGCTAGGTTCAGATGAACCTCTTCACAAAGCCGCCGCTCGGACCGGATCCCGAAGCAGTAGCCCACGAGTAGCATTCGGATAAGCAACTCGGGGTCAACCGAGGGGCGTCCAGTATGGCTGTAGAACTCCGCCAGATGCGACCGGATGCTGCCAAGATCGACGAACCGATCAATCGAGCGCAGCAGGTGATCTTGCGGGACATGATCTTCCAGCGAGAACTCGTAGAACAACGCCGCCTGCGCTTCCTGCCTCGGTCCCATCATCGCCAATTCCTCCCTACAGGACGAATTGAATCAGCGACTTACCACTCAATCAACCAAGAGTTTTTCAACGAAATAAGCCCAACTTAACCGATGCTGCACCTGGCACGAATGTCTGTTTCAGTTTTTGCGGCCTCGTCCTTGAGCCACCCGATAAAGCGCGAGACTTGCGGTCGCGACCTTATCTCGTTTCGGACCTTGAACCGGTAAGGGTGTTTGGCCTGGAGGCTTTCATGCACAGGAAACGGAAGGCTCAGAGTTTCCGTCTCAAGCCCCTTTGACAGATTGGGCGACCAAAACACTAGATACATTGCAGTGCGCGGCTAACGGTCAGGCAAGCGCGACATAATCAAAACGCTAAGCGGCCTTATCAATGTGTCCGGCGAATGAGCCAGAAACTTCGCGAAATCCTTGATCGCCCGAATGTGCGACTTCCGAGCTTTGTCGCCCATCCCCCGGATGTGAATATCCTCCAACA
>NZ_JBQGAE010000053.1:0-2292 GCF_056542645.1 Ruegeria sp. AB5
CATGCTGAAACCTGTTGGAAAACAATACGCGGACAACAAACTTCGGAATCTGCAGGCTCGTCAATCCAGACCCAAAGTTTGCGACACAACCGGCAAAAAATGCAACCTCGTCAATTTTCGGTTTGGTGCCGAGAGATTGATGACTTTTTCGCACAGGTTGTTCAGAAAATCACATTGAGCATAAGCAAGGAAACCAACAAAAACAGAACGGTCATGATGCCCCCGGAGCGCACAAAGTCCATTACCTTGTAACCCGCTGGCCCCATAATCAGCGCGTTTACCTGATGGGTCGGAATGATGAAGCTGTTCGAGGTCGAGATTGCAACTGTTAGCGCAAAGGCGGCTGGGTTTCCGCCAGCAGCTACGGCTATAGAAACGGCAAGGGGCACGAGCAAGACGGTGGCACCGACATTTGACATAACCAGTGAAAACGTGGTTGCCAATATCGCGACACCGGCTTGAAGCGCCCAAATCGGCCAACCATTCAAAATGATCATGATTTGCTGGGCGATCCACGCCGCAGTGCCGGTATTTTGCACCGCTTGTCCCAGAGGTATGAGGCATGCCAGCAGAAAAACCGTGTTCCATCCGACCGCCCTATACGCCTCATCGACACTGAGTACACGCGTGAGCATCATTCCAGCGGCGCCTGTCAGAAGGCAAAGGGATAAGCGAACGTCAGTGAACAGTATCAGCGACAGCGAAATTGCGAAAAAGGCCAAAGCCCAACCGACCTTCTGAGGCCGCAGCTCGTCCTGCGGAAAGTCTGTTGTTACGACCACAAAGTCAGGATCCCTTTTGATGCGCATCAGGTTGTCCCATCTTGTATGCGCAACAAGCATGTCGCCAGCATGAAATTCTTCGAGTCCAATCTGAGTGGACTCGTGTGTATCAGTCTCGACGTGGCTGAGTGTTTCTTCTCCTCGATGAATAGCAAGCAGTGACATGCCATACGTCTTGCGGAACAATAGCTCGCGGGGGCATTTCCCGATCAGCTTGCTGTCAGGTGTCACAACGACTTCGGCTATTCCGGCATTGGTTGGTGCAAACTCTTCTAC
Organism: Ruegeria sp. AB5; assembly: GCF_056542645.1. Taxonomy (NCBI): domain Bacteria; kingdom Pseudomonadati; phylum Pseudomonadota; class Alphaproteobacteria; order Rhodobacterales; family Roseobacteraceae; genus Ruegeria; species Ruegeria sp. AB5. The sequence goes on from NZ_JBQGAE010000053.1 coordinate 1,059, forward strand.
GAAGATATCCAGTTCAGGAAGAACAGTCAGACCAAATTTCTCTGCAAACTGTTTGACAACCAAGCGATTTCCTATGATGGCAAGCCTGCACGGAGCGGCGATCTCGGCGGTCAGAACCTGAACCATAGAAGTCTTACCGCGATAGAAAGTGGATATTATGTAGAGATGATTTTCATGGTTGATGTCTGCCAGTATCTGCCCGACCAGCGGGCTGTTTTCTGGCACGATCACTTCGAAGACATCCGCCTGCAACCCATAAACCCGTTGCAGGTATTCCTGCGTACCTTGTCCTGTGCCGGTGTTGTCAGACCCGGTATCTCCGGGCAAAACCCAGCGCCCAAACAGCAAAAAGTAACCGATCCCTGTCAGGATTAAGGCCGCGCCGATTGGCGCTACCGAGAATAGACCAAAGGGATCAATTTTTTGGCCTTCAGGCAACCCCTCGTTTGCAGTCAGGACCAGGTCGTTCAGCAAAATCAGCGGAGATGAACCGACCATAGTCATTGTGCCGCCGAGAATGGCACAAAATCCCATGGGCATCAGCAGGCGGGACAGTGGAATTCCCGACCTCGAGGAAATGCGGCTGACCACCGGCAGAAACAATGCGGCCGCCCCGACATTCTGCATGAATGACGAAATAACTCCGACCGTTCCTGAGACAATCGACAATACCCGGTTTTCGGCCGTGCCACCATATTTTAGAATGACCGCGGCAACCTTGTTCATAATGCCAGTTTTGTCCAAACCGGCACCGACGATCATGACCGCGATGATAGAAATCACAGCGTTCGACGCAAACCCATCGAACAGATGCGTAACATCTGCCAGGTTCTCAAGCCCCGGTGCATAACTTAGAAGTCCGACGAGGACCAGAACCAGTATGGCAGAGAGGTCAATTCTGACAATTTCTGATACAAACAAGAAGACGGTGAAGGCCAGCAAAACGCAAACTGCTCCCATCTCAAACGTAAAGGTAACTTGTTCCAAAGAGCCCACCGAAGTTTGGATACTTTGTTTAAAGAGAATATCTAAACTATCGCGCTCACGCTGTCATGATATTTCGTTTTTCAGAAGAATTACGAAACAAAGTTTCAAGGCGCGACAACAGAATTTCGCTTTATAGTGATTGTGTGGAAATTCGTTCCAGCACTATCTGACGTCAGCGCTTATGGGTCCAACTAGGGCAATTTGATAAGAGAGTGTTCTTGGCTCATCGTAACCACTGAGGAGTGGA
>NZ_JBQGAE010000054.1:0-2160 GCF_056542645.1 Ruegeria sp. AB5
ATCAGGTCAGATTTCGTACGGAAATGGGCGTGCGGTGCCGTGGCACTGACGCCGGGCCGAGCCGCGAGCGCCCGAATGCTGGGCACTGCGTCGGGGCTGCGCCGTAGATCGTCCTCGGCGGCGTCTAGCAAGGCGGCGCGCAGGTCCCCGTGGTGGTAGGCAACTTCATTCATGATATTCTCCAAACTAAGCATTGCAAAGTTAGCACTGCATAGTTACCTGGATGACAGTTCCAAAACGAAAGGTCAAACCCATGACAGCCACATCGCTTCGCACCTACTTGCGTTGGTTCCACATCATTGCTGGACTGACCATAGGCACATACCTCTATTCGCCTTGGTCAGCGAACACCGCATTTACTGCCTTGATCCTTTACGTCGTCACGCCCGCTCTCGTTCTAAGCGGCCTAGCCATGTGGAAGCAGGGGGTCATCATGCGTATTCTCCGACGCGGTGCCTGAGGTATTGATGTGCGGGGATTGATTTGCATTACCGCAAGCAGGCCTTCGTGCCCCGCGCAGCGAATGGCAGCGAAGTGTCGATTCTGTTGAAAAACAACGTGTTGCAGTCGCAGAATGGGGTGACCTGAGCACGGCACGAGCGCCTTTCTGGTCAGGCGTTTCGCGTTTGCTGCGGTGCGGGAAAGATTTTCGCCAATTTGCGGAGGTTCTGGGCGGTGGCGGCGAGGAGGAATTCGTCATTTGCGCCGCACGGTCCACGTAATCGGAGCCGTCCAAGGCCTAGGATGCGCTTGAGGTGGGCGAAGAGCATCTCAACTTTCTTTCTGAGCTTCATCGCAATCTGGTACTCTTCAGTTTTGGCCAGATCTCTGGCGACCTGGCGCGCATCTTCGTGCTCTTCGCGGGTGATTTTGCGTGCATCAGCGTTGGGGCAGCATCTTTGTTTGGACGGACATACCTGGCAGACTTCTTTCAAGGCGCGATAGCGGGCTGTGCCCTTGCCCGACGGCCCCCGGTTTGGATCAGAGTAATTCCGGCGGAACTGTTTAAGCGCGTGACCCTCTGGGCAGATATATTGATCATGCTCAGCGTCCCATTCGAAGTCTGTGCGTGTCCAGGTGCCGTCGGGGCGTCCGGCCTTGTCGATGACCGGGATGTAAGGATCGATCTTGCGATCCACGAGCCAGCCGAGCATCGGGCCTGAGCCGTAGGCGGTATCGGCGATCATCCAGTCGGGGACGAGGTCGAACTTGTCCTTCACCCGGTCCAGCATCGTCTTTGTCGACCCCACTTCGGCTTGCCGGATGGATCTGGTCGCTTCCACATCCACAATCACGCTGTGATCTGTATCAACGAGGTAGTTATCAGAGTAAGCAAAGAAGGCTGGTGCCTTGTGCGCCGCTGTCCATTGGCTGGCAGGGTCCGAATATGAAATGAACTTAGGCTTGACTGGCGAGGCAGCACCAAACGCGGCCTCATCCAGGGTTTCCAGATATTCCCGAACAGCGCGCGGTGCGGTCTTGGCATCGATCTGTGCAGCATCCCATTCTTCTTGTGACGCTGAATACTGCTTGGTCGCTTCTGCCTCAATCAAGCTGGCATCAATCGCCATACGCTGGCCGCTGACCAAACCTTCTGCGATGCACCGCGCCACTGTCGTTTCGAACACGTGCCGCAAGAGTTCACTCTCGCGGAACCGACCATGGCGGTTCTTGGAAAAGGTAGAGTGATCCGGCACTCGATCAGTCAGATCGAGGCGACAGAACCAGCGATACGCAAGGTTCAGGTGCACTTCTTCGCACAACCGCCGTTCCGACCGGATGCCAAAGCAATAGCCCACCAGCAGCATGCGGATCAGCAACTCGGGATCGACGGAAGGGCGACCAGTATGACTGTAAAAATCCGCCAAATGATTGCGGATACTACTCAGGTCAACAAATCGATCAATCGACCGCAGCAGATGATTGTCCGGGACATGTTCCTCCAGGGAGAACTCATAGAACAGCTCAGCCTGAGTTTCCTGTTTTGGTCCCATCATCATCCAAACTCCCATTCAATAAGAGAATTGAATCAGCCAGATGGCCTTCGATCAAGACAGAGTTTTTCAACAGAATATCCACACTGCGTGAGTGCATAGTCCATAGTTTTCTGCACGCTGCCTGAATGACCGAGATTCCCTCTGCCTTGCGGCAGTAGTTATT
>NZ_JBQGAE010000055.1:0-1808 GCF_056542645.1 Ruegeria sp. AB5
CCAGAATGGTTCTCAGCGTTTCAGGACAAAACGGGCAATCTTTATAGCCACGCCAAACCAACACACCGGTTGAACCACTGAGGCCCGACGTCCATTCTTGGCTGGCTGTAGCGGCTTGAGATCATAATCCGTTGGGCGCGAGATCATCGCTGTTTCTGGCTCAGATTATTTGAGACTATAATTCGATTTGGGACCACTTTATTTGAGAACGGGCTCAGAATAATTGAGACGGGCTCACATTTCTGAGACTGGGATCGGTGGGGTGAGACCATCCACATGACCTCATAGCGACAACCCCGCCATCCGCATTCGCTCTGCCAATTCGCGGGTCCGCGCGGGTTCAAGCTGCCCGCTCAGGAAGCGTTTGATCTCGGCAGGTTTGGACTGGAACTGATCCGCCAATACCTTCACAGAATAGCCCTGCCGGGTGAGACGTGGCTCCAAGTCATCAAAGTCGGGGGCCAGGGTGGCCGACACAATATCCGGCGTGATTGGTTTCTGGCCGATGCGGAACCCGGCCTCCAATGCCCGGTTTAAATATTCGGCAAACTGTAAGGGTGTGGTCAGGCGCTCTGCCAGTAGGTCCAGCGCCGCCGGTTCGATAATCTCGTCAAGTGGAGCGTCGTCCTCGGTACACTGGTCCAAAAGCCAGTCGAGATAGGTTCGGGACTCTTCCCCCAATCCTTCGAAGGGCAGGATATCAGTGCGATGCCCGATCTCTTCCATCGTTGGGCGGCGAAGGTCGTTTCGCAGCTTCGGATGGCCGACCAGAATAACGGACAGATTGCCTCCGCCGCGCGCGATCACTTCCATCAGGCGTTTCAGCCCGATCAATGTCTTTCCATACAGATCATGGGCCTCATCGACAAACAGCGCCACGGGCTTTCCGGAGCGGGCTACCAGCTTCTGAAGTTCTCGTTCCCTCTTTTCACCTTGGGTTGGAATCTTTGGTTCTTTCTCTCGTGAGAGATCGTAGAACAGGGCTGAGATTAGCGTCGGAACGGTCGTGCGGGCTTTGTCCACCGACAGGCTTTCGGCGACAGTGACCTTCTTTTCGCGCGCAATTTCATCTTGCAACCGGTGCAGGAACACAGTCTTGCCGATGCCAACTGGGCCTGTCACAGCGATCAGGCGTCCGGTTCCAATGCCCGCCCGGACGGTGTGGGTGATCTGACGATGGTTCTCGGTCTCATAGAATCCGGCAGCTCGCCAGTCCTTGATCAGCCCATATCGCGCCATGATCTCGGCATTCAGCATTACTCGCTCTCCTCTTCAGCGGCCGGTCGCTTAGGCGAGAACCGGGCAGTTATTCCTTGTTTGATTTCCGTCTTGTCGAGCGTGCGGTCGACAAGATCATTCACGAACGACAGATCCTCGTCTGTCAGGCGGGCCAGCGGCTTGTGCAGCAAATCCGAGACCCCGCGCAGCGCATCCAATCGGCTGCTATAGGTGAACTCTCCATAGGGATCCGGATCGACAAAGGCCTGGCTGGCGAACGGCAGTACGTCTGCGGCTTTGGCCAGGCTTGAATCCAACCCGGCAAGCGCCGATCTGGGCACCGAGATCTTCTGCGCAAGATCTCCGATCCTGTCGGCCCGTGCCTGTGTTTGTGTTTTCTTGGGCTTGCGATAGCGATGCAGCGGGATAGGCCCACCTGTCGGGCGGTAGGGGCCAAAGCGCTTGTCGTTCCACTCAACGAACAGCTCGTGATCAAACACCTGCAGACCTGGTTAAGAAAGGTGGGCATTAAGCCGATCCAAATCTACCCGGGATCACCTTGGGAGAATGGATACAACGAGCGCTTCAAT
>NZ_JBQGAE010000056.1:0-1616 GCF_056542645.1 Ruegeria sp. AB5
TTGTGCGCCAATGGGAAACAATGCCCAAATCACAGAAGGGAAACCCTCATGCTCTGCCCCCTGAAAACTGGATCGTTCGGAGCTGGAGTTTTCCGCTAAATTTCCCTGGCTGGGAGAGGAGCGGAATCGCATGAAAGCATCGAAGTTCACGGAGGCGCAGAAGGCCTTCATCCTGAAGCAGGGCGAGCAAGGCACACCGGTCGCGGAGATCTGCCGAAAGGCTGGGATCAGCCAGGCGACATACTTCAATTGGAAGAAGAAGTACGGCGGCTTGTTGCCTGACGAGATGCGCCGGCTGAAGGCGCTGGAGGACGAGAACACCCGGCTGAAGAAGATCGTGGCGGACCTGACGCTGGATCGGGAGATGCTTCAGGATGTCATTCGGCGAAAGCTCTGAAGCCTGGCCGTTTGCGCGAGATTGTCACCGGGATGTGCGTTGATTGGGGTGTGTCGATCCGGAAGGCTTGTGGGGCCATCTGCTTCGACACATCCACCTACCACTACAAGTCCCGGCGGACGGATCAGGCTGCCGTCGAACGGCGGATCAAAGAGATCGCAGAGACGCGTGTGCGCTATGGCTACAGGCGCGTCCACGTGCTTCTTAGACGGGAGGGTTGGGTGATCAACATGAAGAAGACACGCAGGATTTACAACGAGTTGGGCCTGCAGCTCAGGAACAAGCACCCCAAGCGCCGGGTGAAGGCAAAGCTCAGAGAAGACCGTCATGAAGCCGTCGGGCCTAACGATGTCTGGGCGATGGACTTCGTTCACGACCAGCTCGCCCTGGGTAGGAGGTTGCGCATCCTGACCGTCGTTGACACGCATTCCCGGCTCTGCCCTGCAGCCGATCCGCGCTTCACCTATCGGGGCGAAGATGTTGTGCAGACGCTCGAACGGGTCTGCGGGCAGATCGGCTACCCCAAGACGATCAGAGTCGATAACGGCAGCGAGTTCATCTCGCGGGACCTCGATCTCTGGGCCTACGCCAACGACGTTACCCTCGACTTCTCACGGCCTGGAAAGCCCACGGACAATGGCTTCATTGAGGCGTTTAACAGCAAGCTCCGGGCGGAATGCCTGAACGCGCACTGGTTCATGAGCCTTGCAGATGCCCGCGAAAAGCTGGAGGATTGGCGTCGGCACTACAATGAGGACAGACCCCACAGCGCAATCGGATACAACGTCCCGATTGCCATGCATTATCCCGATGGCGTCACCAGCCCGTCATCGTGATAGAGCCGGAAAAATCTAGCTTCTGGCGGTCCAAGGTTGGGGCTCAAGGCACTCAAACAGGTCAATGCATGCACGAGTGTGGGTGATTTGGGGCCCGAAGAGGAGATTGGAATTCTTACGCCCGTCAAGGTGGGACATCCTGAATTCCAATGACTTTCGGTAGCACAGACTGAGTGAAATCCCAAAAACAATCCGTGAAATTGTGGGGCAGTCGTTTCAGGTTTCGTCCTTGTACCAGTTGGCGAGCCGGTTCAATTTGTTGTCTCACTCCTGGGTGAACTGTCACAACACATGCCGGTGATGTCCGTTTCGTGGTCACCAAGGGGACCGCCTTCAGTCTCGAAGACCGAATCAGATCTTTCTCCGACGTGTTGGACAACCAG
>NZ_JBQGAE010000057.1:0-1567 GCF_056542645.1 Ruegeria sp. AB5
TCAGACGCAGGCCCGTCTAAACCCAGAGTGTTCCACGGAAAAACACCGGACTTACCGGACATAGTTGCGCTCAATGATCTCGATGTTTTGAAGCTACTGGTCCCGATATCTCGCGATTTCACGCGGATCTTGTTTGCTCAATATGGACCTGTCGCGTTTTTGTGCCGCTCCAAGTGCTCGTTTAAACCACTTTCCGTTCGAAGGCGACGGGACTTTTCCAGCCCAGTGCTGAGTGTCGGCGGCGCGGATTGTAGAAGCCGTTGATGTATTCGAAGATGGCCGCTTCAGCCTGCCGTCGGGTTTGCCATGACCGCCGCCAGATCAGCTCAGCTTTGATCGTTTTGAAGAAGGTCTCGACGGCGGCGTTATCATAGCAATTGCCTTTGCCGCTCATCGACACTTTGAAGTCATGTTGGCGCAGGATCTTCTGATAATCGTGGGAACAGTATTGGCTGCCACGATCCGTGTGGTGGATGCAGTCCTTCGGTGGTGATCTGAAGGCGATAGCCATTCTCAGCGCCCTGATGGCCAGGTCTCGCTTCATCCGATTGCTAACAGCCCAGCCAATCACACGGCGGGAATGCAAGTCCAGAATGACGGCGAGATAAAGCCAGCCTTCACGGGTCCAGACATAGCTGATGTCACCAGCCCATGTCTTGTTCGGCTGATCCGCTGTGAAGTCCCGATCCAGTAGGTTGGGCGCGATATTGAACTTGTGATCGCTGTCTGTCGTGACCTTGTGCTTGCGTGTTCTCAACACGGATATGCCGTTCTGGCGCATCAGGCGACCAACGCGACGATGCCCCACAGCCAAACCAATTTCCTTCAACTCTTCAGTCATGCGCGGCCTGCCATAGCTGCCCAAACTGAGGCGTGACTGTTCTTTGATATGCGCCAGCGTGACCAGATCAGACCGCTGTCTGCGACTGGCAGGGCGGCTGCGGAAGGCACGCAGACCGCGTGCGCTGACACCGACGACATCGCATAACCGGTTGGCTGGAAAGCTGGCTCTGTGTTCTTCGATAAACCTAAATCTCATTGCTTTAGGCCCGCGAAGAACTGGGTGGCCTTTTTTAGGATTTCCCTCTCCTCCTTGAGGAGCCGGATCTCCCGTCGAAGTCGCTCATTCTCTTGAGCGAGGCTCAAATCCTCTTTGGAAACCACGTCTGTATCTCGGTGCGCTGTGATCCATTTGTTCAGCGTGGACATCCCGACACCTAGATCATCAGCCACCTGCTTGCGTGTTAGCCCACTGGTCAATGCGATACGCACCGCATCTTGCCGGAATTCGGCCGTCCGTTTCAGTCCCATAGTCAGTCTCCTTTGCTGCAGTAGATGCTATCAAAGGAGCGGCATCAAACCGTGACAGGTCCAGTAAGTATCGTCTCAGACTGCCACAATTGCCCAGAGACTCCAAATATAGCAGGCACCGCGCCTCATTTGACTTGAACCAAATCTCCCAAAACTTAACAAGTACAGTCATGGATTGGAAACAATGACGCTCTCAGAACACTTCAATCTTTAGGATATTCAACATCTTGTGCCTTTGTTCGAGGTGTCTCAATAG
>NZ_JBQGAE010000058.1:0-1281 GCF_056542645.1 Ruegeria sp. AB5
GGCAATCGCACCTTGACCGGTTTCTTCGGCGGGTTGAAAAATCAGAACCACCCGTCCCTTGGTCGGACGCTTGTCCCCCAATACAAAGGCAACACCAAGCACCATCGCCATATGGCCATCATGCCCGCAAAGATGCCCCTTTCCGGGATGTTGCGACGCGTATCGTGCACTTGAGATTTCCTGAATCGGCAAACCGTCCAATTCACACCGGATTCCGATGGTAGGTCCGGGCTATCCGCTATCATAAACCGCCGCGACACCGTGGCCACCGATACCTGTCAGAACCGCATCGGGATCACACGCCTGAAGCAAGTTCGAGATACTCGTCGCGGTTCCACGTTCCTCGCCCGATATCTCAGGCACTTGATGCAGTTCATGGCGCTTTTCGGTAAGCCAGGATTGAAGTTCGGGTTTCACCTCTGGTTCAACTTCTTTTGTCGAGCTTCGCGCAAACGGGCGAAATCATCGCCCGCATGGTAAGACGACCGGGTCAAAGGAGTTGCCGAGACCATAAGGAAACCTTTGCCGAATGCAGCTTTTTCATAGGCCGCAAACTCTTCGGGTGTAACAAAGCGGTCAATGCCATGATGCTTGGGTGTTGGCTGCAGATACTGGCCGATAGTCAGAAAATCGATATCCGCCGCGCGCATGTCATCCATGACCTGACGAACTTGCTGCTCGTCCTCGCCCAGTCCGACCATTATGCCGGATTTGGTGAAAATGGACGGGTCCATCTCTTTGACCCGCTGCAGCAAGCGCAATGAGTGGAAATATCGCGCACCGGGACGCACCTGAGGATATAGGCCCGGCACCGTTTCAAGATTGTGATTGAACACATCTGGCTTGGCCTCGACAACAATCTCAAGCACCGTGGGCTCGCATTTCAGGAAATCCGGCGTCAGAATCTCGATCGTAGTCTTGGGCGAGCGGTGTCGCACCGCACGGATGGTCTGTGCAAAGTGATCGGCGCCTCCATCGAGCAGGTCATCCCGGTCCACGGATGTGATGACCACATGGTTCAAGCCCAGCTTCTGCACCGCATGCGCCACGCGACCCGGTTCAAATGCATCCAGAGTATCCGGCTTACCGGTCGCGATGTTGCAGAATGTACAACCGCGCGTGCAAATCTCGCCCATGATCATCATTGTGGCATGACCCTGGCTCCAGCCCTCGCCCACGTTCGGGCAGCCGGCCTCTTCGCACACAGTGACCAGATTGTTGTCACGCATAATCCGGCGGGTTTCGGCATAGCCTTGGCCACCAGGCGCCTTAACCCGAATC
>NZ_JBQGAE010000059.1:0-1368 GCF_056542645.1 Ruegeria sp. AB5
AATGTATGTACCGGCTGCTGTTCGCAATTGATTTCTGGCATGTTCTCGGAAGTCGCTCATATGTATCCGGCCTGTTGATCGACACGCGGGTCGTGGCCTTGTTGGGGTTACGCTCGCACCGTGATCTCATTACCGGACAAGTCATTGTCGACTATTTGGGCCGTCAGATTCTGGGGGCGTAGTATTTCCGTTCCATGCTTTCGATCTGTCGCGAACTCCTTTGGGTCGCTTCGGCTCAGATGCCGATAGCAACCTCGTCTCTTTGCGCATCAAACGCAGTTTTGTGTCTCAGTATGCTCCAGGCCATGCGCGCCAGTTTATTGGCAAGCGCGACGGCGGCCTTGTTTCGATGCATGCGGTCGCAAGCGCGCGCCAGCCAATCGCCAAAGCTGAAGTCGGGCCAACGATGCGGCCGCATCATGATGATCTTCGCCGCCTGAACGAACAGCATCCTCAGATATCGACTGCCGCGTTTGGAAATGCGCCCTAACACTGTGCGACCGCCGGTGCTGTATTGCCTTGGAACCAATCCCACCCAAGCCGCAAAATCGCGTCCTCGAACAAAGGCCTCACCTTCCCCAATCGCCGCAACCATTGCTGTGGAAATCATTGGGCCAATGCCTGGCACCGTCATGACGTTGACGCAGTTCTCTTCAGTGCGACTGATCTCTTCGATCTCCTGTGACACCTTGTCGATGCGATCGTCCATCCACATCCAGTCACCGTAAAGACCGACCAGGATCGACCGCATGCGCGGCGATATCTCGTCCTTGCGCTCCTCCAGGATCGCTTCGAAGGAATTCTTCAGCGCACGCAGGCCTTTGCGCACTGTGATGCCCTGTTCGATAAGAAAGGCCCGGATCTGATTGATAGTGGCAGTCCGACGTGACACCAGACGCGATCTGACCCGGTGCAGGGCTTGAAGGTCGAGCTGATCCTGGCTCTTCTCGGACACGGTTTGGAGGTTGGGCCGAAGTGCCGCCTCGGCGATCGCCTCAGCATCGTTGTAGTCGTTCTTCTGACCTTTACTGAAAGGCTTCACATAGATCGCAGGGATGATCCGAGGCTCGAAGCCCATCTCGCGCAGTGTCCGGCTGACAAAGTGGGCGCTCAAGCATGCCTCCATGCCCACAATGCAGCGCGGCAGCTTCTCGAATGTTGCGACGAATGCGAGACGCTTAATCTGCTTACGCAGAACCCGCTGTCCCGTCGGATCGAAACCCACAATGTGGAAAGTGTCTTTGCCAATATCGATGCCGATCGACATCAGCTCATCAAAGTCGTTCTTCGCCATACTACTTCTCCGATTTGCAGAAATAGGCAAAGCCTAACCTGCTGGGTGAAGCAGCCGGTACATCCCATTACCGG
>NZ_JBQGAE010000060.1:0-1276 GCF_056542645.1 Ruegeria sp. AB5
TTTTTGTTGACCGACGCAGCAATCCCATGAGACGCTCCGCCGTGCGTGGTGATTGTGCCGCCACTTATTTCAGCGATCGCCGCGCCACCAATGGAGTCGGTTCCTGCAGAAAGCCCAGAGCTTGATCCGCTGTGACTATTGATACGCCCTTCGGTCATTTCCACCTTCGCCGTGGCGTTACTCCCCGCGTTTTTGATCTCCGCCCGAAGCCCGTAACTAAGGACAGCATGCGGGGTGACATCCCCGCCATTCATTTGCGCGGTCGCATCTCCACTGCCCTCGGTATACGCCTCAAGCCCGTGGTTATTGTAGTTAAGCGCCGGACCATCAGTGGTAACGCTCCCGTGGTGCAGTAGCACAGCGATATCGCCTGAAGTATTATCCGCCCCACGCACTGCCGCCCCAGAGACACCCCAAGCTTCCACCGTGATGGGTGCGTAATTGTCTGCGTTGTCTGGGGCATCAAGCATCAGAGTGAGCCCATCTGGCCCGGCATTGTATTCGATGCCATTGTGGGGAGTGATACCCGGAGAGGGAATGCTGGCGTCAGGGCACACTCTGACGACGCCGTTTATTATTTGGCCGCAAGCGGGGGCCGCCTGAGCATCAGCCTGGTCCGCTCCTCCGATGACAAGCGCCGCAGCAGTTGCCACAACCAACAAACCTGGTGCAATGCTCGCCACACGCCCCTTGAACTTGGTCAAACGACCAGCCCGAACCGAGACATTAAGCGGGCGAAGGGCGGGCTGGGTATCTGAGGACTGGTTTGTCATTCTGAAACTCTCCTGTGAGGGACTTGAGCACAATCGAGGCAAGGCACCGCCCTGCCCGTCAGGCAGTCAGTGGGTTGGTAGAAATGCGGGCAAAGGTATGGGCATCGGCCGGAGGCGTTGTTTGAGCCTCAACCGGAAGCGAACCACAGTTGACGGTCGGCCGCGCTGCTTTCGCGCCGTCCGTTCTGATCGCGGTAAAAAGTGTAAGGGAGTTGCAGCTGATCTCGCACCGGTAACCGCCACATAGGGCGTCACCAGAGGGCAGTACGGCTGTGTCAGACCACCCAATCCGGAAACCAGGGGCGGACTGTCAGTTAACCCACACGCGGTGCCCGACTTGCGGCCGGATGTTAGGCTGTCAGGATGATGTAACCGGTTAGTGCTGCAGTGTGCGCCAAGGCGTAGCGGCGGCCCGATGAACCGATGAACCGATGAACCGATGAACCGATGAACCGATGAACCGATGAACCGATGAACCGATGAACCGATGAACCGATGAACCG
>NZ_JBQGAE010000061.1:0-1367 GCF_056542645.1 Ruegeria sp. AB5
CGGCCCAAACCGGATGGAGTGGGTGGCTCCTGCTCCACCGGCGTCGCGATGCGCCATACTGCAGTTGTTACCGACTGCTAAGAAAGGAGCCACCCAATGACAGTTAAAACAGTTGGACTGGATCTGGCCAAGGACGTGTTCCAGGTTCATGGGATTTCAGCCGCTGGCCGAAAGATATTCAACAAGAAGATCAAGCGCCCGAAGCTGCTTGCATTTTTCGAGACCCTTCCGCGCTGTGTTGTCGGCATGGAAGCCTGCGGCTCTGCCCACTATTGGGGCCGTGAACTCAGCAGGCTGGGTCATGACGTCCGCTTGATGCCAGCCGCCTATGTCAAACCCTATGTAAAGCGCGGCAAGACCGACGCCGCTGATGCCGAGGCGATCTGCGAGGCCGTCCGTCGGCCAACAATGCGGTTCGTCGAAGTGAAATCCGAAGACCAGCAGGCAATCCTGGCGCTGCACCGCACCCGGGATCTCGCAGTCCGGCAGCGCACGCAGCTAGCGAATATGATCCGAAGCCTTTTGCGCGAATTCGGCCATGTGCTGCGGAGCGGGATCGAGGCTGTGATCGCCTTCGCCAAACGCCACCTTGAAGGGGAACGGCCTGATATGCCGGATCTGGCAAGCGGTATTCTCGGCACGGTCTGCCACCAGTTTCTTGGCGTTCACGAGCGCGTTGAAGGCTATTCAAAGATGATCGAGAGGCATGCGCTGCTGGATGCCGGTGCCCGGCGTTTGATGCGCATGCCTGGCGTCGGTCCGATTACCGCCTCCGCCATCGTGGCGACCATCGGAGATGCTAAGCAATTTCGGACTGGTCGCGATCTTGCGGCGTGGCTAGGCCTGACACCACTCAACAAATCCAGTGGTGGAAAGGAAAAGCTCGGCAAGATCACCAAGAAGGGCGACCGTTACATCCGAAAGCTCCTGATCACCGGCATGACATCCCGTGCGCTGATGGGCAGGAAGCACCCGGAGCGCATAGATATCTGGAGCGCCAGAATCCTCGCCGAGAAACCGTTCCGGTTGGCGACGGTCGCGATGGCCAACAAGAGCGCCCGGATCATCTGGGCGATACTGACAAAACAACAGGAATATCGGCAGCCGGTCGCCTGATCGGATCGAACTGCCAGAAATGCAAGACGTTTGATGTGATGATGCGGATGTAAGTCAACCAAAAGCCAGGACACTCCGACGAAAGTCGCGGCCCTCAGAGGTCGTATTCCCGATAGGAACCTCGCTTGCGGAACTCATCAAGGCCAGCAGTCGACAACACTGGCTGCGTCAACAGGCCGAACACACGACGGTACTGACGGACCGCCGCCATCAACGCAGAAAACACTTGCAATGCAGGCGCCACCCACACA
>NZ_JBQGAE010000062.1:0-1356 GCF_056542645.1 Ruegeria sp. AB5
ATCAGGCGGCGCAGCACGTTGCGCGGGGCCTGGGCGACGTCCTTGCCTTCCATCACGCAGTTGCCGGCAACCCAGGCGACCTCGGGCTTCCAGGGCAGCTGGATCACCGAGGACGGGTCCGGCACCGCCAGCATGTCGGGATGCGCCGGGGTCATATCCAGCCAGGTGGCAAACCCGGCAAAGCCTGCGCCGTCTTCCTGCATCTCGGCTATCGCCTGCGCGGGGACCAGTTTGGCCCGTTGTCCACCGAACAGGTCGGTGAACGAGATCATGAAGTATTTGACGCCTTTTTCTTTTGCGAAAGCTGCGAGATCTGTCGTCACGATGGCTTTCCTTTCCCTGTTGTTTATTGTTTTCAAAGCAAAAACGCGGCCTCCGTCAGGAAGCCGCGCAGTGTTCGTTCTAAAATCCGTCCTTGCCCGGGTACCAGGTGGTGCCTGCCAGTGGCACCCGCGCCATGGCGGCCGCCTCCATGGTCAGGGCACACAAGTCTTCGGGCTCCAGGTTGTGCAGGTGGTTGTGACCGCAGGCGCGCGCGATCGTCTGCGCCTCAAGCGTCATCACCTTGAGATAGTTGCGCAGACGGCGCCCGGCGTCGACAGGGTTCAGACGGGCGGCAAGATCGGGGTCCTGCGTGGTGATACCCGCCGGGTCCTGGCCCTCGTGCCAGTCGTCATAGGCTCCGGTGGTGGTGCCCAGCTTCTGATACTCGGCTTCCCATTTCGGATCATTGTCGCCAAGCGCCACCAGTGCGGCGGTGCCAATCGCCACCGCATCCGCACCAAGCGCCAACGCCTTGGCCACATCGGCCCCGGTGCGGATACCGCCCGAGATCACCAGTTGCACCTCGCGATGCACGCCCAGATCCTGCAGCGCCTGCACGGCGGGGCGAATGCAGGACAGCGTCGGCAATCCGACATGTTCGATGAACACGTCCTGCGTCGCGGCGGTGCCGCCCTGCATCCCGTCCATCACCACCACATCTGCGCCAGCTTTCACGGCCAGCGCGGTGTCGTAATAGGGCCGGGTTGCGCCCACCTTGACGTAGATCGGCACCTGCCAGTTGGTGATCTCGCGCAGTTCGAGGATCTTGATCTCCAGATCATCGGGCCCGGTCCAGTCCGGATGGCGACAGGCCGAACGCTGGTCGATACCTTTGGGCAGGGTGCGCATCTCGGCCACGCGGTCGCTGATCTTCTGACCCAGCAACATGCCGCCGCCGCCGGGCTTGGCCCCCTGGCCAACCACGATCTCGATCGCATCCGCCTTGCGCAGGTCATTGGGGTTCATCCCATAGCGCGACGGCAGGTACTGATAGACCAGTTTGGAGGAATGGCCGCGTTCCTCGGGCGTCAT
>NZ_JBQGAE010000063.1:0-1353 GCF_056542645.1 Ruegeria sp. AB5
GTGAACTGAGGTCGAGCTCCCGATAGGCTCACAGGGAAACTGTGAACATGGGAGATTTCGAATGGAGTATTTTGCAGGTTTGGACGTGTCGCTGCGTTCGTGCGCGATTTGTGTCGTTGATGGCAAGGGCGCGGTTCTGCACGAGCGAGACCTGCCTTGCGAAATCGAGGAGATCGCGGGCTATCTGGCCGCGCTTCCCGTTTCGGTCGAGCGCATCGGGTTTGAGTCTGGCACTTTGAGCCAGCACTTGTTCTACGGATTGAAGGCAGAAGGTTTCGACGTCGTGTGCATGGAGGCGCGCCAGGTAAGTGCCGCGCTGTCAGCGATGCGTAACAAGACGGATCGCAACGACGCACGTGGCATTGCCCAAATCTTGCGGACAGGTTGGTTCAGTCCTGTTCACATGAAGAGCTGGGAGGCACATGGGGTTCGGGCCCTCCTGAGCACGCGCAAGGCATTGTTGAGTAAGACCATTGATCTGGCCAACGAAGTGCGGGGATTGCTGAAGATCTTCGGCATCCGTCTGCCCAAGACGGTTAAGCATGGCAGCTTCGACGGCGTCGTCCGACCGATGATCGAAATGGACGAGGTGTTGGCTCATGCTATGCTCCCGCTGCTCGACGCCCGGCTGGTGCTGTATCAACACTTCCTTGAATTGGATCGGAGGGTAAAACGCGCCGCCAGTCGGGATGCGGTCTGCATGCGTATGATGACAGTTCCTGGTGTCGGCCCCATAGCGGCCTTAACCTTCAAGGCCGCTGTTGACGATCCCACGCGGTTCAAACGGTCTCGTACCGTAGCCGCCCACTTTGGCTTGACGCCTCGAAGATATCCGTCAGGTGAGCAAGACAATCCCGGTCGAATATCCAAAGCCGGGGATCGAGATGTGAGGGCGACACTCTATGCTGCCGCCAACGCTTTGCTGATGCGAACCATGGCAGAATCGCAGATCAAGTCATGGGGGATGAGGTTGATGCGCACGAAGGGGCGCCGCCGCGCGGTCGTTGCCGTTGCACGCAAACTGGCCGTTCTGCTCCACCGCATGTGGGCGGATGGCACGGAGTTCCGTTCAGAGAAGATGGAGGGCATGGCATGATCTAACCGCCAAACATCAATAGGAACGGGATCGTCCCTCACCGGACGAGGTTCGTGGATGAAGTCGAAAATGTCTGCTGCGCCGTCAAGCGCGTCTCAAAGCGAGGCTCTCCACAACCAATCCGACACATGCGTGCAGCGATGCCCCACGCGGCATCACCCAGACTGCGAAGAGAAGCGTGACCCGGATGAGCGACAGTGATCCGATACAATGAAAGAAAACGAGCTTGACCCAAACACCCAATTGGAGAAACGGAC
>NZ_JBQGAE010000064.1:0-1253 GCF_056542645.1 Ruegeria sp. AB5
CGGCGTCACAATGCGCCATACTGCAGTTGTCATCGACTGCTAGGAAAGGAGCCACCCAATGCAGGTTACAACAGTTGGCCTAGATCTGGCCAAAAACATCTTTCAGGTGCACGGGATTGCCGAGGATGGGACTGTCGCGTTCAACAAGTCGCTCAGGCGGGCGCAGCTTTTGCAGTTTTTCGAGAGCCTTGAACCGTGCCTCATTGGTATGGAAGCCTGTGGATCGAGCCACCACTGGGCGCGGCAATTCCAGAAGCTCGGCCATGAAGTCCGTCTGATGCCTGCAATGTATGTGAAGGCCTGTGTCAAACGCGGCAAGTCCGACGCCATCGATGCAGAGGCGATCTGTGAAGCGGTCACGCGCCCTACGATGCGTTTCGTGGCGATCAAAACTGAAGAACAGCAGGGTGTCCTGTTCCTCCACCGTGCCCGAGACATGGTCGTGCGTCAGCGGACCCAGCTCAGTAACATGTTGCGCGGACTGTTGGGCGAGTTCGGGATCGTGATCGCGCAAGGGGTTGGTAGAGCCGTGAAGTTTTCAAAGGCGGTGCTGGACGGAGACCTGCCGAGCATTCCCAATGTCGCCATCGATGTGTTGACGAACCTGTGCAACCAGATGGTCGCGCTGCATCTCCGCATTCTCTGGTACGACAAACGCATCCTGCTTGAGGGTCGAAGAAACCGCCAAGTCATGCTGCTGCGAACCATTCCCGGGGTCGGCCCTGTGACCGCCTCAGCCATCGTCGCTACAGCGGGCGACGGACATCAATTCCGCAATGGGCGAGAGTTTGCTGCCTGGTTGGGATTGACGCCTATCAACCGATCAAGTGGTGGCAAAGAGCGTCTGGGGCGCATCTCAAAAATGGGCGACAGATACGTCAGACGCTTATTGGTAGCAGGCATGACGGCACGCCTTAGACATATGAAGGATAATCCGGACCGCGCGGATCCATGGGCTATCGCCCTACTGGAACGCAAGTCACCAAGGCTGGCGACGGTGGCGATGGCAAACAAAACGGCGAGGATTGTCTGGGCGGTCCTGACGCGAAATGAACGCTACCGACCCCACACCGCATAATCGAAGCAGAGGAACACCAGAGACGCAAGACCATTGAGACGATGGAGCAATGTCAGCCCGCCAACCAAGACACCCCGTCGAATGTCTGGGACACCATGTTGTCCGTATTGCCGTTTGGGACTTGGTCAGCGGAAACCATCAGGGCCAGCAGCCGCGTGCGCTGCGCAAACAGGCC
>NZ_JBQGAE010000065.1:0-1126 GCF_056542645.1 Ruegeria sp. AB5
GTCCGGCGGCCATGCAGCGTCAGGTGATCGTTATCGCCCGAACCGCCGTCCAGGATATAGGAGGAAAAGTCAAAACTGGCTGTGGCACCAATCGTGGCCCTATCGTCACCCGCGCCAAGACGAACGTCCCCGGTCACGGTCCCCTCCAAGGTGACAACCGCGTCGCCATCCCCGTCTTGTATTGCAATGCCAGAGCCCCCCGCAGCCACAATGGCGGTGTCGGCGATATCAATTGTTCCCCCGCCTTCAGCGTCGGAGATCGTGCGGATCGCAGCGCCGTCGTCATCTGCGTTAAATCCGCCAGCGCCGCCCGTCACAATCCCAGCCACGTCCACGTCAAACTCTTTTACACCCAACCAAAATTTTGGGCTGTTGGAGTTGTGATCCACAGTCACGTAATTCCCTGAAACGCGAATTCCGTTTGAACCCGCCCCTGAAGCCGTGACAACAGCACCCGCATCCAGCTTGACAATCGTCTTGGCTTGCGACGTTGAGCCCGGAACAAACCTCACACCATTCACCATCGCATCCGCCTCTGCTTCCGCCCAAAGCCCATGAGAATTCCTCCCAAGCGTGGTGATACTGCCGCCCTTCATCTCCACGACCACATCGGCTGAGCCAGTGGTGTCCGCATGAAGCCCGTGGGAACCCTCGAATGCGTTGACCCTGTTCTCCGTATGGATCGTCCCTCCGGTCATGAGCGCTTTAGCCCCGTTTGTGTTGTCCGAGTTGTTTGTGTGATCCTCGTTGTGAATCCGCACATAAATCGCGGACGCCCCCCCGTGAGTCGTGGTGATTGTGCCACCACGCATTTCCGCCAGCGCGCTCCCCAGGCCACCATTGGCTTGCACAGAAATCCCATGAGCCCATCGACCGTTAATATTGATACTCCCGTTTCTCATGACAGCCTTTGCACTCGCCTCGGATGCACTCTCCGAGTTGTTGGACACCGCCCGTATCCCGTGCGCCTGCTCCCCTTCCGTGGTGATTGTGCTGCTGCCGTTGATGGCATTCATCTCCGCGATTGCGTCACAATCACAGGATGCATCTGCAGCCGCAGAAATCCCAGCGGATCGGTAACCTGTCGTACTAATCACGCCCCTGGTCATGCGCGCTGTCGCCGTAG
>NZ_JBQGAE010000066.1:0-1232 GCF_056542645.1 Ruegeria sp. AB5
GCCCGCATTCTTGATGCGAGTGGAGCTGAGATTGTCAGCGAATTCCTGGTCAATGAGATTACCGATGACTGGCAAAACAGCCCGAGCGTTACAGCGCTTTCCAACGGCGATTTCGTCGTCACCTGGCAGTCTTCTGACGGGCAACAAGGCGATATTTCCAGTACTGCCGTCAAGGCCCGCATCTTTAATGCGAATGGCGGTGAGATCGCCAGTGAGTTCCTGGTCAATGAGTTTACCGATGGCGGTCAGGCGTTCTCGAGTGTGACAGCCCTCGCCAATGGGAGTTTTGTCGTCACCTGGACGTCTGATGACCAGCAGCAAGGCGATGCGTCTGGTTCTGCGATCAAGGCCCGTATTTTCGATGAGAACGGTGTTGAGATTGTAAATGAATTCCTGGTCAATGAGTTCACTGATGGCAAGCAAGAGTCATCGAGTGTGACAGCCCTCACCAATGGCCGTTTTGTTGTCACCTGGGAGTCTGATGACCAGCAGCAAGGCGATACGTCTGGGGGTGCCGTCAAGGCCCGCATTCTTGATGCGAGTGGAGCTGAGATTGTCAGCGAATTCCTGGTCAATGAATACACCGCTAACACTCAAGGGAGCCCGAGCGTCACAGCGCTCGCCAATGGCCATTTCATCGTCACATGGAGGTCTAACGACGGGCAGCAAGGTGATACTGATTGGGCCATCAAGGCCCGTATTTTCGATGAGAACGGTGTTGAGATTGTAAATGAATTCCTGGTCAATGAGTTTACCAATAACGGCCAACACGACCCGAGTGTTACCGCCCTCGCCAATGGCCATTTCATCGTCACCTGGCACTCTTATGACGGGCAACAAGGTGATGCTTCCAGCTCTGCCATCAAGGCCCGCATCTTTGATGCGGATGGTAACGAGATCGTCAGTGAATTCCTGGTCAATGAATTTAACCATCTCTTTCAAGGCAACGCGAGTGTAACAGCCCTTGCCAATGGCGATTTTGTTGTCACCTGGCAGTCCGATGACGGGCAGCAAGGCGATACGTCCGGTTCTGCGATCAATGCCCGTATTTTTGATACAAACGGTGTTGCTCAAAACCCCTATCTTATCACCGAAGATGCTGTCACCTTGATTGAGACAGCCACGCTTCTTGCCAATGACAGCGATGTCGACGGGGATGCCCTCACGGTGACAGCTGTGTCTGCCACGAGTGCGCATGGCGCAGCCCTGACGCTGAACACCGATGGGACGAT
>NZ_JBQGAE010000067.1:0-1216 GCF_056542645.1 Ruegeria sp. AB5
TCCGAGATTACTCGACGAATAATCTCTTCGCCAGAACCAATTACTCGACGATTTTCGACACAACGCCGGCGCCGACGGTGCGGCCGCCTTCGCGGATGGCAAAGCGCAGGCCGTTTTCCATCGCGATGGGCGCGATCAGTTCAACCTCGAACGACACGTTGTCGCCGGGCATGACCATCTCGGTGCCAGCCGCCAGGGTCACGGTGCCGGTCACGTCGGTGGTCCGGAAGTAGAACTGAGGACGGTAGTTCGCGAAGAACGGCGTGTGACGGCCACCCTCTTCCTTGGTCAGGATATAGGCTTCGGCTTCGAACTTGGTGTGCGGTGTTACCGAACCCGGCTTACACAGAACCTGGCCACGCTCAACGCCTTCACGGTCCACGCCACGCAGCAGCGCGCCGATGTTGTCGCCTGCTTCACCGCGGTCCAGCAGCTTGCGGAACATTTCAACGCCGGTGCAGGTGGTTTTCGACGTGTCGCGGATGCCGACGATTTCGATCTCGTCGCCAACATTGATCACGCCACGCTCAACACGACCGGTCACAACGGTACCACGACCCGAGATCGAGAACACGTCTTCGATCGGCATCAGGAACGGCTGGTCAACAGCACGCTCAGGGGTGTCGATATACTCATCAACAGCCGCCATCAGTTCCTTGATCTTCTCTTCGCCAATCTCCGGGTTGTTGCCTTCCATCGCGGCCAGAGCCGAACCGGCAATGATCGGAATATCGTCGCCGGGGTATTCATACGAAGACAGCAGCTCGCGGATTTCCATTTCCACCAGCTCCAGCAGCTCTTCGTCGTCAACCTGGTCAACTTTGTTCATGAACACGACCATCTTGGGGATGCCAACCTGGCGGCCCAGCAGGATGTGCTCGCGGGTCTGCGGCATCGGGCCGTCAGCGGCGTTCACAACCAGGATCGCGCCGTCCATCTGCGCGGCACCGGTGATCATGTTCTTGACGTAGTCGGCGTGGCCGGGGCAGTCGACATGCGCATAGTGACGCGCGTCGGTCTCGTATTCCACGTGGGCGGTCGAGATGGTGATGCCGCGCGCTTTCTCTTCCGGCGCACCGTCAATCTGGTCATACGCTTTGAAGTCACCAAAATACTTGGTGATCGCTGCGGTCAGCGTCGTCTTGCCGTGGTCAACGTGGCCAATCGTGCCGATGTTGACGTGCGGTTTTGTACGCTCAAACTTTTCCTTTGCCAT
>NZ_JBQGAE010000068.1:0-1133 GCF_056542645.1 Ruegeria sp. AB5
CCAGCACTATCTGACGTCAGCGCTTATGGGTCCAACTAGGGCAATTTGATAAGAGAGTGTTCTTGGCTCATCGTAACCACTGAGGAGTGGACGATGAGAAAGACAACGAAAAGCCCCGGCGAGCGGATCGTCAAAGATATCAAGCGGGCGACGCGCAAACAGTATTCCTCTGAGGAGAAGATCAGGATCGTGTTGGACGGCCTACGCGGGGAAGACAGTATCGCTGAGCTGTGTCGCCGGGAAGGCATATCGCAGGGCCTCTATTACAAATGGTCGAAAGACTTCATGGAAGCTGGGAAGAAGCGGTTGGCTGGTGATACAGCGCGGGCTGCGAACGCTGATGAGGTCAAGGAGCTGCGTCGGGAAGCAAAAGACCTCAAGGAGGTCGTCGCGGAACAGACGCTTGAGCTGCGGCTTCTCAAAAAAAGCATGCTCGGGGATGGGGGCGACGACGCATGAGGTATCCCGCATCAGAGAAGCTGGAGATCATTCGGCTCGTGGAAGAAAGCCATTTGTCGGCCCGCCGGACACTGGCCAAGCTGGGCATCCCCCGCACCACGTTCTACCGCTGGTATGACCGATATCTGCAGCGCGGGGAGGCTGGCCTAGTGGATCAGCCTCCTAAGCCCAAGCATGTCTGGAACCGGGTTCCCATCGAAGTGAAACGCAAGGTTGTGGATCTTGCGCTGAATGAAACGGAGCTGTCGCCACGCGAGTTGGCTGTCACCTTCACCGATCAAGAACTGCTATTTTGTATCGGAATCTACTGTGTATCGCACGCTCAAGGCTCATGATCTGATCACCAGCCCGGCATTCATCATGCTGAAAGCCGCGAATGAGTTCGAACATAAGACAACGGCCATCAATCAGCTTTGGCAAACCGACTTCACCTATCTCAAGGTTCTGGGCTGGGGCTGGTTCTATCTCAGCACGATCCTCGACGACTACAGCCGCTACATCATTGCTTGGAAGCTTTTGCACCAACATGCGGGCCGAAGACGTGACGGACACCCTCGATCTGGCACTTCAGGCGTCCGGCTGTGATCAGGTCCATGTTGTTCACAAGCCAAGATTGCTCAGCGATAACGGCTCAAGTTATGTCTCTGGCGACCTGGCTGAATGGTTGCAGGACA
>NZ_JBQGAE010000069.1:0-1034 GCF_056542645.1 Ruegeria sp. AB5
ATTTCGTCACGGTAGAACTCGGTCAGACCATAAACCGCCTCTTCCTGATGCCCAAGCGCGGCATGTGAATTCCCATACCACTTCTTGTATTCGTCGCCATCGCGAAGTCGAAAATCTGCTGACAGGTCAACAATTTTCAAGGTGTTGGGCAGTTCGCGAATGACTTCCTGACTGGTCTTGTGCGGCAGAGCGCAGAAACACAGGTCGATTTGGCTAAATTCGATCTCGGAAATCTTGCAAAGCACCGGCAAATCCATATGGCGCAGATGCGGAAATACCTGCGCCATTGTCTGTCCAGCCTTCCGCTCGGCGGCCAGAGATTTGATTTCCATACTCGGATGCCCGGCGATCAGCCGCACGAGTTCCGCGCCGGTGTAACCAGAAGCGCCAAGAATTGCGATTTTGTGGGTCATGTCAGACCTCTTTCATTCATGTGTCACATGGGGTGACCGCCGCTGTGACGGTCAACGAATTACGGAATCGGAAAAGCGCCGTCCTTGACCTAGGTCAGGCGGCTTCAAAGGTGATTTGTCGTCGGAGGAACTGAGTCGCGCGATCCGTCACAACGCGCGGCTTACACGTTGTCAGGAAGCCATCAGTGCCCTCACCCAGCATATTCGGATGCCGTTGCAAGTAGTCTGCAAGGCTTTCCGCAACCAGATCACCCTGGCTATAGACTTTCACATCCGGTCCGAGCGCCTGCTGAAACGTCTCTGCCATCAGCGGGTAATGCGTACAGCCCAGAATGGCTGCTTGCGGTTCCGGCATCTTGCGCTTCAGAGCATCCACATGGCTGCGTACCAAAGCCTCGGCCAAGATCATGTCGCCCTCTTCGATGGCGTCCACCACCCCGCCGCAGGCTTGCGCCTCGACATCAACCCCGATCGCCCGAAACGCCAGCTCCCGCTGAAACGCACGGCTCGACACTGTCGCGGGCGTCGCAAACAGCGCAACATGCTGCACCTGAACCTCACGCGGTGGAGAGTTGTCGCCCCATTGCCGTTCAGTCAGCGCCTCAATCAAAGGCACAAATA
>NZ_JBQGAE010000070.1:0-1076 GCF_056542645.1 Ruegeria sp. AB5
CCGCTGGTGATCGTGGGCTTTTCCGGATCAAACGGCACGCCGTTCTTGTTGCAGGTGATATGCGCCCGGCCCAGGGCCTTTTCGGTCGCGTTGCCCTTGACGCCCTTGGGGCGCAGATCGACCAGCACCACATGGGTGTCGGTGCCGTGGGTCACGGTGTCCAGACCACCCTTGATCAGCTGATCCGACAGCGCCTGCGCATTGGTGATGACCTGCTGGATATAGCCCTTGAACTCGGGACGCAGCGCCTCGCCAAAAGCCACGGCCTTGGCGGCGATCACATGCATCAGCGGACCGCCCTGAATGCCGGGGAAGATGGCCGAGTTCACCTTCTTGGCGATCGCCTCGTCATTGGTCAGGATCATGCCGCCGCGCGGACCGCGCAGGGTCTTGTGCGTGGTGGTGGTGGCCACATGCGCGTGCGGGAAGGGGCTGGGATGTTCTCCGGCCGCGATCAGACCGGCGATATGGGCCATGTCCACGTGCAGATAGGCGCCAACCATGTCGGCAATCTCGCGCATGCGGGCAAAGTCGATGGTGCGCGGGATGGCCGAGCCGCCCGCGATGATCAGCTTGGGCTGATGCTCTTTCGCCAGAGCCTCGATCTGGTCATAGTCGATCAGGTTGTCCTGTTTGCGCACGCCGTAATGGATCGCGTTGAACCACTTGCCCGATTGGTTCGGGGCCGCGCCATGGGTCAGGTGACCACCGGCGTCCAGAGACATGCCCAGAATGGTGTCGCCGGGCTTGATCAGCGCCTGGAACACACCCTGGTTGGCCTGAGAGCCCGAGTTCGGCTGGACATTGGCAAAGCCGCAGCCAAACAATTCCTTGGCGCGGTCGATGGCCAGGTTTTCGGCGATGTCGACATACTGGCAGCCGCCATAATAGCGCCGGCCGGGATAGCCTTCGGCATATTTGTTGGTCATCACCGAGCCCTGCGCTTCCATCACGGCGGCAGAGACAATATTTTCCGACGCGATCAGCTCGATCTCATCGCGCTGACGGCCCAGTTCGGACGTGATCGAGCCGAACAACTCAGCGTCGCGGTCAGATAGGGACTGGGTGAAAAAACC
>NZ_JBQGAE010000071.1:0-1050 GCF_056542645.1 Ruegeria sp. AB5
GATCGATCACTGGAATGAAGGGGATGATGCCGCGTTTCTTGACCAGCCACCCCAAGTTGTCGCTGGATCCATAGGCCGTGTCCGCGGCAAGCCAATCCGGCCGGATGCCGAAGCGCTGTTCAGTGCGATCCAGCATTGTTTGCGAGGCACCCACCTCGGCCTGTCGGATCGCCCGCGTGGCTTCAACATCCATGATGACTGAGCTTTTTGTGTCGATCAGGTGGTTCGTGGCATAGGCAAAGTAGGGACGACTTTCCTCAGCTCGGGTCCACTGAGCTGCCGGATCCGACTTGGCGACGAACTTAGGTTGTACCGGCGAGGCTGCACCGAAGGCCGCATCGTCTAGCGTTTCAAGGTACTCTCTGGCCGCGCGATTGCCCGCAGCTCGAGCGACGTCTTCGCTCCAGTCCTTAGCCGCAATGGAACGGGCTTTGTTGGCATCCGCCGGTATCAGGCTGGCGTCGACAGCAAAGCCTTCGCCTGACACGAGGTCCTCCTTCAGGCAGCGCTCCACCGTCGCCTCGAAGATATGGCGCAGCATGTCGCTTTCCCGAAGCTTGCCATGGCGGCACCGCGAGAACGATGAATGATCCGGCACCTTGTCCTCCAAACCGAGCCGGCAAAACCAGCGATACGCAAGATTGAGATGCACCTCCTGGCACAGTCGTCGTTCGGACCGAATGCCCATCGCATAACCAATCACCAGCATCCGGACGATCAGCTCGGGATCGATCGAAGGGCGGCCCGTGTGGCTGTAAAAGGGCTTCAGCCTCTCCCGCATGTCGCCCATGTCGAGGAAACGCTCAATCTCTCTCAATACGTGATTAGGCGGCACATGTGCGTCCAAATCGAACTCATAGAACAGCTGCGCTTCAACCTTTTGAATGCCCATCATCGCCCGATCCTCCCAATCTCGATAAATCAAGTGAATCAAACGACTTGCCGCACTGCAACACAGAGTTCTTCAACAGCATGGGCGGACTCCAGTCATTCGCTGCGAACGCGATAGATGGCTTTCCGGCAGCGTAAAGCCGCCATTCGGCAGGATGG
>NZ_JBQGAE010000072.1:0-943 GCF_056542645.1 Ruegeria sp. AB5
GGTGCAGTTCCTGAAGTTGCTGCTACCGCTTGTGGCGATTTTGTTGCTGTCTTCTGTCTTTCTTCTTTCTCGCAGCGTCGACACCAATGTCTCGGTGCCGTTCAGTGATCAGGATATTGACGACCGGCTGACAGATCAGGTGGTCACGCGGCCCGACTATAAAGGTGTCACCCGCAAGGGCGAGGAAATCCGCGTCGAAGCCCGAAGGGCCAGTCAGGGTGGCGATGGCGACACACCGACGGCAGCCGAAGTGCAGGGCCGCTTTGGACTAAGCAATGGGGGCGAGATCACACTCGAATCCAACACAGGCATCATCAGGCCAGACAAGGGTACTGCAACGTTTGCAGGGGATGTGGTCATCACCACCAGAGACGGCATCCAGGTCACCACCGACCTGTTGAATACGTCGCTGGATGAAATACGTGGTGATAGCCCTGGACAGATTGACGGAACCGGTCCGATTGGCGACTTTACTGCCGGAAGAATGGTGTTTGGGACCGAAAAAAAGGACGGTCCGGTTCATATTCTTTTTACAGGCGGCGTGAAGTTGATATATGAGCCGCAAAAAGCAGAAAGATAACTTGTGTTCGATTTACGTGTCGCCTTTTTGTGTCTAGCCGTGGCTGTCGGAGCCACACCTGTTTCTGCACAAGAGGCTCAGGTGGCGTTCGGCTCGGTCAATGCCGACCCGACGCTGCCGGTCGAGGTGACGTCCGAGACATTGAACGTGAATCAGGAAGATGGATCGGCCGAGTTTATCGGCAACGTCATTGTCATCCAGGGTGAGATGCGCCTGACGGCAGACCGGGTTCTTGTCATCTATAACGAAGAACGCTCGGCCATCGAAAGGATGGAGGCCACCGAAAACGTGGTTCTGGTCAGTCCGCCCGACGCAGCCGAGGGCGATTGGGCAGAATACACCATCGATTCCGGCGTGATTGAG
>NZ_JBQGAE010000073.1:0-876 GCF_056542645.1 Ruegeria sp. AB5
CATTACAAATCGCTCAAGGCCGTGCTGGATGGCGGTATCGAAGGTCGCCCGGAAAACGTTGTGTTCTACGCCACATCAAACCGCCGCCACCTGATGCCGCGCGACATGATCGAAAACGAACGCTCCAGCGCCATGAATCCGTCCGAGGCGGTCGAGGAGAAGGTCTCACTCTCTGACCGTTTCGGCCTGTGGCTGGGGTTCCACCCCTGCGATCAGGACGAATATCTAGCGATGATCGATCGCTACTGCGCCGCTCATGGCGTCAAGGTTGATCCCGAAACTCTGCGCGCCGAAGCCATCGAGTGGCAAGCCACCCGGGGGGCACGCTCGGGCCGCGTCGCCTGGCAATTCTTCGTCGACCTCGCCGGGCGAAACGGCGCCCATATCGGTTAGTCCGCGCGCTTCATCTGGCCAGAAATACCTCCGCCGGAGGCATGGCCCGTCAGGGCCATTCTCACAACAGTGCTATAATCCGCGCCGCCTCATCCGCAGTGCTGGTTAATACATCCCGATCCTCACCGGGATGGAAACGCGCACGTACGGCGGTCGGCATCGGTGCAGGCTCAACAATCGACACGCGCGGTCCTGTCCGCGCGGTCTCGGTCGCCCAGCTGCGAGCCAGCGCCATCTGCGCCGCTTTGGTGGCGCCGTAGATGCCATAGAACTTCTCGCCTGCCTTCGGGTCATCGAAGAACACGGCATGGGCAGTTTCGCCCAACAAAGGCGCGACATACGGGATCAGAACCGAGGTGGCGTTTGCATTGATGCTGGCTGCCTTGTTCCATTCCTTCGGATCAACGAAATGCACTGGCGTCAGGGCTGAGGTATGGATTGCAGTATGCAACCACAAATCGATCTTGCCCCAGCGATCGTGAA
>NZ_JBQGAE010000074.1:0-991 GCF_056542645.1 Ruegeria sp. AB5
TAACAACGCATGACTGACTTGGCATCTTACCCCAATTACTTCAGATAGGTGTTGAACCAATCAACGGTACGGTTCCAGGCTAGGTTTGCCATCTCCTCGTCATAGCGTGGCGTACTGTCGTTATGAAAACCGTGGTTGGCATCTTCGTAGATATAAGCTTCGTAAACCTTTTCGTTTGACTGCAACGCGGCTTCGAAATCCGGCCAGCCTGCGTTGATACGTTCATCAAGCTCCCCCATCTGGATCAGCAACGGCGCCTGAATTTTTGCCACATCTTCAGCGGCTGGCTGGCGACCATAGAACGGCACGCCAGCGGCCAGCTCGGGGTAGGCCACGGCAATTGCGCTGACCACACCACCGCCATAGCAGAAACCCACAGCACCGACCTTCCCAGTGCAGTCTTCTCGGTTCAAAAGGTATTCGAACCCATTGAAAAAATCGTTCATCAACTCGGCCCGGTCCACTGTCTTCTGCAACTCGCGCCCATCAGCATCGTTGCCTGGGTATCCACCCACCGACGTCAGGCCGTCGGGGGCCAATGCCATAAACCCGGCCTTCGCCAATCGGCGCGCCACATCTTCGATGTAGGGATTCAAGCCGCGATTCTCGTGGATGACCAGCACCGCAGGCAGGGGTTCTTCTACGCCCGCTGGTCGGACCAGGTAGCCACGGACATCGCCGGTTCCGTTCGGTGAAGGATAGGTGATGTAGTCTGCATGGATGTCGGGATCGTTGAACGACACCTGCTGTGCCAATGCGTAATTTGGGCTGAGCATGTTCAGCAACGCGACCGCTGATAAACCACCCACTGCGAACTTACCGGCGCGGTCCAGAAACTGGCGTTTGGTGATCTTACCGTGCGCATAATAGTCATACAGATCCAGAAGTTCCTGGTCGAAGTCTTTTGCCGTCATGCGGGTCATGGTGAAGCTCCTGATGAGTTGGCAGTTCGAAGGGTGAGGCAGTCAGATCAAAGGGTCGTGGTTGGTTT
>NZ_JBQGAE010000075.1:0-833 GCF_056542645.1 Ruegeria sp. AB5
TGCCGGCCCATCCGCTGGCTCATTGACCAGCCCACAATCCGGCGAGAGAAAAGATCCATTACAACCGCGAGGTAGAGCCAGCCCTGCTTTGTCGAGATATACGTCATGTCAGCAGCCCATCTCTGGTTCGGTTGCCGCGCCTCAAAGTTCCGTTGCAACAGGTTCTTTGCAACCGGATGGGCCGGGTTGCGCCGCGTCGTGACCCGGAAACGGCGTTTGGGACAGCCCCTCAACCGTTCAAGGCGCATTAGGCGGGCAATCTTGTTGCGCCCGACTGTGACGCCTTCCGCCACCAGTTCGGCATGGACCCGAGGACTGCCGTAGACACCCTTACTGATTTCGAAGATCCGCCTGATCCTCGGCATCAATTCTCTGTCCTGTTTTGCACGGGTGCTCTCCGGACGTGTGCGCCAAGCGTAATATCCGCTGGCTGAAATACCCAACAGCCTGCACATCATGCGCACTGGATAATGGCCACGCCGGAGATTGATACAGGCGTACTTCACTTCGACAGCCTGGCGAAGTACGCCGCCGCTTCCTTTAGGAAATCACGCTCCTTCTTGACCTTGGCCAACTCGCGCTTCAGCGCAGCCATCTCTTCGTCACGCGGACGACCATGGCCGGGGAACGCATCCTGGCCCAGCAACGCTATCTCACCTTGCCATCGTCGAAACTGTCGGGTGCTGATACCCAGCTCATCGCAGACAGCCTTATCCGTCATCCCTTCTTCCGCAGCCCGGCGCAGAGCTTCTCGTTTGAACTCCGCGCTGTACCGCTTGTATCGCTTCGGCTTCGTCATTCGACACCTCCCGGCGCGGGCTGCGCCTATTCTA
>NZ_JBQGAE010000076.1:0-768 GCF_056542645.1 Ruegeria sp. AB5
TACCGCTTGTATCGCTTCGGCTTCGTCATTCGACACCTCCCGGCGCGGGCTGCGCCTATTCTAGGTGTCCACCAAATCAGAGAAAAACCACTTTTCCGTAAGCAGACATTGAATTTTCAAACGGATGTATTCAATTCCATGTCGTAATAAAGTACCACGTCAAGCACGGTGTGATTGTTCTACTGGGCGCGTTGGGTCCCGCTTCCAGACAGCAAAGGAGCCGTCAAAGAGCACGCCGTTTTGACCGATTTCCTTAAGAGCCAGCAAAAGTACGGTCGCTGCGTATCCAGACCCACAAGATGCAATCACCGGAGCGTCGCGCCAACCTGGCGCGCGGGTATCCAGGACATGCTCAAGGGCACCTTTGCCCAGGAAAAGCCCGGTGTCCGCATCCAGCAAGGAACTGAACGGAACGCTCAATGTCCCCGGAATATGACCTGTGCGCGGATCATCCGGATCACCCGCATAGCTGATGGGTCCACGGGCATCGATAACGCAGGAGCTTGATTGCGCACGAAGAAAATCGTCGATGTCGATTTTCCATCCGGTTTGCAACTTCGGTTCGAAACTGCCTTTCGTGGGTTTGGCAGTTTCAACTGAGATAGAAAACTCTTTCTCTTGCCAGTGACCCCAACCACCGTTGAGAACACGGACGTTTTCAAAACCAAAGTGGCGCATGTCCTGCAACCATTCAGCCAGGTCGCCAGAGACATAACTTGAGCCGTTATCGCTGAGCAATCTTGGCTTGTGAACAACATGGACCTGATC
>NZ_JBQGAE010000077.1:0-748 GCF_056542645.1 Ruegeria sp. AB5
CCGAAAGCCCGACGTGGTAGTGCTGGGGAATTGCTGCTTGCGGATCATGTTGGCGACCTCGATGCCGTCCAAAGTAGCCGAAGCGGATTTGAACGACTTGAACCCGCACATGTGCCGCACGCGTCGTTTGATGAATCTGTGATCCTGCTCAATCAGGTTGTTGAGATATTTGGACCTGATCGTTTGTACTGTGGCTGGGCAGCCGAACCGCTTCAGGATCCTGTTCACTTCTCGAATGCCAGCTGCATTTGCGCCGCTCTTGTCAATGACGATTTTGTTTGGGATCCCGTTTGACGACAGTGCTTTGACAAAGAACCTAGTGGCTGCTGGACGATTTCGTCGCTCAGACAGCATGAAATCAAGGGTGTTTCCCACTTTGTCGACCGCTCGATAGAGATGCATCCACTTCCCGCGCACACGAATATAGGTTTCGTCCATGCGCCATGAACTCTGAGTTGGGCGCTTCTTTGATTGCGCGCGAGCTGCGACGATCGACGAGAACTTCACAACCCACCTATTCAATGTGGCGTGGTCAACTCGCACACCGCGTTCAGCCATGATCTCTTCCAAATCGCGATAAGAAAACGTGTACCGCAGGTAGAAGTAAACGGCGTACAAAACCGCATCCTTGGGAAAATGGCAGCCTTTCAAGGAAATCATGCTGAAACCTGTTGGAAAACAATACGCGGACAACAAACTTCGGAATCTGCAGGCTCGTCAATCCAGACCCAAAGTTTGCGACACAACC
>NZ_JBQGAE010000078.1:0-742 GCF_056542645.1 Ruegeria sp. AB5
CCCTATCAGAACGACCATGAAGACGCCAATGGCCAGTTCGAGATGAACTGGGAGTTTGACGATGTTCTGAAAACCGCCGACAAGCACTCGTTCTTCAAGTTCATGACCAAGTCGGTGGCCGAAAAGCACGGGCTGCGGGCCACCTTCATGCCCAAGCCCGTCGAGGGGCTGACCGGCAATGGCTGCCACGCCCATATCTCGGTCTGGGATGCACCCGGAGCGGACGCCAAAACCAACGTCTTTGCCGGTGACGGCGACGGTCCGACCGGCGAGGTGGGTCTGGGCGAACAGGGCAAGTATTTCCTGGGCGGCATCATGAAACATGCCAGCGCGCTGGCGGCGATCACCAACCCGACGGTGAACAGCTACAAGCGCATCAACGCCCCGCGCACCATGTCAGGCGCCACCTGGGCCCCCAACACGGTGACATGGACCGGCAACAACCGCACCCACATGGTCCGCGTGCCCGGCCCGGGCCGGTTCGAACTGCGTCTGCCGGATGGGGCCACCAACCCCTATCTGCTGCAGGCGGTCATCATCGCAGCCGGCCTGTCCGGCATCCGCTCCAAGGCCGATCCGGGCAGGCGCTATGATATCGACATGTATGCCGAAGGCCACACTGTCACCGACGCACCAAAACTGCCCCTGAACATGCTCGACGGGCTGCGCGAATACGACAACGATACCGAGCTGAAAGCCATGATGGGACAGGAATTCTCAAGCGCATTCCTCAAAATGAAAC
>NZ_JBQGAE010000079.1:0-741 GCF_056542645.1 Ruegeria sp. AB5
CTGTCACACGGGCTTGCTCGAGGGCTATGTCATAGAAGGTCATGTGCCCCCGGCGGACATCCGGCGCTTGTTGTCCGAACGCCCTGATGCGGTCGGGCTGACAGTGCCAGGTATGCCCTATGGCTCACCTGGTATGGGGCCGGAGAGTGAGCGGGAAGCCTATTCGGTTTTCCTGATCGGTAAGGATGGCACCACTGAAGTTTTCAACCATTACAAGGCAGCGTGATCGCCAATTTTTTTGCAACAACCGCAAACGGAATTGTCATGCGTTTAAGGTGAATTTCGGTAGCAGCGATTGAAAAGCGAGTTCAAGGTCGGCTAGTCCGATACGGGGCTGGTCCGATGCTCCGAGAGAGTATAAGGCCCACCCAAGACGCTCTACAACTGCTGAAAACGTTAGAGCGACAACGGCGTGTTTGCACGGATCATGGAAGGGCTGGCTTCGGACCATTCCGATCACAGGGCGATCATGATAGTAGTGAGCAGGCGAACACCATGCGTTCGAGTGGGCCTGGGCAAGTATTTGAAGGCACATTGCACGGTTTCAAGCCTGAGGTTGAAAAAAAGGGGCGCTGGTGCCTGATTGGGCGTGCCAAAGGGGGAATGAACACCAAGTTGCATGCCGTCACCGATGCTTCTGGTCACCCAATCCGGTCCTTCATAGCTGCCGGTCAGATCAGTGATTACACGGGTGCCAGGGCACTTCTGAGCAGCCTACCAGCCGCCGATTGGATGATTGCT
>NZ_JBQGAE010000080.1:0-729 GCF_056542645.1 Ruegeria sp. AB5
TACCATCAGCACCAACGCAGGCGCTGGGCAGATCAAAGCTCCCACCATGATTGCTCGCCATCTTCTTCAGCGAGTAGAGTTGGTTCTCGGGCACGACAGTCTTGAGTACGTCCACTGCCCCACGCAGGCGCTCGATGTTCAGGCGGCGACTCATCGACCAACCTCAACTGGCATCCGGGCGAGCCTGTCCTGGTCAACCACGTTCCCGCGTGCGGTCATGAGCGTCATCCACGCCAGTCGGCGGAGCAGCGGGCGATCCGCGTATTGTTCGGGGTTCGCGACCACCTGTCGTGGATCCGCGCGTAAATGCGTTTTCGGCTCGGTCGCATAGATCCGTGCAGGTGCGATATGCAGCATGGTTACCTCCGTTGTTGCTGGAGGCAGTATGTTGGCTATTTATCCAACGTCAACATAAAATTGGCCAAATAGCCAATTCTTAATGTTACAGATTGGCGAATCGTCTTCCGCGACAATCAGAATCACAGGCTTTGGTAGGCAAGGACGACGGAGATCAGTTCGCTACATCGAGTCTTCTGTCCACACCATCAAAGGTCGCAAGAACCACTCCGCCGGGATCAATGATCTGGACTTCTGCCAAGATATTTCCGGGGCCGGCCACAGCACATTCGAACGTCTCGATCATTCCAAGGCGAGTATCCAGGGGCAAGGCATCCCAAGTCTGCCGTTCGACGGCAATCGTTGGTTTATTGTTGAAGAACCCAATGCCAG
>NZ_JBQGAE010000081.1:0-670 GCF_056542645.1 Ruegeria sp. AB5
GTCTGAGCCTTGAGTTGCTCTAGCTGCGCCACCAACGAGTGAAGATGGGTAAAGGTCGCGGCCAGAATAGAAATACCGATCTCAGGGTCCTCTCTCATCAATGAGATCAGGATCGGACTGGGGATATGCATGACATCACAGGCCGATACGGCCTCGGCGGATACAGGATAGGGAACGTTACGCAGAGCTACGGCCTCACCAAAGCTGTCACCACGTTTGAAGACGCTCACGACGGCTTCGGCCCCGGTGGGGGTCATGCGGAACAGCTTGACCCAACCCTCAAGCACGACGTGGATGGCCTGCGCTTTTTCCTCCTGCAGGAATATTGTCTCACCACGGTCATACTGACGCCAGATCGCGTGGCTCAGCAGTGTTTCCACATGCTGTTCCGGTAAACTGCGCAGCAGCAGCGACTGACGTGCGATCGCTTTTTGTGCTTCGTGAGACAAGAGAATACCCCTGTTACTTCCTGCCGGCGCGCGCGCTCGGTTGGTCCATCCCTGTCCCACGCTATGCCAGAGCCGGCAGTTGTGCACCATAGTTTTATGTTGTGTAAACTTGACTATTGTCATGTTGCGGGTTGGTTCGCTGCCCTATTCTCGGCCCAAAGCCAGTATTCCGGGGAGCACGTAACATGGACTACGAGCGTTATTTCAGTCAAAGCCTCAAT
>NZ_JBQGAE010000082.1:0-640 GCF_056542645.1 Ruegeria sp. AB5
ATACTGGTGGTAACCGCGTCCTGCTGACCGGGGATCATGTGGCAAGCCCTGGCGACGGAACCCCGCCCCCCGTCGATGAGACACCCGTTGACCCGACACCAGGTGATCCGACGCCTGTTGATCCGACACCAGGTGATCCGGATGACAACTCGGAAGGCTTCCGCATGGCCTTCTTCGCGCTTGATTTCAGGCCTTCGAGACTGTCGCAGATTGATTTTTCTGCCGCAGCGGATGAAACGACGCTCACCAATGCACTGAACTACGATGGAAGCACTCAGATCTGGGAGGGCGGCCGTGAGGACGTCTTTGCCGTGCGTGCCACGACCGATTTGCATATTGAGCAGGCGGGAAGTTACACGTTCTATTTGCTATCGGATGACGGTTCCAGCCTGCGGCTCAATGGTCAGGACCTGATCGACAACGACGGGCTGCATGCGACTGAGCTACAGACCGCCACGATCGAGCTGTCGGCGGGTACCCATAGCCTTGAGGCGCTCTACTTCGAGGCCTTTGGCGATGCGACCCTGATGCTCGAGTGGGCTGGCCCCGATACTGGTGGTAACCGCGTCCTGCTGACCGGGGATCATGTGGCAAGCCCTGGCGACGGAACCCCGCCCCCCGTCGATGAGACACCCGTTGA
>NZ_JBQGAE010000083.1:0-625 GCF_056542645.1 Ruegeria sp. AB5
GCCGCTTTGTCCGCTTACCGGACGCATGCACACGCAGAGATCAAGTAGCTTGGGAAAGGCAGGTAGGGGCTCATTCTACCAATTCAGGATTGTCGCGGAGAATTGGCTGATATTCGGCGTGGTCGCTGCGCTGCCGCTTTGGTTGCCTGCTCGCTGACCTTCCAATCATCACAACGACGAGACCCGACCCTCCTCAGAACATCACTTTAAAGCCTGCGCTTGCGCTGAGAGCACTGACATCCCCGGCGTTGCTGAGCCCGGTGGCATAGGAGGCCTCGCCAAACAGGTCCACGCGGTCATTCCACGCATAGCTGCCCCCAATCCCAAACCCAAGCGCCCAAGCCTCGTTCTCACTCGTCAGCGACGCCGGCCCAACCCGCACCTCGCTGCCAGACCCAAAATCATGGTACAGGTTCACCATCCCGTAAACGCCGCTCGCACCCTGATCCTGCGCCCCAAACTCAAGCCCAAGCCGCAGCTGCTGGCTCACCGCATCCTCGAGCGACACCCGCTGCTCCCCCTGCGCCTCACTCGTGAAGTCACTGAACGTCACAGATGACAGGCTCAGCTGCGCCTGCGTGATCACCTTCAGCCGAGAGCCAAGGACAAGCTGCTGTCCGGCCTC
>NZ_JBQGAE010000084.1:0-612 GCF_056542645.1 Ruegeria sp. AB5
GAAAGTGAGGCAATCGAAAAGCTGACCGACACGTATCTGGCCCGCAATCAGATCAATCAAATCCAACAGACGATCTCACCTGCGCAGACGGCTCTGATCCTGCTGGGCGGTGGTTTTTGAACCATTGATGTCAACCAGACACGGTGTGTACGGTATCTCGCGCAAGGCCATAGGTTTACCGATCCGAGATAGTGGGTGGCACAATTTGAGGTTCAACTCTTGCGAAGTAAACTGTCAAATCAGGCATCGGCTGAGGTTTGCAGGGCAAATGATTTGATCGGTTGCGAGACGTTGTGCAGCTTGATCGCCCCTAAAGGGATCGCCTGTTTGCAAACAGGTTCGATATCTTGCGAGACAACAATTCTATGTCCGACGGTTTTGCCATATTCGCCCAATCTGGCAGCGACATTGGCGGCCTGACCGATCACGGTAAAGTCCAACCGTTCGCGCGAGCCCACATTGCCATAGGTCACGCGGCCATAGGCGACACCAATCGAGCAGTCGAAATCATGATCACTTCCGTCACTGCGCAATTCACCCAGTTTTTCGACGATCTCTGTTGCCGAAAGCTGCGCGCTGGATCGGGCTTTGGCGGCATCGTCACCCGCCGGG
>NZ_JBQGAE010000085.1:0-597 GCF_056542645.1 Ruegeria sp. AB5
GTGTCATGTTGAAGATTTCCGGCGAGGCGCTGATGGGAGATCAGGGATTCGGACTGCATCCGCCCACCGTTCAGCGCATCGCGCAAGAGGTCAAATCGGTTCATGATCTTGGTGTTGAGATTTGCATGGTCATCGGGGGTGGCAATATCTTCCGTGGTCTGTCTGGATCTGCGCAGGGGATGGAGCGTACGACAGCCGACTACATGGGTATGCTGGCGACTGTCATGAACGCGCTGGCGATGCAATCCGCTCTGGAGGGGGTAGGGGTCTTTACACGTGTAATTTCGGCCATTCGGATGGATGAGGTGTGCGAGCCCTACATTCGCCGCCGTGCTGTTCGTCACCTTGAGAAAAAGCGGGTTTGCATCTTTGCCGCGGGAACCGGGAACCCCTATTTCACCACCGATACCGCTGCGACTCTGCGCGCTAACGAAATGGCGTGTCAGGCGATCTTCATGGGCAAGAACGGTGTGGATGGCGTTTATGACAAAGACCCCAAGGTACACTCGGATGCAGTGCGCTATGATCAGGTTTCCTATGACGATGTTTTGGCCAAGCGGCTGCGCGTGATGGACGCATCGGCCATTGCATTGGCGC
>NZ_JBQGAE010000086.1:0-568 GCF_056542645.1 Ruegeria sp. AB5
GCGTTCGATACCACCGATACTATAGGTGGTACCCCAGCTGTTGTTCATGACGTGCGCACCGGCATCGATTGAGCGGTTTATGGCATCACGCCATATCTCTACAGTGTTAGGGGTGGTCAATTCGGTGGTGGTGCCCCGTGCTCTTATTCCCTTGAAGATGACAAGCTCGGATTCAAAGGCAACGCCGTGTATGCCTTCACCGTCTTTCCTGGCTGCAGCGATGCGGGCGACATGCGTGCCATGACTGGCAGAGCTAGAACCGAAGGGTTCAGAAATATCTTTGGGGTCTCCGACAAAGTAGGACTGGCTGTGGTCAAAGTCGATTTTCCCTTCGAACTCCGGATTGTCGACATCAATGCCCGTGTCCAGGATTGCAATCTTTACACCTTGCCCTCGTGCGCCCTTTGCGTATCGCACATCGGCTCCAATCAAAGACAGGCCCTCGTTTCGGTTGAATTCCGGGGTTTGGTAGTAGGCGGGATCGTTAGGGCCGGGACCTGGATTGGGACCGGGAGCTGGGTTGGGACCGGGGCCTGGGTTGGGACCGGGGCCTGGGTTGGGACCGGGG
>NZ_JBQGAE010000087.1:0-541 GCF_056542645.1 Ruegeria sp. AB5
CACCGCTCACGGTGTACCACCTGCTTGGGAAACTACTCTTCGCGCATGGCATGTGCGATCTGATCCTGGATTGGTTTGATAAGATAAGACAGGATCGTGCGCTCGCCCGTCTGGATCAGCGCTTCGACCGGCATGCCTGGCATCAGGATGTTGCCATCTATCTTCTCCCGTTCTCCCTCCAGAAACCGGAGCCGCACGGTGAAGAAACTCATTCCGGTTCCCTCATCGAGGGTCGTTTCAGCAGAAATCGTGACGACCTGACCTTTCAATTCCGGTGTTGTGCGCTGGTTTAAACCAGGCAGGCGAATGGTCGCCTGCTGACCCGTGAAGATCTGATCGACATCTGTCGGTGCGACCTGCGTTTCGATGATAAGTGCGTCTTCTTTTGGAACGATCAACAGGATGGGTTCTGCCGGACTGATGAAGCTGCCTGTCGTGTGCACGTTGAGTTGATGGACAAAGCCTGACCGTGGTGCCCGGATATCCATGCGAGAGAGTTGGTCGACAGACGCCGCTTTCTGCTCCGCCAGACGCGCAATCT
>NZ_JBQGAE010000088.1:0-528 GCF_056542645.1 Ruegeria sp. AB5
CAAATCCGCTTCGGCTACTTTGGACGGCATCGAGGTCGCCAACATGATCCGCAAGCAGCAATTCCCCAGCACTACCACGTCGGGCTTTCGGTTATTTGCCGAGATCGCAGGATAACTGCGTCTAGCATATCGCTGGCCTTTGCCGTTCTAAAAGTTTACGACACATCCGTTTCGTAGGCTATGCCATGGGCGGTGAGCCAGTTGGCATCGACGAGATACCCAGCGGGCACCGAGTCGAGAACTTTCTTCAGATTTTGCGATCTTCCAGCGTTCATGACGCCCTAAATCATATAATTTCAAAGAGAAGGCAAGGGGACCTCTTTGAAAAGTGCATTTTTAAAGCGTCTATAGCGCTGAAAATAAAACATTATTAAAAACACAGCGCCGCGCGGAAACCCATCAGAATACCCGGGATAAATGGAAGATTCCGGCGCCAAGGGCTTATTTCGTTGAAAAACTCTTGCTTGATCGTGAGGTAAGTCGCTGATTCAATTCTCCCCGAGGATGGGAGGACTGAGCGATGATGGG
>NZ_JBQGAE010000089.1:0-528 GCF_056542645.1 Ruegeria sp. AB5
GCGCGTGGTCAAAGTGGGCGACGCATGGGCGATCCGCACGGCGCCCGACCTTGGATTCTTGATGCAAAAGGAAACGGTTGAGACCCGCAAGCTCAGCCGGGCCGCGATCGAAACGCTGGCCATTGTTGCCTATCACCAGCCCTGCACCCGCGCCGAGATCGAGGAAATCCGGGGTGTTTCGGTCTCACGCGGGACCATCGACCAGTTGCTGGAAATGGAGTGGATCCGTCTGGGTCGCCGGCGGATGACGCCGGGGCGTCCGGTGACGTTTGTTGTGACGCCGCAGTTTCTGGACCATTTCGGGCTGGACAACGCACGCGATCTGCCGGGTCTGAAAGAATTGCGGGCTGCTGGCTTGCTGGAAAATCGGCCACCGCCGGGAACCGTCCCATTGGGCGAGGGGCAGGACGAGGACGCAGACGAGGATCAGACCGAGCTCTTCGAAGAAGAGTGATCCTGCTGCCCTTTTGTTGCCGCATGGGCGACCTATGTTACCGGACAGGGGCAGGAGAGTAGGACGATGAATGC
>NZ_JBQGAE010000090.1:0-520 GCF_056542645.1 Ruegeria sp. AB5
AAGCGTTTCTTCCCAGCTTCGAAGAACTCCTTGGACCAGATTTGATACAGGCTCTGGGCTATACCCTCTCGGCGGCACAGCTCAGCAACGCTGCCTTCACCCTTGAGGCCGTCCAGAACGATCCTGATCTTCTCTTCCGCTAAACACTGCTTGCGCGTAGCACGACGGATATCCTTGACGACTTTCTCACCCTGGCTCTGCTTGGTTCCGGGTTTCTTTCTCTTCTCCTCTCCTTGGCGGCTACGATGAGCCAGAAATCCTCCTTTATCAAATCACCCCAAACTGTCCCATTGCCGTTGACGTCAGACAGTCGCCCATCATGAACTGCCAAAGCGGGGACTAGATGATCCTCACGGAAAGCCTTGAGCACTTTGAGTGTTCCGTCCCTATCCTGATCCATCAACACCGACTATCCGGCGATATCAGTCGCCAGCACTATCTGACGTCAGCGCTTATGGGTCCAACTAGGGCAATTTGATAAGAGAGTGTTCTTGGCTCATCGTAACCACTGAGGAGTGGA
>NZ_JBQGAE010000091.1:0-516 GCF_056542645.1 Ruegeria sp. AB5
GATGATCGCACCACCTTTGCGGTGGACGGCATTAACGCGGTTCTTAGGCGGTCGACAAGAGTTTCAGCATCCGATCCGCCGCTGCCGAGGGGCTCAGGTTGCCTGACCCGACCTGGTCGCTCAACTGCTCCATTTCACCACGGGCCTCGGGCGATTCCAGCTTTGCAAGCAAGGCGTGACGGACCTCCTGATCGAACCAGTATCGTGCCTGCGCCGCGCGATTGCTGTCCCAATAGCCGGCTTCGCGCCGCCATTGCATCAGGGTCTTTATTTCGTCCCACGCCTGTTCCAACCCGTGTTCCTCGACCGCTGACACGGCCATCGCTTTGGGGAACCCCTCGGGGTCTTGCGGACGCTTACGCAGCAGGCGCAAAGCACCGGCATAATCTGCACAGGTCCGGGTCGCCGCGGATTTGAGATCACCGTCCGCCTTGTTGATCAGGATGATATCGGCCATCTCCATTATCCCGCGTTTGACACCCTGTAACTCGTCGCCTCCGGCTGGCGCCAACAGTA
>NZ_JBQGAE010000092.1:0-515 GCF_056542645.1 Ruegeria sp. AB5
GGTGCTGGAACCGACCCCGGCCACCGAGCGGAGTAAGATTTTGGCGGCGCTGGATAAGCTCGAGGCTGGAGGCGGGACCGCCGGACAAGCCGGGTTGCAACAGGCCTATCAGGTGGCCGAGGAGATTGCGTCGGATGGCGAGGTGACGCGGGTCATTCTGGCAACAGACGGTGATTTCAATGTGGGGCTGTCGGATCCGGAGGCTTTGAAGGACTTCATTGCTCGGAAACGCGACAGCGGAACTTATCTGAGCGTTTTGGGCTTTGGACGCGGCAATCTGGATGATGCCACGATGCAGGCCTTAGTGCAGAACGGGAACGGGCAGGCGGCCTATATCGACACGTTGGGCGAGGCGCGTAAAGTGCTGGTCGATCAATTGACCGGCGTGCTGTTTCCAATTGCCAACGACGTCAAAATTCAGGTCGAGTTCAACCCCGCGCAAATCGCGGAATATCGCCTGATTGGCAATGAGCCGCGGGCACTTCAGCGTCAGGACTTTGACAATGATGCAATCG
>NZ_JBQGAE010000093.1:0-504 GCF_056542645.1 Ruegeria sp. AB5
CCTTTTCGGGGTTGTTCTTCCACAGCTCGTAGTCGGTAATAACCGGTACGCCGATACCCTTGAACACAGCCTGCTGATTCCACGGCTCGCCCACGCAATAGCCATAGATCGTGCCGGCCTCCAACGTGGCAGGCATCTGCGGTGGAGGGGTCACCGACAGGAACACATCCGCACCAATCTGACCGGTCACGTTTTCAGGGCTGTAGTAACCCGGATGCAGACCACCGGCGGCCAGCCAATAGCGCAGCTCGTAGTTATGGGTCGAAACCGGGAAGACCATGCCCATGTTAAATGGCTTGCCTTCTGATTTGTACTTCTCGACGACCGGGGCCAGAGCCTCGGCGCTGATCGGATGCTGGGGACGGCCGTCGTCCATCACCGGGATGTTCGGCTTCATCTCTTCCCAAATCTCGTTGGAGACGGTGATGCCGTTGCCGTTCAGGTCCATTGAGAATGGCGTGATGATATGGGCTTCGGTCCCATACCCGATGGTTGCGGCCAATG